>DASXGX010000086.1:0-19252 GCA_036488815.1 Roseiarcus sp.
ATAGTGGACGAGCAGCGTGCGCGGCTCGACCTCGGCCGAGACGCTTCTGCCGTTGACCGTCATGCTGACGTTGCTCTTCGACATGTCGTTTCCCTCAGGCGGTCGCGCGGGCGAAGGCGCGGCTCAAAGCGCGAACCGTCATCACGCCCGCCATTTTCGTGCGGTATTCGATGGAGCCGCGCCCGTCGGCGGCCGGGCTGGCGATCCTCTCGGCGGCCGCCCCGGCTCTCGCGAGGCTGGATGTGTCGAGCGTCGCGCCAATGACCGCCTGCGCGGCGGCTCCGGCGAAGAGCGGGGTCTCCGCGACATTGGTGAGACCGATCGCGCAAGTCGCGATCCTGCCGGCTTCGACCGTGAGGATCACCGCAGCGGCGGCGGTTGCATAGTCGCCGACCTTGCGCTTCAGCTTCTCGTAGGCATAGCCGTGGCGCGCCGGCGGAGCGGGAAAGCGGATCGCGGTGAGAATTTCGCCCGGCGCAGCGGCGGTCGTATAGGCGCCCTGGTAATACTCGCGCGCCGCGACTTGTCGCTCGCCGTCGCGACCGCGCAGCACGTAGCTCGCGCCGAGAGCCATCATCAGCGCGGGCATGTCGTTGCCGGGGTCGCCATTGGCGACATTGCCGCCGATCGTGCCCATGTAACGCACTTGCGGATCGGCGATCAGCAGCGACGTCTCCCGGATGACCGGCGCATGGACTGCAAGGACCTCGCTCGCAATCAATTCATGCTGCGTGGTCATCGCGCCGATGACGACGTCGCCGCCATCGAGGCTCACGCCTTTCAACTCGGCGATGCCCGCGAGGTCGACGAGGTGGGTCGGCGCGGCGAGCCGCAACTTCATCATCGGGATCAGGCTGTGGCCGCCCGCGATGACGCGGGCGTCGGCGTCGAGCGTGCTCAGAAGGCCAATCGCGTCGCCGAGGCTGGCGGGTCGATGATAGTCGAAAGCGCCGGGTATCAAGAGCACCCTCCCCTGAACGTCGCCCGCTCCGATTGCGCGGAGTCGCATGCCAAGAGTCGCGCTCTGGGCGCCGCACAATCAACACGGCTTGAATTGACGACGGAAAAATGGCGCCAGTCGCGGCCGTTTTGCACGAATTGCGTCAGGTTCGCTGACTTGACGCACGAATGGCCGAGCCAAGGTCAGTTCGCGGCCGCCTCGATGAGCCGCTTGACCTCGCGATAGTGCGCGCGCGCGATGGGAATGCTGCATCGCACCGGAACACCGATTTCCGCGACGCCGTTCTCGCCCGCTCGTTTGACTCGCGCGACGTGGCGGATGGCAAGGATATGGCTGCGATGGACCCTGAAAAAAGCCTTCGGATCGAGGCGCTCTTCGAGCGCGCTGATCGGGAGGTTGCAGAAATACTCCTGCTCGCCGTCGTAGATGTATGTGTAATGCGCATTGGCGCGCACCGCGTAGATTTCGTCCGGCGCGATCTCCCGCCAGCGCCCGTCCTTTTCGACGCGGATGGCCTCCCGCGATTGGGAAGGCGCCGAGACGGCGGAAACGACCTGCGGCGGGTGCGATGCGATCGAGCCGGGCGCGCCCGCGAACGCCATGGTCAGCGGCTCGGCGAGGAGCGGAGCGCGGCGCTCGGAGCCGAGTGGATGACCGTCCGGCACGAGAGACAAAAGAAAGGCGCCGGAGACACCGAAGGCGACCAAGGTCGTCAGCAGCGCCAATGTGTTGCGCGAGAGCGCCGATTCCGCGCCAACGAAGCGCGCGGCGTCGAAGCATTGCGGATCGAGGCGCATTCCGGCCATCGCCGTATAGTGCATGCCCGAGATCGCCAGCCCTAGAACGAGCGCGCCGAGGAACAAGCGGCTCTTGGTGGGACGGCTATCGAGCGCCCACAGCGCGAGCGCGCTCGCTCCGATCGAGACTGCGACCGAGGCGGCGACGTAGGGCGTCTCCTGGTGCGTCGGGCCCGCGAGGTGAACGGCTGACATGCCGACGTAATGCATCAGGCTGATGCCGAGCCCCATCGCCACGGATCCTGCGCCGATGCGCATGGCGGGCGTCCCGTCGGCATGGGCAGCGTAGACACCGATGCCGACGACGATCACACAGATGAGGAAGGAGACGAGAGTCGGTAAAACCAGATAGTCGCTCGCCGAGGGAAAGTTCGCCGCGAGCATGCCGACGAAATGCATCGACCAGACGCCGGTGGCGAGGGTGAAAGACGCTCCTGCGAGCGCGAGGCGGCGGCGAAAACCTTCCGCGCACTCCAATCCGCGCGCCAGCGAAAGTCCGACGAAAGCACCCTGAACGGCTATCGCTATGGACAACGCGACGAGCCAGGGCTCGTGCGGGACAAACATCCTCACCCTCCCTAGACTTCGTTTTTTTGTATTTTATGCGCGCGAGCCGCGAGGCGCAACTCTCGCGAGCGCCATGTCGCGGCCTGAGCGATCTTCCGTTTCTCCTCCGGAAAATGTCGCTGTATCCCGCCCAGATGCTTGGGATCGGCGGCGATGGTGGTCAGGGTCTCGGCGGCGGTCCTGAACAACAGGTCGTAGGCAGCGGCCTTGTTGTGGAAGGCGAGAGCGCCGATCGCCGCCGGCAGGGTGAAGACGACGTGATAGTAGGGAACCGGCAGCAACTCGGCCTCGCGCTCGGTGAGCCATTGCCGCGCGGCCGCGGCCTGACACTTCGGGCAGTGGCGATTGCGGCAGGAGTTGTAGGCGACGCGCGTGTGCGCGCAGTCCTCGCAGCGCTCGACGTGGCCGCCGAGCGCGGCGGTGCGGCAGGTCTCGATCGCCGACATGACCTTCAATTGGCCGAGGCTGACGTGGCCGGCGTTGGCTTTGCGCCACGCCGCGCCATGGGCGCGAAAGACGTCGGCGACCTCCAGGCGAGGCCGCGCCATGCGGCGGCGCTCAGGCGGGCGGGGATTGCCCCATCAGGTTCACCCCCAGCCGTTCCAAGGGGCTGGTGACGTCGCGGATCGTGTTGACGGCGACGCGGGTGTAGAGCGCCGTCGTCTCCAGCTTGGGGTGGCCGAGCGGCCGAGTTGGCGGGCGGTCATCGGATTGACCGGGTTCTGACCCGGGAACAGGCAGGCCTGCGGCCGCGCCGCTTTCCACCAGGCACGCAGCAGTTCCAGCAGTTGTGGGGAGAGCATGACGAAGCGATCGCGCTGCCCCTTGCCCTGCTCGACCCGCAAGGTCATCCGCTCGCTGTCGATGTCGGTCACCTTCAGCGCCACGACCTCGGACACGCGCAGGCCCGCCCCGTAGGCGACTCCCGCGGCCTTGTACTTCAGGCCGGGCGCGGCTTCGAGGAGCCGGACCACTTCCTCCTGGCTCAACACGACCGGCGCCGTGCGCGGCTTGTGCACGCTCGTCAGAGGACGAACGAGGTCCGGCCGTTCCAGCGTCACGTTGAAGAAGAACCGCAGCGCGGCGATGGCGGCGTTGAGGGTGGGGACGCCGATCTGCTGCCGCGCCATGTGGACCTGAAAGCGGCGAAGGTATCCGCTCGTGGCAGTATCCGGCGAACGACCGAGGAAAGCCGCGAAGGCCCTGACGCGCCCGATGTAATCCTTCTGCGCCTTCTCCTTGAACCGGCGCGCCGTCATGTCGTCGATCATGCGCTGACGCAACGGGCTGATGGGCTTGTCGATCATCGCGAAAGCTCCTGTCTCGCATGGGGTCGAAACCCCACGATCTTGAAACAGGCGCAGTCGTTGCGTTCGTCTTCAGCCCTCGCCGCTTTCCCGCCGCAACTCGACGCACCTACCGCGAGAGCGGTTTAGTCCTCGGGGGGAGAGCGGACCCTCAGACTTGGCGCGCGGGCGTCGGAATGGCGTGCGCTGGCGCTTCACCAACCCCCTCCAATTCAGAGGGCGAGCGGCGGCGCCGAGTTCGCTCATTCAATTGCGCAATTTGCGTAATGTTTGCACCGGTTGAGTAGTTTCATTCTCCCTCAGCGTCTATCGATTGATGTCTGATCGTTGCCGCCGGGCGCTGCCAGGCGGATGCCAAACACCGGCAAGGATGGCCGCGGCCGCCTAGCCCTGCTGTAGCCGATCAGGTCTACAGCGACAGGAATAAAGCCATGATCATGACAACACTTTCTGTCGACGACCTCGCACACCGCGTCATCGAGCGTCGCGCGGTCGAAGGCGGTCAACTGGGGCGGGCCGGCGGCCAACTATGACCGCATGGCGCAGGCCATGCTTGGCGCAAAGGGCGCTTTCAAGACCAAAAGGAGGCGCGTAATATGAGTGATCTCGTCGTAGTCGCTTTTCCGACCGAAGCTAAGGCGGAGGAGGTCCGCCAGAAGCTGCTGGCCATGCAGAAGGAATATCTGATCGAATTGGGCGACGCGGTGATCGCCGTCAAGGATGATCAGGGACGGATCAAGCTGAACCAGCTCTTCAATACGACTGCTGCAGGCGCCGTAGGGGGCGCATTCTGGGGCGCGCTGATCGGTCTGATCTTCCTGATGCCTCTGGCTGGCGCTGCCCTTGGCGCCGCCTCAGGCAGCCTTGGCGGCTATTTGACCGATGTCGGCCTCGACGACAAATGGATGAAGGACGCGGCCGCCGCCATTCAGCCGGGAACAGCGGCGCTATTCGTGCTGGCGCGGAAGGTCACAGCAGATAAGGTGCTCGAAGGCCTCAAGGGTGAAGGCGGCACGGTGCTCAAGACTTCGCTTGATCACACGAAAGAGGCCGCGCTGCAGGCCGCTTTGGCCGGTGTGCAATCGGCTATACCGGCTTCGTCGTCGTGACTTCGACTGAGAGGTCGTTTCGAGAATAGGCGTACGTGCCCGATCCGGCGCAGGAGCAGGCTTGGGGCCGCGTTCGCTGCTCGTGATTGTCTTCGCCGAATGAGGAAGGGGCGGCGCTCGAAAACCGCCTCTTCGTTGCTGGACCAGCTGAGCGTTAGGAGGCGGCCGGTCCGCGGCGAGTGCGCGCTTCGCTGCGTCGCGGATTCGTGGCGCCGGTTTCTCGGAGGCTCAGATGTATTCCTGCATGCCGCTCGATGACCATCAGACGGGCAGCGTCGGTAGCTGCGCCTGCTGCAGCCCGCTCATCCAATCGGCGAGCCGTCGGATCGACGCCGGTCTTTCCCGGCGGGGGGTCGTGGCTGGACTGGGCGCTTCCCTTGCAACCCTAGGATTCGTGCGCCGCGTCGCGGCGGAGCCCGAAGCGGCTGCTCCACCGATCATTTTTACGAACTTCCGACTGTTCGACGGGCGATCCGCTTCGTTGCGCGCCGGGCTACGCCTGCTTGTCGAGGGGGATCGGATCAAGGCGATCGACTCTGGCGAACTCGGCGCTCAGGAAGGGGCGAGGGTCATCGACTGCGGCGGCCGTACGGTCATGCCCGGCCTGATCGACGCGCATTGGCACGCGATCTTCGCGGGTCTGAGCGTTTCAAGCCTGCTGTCCGCTGATATCAGCTACATTTTTCTCGCCGCTGCGGCCGAGGCCGAACGCACCCTCATGCGCGGCTTCACCACGGTTCGCGACCTCGGCGGACCCTCGTTCGCGCTTAAGCAGGCGATCGATGACGGACTCGCTCGCGGACCGCGGATCTTTCCCTGCGGCGCCATGATCACCACGACGGGCGGGCACGGCGACTTGCGTCCGCTCTCCGACTTGCCCCGCCGCCCTGGCGGTCCGGTCAGTCTTCTCGAGCAGAAGGGCGCCGCGAATATCGCCGACAGCGCGGACGAGGTGCGGCTGCGGGTCCGCGAGCAGCTCCTGCAGGGGGCCTCCCAGATCAAGCTCGTCGGCGGCGGCGGGGTCTCGTCGCCGCGCACGACGCTCGACATGCTGACGTTCAGCGAACCGGAGATGCGAGCCGGCGTCGAAGCCGCCGCCGACAGGAATACGTATGTCGCCGTCCACGCCTATCCGCCGGCCGCGATCCGTCGCGCGCTGGCGGTCGGCGCTCAGTGTATCGAACACGGCCATCTCATGGACGAAGAAACCGCAAAGCTCATGGCTGACAAGGGCGTATGGCTCAGCACCCAACCGTTTCTCAGCGAAGAGGACACCGGCCGGCTGACCGGTCAGAGCCGGCTCAATGCGCTCCAGGTGTTCGAGGGCACGAATACGCTCTACCCGCTAGTGAAGGAGCACAAAATCAAGACCGCGTTCGGCTCCGACCTCCTCTTTTCAAGCGACCTGGCCAGCCGGCAAGGCCTCATGCTGACCCATCTGCGGCGGTGGTACGAAAACGCGGACATTCTCCGGATGGCGACTTCCGTCAATGGCGAACTCCTCGCCCTGTCGGGACCGCGCAATCCCTATCCGGGAAGGCTGGGGGTGGTGGAGAAGGACGCGCTGGCTGACCTCCTCGTCGTCAACGGCGATCCGATCGCCGACATCGCGCTTCTCGAAAAGCCGGATACGAATCTAGCAATGATCATGAAGGGCGGTCGGATATACAAGGACATCGCGAGAGGATAGGAGGGCACGCATTCGGCCGGAGACCGCTCTTCTCGCGCTGCCGGCGGGAACGATGTCGACCTGGGAACGCGAAGCAACGCCCAGCCGATGGCTCAGAACGAACCCACCGCGGAGCCGAGCCCGATGACGGCGACAAGCGCCACGAGGGCGCCAATAATTCCGACGACGACGATGTCGCGATAGCTGTCTCGGTGCGTCGACCCGCAGACCGCGAGCAGCGTGACCACCGCGCCATTGTGCGGCAAGCTATCGAGTGTGCCCGAACCGATGACCGCGACGCGATGCAGCAGCGCGGGATCGAGCCCAATCTCCGCGGCGCGCGTCATGTATGTCGCGCCGAGCGCGTCGAGCGCGATGGTCAGCCCGCCCGACGCCGAGCCGGTGAGCGCTGCAAGCACGTTGGTGGCGACTGCGAGCGACACCAGCGGTCCGCCGCCGACGCTGAGCACGGCGTCGCGCACCGCCGCGAAAGCAGGCATCGCCGCCACCACGGCGCCGAAGCCGACTAGGCTCGCGACGCTCATCGCCGGAAGCACCGAGGCGTTGGCGCCAGCGTCCATTGTTGCGCGCAGACTGGTCAGCCGTCGATAGCTGACCGCGAGCACAGTCGCGATCGCGCAGGCGAGCGCCGTGATTACGGCCCACACGCCACCGACCGCTGCGAGCGACGTCTCACCCCAGCGAGCTTCCGCGAGAAAGCGGCTGTCGAGGCCTGGCAGGACGAACAACGACATCGCGAGATTGACGACAATCACCACGATGAGAGGCAGCGCGGCGAGCACGACCGAAGGCGGCGCGTCGGTCGCCTCGCCATGGATGATCTCGGGTGGATCGAACGCCTGCGCGGTGGTGGCCCGTTCACGCAACTTTTGGTCGGCGGCGAGACGGTCGGCCGGCGCGGGCGCCCCATCGCCAAAGCTTTCGCCGTTCTTCTTTGCGATGGCCTCTTGGCGATTGAGCCACCACAGGCCGAAGCCGAGCATGATCAGCGACGCCAGAACGCCGAGGCCCGGCGCAGCAAAGGGCGTCGTGCCGAAGAACGGCATCGGGATCGCGTTCTGGATCGACGGCGTGCCTGGCAGCGCCGACATGGTGAAGGTCGAGGTGCCGAGCACGATCGCCGCCGGCATCAGACGCCGCGGGACGCCGGCCACACGAAACAGCTCCTGCGCCATCGGCGCCAGTACGAAAAAGGCGACGAACAAACTGACGCCGCCATAGGTGACGATCGCGCCGGCGAGCACCACCGCCAGCACGGCCCGCTGCGGGCCGAACCGCCGTGTCATAAAGCTCGCGATCGCGGCGACCGAGCCGCTGTCCTCCATCAGCTTGCCGAACAGCGCGCCAAGCAAGAAGAGCGGAAAGAATTGCGCCAGAAATCCTGCCGCGCTGACCATGAAGGTCTGGGTCCAGTGAGCGAGCAGCGGCTCGCGGGAGGACAGCGCCGCGATCAAAGCGGCGAGCGGCGCAAGCAATAATACGCTCCAGCCCCGAAAGGCGAACCCAATCAGCAGGCCGAGCCCGATCAGGATGCCGAGAAGCCCCAACACAGTCATCACCTCAGCATTCAGCGATTAACGCGTCGAGATCGGCCGTGGACTGCTTTCCAATATCCTCGCCGTGGGCCGTGAGGAACGCGTCGGCGCTCTTGCGCCCCTCTTCCTTCAGCAACGAAACGAACTCCCACTCGGCGTTCAACTTCGACGACGCGCCGAAATCCGCGAGCGCGTCGCTCATAATCCGGTGCGTGCGCATTCCAGCCCAACGCGCGCCCTCGCCGTGTCCGGGGTCCGCCACCTGGCGCAGCAGCGCGATCATGCGCAATTCCTTCATCAGCGGCGAGTTGAAGGAAATCTCGTTGAGCCGGTTGAGAATCTCGTTTGCCGTGCGCGGCGGGTCCGGCCGTTCGCGCGGATTGATCTGCACCAGGACGGTGTCGTGCGCGTCGCTTTCGCGCACCAGCGGCGTCAAGGTCGGATTGCCGGCGTAGCCGCCATCCCAATAGGGCTCGCCGTCGATCTCGATCGCCTTGAACATGGTCGGCAGACAGGCCGACGCAAGCAGGACGTCGGCCGTGATCTCTTTGTTGCGGAAGATACGGCCGCGCCCGGTACGCACGTTGGTCGCGGTGATGAACAGCCTGATTGGCGCACGGGCGACTCGGTCGAAATTGATGCTTTCGGCAAGGATGGCGCGCAGCGGATTGAGGCCGAACGGATTGAGATCGTAGGGCGACAGCACGCGGGCCATCAGGTCCATGACGAGGTAGGCGGGCAACGTGTCAAGCGTCCAGCGGCCCATCATCCGGTCCAACGGCGAGCGCTGCAGCGGGCTGAACGCCGCAGCCTGCGATACGCGCCGCCAATAGCCCTCGAGCGCCGCCTGTGCGCCTTCGGCTCCGCCTTGCGTCCATCCGTCCGCCACCAAGGCTGCATTCATCGCGCCCGCCGACGTGCCGGAGATCCCATCGATCCGCAGCCAAGGCTCCTCGATCAGCCGATCGAGCACGCCCCAGGTGAACGCGCCGTGGGAGCCGCCGCCCTGCAAAGCGAGGTCCACCAGAACCGGTTCGCGCGCTGTTTCGTTCATCGTCATCTTCTCCCGCCGGAGACGAACGACGCCTGATTCAAGACGAGGCCACTCATGCCTCGTCTTGATCCTTCGTATGATCGACGACGCAGCGCGAATGGACTGGCGCCAGTACGTGACGGCGACCTACGACCCGATCGCCGCGTTGAGCCCTCTAAGCCTCAAGGACCGCGGCGCAGGCCGAAGCCAAGTCCGACCCAGGCTGCGCCGGCCATGATGAGATCGACGCCAAGGAACAAGCCGAGGATGTAGAGGCTCGAGACCGGCCAGTGCGCCAAGATTAGCAGGCCGAGCAGCAGCGTGATCACGCCGGAAAGCAGCACCCACATCCACGGCGTTTCCTGTTTCACGCTGAAGGCCAGGATGATCCGCATGACTCCCGAGGCCACCAGCGACGCGCCGAGAATGAGGGTGAGCACCGCGGCGGCGAGCAGCGGATTCTCGAATGTGACAAAACCGGCGATGATGTAGAGCACACCGAGTAGCGCCCAGAAGAGGAACTTGCCCCAGCTCTTGATTTGGAAGGCGCTGAACACCTCGGCGACGCCGGCGATGATCATCATCACGCCGACGACCAGGACGCTTGCAACGGTAGCCGTCACCACGCTGCCAAGCGCGATAAGCCCGGCGAGCAGATAGACGACCCCGAGCGCGATGATCCAGCCCGATTTAGCGCGAAGCGGCGCCGTATCGGAACCGGCTTGAAGATTTCTGAGTGCGTCTGAAGCATTGGTCATGACGGTCCTCCATTACGGAAACCTATCTGACGTTCGTCTGCAGAGACGGAAGAGGAAATATATCGAACAACTGATGACGGCTGCAATCGCTATTTCTTGCCAATTCCGATCATTCGCTGCGTCGATCAGTATCTTCTTCTGAACCTTCCCTTGGGGTGCATCCGTCGAGCCTCTGCCTCGCCGCTCTGGCGGACCGATAGCCGATGAAACGCATAGATCTAACCAGCGGATCGAAGTTCGACGCCAGCGATCTCGATGCATTCGGGCGGAAGCAGATAAAGCCGCCCCTCAGGGCCAGCGGAAAGCGTGTGGATATGGAAATGCGTGGGAGCGTCGTCTGTCGCGCCCATGACCGGCGATGGGGCCGACACGATCTTTAGCGCGCCGCAAGCGCCAACCCAGTCGATATGGCGGTGGCCGTGCATGACCACGACGCGAGCCGCGAACGGCCTCAGCTTGCGTACGAACCAGCTGCCATTCACGAGCGCAGTGCCGACGCGCTCGGAAAATGTCACCACCGGCATCGGATATTCGAGCAAGTGGTGATGCAGGGCGACGACCCAAATCGCCTTTGGAAACGCGTTGATCGCCGCCGCGAGACGATTCGCTTGGGCGACGGAGACAAGCCCGAGCGCGTTGGTGAAGGAAAAATGGGTTTCGGCGTTGGAGTTGAGGATGGCGACGCCGAGACCGTCCTCCCGATCGGGCGGCAGGATCATCGGAAACTGACCATCGAAGATGCGGCCGAGCCCAGCGGCGCGGCGCACGCCGCCACTCCTAGCGAAGGCCGCGATCCGCGGGCGATGCGGCGCCAGCGACTCATTGAGCCTCGGCGGATGTTGCTCGGCGCCAGCGACGACGCGTACGCGATCGCCTTGCACTGCGGCGATCGCTGACAGCGTCCGCATCTGCCGCAGACGCTTGCCCGGGCTGAATGGCAGGTCGAGCCTCGCTGGATTGGCGCGATCGACAATGTTCAAATCGTGATTGCCGGGCAGCACGATCATGCGTTCGGCGAGAGTGGGATGCCTCGCCACGGCGTCAAGGAATTCGGCCCATTCGGTCGCGCGGCCGGCATCGGTCATGTCGCCGCTGACGAGCACAAGATCAATCGGATGCATGGTATGGATGGCGGCGAGGCGGGCCATAACGCGGTCGAGGCGTTCGTTGCCGCGCGGCCCGCCGCTTCCGCTTTCGATACGGAAACCATATCGCTCGCCGACGACGTGAAGGTCTGAGAGATGCACGATTCGCCAGGTACGGCCGGCGCTCGGTGCGGTGTCGAATGAAGCGAGATCGATCGGCTGGTCCATGCTGGCGTCCGCCAAGCCCCAAACGAGCGCCGCGATCGCAAGATAACCCGACACCAGCACGACGGCGTTGGCAAGCGTTGGCTCAACTAAGCGATGAAGCGCCAGGAGGTCAGTCACGGCGCCGATCCAGCGCGAACTCGGCCAGACCAGAATGGCTATCGACGCCGCGCATGCGCACACAATGATGCCGGCGCCCGCGGAACTCGCCGCGCGCAACCGAGCCAGCCCAGTGGCGGTCGAGTTCTGGCGGAACATCCGCTCCGCCAGATGGCGCAGCGCTTCACGGCAAAAGGTATAGCCCGGCTGGACTGCAAGCGCGTTGAGCGACCAGAAGTTGACCTCCGCGACACGCAACAAAGGTCGCCAGCCGATCCATCCTAAAGTAGCGACAACGACCAGAACCAGTGCGGCGCCGACTTCCGTTAGCGCCAGAATGTGTCCCCACAACTTGGCGAGCCACGCGGAAGCCACCAGGGGCGTTAGGCCGAGCGCTACCGCCGGCAACATCAGCGAGATCGTCCAGGCGAACAGCAGTTTTGGAACGCTGATTTCGACCAACAGACTCCCGGCTATCGTGAGCAACGATCTAACTTCCGGACTTGCGGCGTTATCCTCGAAATCACCCTGACGCGGATCAAAAAGCGGAGAGGCTTCGTCTTCGATATTGTTTGAATTATATCCCATAATGGACTTCGCCATGGTGGGAGCCCGCATCTTGCCTCGACAGCCGGATTGTTTCGCCCGCATAACCAATGCTATCGGTTTCTTGAGGCAGTATTGTCCACAGGACGCTAACAAACCGGAAATTGTAGCTGCGGGAAGTCTTGACTGCGGACGCTGCGCGATCCTCGTTGGCGCCGCGCGCCACGAAGAAGACACCCCTAGCGAAACCTAGAGAGCCCGTTCGACGATGCGCCAGCCACCGGAATGCAACTCTCCCACGGATCACTCGCTCGCTATCCGACCGCGACGGTTTGGCGCTGAGGTCGGCCTGCTACGGCGCAACGTGTCGCTCGCTGGTCCGCTGGCGTAGCGCCGCGCATCGACGAGACGGACCTCGGCCATCCACGTCATCCCGGTAAGCAGCCCAGCAACATCCTGGTGCGGCGAAAGCCGGAAGGACGTAGATTCATCCTCTGCCCAACGCGCAGGTCAAGCGCGTTTGGCCGGACCATCAAGGTCGCGACTGCACGACAAGCGGCGTATTCTCAGGAACGATTCAAACTGAACTCGCTCCTGCAAATGCCGGCGGTTAGACCCAGCGCCAGCCGCATACGCGGCCGCCCCTCTGCCACCAGCAAACCCAACGGCGCCGACGTTGAACCTCCTCGATAAGATCATTTGTCTTTAGAGGCGCGACGGGAAATGCTTCAGCTTCAATTGGCCCCGCCACACCGCGTGGGGCCGTGACGCCGGCCGCAGTGACGAGCGTGCCAAGCAAAGCGTTTTTGAGCATCGTGCGACGGTCGATTGCAATCATTTGCGACTCCCGCGTACGCTCGAAGCGCCAGCACGCTGAGATTCGGATCGCAAGTCTCGCTCGCCTCAACGACGGCGCGTATGCAGACTTTATGCCGTTACGCGAACGGGTGCATCAAATCTTTTTTTGCGCGCATGGCGTACTCCGATCGCGCATCGACCCGCGTTGGCGCCGCTGAAGTCCAGGTGCAAGCAACGTCGACGAAATTCTACGCGGCGCAACTGCAAATCGAGACAGGATAGTGATGCGAGCCATTCCTTGCCGCCGACAGGCGCCACTGAAATGCCGCGTCTGGAACGGTATGCGACGATGTAGTACTCTCGATTGCGGGCGAGCGGCCGGACCCTACCGGGAGGAGGAGAGCGCATGCGCTCGATCTGTTTGGTCGTGATCATTCTCTTCGTGGTCGCGACGTTGATCTTCGCCGTACAGAATCTTGAAGTCGTCACCATGTCGTTCCTCGGCTTCAATGTTCGTGCGCCTCTCGCGTTACTGGCGATCGTCGTCTACCTCCTCGGCGCCGCAACCGGCGGCAGTTTGCTGGAGTTTCTGCGCCGATCCTATGAAGGGTCGAAACGGAGCATGAGGGGTGTCTCCTAACGCCTATTCGTGAGCGATGCGCCTGAGCAGAAGGCCGAGGGCGGAGTGGATCGTCGCTTCGGAACAGTCGGTGCGTTCTTCACACTCGCGCACGAGACGCCGCCAGCTTGTCATGCGCGCGAATGTGCGCTCGACGACCGATCGAGCGGGATGACTTCGAAGGGCGCTGGCGCACTCCCGTCAGGGGGCGAGACCAGTCGATGGTTTCGGCGGATGATGGTGAGAAAGGCCGCGACGATGTCGCACGCCTCGGCCAGCGTCGGGGCGCCGGCTTCGATCGCGGCGACGATCACAGTTTAGGCTTTCGAGAGCCGATCGCGGCCGCGGGTCGTAGACCATGCGATGTTGCGGCCGGAGGGCGTGCGGCTCGCCCAGAGTCTGCTGCTGTGCGATCCCGCTAGCGACCGGCGGATCGGCGTGCAAGCCTTGTTCGGGGTCGCAGCCAAGAGCGCGGGGTATCGTGCCTATTCAGTCAACAAGGCCAGTCGGGGATGCTTCCGCCTGGCGACCCCGGGGCGTCTTGCGTCTCTTGCTGCTCCTGATGGGGTCTGCGGCGATTGCCGCGGCGGTCGTTTTGGCTGTGGGCCCAGTTCGCGATTACGGCTCTTTTCGCGCGTCACTGCTCGCGGGCTCCCCGGGAGGCGCATACTATGCATTGGCTTCCCGCCTGTCGGATAGAGCCAGGCGCGACGGAGGTCGTCTCGAGGCTGTCGCCACAGCGGGCTCGATTGAAAATGTCGACCGCTTGATTGCCGATCGCCAGCAATGCGTCGAAAAGTTTGCGTTCGTCCAGGACGGCGCTCCGGTGCCAGCGGGCTCCGGACTCGAGCTGCTCGGGCGACTGCCTGAGCCCGAGTCGCTGCTGCTCTTGGGGCGTAGGGGGCATTCCACCTCCAGCCTCGCCGATTTGCGCGGAGCCGCGATCGGCATCGGTCCAGAGGGATCGGGCACAGCCTATCTCATGCGCCAATTGTTCGCCGACCCGGATCTGGCGCAGCTCAATGTCCGCCTGTCGTACCACGCGTTGGAGGACCAGGCGCGGCTCGCGGCGCAAGGCGAACTCGATCTGGCCGCCTACGTCATGCGGGACGATGCAGAGTTCCTGCGCGCCATCATTCGCAAGAACGACCTCGACATTGCCGATCTCGGGGATATGCAGGGACTGATCAGCCGCTACTCCTGGCTGAGCTTGGGGAAGGTGCCTGCAGGTCGCTACGACCTGGTTCGCGAAACCCCCTCGACAGACAGGATTGTGCCGCAGGTCAATACGCTGATCGTGGCCAGTCCATGCGCGAAGCGTGCAGACCGCATTGAGCTTCTGACGTTGCTCAGCGCCGAGCTCGCCGGATTCGTGCGCGGCAACCCGCCGAGCGCAACGAGTTCTGTAACCGCGCTCCCGCTGTCACAGGAAGCGAGGCAGTTTTTTCTCACCGGCGAGCCGGAGTTTGCGGACCGGTATTTTCCGTGGTTGGTCAACCTCATGTCGCCCGCGTACTGGGTCTATCTCGTAATGGCGGTGACGGCGCTCTTCAATGCGATGAGGGGATTTAGCCACTTTCGTCTCTGGCGAATCGACGCAGCCCGCGAGAAGCTTGAATCCGAAGTCAGAAAGCTCGCCGGCGATGTCGTCATCCACGCGGCTACGCAGGAACTTGCTAGAAAAGACCCCTTGTCCGACGAAGAAGGGCGGGCAGAGGCGCAAGACATTTTGGGCCGTTTGACGGGACTGCGGGCGCGGTGTCAGCGTCACGCCAATTCGTTCGCCACTCCAATGGGTGACGAAATGTTCTATCGATACCAACAATCACTGATCGACCACACGACCGTCGTTCTGAAAAAGCTTCTCAAATCCCCGCCGCGAAGCGAATAGTGAGGCTTTACGCGCTGGCAATGCGGCAAAAGGGCGCTGTGAACAGATCCACTGCTCGACCCCCTGCAGAACAGGCCGCATACACGGTCCACGGGTTCAGTCCCCGGCTTGTGTCGCAGCCGCTCGACTGGGATCCATCCATGCCTGTCGTTGGCGCTTCGGTTCCCGTCCGAGGCGCGCGACCGTTTGGGGGAGGCCGGTCCCGATCCGCAACTTGCCGCGTGGCTGCGCAATGGCAAACCGCCGGTGTATTTCGGCCTCGGAAGCATGCCCGTGCGCGACCCCTCAGAAACGCTGGGGATCATCGAGTCCGTCGCGCGGGAAACGCGGCGAACGTGCGGTTGTCGTCGCCGGCTGGTCGCGCCTGAAGGTCGCCAAAACCTGCCCGATCATTTACGCGTCGTGGGCGCCGTCGACCATGGCTCGCTTTTCCCGCAATGCGGCGCGGCCGTGCATCATGGCGGCGCCGGCACTGTGATCGCCGCGGCCGGCCTGCCGTCGGTGGCGTGCTCGGTCTTCGCCGACCAGCCATTCTGGGGCGTGCGCCTCGAACGTCTGGACGTCAGCGTGCATTTGCCCTTCAAGAAGTTCGGCAAAGCGAGCCTGGAGGGCGCGCTGCGCCGGGCTTCCGCGTCCGCATTGAAAAGCGCCGCCGCTCAACTCGGCGCGGCGCTGCGGGCGGAGCCAGATGCCGTGCCATGGATCGGCGCGCTCATCGAGCAACTTGGGAAGCCAGCGCTCAGGGCGGCTTGATCCCCAATGTTCAGAGAGAACTTAGTGCTACGCTGACCGACCGTTTTGGGTCGAATGCGGCCCCAACTGGGGAGCAAACAGTTTGACTCTGGCCTTTGTGCGTGCAGCGGCGTCCTGCAATCGTTTCAACACCGCCTCGACCCGCGCGTCGCATTCCGCGATCTTCGATTGGTATGTGTCGTAAAGCTCCAAGGCATGGCCCAGCGCAAAGATATGCTCCTCGCGCCAATTGCCGGAGAGCGCCGCGCCGATTTCGTCCGCGGAGGCGTGACAGCGCGGGTCGCGGTAGTTCGCCAATTTCATGGGGTCGCGCTCACCCTCCCACGATCGCCCGGATGATGCGCATCCCCGTCGTGCCCGTCATGTCGGTCACCACGTGGTGGAGTTGAACGTTCATCTGCATCAGCGCCTTCTGCATATGCTGAATGTGCGACGCAATGCGCGTTCTTTCGCCCTGGCGCTATTGCTCAAGCCGGAGTGGGACGGTGAAGCGGACGGCGGCGCCGTGCGGCGTTCGCGGCGACATCCACAAGCGTCCTCCATGGGCTTCGACGATCGATCGGCAGATCGCGAGTCCCATGCCGAGGCCATCAGTTTTCGTCGTGAAGAAGGGTTCAAAGACGTGTTCCGCGACGGCCGGATCCAGCCCCGTGCCGGTGTCCTCGACCGCGATGAGCACGCTGCTCTGCTCGCCGAGCCTCGAGGACACCGTCAGCTCCCTGGGACGTTCCGTCATGCTTCGCATCGCTTCGACGCCGTTCATGATCAGGTTCAGCAGCACCTGCTGCAATTGAACGCGATCGCCCATGACCGGCCGAAGGCCGGCGGCCAGTTCGGTGCGCAGCACGACGTCGTGCCGCCGCATCTCGCCGCAGGTGACCGCCAGCGCTTCCCGGATGGCCTCGTTGACGTCGAGCTTCGCGAGTTCCGGTCCGCTCTTCTTGGCGAGCGCCCGCAGCCCACGGATCACGTCGCCCGCCCGTCTTCCATCCCTCACGATCCGCGTAAACGCGTCGCGGGCCTCGTCAAGATCGGGTTTTTCGGGGTTCAGCCAGTGCAAACCAGCCTCGCCATTGGTCACGACGCCGCCCAAGGATTGATTGATCTCATGGGCGATTGACGCAGCGAGTTCTCCCATCGTCGTCAGCCGCGCCATTCGCTCAAGGATCGCCTGCGCGTTTCTCAGCGCTTCCGCGGCGCGTATGCGCTCGGCGATGTCAAACGCGACCGCGGCAAGGAAAGGCGCGCTTCCGTCGACCGGCGCGAGAAAGGCGTCGATCTCCACCCAGACTACGCTGCCGTCCTTGCGCCGATATCGCTTCAGGATACGCTGTTCGTAGGGCTCACCTGCAGCATTGGCCGCGACGATCGCCTCGGTGGCGGCTCGATCGTCTTCGTGGGTGATGTCGGCGGGCGAGAGGTGACGGAGTTCCGCCTCCGAGTAGCCGGTCATTTTTTGAAAGGCCGGGTTCGCGGCGACGTAGCGTCGGTCCGAACCGGTCAAGGTGACGCCAACCGGGACGCTCTCGAATAGATATCGCCAACCCTCCTCGCTCACCCTCAACTCGCCAGAGAGGCGCGCACCAACCAACGAGATCGCGGCCTGCGACGTGCCTGCGGTGCTTGCTCTCGCGGTTGCCGCTTTCGCGACCGCCACCTCTCGCGTTTCGTTCCCGCCTCCGTTGGTTCCCTGTCGACTCCAGTCGTACCCGAGCGTGATCATTTGCGTCTCCTTACATCTGAATGAGGCTCTCCACTGCATGGGCAATTTTTGCCGTCGCTGCTGTGGCTCGTTCCATTGCCAGCTTATTTGTCCGTCGCCGTAGCGTCGGAGCGTATCTGCACCTTGCCGCCGTCGACGAGCGTGACCGGCGGATTGAGGATCACACGCTCGCCGGCCTTCACCCCGGCGTCCGCTTCCACCCATGTGCCGAAGTCTCGCGTCACTGTGAGCTTGCGGATTTCAGCCTTGCCGTCGTTGACCACCGCGACCTGCAGGCCATCGCGGTTGAAGATGATCGCTTCGGCGGGCACGACGAAAGAGGGCGCCTGGCGTGGAACCTTGAGCTCGACGGTGCAGTAGACCCCGGGGTCCAGCGCGCCGTCCGGATTGGGAAGGTCGATCTCGGTCAACAGCGTTCGCGTGCCGCTCTGCAGCGCGTCGGCGATCCTGGTCACCTTGCCGGGGAACTCGCGATTCGGCATTTCGGGCACACGCACGATGACGTCAACGCCTGGCGCCACGCCGATGGCGGCGTCCTGCGGCACGTAGACAAAGACTCGGATCACGTCCTTGTACATGATCTCGAACATGAACGTGCCGGTGTTGGCGTTGCCCTGCACCAGACTGCCGACGTCGACGTTGCGCTGTGTTATGACGCCGTCGAACGGCGCGACGATCAATGCATAGTTGCGGTCCTGACGAAGCGTCATAAGCAGTTTCTCCTGAGCCGCGACATTGGCCCGCGCGACGCGAACAGCGGCGTCATCCGCCTTCAGGGTCTGCACGTCGACTGTGCCGTGCTGCGGGGTCTCCCAGCCGTCATGGACCAGCGGCTGGTCGCGGCCCCAGGTCACCTGTGCGAGCTTCAAGTTGGCCTCCGCCTGCTCCAGCGCCGATCGGAGCTGATTGAGCGTCGCCACGTTTTGGGAAATCTGGTCGTCTAGCTCGGGCACCGCGAGCTCCGCCAGCGTCTCGCCTTGTTTCACGCGGTCGCCGATGTCGACATTGCGCTTGCCGATAAAGCCGGTCGCGCGGGCATAGATGTTGGCCTGCGTGAAGGCGGCGGTCGTCGCCGGCAAGGTGACGGATCGGGTGCTGGGGTTCGCCTTAACCGTCGCGACACGCAGGCTGGGCACGAAATCGCGCTCGTGCTTTGCAGTCGTCATGACCTCTTGCTGCCGCGAATAGTATCCCCAGGCGCCCAGCGCGACGCCGCCGGTGAGCAACAAGAATGAGCCCGTCGCGAACAAGCGCCCACCCCATCGGCGTCGCGCTCCCCAGTGAGGATCCTGCGGGTTCTGCGTGGCGGGATTGATCGTGGGGTCGCCCTCGCGATCGTTCCGATCGGTAGTTTCAAAGTAATTCATTGGGGTTCTCCTCAAATACGCCATGGGCCGCCACGCCGTCGTTGCGCTTGCGCAGCAGGGCAAACAGATAGGGGACGATCAGCAAGGTGGTGGGCGTCGCGAACAGAAGGCCGCCGATCACGGCCCGGGCCAGCGCCGCATTCTGCTCTTCGCCGGCGCCGCCGATCGCCATGGGGATCATGCCGACGATCATGGCGCTAGCCGTCATCAGCACGGGGCGGATTCGGGTGGAGCCCGCCTCGAGCGCAGCCCGGAACGCCGTCCTGCCGGCGAGTTGCCGCTCCCGCGCGAAAGTGACCAGCAGAATGGAGTTCGCCGAGGCGACGCCAACCGCCATGATGGCGCCCATCAGCGAGGGGACGCTGAGGGTCGTGCCGGTGATGAACAGC
>DASXGX010000144.1:0-9980 GCA_036488815.1 Roseiarcus sp.
ATCTTCAGCGAGAAGGGCGTTCGTGCAGGAGAGACCCTGAAAGCTGATCAGGTCGGGGTCGAATTCGCCAGGCGCAACATGGGTCGGCCAGCCGACTACGAAGCCGCGTTGCACTATGCCGCTCACCGCGGCTGGCTGCGCGTCGAACTCGGGCGCATTCGCTTGACTGAGGCGGGCCGCGCCCAGATGTGACCCGCTAATTGCGCTGCGCCCGCACCGCTCCGAAATGGCGCGCCAGAAAGCCGCCGGACAGCAAGGCGCCGAGAACGAAGGCGAGCGTTTCGAGATTGAGCCCGACGACGAAGGGATAGCGCGTCAAGAGCGCCAATCCGACGATCACATTCGCGGCCCCCCAGAAGAAATTGACGAGCGGCGGCGAGTCGCCGACGCCGGCCGGGCTTGCGAACGGTGACGGAAAAGGTTCGCCCCTTAGCCCTGCTGCGAGATGCGGAATGCAATTGCAGAGAAACGCGCCGGCGAAAAACAAGGCGACATAAGGCATAGGCTCCCCTCTCGGATTCGCGTCGGCCAATCCCGCGCGACGCCACAGATACCGCTCCCTTACGCCTGCTGTTCCTCGCGCCGCCGCACGGGCTCATGCGGCGGGTGTGCCGCGCGCAGCGGCAATTCCGGGAGAAAGAAAAGGGCGACGAGGGCGAGCGCGACGACGCAGACGCCGCTCGTGAAAATGAGCGCGATTGCGTGGCGGTAAAGCTCGATGAGGGCCGGGTCCGCGCTCGTGGGCGTCGCCGCGTCCGCTCCCGCCGCGGGAAGTTGCATCGCCAGGACGGCGCCGGCGCCGGCGACGCCGACGAGCGCGCCGAGCGAGCGGAAGAACGCCAGCGTCGCCGTGCCGACGCCGCGATGGACCGCCGGTAACCCGTTTTGCACCGCAATCGTCATGTTGGGCGCGACGAAGCCGAGCCCGAGGCCGAGCGCGAAAATCGCCGGCTCGATCACCGTCAGTTTCTGGGCTGTCGTGACGCCCCAGGCGAGCGCCGCGAAGGCGAGGACGGCGATCGTCAGGCCGGCGAGCTGCGTTCGCTTGTAGCGTCCCGATCGCAGCAGCACCCGTCCGTTGAAGATGGAGGAGATCACGATCCCCACCATCAGCGGGCCTGTCAAAACGCCGGAATTGGCGGCGCTGACGCCCATCACGAGCTGGAAGAACAGGGGAAAGAAGAGGCTCGCGCCGCCGATCCCCATGAAGGTCAGCGCCAGCACCAGGCTGGCGACGAGAAAGAGGCGGTCGCCGAACAGTTCTAGCGGCAGCACAGGCTCCGGGACGCGCCGAACATGCCACACGAATAGCGCGCCGAGCGCGATCGCTGCGCCCCCCGAAGCGGCGATCTGCGGCGAGTTCCACGGCCAGGCGGTCCCGCCGAGCGCGAGGACGAGCAGCAGCGCCGTTGTGGCGGCCATCAGCACCGCCGCGCCGAGATAGTCGATGCGGCGGCGATGGGTCACATTAGCGCGGCGCAGCGCGCGGGCGATCACGATCATCGAGACGGCGCCGACCGGCAGGTTGACGTAGAAAATCCAGCGCCAGGAGAGGAGGTCGGTGATGAGGCCGCCGAGCAACGGGCCGAGGACGCTGCAGACCGCGAAGACGGCGACGATCGCGCCCTGGCGGCGGCCGCGCTCCGCCGGCGGCACGAGGTCGCCGATGATGATCTGCGCGAGCGGCATCAGGCCGCCGGCGCCGACGCCCTGGACGGCGCGGAAGACGATGAGCTGAAGCAGGCTGTGCGCGGCGCCGCTGAGCGCCGAGCCGATGAGGAAGATCAGGATGGAGGCGTAGAGGATGGGCTTGCGGCCATATTGGTCGCTCAGCTTGCCGTAGAGCGGCATCGTGGCGGTGGAGGTGAGCACATAGGCCGTCACCACCCACGAGAGGTCGGAGAGCCCGCCGAGCTCGGTAACGATGCGGGGCAGGGCGGTCGCGACAATGCTCTGATCGATCGCGGCCAACGCGAGAACGATCATCAGGCCGACGAAGACCTCGCGAATCTCGCGCTTCGTCGGCTCGCTGCTGGACGCGGCGGAGGTCGGTAGGGCGCTCATGGCGCGAGCTCGCCAAGCGGGCCCAGCGCCTCGCGGATCGCGCCCTGCGATTGCGGGGAAAGCTCCGCGATCCGACGCGTCAGCCAGTCGGTTTTGTTACGACGCACCGCCTCGATGACCTCGCGGCCCTTGTCGGTCGCAAAGAGCCCGATCCGCCGGCGATCCCTGGGGTTCGGCGTCGCGCGCTCCAGCAGGCCCGCCGCCTGGAGCGCGTTGATCTGCGCGCTCACCGTGGGGCCGCGCAAATTTTCGAGGCGGGCCAATTCGCCGACGCCGACGCCGGGGCGCTCGCAAACGCCGACCAGCAGCAAAAGCTGCAGCTTTGAGAAGCCAGTGTCGTGGCTCTCGCGCCGGAATTCGCGAATGAGGCGGCGCAGCGTGAGGCGCAGCGCTTCGGCGAGCTCCCTCGCCGCGGTGAGATCGTCGGACGGTGTCGTCAAGGTCATGGGGACAGACTGATAGTTAGGTTACCTATCAATCTATCTGCCGGCAGGCGCGGACGCAAGCGTCCGCCAATGAAAAACGCCCTCTCGCAAAAAGTGTCGAAGCGGCGGAATAAACGACGCCGCGCCAAGTCTACCGACCAAGCAGATAGCAAGACTTGGATCAATCGACATGATGCGCCATTCCCCACACCTGCTTGCGGCTATCGCGGCAATCGCCAGCTTTGGCGCCGATCCGCCGCTGGCTCGCGCCCAGCAAGGCGCCGCACAGCCTTCCACCACTGCCGCGGCGCCCACTCGCGACCTCGGCGCCGAGGCGCCGTTTCTTGCCGAAAACAACACCGCCATGGCCAAGATGATGGCGGGCATGGCGGTGAAACCGACCGGCGATGTCGACGCCGACTTCGCAGCGATGATGATCCCGCACCACCAAGGCGCGATCGACATGGCGCTCGCCGAGTTGCGCCACGGGAAGAACGAACAGCTTCGGCGCATCGCGCAAGAGATCATCGTCGACCAGCAGCAGGAAATCGCCGCCATGCGTCTGGCGCTTGGACAACCGCTGCCGTCATCGACAGCGGCGCCGACACAGGCCCACCCACAACCGCCGGCCAAGAACGCCCCTGCGTCATCGATGCAGATGCGTATGCCCATGCCCATGCCCATGAAGGAGGATGCATCCCGATGAAGACACGTTTGTTCTGCTCCGCCGCCCTCTTCGCAGGCGCGATGCTTGGCGGGGGCCTGCCGGCCTTCGCCGGACAGGCGCCCTACGCCAGCTCCGCCCCGGATATCCCGGTCAGCCATCGGGACCGCGTCTACGCGGCCGAGCAGTTCTCGAACACGGTGTCCGTCATCGATCCCGCCGACAACAAGCTGCTTGGCGTCATTCGCCTCGGCGATGCGCAGCCCGCGAACTTCAGTCCGCTCTACAAGGGCCAGGTTCTGGTGCATGGCATGGGCTTCTCGCCCGATCACAAGACGCTCGCGGTCGTCTCGATCGGCTCCAATTCCGTCACCTTCATCGACACCGCCACCAATACGGTCAAGCACATCACCTACGTCGGGCGCGCGCCGCACGAGGCGTTCTTCACTCAGGACGGCAGCGAAGTGTGGGTCACCGTGCGGGGGGAAGACTATATCGACGTGCTCGACGGCAAAACCTTCGAGGAGAAGACCCGCATCAAGACGCCGAACGGGCCCGGGATGCAGATTTTCTCGCCCGACGGGAAATACGCTTACATCTGCTCGTCGTTCAATCCGGAGACTGACGTCGTCAGCGTGGCGGATCACCAGATCGTCGCTCGCGTCCCGCAGGCGAGCCCCTTCTGTCCGAACATCGCGGCGACCCCGGACGGTAGTCAGGTTTGGTTCACCTTGAAGGATGTCGGCAAGACGCAGGTCTTCGATGCGCGGCCGCCCTTCAATATCCTGAAGACGCTCGACACCGGGCCGATCACCAATCACGTCAATATCGCGCATAACGCCAACGGGACGTTCGCCTATGTGACTATCGGCGGCACGAACGAGGTGAAGGTGTTTCGCACCGACAACTTTGAGCAGGTGGCGACCATCCCCGTCGGCAACCTGCCGCATGGCGTCTGGCCGTCGGGCGACGGCAGCCGCATCTATGTCGGACTTGAAAACGCCGATGGGATGACCGCGATCGACACCTTGACCAACAAGGTGATCGCCACCGTTCCGATCGGG
Organism: Roseiarcus sp.; assembly: GCA_036488815.1. Taxonomy (GTDB): domain Bacteria; phylum Pseudomonadota; class Alphaproteobacteria; order Rhizobiales; family Beijerinckiaceae; genus Roseiarcus. The sequence continues at coordinate 4,218 of DASXGX010000144.1, forward strand.
CAGGCGCCGCAGGCGATAACCTATGTCCCCGACGCGGTTCCGGATGGCGCGGGAACCGAGAATCTGACGCCGCTCGGCGTCGCGGGGCAAGCTGTCCATCTCACCCTTGCGGGCGCCATGGACGCGAAGCCAGCTCGCGGCGAGACGACGGTGTCGCTGTTCGACCAAGGCTTGATCCAGGTGTTGCAAGCCTCGGTTACCGGCCTGGAGCCCAAGAAGCCCTATGTCCTCGCGCTGGCCGAAACCGCCTCGGGACGGGGCGCTCTGCAGCCGCTCTCCCAGTTCAAGGCCAACCCTGCGGGGGCGGCGATCGTGAACGCGACGGGCCCGATCCGGCAAATCGTCCAGAGCAATGCAAAGGATGAGAAACGGTATCTCGTCATCGCCGAGGGAACGGCGGCGCAGCCCGGCGCCGTCGTCCAGATCGAGGCGCATTGACGCCAATCCCGCCCTCCGCCGGCTCAGGTCGGCGTGGGACGGACGCCTTCAAAATGACGGATATGACCCAGCTTCTGACGCTCGCAACAACGACCATCGCAAACCTTGTCGGTTCGCGGTGCGTGAGAAGCGCGGCCGGGCGCCCCTGCGTCACAGCGAATCTGATCGCCCCAGCTTCCCTGTACCTCACGAAGGAAGAGAGAGTTGAAAGTCATCATTTCCTCGGTTCCGCTGCTCGGCCACCTCAACGCCCTCCTCGCCATCGGTCGGGCTCTCCTCGAAGAAGGCCATGAAGTCGTCGGCCTTTCCGCCACTGCGCCGCCCCGTGCCGATCTGTAGGGCGGACGCCTTCAAATAAGCCGCCGATGGGCACGATCATGACCGACATGACCCAGTTTCTCGAACCCCTCATTCCGGCGCTCCGCCGATACGCACGCGCCCTGCTGCGCGATCGTACGGCTGCCGACGATCTGGTTCAGGATTGTCTCGAACGCGCCATCGCCCATTGGAGCCAACGTCGGGCTGGCGGCGACGCTCGCAGCTGGGTCTTCACCATCCTTCACAACCTGGCGATGACGGAATTGAAGCGCAAAGCCGCGCGATCGTCGGACGTCAATTTCGAGTCCGTGGAGGCGGAGCTTCCAGCGCCGCCTTCGCAGGAGGATGGGTTGCGTTATCGCGAGCTGCTGGGAGCGCTTGCCGCGCTGCCTCAGGACCAGCGCGCGGTCGTGCTGCTCGTCAGCGTCGAGGATCTCTCCTATGCGGACGCCGCCAAGGTGCTGGGGATTCCGCTGGGAACCGTGATGTCCCGGCTGTCGCGCGCCCGCGAAAAGCTCTTTAAGAGCGTCAACGAGCATTCAGCGGGACCGGCTGAACAGTCGCACTTGCGGAGGGTGAAGTGAACAGCCGTCCGATTACGGAAGACGACCTCAATGCATTCGTCGACCGGCGGCTCGATCCGGGCCGGCAGGCCGAGGTCGCGGCCTATCTGGACGCGCATCCGGAGGTCGCAAAGCGCATCGAGGGTTACGCTAGGCAACGGGATCAACTGAGAACCCTCCTGCGGCCGATCGCCGACGAGCCCATTCCCCCGGAGCTCAACGTCAGGCGTCTTGTGGAGCTTCAGGAGCGTCCGTCGCGGTCGAATTGGTGGGCGGCGGCCGCTGCGGCGATCGTGCTGACGGTCTTCAGCGGCGCGAGCGGCTGGATGTTGCGCGGCATGTCCGAGCCGCCGCTGCAAGGCGTCGCGTCGCTGGGTCACGAGGCGGTCGACAATTACGCGGTCTATACTCCGGATCGCCTTCACCCTGTCGAACTGCGCGCCGTCGCCAGCAATGAGCTCGTCGATTGGGTTTCTCAGCGCCTCGGCCGACGCGTCGAGATTCCGAACCTCGAAGCTTCGGGTTATCGCTTCATGGGTGGGCGGGTCGTCGCGACGCCGCATGGTCCGGCGGCGCTCTTCATGTACGACAACGACCACGGCGTTCGGCTGGTCATGCTGAGCCGCCCGATGGCCGTCGACCAGGGGGCTCCGATGCAGCCTGTCTCTCAAGGTGACGTGAGCGGCTTTTCCTGGGCGGCCAAGGGGATGGGCTATAGCCTTGTCGGGCCGGCCGATTCGCAAACGTTGCATCCGATCGCCGACGAAGTGCGGCGTCAGGTCTCCAGCGCTGCGTAGCCAGATCGCGTCAATCAGCAAATCCGGCAGGATGCGCCCGGCGCCTTTCCGCTGATCGTGTCGATGGCGCAGAGGAGGTCGCCGAGAACCTGCCTGCGCGTCGCCGCGTCGCGGGAACTTGCTTTCGTCACAGTCACAGCGCGGTCGACCGCCCTGTCGAGGACGTACCATTGCATCGAGGCCCTCGATTGCAGCTTGGCTTCCGCCGCTTCCCAGGAGGATTCTAGGTCTGAAATCCGAATCGCGGCTCCGGAGAGATCGCCACTATCCGCGAGAGCCTTGGTGTCGGCCGCAATCGTCCTGTAGGCCGAGAGGTCCCCGAGCTTCGAGGGAACGGCTGCGGCGCCGTGGATCGGCGGAAGGGCGAACCCGGCCATGTTCGCTCCCATGCCGCCGAACGCCACCGGGGAGATGAGCGCGGCTACAAGGAGCATGGGTCGGATCGAACGGTCGATAGGCAACTGGCTCTCTCCTCTGCTGCCGAATGCAGTCACAACAGCTGAAACGTGTTCGACGATAGGGAGTTGCTGGCGCGCGGCGCTTTGCCGCGACTGGGGCGGCAATTGCCCAATGTCGCGGAGGCTAACAGGGGAGAGATGTTCCCATTGGGGACAGAATGGGGTCATTCCGAGGCCCCTCTCCGCGCTGCGAAGGGGGCGACAGCAGACGCGCCGGTCAGTGAGCCCGTGGCCCAGAGATGTTCACGATGTCGTGAACATGCGCCGAAGTAACGATCAGCCTCGAACTCACGAAACCCAGTGTGCGCCCGATATCGGCGCCCCGAATATCAATGGGAGAACATCATGTCTGCAAAAACCGCCATCAGTACCCTCGTCCTCGCCGGCGCCATGTCGAGCGCCCTCGCGAGCCTCGCCGCCGCCGCCCCGCTGACGAAGGCGGAAGGGGCTGCTGCAACGGCCGCGCACAAGGAGAAGTGCTACGGCGTCGCCCTGAAAGGCCAGAACGATTGCGCGGCCGGTCCCGGCACCACCTGCCAAGGCACCTCCACCGTCGATTTCCAGGGCAACTCGTGGAAGTTCGTCATTGGCGGCACGTGCACGTCGATCGTCACGCCGAACGGTCAGCATGGCTCTCTGAAGCCGGTCTGAGCGCCGCCCGACACGTACAAATCCGAGCATCGGAAAGCGGAGAAGCAATCGTGAGCGAAAGACCTGCAAATGTCGATCCGACCGCGATGACGGCGCCTCGCTTTCCGGTGCATCGGATCGACAGCCTCGCTGGCGCGAGCTTCAAACATGAGCACCTGCCGGCGATCCTTGCTGAAGCGCCTATGCGAGGCTTCTTCGAGGTCCATGCCGAAAACTACATGGGAGCGGGCGGCCCGCCGCACCACGCTCTCGCAACGATCCGGCACGACAATCCCGTGTCGTTGCACGGCGTCTGCATGTCGATCGGGGGGCCGCAAGCTTTGGACAAGGCGCATCTGGCGAGGTTCAAGACAGTCGTCGATCGGTACGAACCTGCTCTCGTATCCGAGCATCTCGCGTGGTCGACCCACGACACGACGTATTTCAACGATCTGCTTCCCCTGCCGTACACCGAGGCGACCCTCGAGCGGGTTTGCGAACATATCGACGAGGTGCAGGAGACCATTCGCCGCCCCATCCTGCTGGAGAATCCGTCGACCTATGTCGCGTTTCAGGAGTCGACGTTGAGCGAGACGGATTTTATCCGCGCGATCGCGCAGCGCACGGGTTGCGGGCTTCTGCTCGACGTCAACAACGTGTTCGTTTCCGCGACCAACCACGGATTCTCTGCACTCGAATATCTGGCGGACTTTCCGCTTTCTGGCGTCGACGAAATTCACTTGGCGGGACACGCTGAACAGACGGACGACGAAGGCGACCTGCTGCTCATCGACAGCCATGATGGTCCCGTCGCCGACGCCGTCTGGAAGCTCTACGCGATCGTCATCGGCCAATGCGGCCCGATTCCGACCCTGATCGAGTGGGACAGCAACATTCCCGAATGGCCGATCTTGAAGGCGGAGGCCGCGGCGGCGCAGGCGATCCTCGACCGGCACGCCTCGGTCACCGTGCGGAGCCAAAGCCATGCGGCTTGAACCTGCGCCACCCGTCCGCTCCTCGTATTCCACGGCATTCTCGGCGGCTCTCACCGCCCCGAGCTTGCAGACGCCGTCCGGCGTGGTCGGTCCAAACGGAAAGGGGGCCGAGAAGCGGTACAACGTCTATCGCAACAACGTCACGGTGAGCCTGATCGAGGCGTTGGCGTCGATCTATCCCGCAGTTCAGCGCATCACCGGTCTCGATTTCTTTCGTGCGATGGCGCGCTTTCACCTGCGCGAGACGCCGCCAAGATCGCCTTTGCTCTTCGAGTACGGCCGGGACTTTCCCGATTTTATCGACCGTTACGAATATGCCCGGCCTATGCCGTGGCTCGGTGATGTCGCGCGGATCGAGCGCGCCTGGCTGGATTCCTATCACGCAGCTGATCAAGACCCTCTCGCGGCCACGGCTCTCGCCGCTATTCCCGCCGATCGGTTGGCGAAAGTGATCTTTCAAGCGCATCCGGCGACGCGGATCGTGCGCTCGCGCCACGCGGCGGTGACGATATTCGCCGCGAACCGCACAAGCGCCTCGCCGCCTCTGATCAACGCCGTCGAAGCCGAGGATGCGCTCATCACGCGCCCGCAACAGGAGGTCACGGTTCGCCTTCTCCCGCCGGGCGGAGCGGTGTTCCTTCAGTCCCTTTCCGCCGCCATGCCGCTTGGAGACGCGGCTGCCGCGGCGCTCGAGGCGTGCCCCTCGTTCGACTTAGGCGCTGCGATCGCCGGCATGCTCGAGGCCGGCGCATTCACCGCCGCCGCTCTCGGAGATCGGTCGTGACGATCACGGATCGAAATATCCCCGGAGGGGAAAAGCTCCGACCTGTGGCGGTTCTCGCTGAAAAAGCGAGCCTCTTGGTGCGCGCGATCGCGCAGCCGTCCCTGGTTCAGCTTGTGCTGCGAATCGCGCTCGCCGTTCCGTTCTGGCGTTCGGGCATTCTCAAATGGGACGGTTTTTTGCAGTTGAGCGACACCGCGGTGACCCTCTTCACCGACGAGTTCATGCTTCACCTTCCGGGCGGCCCGTACCCGTTCCCGGCCCCGACGGTGGTGGCGTTCTTGTCGGGCTGCGGGGAGATCATCTTCCCCATCCTGCTCGTTCTGGGTTTCGCCACCCGATTCGCCGCCCTGGGGCTGCTCGTCATGACGGCGATCGTGGAACTCACGGTGCCGGAGGGATGGCCGATCCACATCACCTGGGCGGCGATGGCGCTGGGAATCATGGCGTGGGGACCTGGGCGGATTTCCATCGACCACGTGATCCGCCGGACCTTGGGCCTTCCGACGACGATTCGCTGATTACCTGACGTAGCCGGATGGGGTTGCGCAGCCAGGGCGAGCTTGCTGGTGTCGTGCGCGGTTCTCGAAGCGCCAGCTGCCGTTCGTTGCCGGTTTCGACGATCAGGCAGCCCATGTCATGCCCGCGAAAAAGAGCGTGTGAACAAATTGGCTTTGCGGACTGTCCGTGATTCACTCGCGCTCGACGGGGCGGGGGCGAATCATGGGCGAGGCGCGGGTCATCAAGGCGGATCGGTCTCAGCTTCGCTGGGACATGATCGAT
>DASXGX010000104.1:0-6324 GCA_036488815.1 Roseiarcus sp.
CCGGTTTCTCCGCCCTCATAGCGCACGACTTCGCAGCGCAGCGCCGCCGCGATCATGCGCGTCCATAAGGCGCTCCGCGCGCCGCCGCCGATCAGGCCGACGCGGTCGAAGGAGACGTCCGCCCCTTCGAGACAGTCGCGCGCGTCGGCGAGGGTGAGCGCGACGCCCTCCATAACGGCGCGCGCGAGATCGACGCGCGAGGAGCCTTCGCTGAGGCCGAAAAACACGCCGCGCGCGTGCGGATCGTCGTGCGGCGTTCGCTCGCCCGAGAGATAGGGCAGGAAGATCGTCTCGCCGGGCCCGCGGTAGTCGTGCGCCGCCTCCGCTTCGAGATCGGCCACCTCGCGCCCGAATAGCCGCGCGGCGAAGGCGAGCGCGCCGGCGCCGTTGAGCATGGCGCCCATGCGGTACCATCGGCCGGGCAGCGCATGGGCGAAGCTGTGCACCAGGCGCTCGGGCGCCGCACTGTAGCGATCGGAGGCGACGATGAGCTGCGTCGCCGTACCGAGCGAGATGAAAGCGTCGCCGGGGCGGATGGCGCCAAGGCCGACCGCGCCGACCGCGGCGTCGCCGCCGCCGATCGCGACGATCGCGCCGCGCGGCAGTCCGAATTCCGCCGCCGCCGAAGCGGAGAGCGGCGCTCCGGCGTCGCCGCCTTCCGCCAGCGGGGGGACGCGAGTCGGCTCGAGGCCGCTCGCCGCGAGCGCTTCGCTCGACCAGCGGCGCGCAGCCTCATCGAGCCACCATGTGCCCGCGGCGTCGCTCATGTCGGTGCGCTTTTCCCCGGTCAGGCAAAGGCGCAAATAATCCTTTGGCAACAGCACGCAGGCGACCTTGTCGAAGGTCTGCCGCTCATGCCGCCTGAGCCACAGCAGTTTGGGCGCGGCGAAGCCCGCCATCGGCTTGACGCCGACGACGCTGGCGAGCTCGCGGCGCTTGTCCCACAGCTCGGCGGCTTCAGCGAAGGCCCGGGCGTCGTTGTGCAGCATCGCGGGGCGCAGCGGACGGTCGTCGTCGCCGAGGAGCACCGCGCTGTGCATCTGTCCGGAAAAGCCGATCGCCCCGACCGCGGCAAATTCGCGCGGCGCACTCTGCTTCAGCTCGCCGATGGCGGCGGCCATCGCGGCGCGCCACACCTCGGGGTCTTGTTCGGACCAAAGCGGGTGGGGATGATCGGGGCGATAAGGGCGGATCGCCGAGGCCACGACATGCTGGTCGCCGTCGACCAGCATCGTCTTCAGCCCCGAAGTCCCGCAATCGATCCCGAGCGTGATCATTGCCCGAATGTCGCGGAAAAGCTCGGCTGCGACAAGCGGGATTGCGGGGCGTCGCTCCCTGAAGTTCCCTTAATCGGGGCAGAACACCGCGCGCGAGGCGTGGATCGCCCATGCCGGAGGCGTGGTTTCGTCGGTGTCGTCGTCGTTCTCCGTCTCGACGCGCAAGCGACGATCGAGAATATAACGCAACCCCGACAGAATGGGCTGATCCGCGCCGCGGGCTGCTTCGCTGGCGCCGTTCCAATCGTCCTGACCGGCGCTTCTGGCGAAATCACGCACGAGGCGCGCCGCGAACACTCCGCTCGGCAAATCGCGCCGCGAGGCGTCCTCTGCAAATCTTTCGGCGAAGTCCCCGCCGATCGAAGCTACCGCTGCGCGCGCAACATGAGCGTTGGAACAGGTGCGAACAATCTCCCGCAACGCCTTCATTGGCTCCCTCCTGTATCGCTCTCAACGTGGTCGGAGATGTAGCGAGTGATCGCGACGAACGTATGGCGCGGAAGGAGAAAGAGCTCCAGATTCGGAAAGCGCGGCGCCCGTTGAGGCGCCGCGCGGTTTGTTGCAGTTCGATGACGCCGGCGGCCTCGTTTCCGCCGGATTGTCTACTTGCCGAACGCCTTGTCGGTGACCACGGTGGTGTAGGCGCCGACCGGCTCCTTCGAGATGACGGGGTCGGATCCGCCGGTGAGCAGCGTCTTAACCGTGCTTTCGTAGGCGGCCTTGTCGAGCTTGCCGTCCGAACCCTCAGTCAGCTTGTTGATCTCGCTGAGCATCTGGGTCTGGTGGTGCTCCGTTTGCGCGCCGGTCGCGTCATTGTCGAGCACGATCTTCACAGTGTCGGCGGGGTGCTGGCGCGCGTACTCCCACCCCTTCATCGAGGCGCGGACGAAACGCGCCATCTTGTCGACGAAGGCGGGGTCCTTGAGCTTGTCCTCCATCACATAGAGGCCGTCCTCGAGGGTGGAGACTCCCTGGTCGGTGTAGTTGAACACGACGAGCTGATCGGGCTTGTAGCCGGCGTCGATCACCTGCCAGTACTCGTTGTAGGTCATCGTCGAGATGCAGTCGGCCTGCTTCTGGATCAGCGGATCGACGTTGAAGCCCTGCTTCAGCACCTTGACGCCGCCCTTTGAGCCGTCGGTCTTAAAGCCGAGCTTGTTCATCCAGTTGAGGAACGGGAACTCGTTGCCGGAAAACCAAACGCCAAGCGTCCGGTTCTTGAGGTCGGCGGGGGTCTTGATGCCGGTGTCGGCGCGGCAGGTCATCTCCAGGCCGGAGCGCTTGAACGGCTGGGCGATATTGACCATCGCGGCGCCCTTTTCGCGCGCGGCGAGAGCCGCCGGCATCCAGTCGACGACGACGTCCGCGCCGCCGCCGATCAGCACCTGTTCCGGCGCGACGTCCGGGCCGCCCGGCTTGATCGTGACGTCGAGACCCTCCGCCTTGTAGAAGCCCTTGTCCTTGGCCACGTAATAGCCGGCGAACTGCGCCTGCGTCACCCATTTGAGCTGCAGCGTCACTTTGTCGTCGGCATGCGCCGCGCCGGCGACGAGCATCGCCGCGGCGCAGGCCATCGCAAATAACGTCTTCTTCATTTGATCCACCCTCCGTTGCTAGAAAATCCTCCCTCGCCCGCGCGTGGTTTCACGCTCGGGTCGCTTAGTTCTGTCTCGCGCGATAGGACGCGTGCCAGAAGGTCGCGCGGCGCTCGATCAGCGCGACGAGGGCGTAAAACGACGAGCCCGCGACCGCCGCGACGACAATGGTCGCCCAGACCATGTCGATGCTGAGATGGCCAACCTCGGTGCTGATGCGAAAGCCCATGCCGACGGTGGGCGTACCGAAGAATTCGGCGACGATCGCGCCGATCATCGCCAGCGTCGTGTTGATCTTCAGCGCGTTGAAGACGAACGGGGCGGCGGCGGGCAGGCGCAGCTTGGTCAACGTCTGAAAATAATCGGCCGCGTAGGTCTTCATCAGGTCGCGCTCCATCGAGCCGGCGCTCGAGAGGCCCGCGTTGGCGTTCACCAGCATCGGGAAGAACGTCATCACCACCACCACCGCCGCCTTCGATTGCCAATCGAAGCCGAACCACATCACCATGATCGGGGCGACGCCGACAATCGGCAGCGCGGAGACGAAGTTGCCGAGGGGCAGCAGGCCGCGTTGCAGAAACGGCGAGCGGTCGATCAGGATCGCGACAAACAAGCCCGCCGCCGAGCCGATCGCAAAGCCGGCCAGGACGCCTTGAATCGTCTGAATGAAATCCGCTGTAAGGGTTGGGACAGACGTCACGAGGCGCAGCGCGATCGCCGAAGGCGGCGGCAAGATGATCGTCGGCACGCCGAACAGGCGAACGAGCGCCTCCCAAAGCGCGAGCACGGCAATGCCGAACAGCAGCGGAGGAGCGAGGTCGGCGGCACGCGCGTTCATGACGTGAAGGCCATCCTTTGGAGCACGATCCGGCCAACCAGACCGATGATCGCGACGAGCGCGGCCGAGAGCGCCGCCGCGGTGAACAGCGCCGCCCAGATCTGCACGGTCTGGCCGTAATAAGAGCCGGCGAGCAGGCGGGCGCCGAGGCCGCCGTCCTCGCTCTTGGTCACCTCGGCCACCACCGCGCCGACGAGCGCCGCAGCGGCGCCGATCTTCATGCTGGCGAAGAAGAAGGGCGCGCTCGCCGGCGCGCGCAGCTTGAGGAAGGTCTGCGTCCCCGTCGCCGAATAGGTGCGCATGAGATCGAGTTGCAGCGGATCGGGCGAGCGCAGACCTTTGACCATGCCGACCGTGATGGGGAAGAAGGAGAGGTAGGCTGCGATCACCGCCTTGGGCGCGAGGCCTGTGATGTTGAACTGGTTGAGGATCACCACGATCATCGGCGCGAGCGCGATGATTGGAATGGTTTGCGAGGCGACGATCCAGGGCATCAGCGAGCGCTCGAGGGTACGCACCGACATCACCAGGATCGCCAGAGCGATGCCGAGGCTGGCGCCGAAGAAGAAGCCGATCAAGGTTTCCTGCAGCGTGATCGAGGCGTGATAGACGAGGCCGCGCTTGGACGTCGGCGACGTTTCAAAAATGAGCTTGTCGAGCTCGGCGACGATCTGATGCGGCGTGGGGAGCTTCGGCCGCTCCATGTTGAGCGAGGCGCCGATCAGTTCCGCGGTGGTGTAGTCGGCGCGGCCGGCGTTGGCGAATGCGTCGCGCTGCAACGGCGCGTTCATCAGCGCGGCGGCGAGGTACCAGACCGCAATGACAGCCGCCAGGACGATGGCGATGGGGACGGCGTTCTTCATGCCAAGGCTCCCCTCATCCGGCCCTTTGGGCCACCTTCTTCCGCAAGCGGGAGAAGGGAAGCGGCGGCGCCGTCGAGGCCCCTCTCCCGCTGGCGGGAGAGGGGTTGGGGTGAGGGCGGGCTCACCAAGTGAAAAAAAGGAAGCGTCTGCCGCTCACTCGTCATAGGAGTGCCCTTGGCGCAGCCCTTGGCGCACGCGGTTGGCGATTTCGATGAACTCGGGGGTTTCGCGGATTTCGAGGGCACGCTCGCGCGGGAAGTTGGTCTCGATGATGTCGTGGATGCGCCCCGGGCGCGGCGACATTACGACGATGCGGCTGGACAGGAACACCGCCTCGGGGATCGAGTGGGTGACGAACAGCACGGTCTTGCGCGTCTTCTCCCAAAGGCGGAGCAATTGCTGATTGAGCATGTCGCGCACGATCTCGTCGAGCGCGCCGAAGGGCTCGTCCATCAGCAAAAGGTCGGGATCGAACGACAGCGCTCTCGCGATCGAGGCGCGCTGCTGCATGCCGCCCGACAATTGCCAGGGGAATTTGTTGCCGAAGCCGGCGAGGTTGACGAGTTCGAGGCCCTTGGCGACGCGGGCGTCGCGCTCGGCCTTGTCGAAGCCCATGATTTCGAGCGGCAGCGCGATGTTGCGCGCCACGGTGCGCCAGGGATAGAGCGCCGGCGCCTGGAAGACGTAGCCGTAGGCGCGCTTGAGGCGCGCCTCGTTGGGGCTCATGCCGTTGACGCGGATGACGCCGCTGGTCGGGCTCTCGAGATCGGCCACCGCGCGCAGCAGCGTCGTCTTGCCGCAGCCCGAAGGGCCGATGAACGAGACGAACTCGCCGCGCGCGATCTTGAGATCGACGCCGCTCAGCGCCTGCACCGGCCCGTCGCGCGTCTCGAAACACAGCGAGACATCCGTGATGTCGATCACGCTGTCGGTCGACGCGACGGACGCCGATTTGGCGAGCGGCTCTAGCATGTCAACGCGCCACCGCTTTCGGGGCCGTATAGTCCTTGTAGGTCGCGAGCGCCCGCGCGTCGGCGGTGAAGGGCTCGCGTCTGACGAAGCGGCCGCGTCCGGGCTCGGCCGAGACTTTGCCCTCGGAAGCGACGACCTCGCCGCGCGACAGGGTGAAGCGCGGCAGGCCCTCGACCTTGATGCCCTCGAAGACGTTGTAGTCGATGACCGAAAGCTGGTTCTCGGCGGCGATCGTCTTCTTGGCCTTGGGATCCCAGACCACGAGATCGGCGTCGGCTCCCGGTAAGATTGCGCCCTTGCGGGGATAGAGATTGAGGATGCGGGCGATGTTGGTCGAGGTGACGGCGACGAATTCGTTCATCGTCAGCCGTCCGGTGCTTACGCCATAGGTCCAAAGCATCGGCATCCGGTCTTCGAGGCCGCCGGTGCCGTTCGGGATCTTGGTGAAGTCGCCGAGGCCCATCTCCTTCTGGCGGGTCGTGAAGGCGCAATGGTCGGTCGCCACCACTTGCAGCGAGCCGGCGCGGAGGCCGTTCCAGAGATCGTCCTGGTTCTTCTTGTCGCGGAACGGCGGCGACATCACGCGGCGGGCCGCGTGCGTCCAGTCCTTGTTGTAATATTCGCTCTCGTCGAGGACGAGGTGCTGGATCAGCGGCTCGCCGTAAACGCGTTTGCCGAGCGCCCGCGCCCGCTGGATCGCCTCGTGCGCCTGTATGCAGGACGTGTGGACGACATAGAGCGGAACTCCCGCCTGATCGGCCAGCATGATCGCGCGATTG
>DASXGX010000097.1:0-108386 GCA_036488815.1 Roseiarcus sp.
ACGACGATGTCGGCCTCGGAGCCCGGGAGGATGGCGCCCTTGCGCGGATAGAGATTGAGAATGCGCGCGATGTTGGTGGAGGTCACCGCGACGAATTCGTTCTCGGTAAGCCGGCCCGTGCCGACGCCGTAGGTCCAGAGCACCGGCATGCGATCCTCGAGGCCGCCTGTGCCATTCGGAATCTTGGTGAAGTCCCCGAGGCCGAATTCCTTCTGCTTGGTCGTAAACGCGCAATGGTCGGTCGCGACGACTTGCAGCGAGCCCGCGCGCAGGCCGTTCCAGAGATCGTCCTGGTTCTTCTTGTCGCGGAACGGCGGCGACATGACCCGGCGCGCCGCATGCGCCCAGTCTTTATTGTAGTATTCGCTCTCGTCGAGCGTCAGATGCTGGATCAGCGGTTCGCCGTAGACGCGCATGCCCTTCGACCGTGCGCGCGCGATCGCCTCGTGAGCCTGAATGCACGAGACATGGACGATGTAGAGCGGAACGCCGGCCTGATCGGCGAGCATGATGGCGCGGTTGGCGGCCTCGCCCTCGACCTCCGGCGGACGCGACAGGGCGTGGCCCTCCGGGCCGGTGACGCCCTTGGCGAGATAGTGCTTCTGCAACGCGGCGACGATGTCGCCGTTCTCGGCGTGCACGAGCGGCATCGCGCCGAGCTCGGCGCAGCGCTGGAACGAAGAGAACATCTCCTCGTCGTTGACCATCAGCGCGCCCTTATAGGCCATGAAGTGCTTGAAGGTGGTGACGCCGCGTTCGACCACCTTGGCCATGTCCTCGCGCAGCTTGTCCGACCAGTAGGTGACGCACATGTGGTAGGAATAATCGGAAGCGGCGCCCTCCGCGCGCTTGTCCCACGCGGCGAGGGCGTCCATCAGCGGCTGGCCGTGCTCGGGAATGCAGAAGTCGAGCACCATCGTCGTGCCGCCCGCGAGGCCGGCGCGCGTGCCATGCTCGTAATCGTCGGCCGAATTCGCGCCCATGAAGGGCATATCGAGGTGGGTGTGCGGATCGATGCCGCCCGGCATGACGTAGCAGCCGGCGGCGTCGAGCTCCTTGGCGCCTTTGAGGCCGGATCCGATCGCCTTGATCGTCCCATCTTCGACCAGCACGTCCGCAGCATAGCTGCGATCGGCGGCGACGATCGTTCCGCCTTTGATGACGAGCGACATGTTTCCTCTCCTTCTTTTATTCGGCCACGCAGAAAAAGCGCGGGCGCAATCAGTCGACGATTTCGGCCTTCTCCAGGACGGCGTGCATCAGGACGTTTGCGCCGGCCGTCGACCATTCCTGCTTGATGTCCTCGCTCTCGTTGTGGCTGACGCCGTCGACGCAAGGGGTGAAGATCATCGAGGTTGGCGCGACGCGGGCGATGTAGCAAGCATCGTGCCCCGCGCCTGAGACGATGTCGCGGTGCGAATAGCCGAAGTGCTTGGCGGCGCGGCGCACCGCTTCGACGCATCCTTCGTCGAAGGCGACGGGAGCGTAATAGAACACCTGTTTGAGGTCGTAGGCGAGGCCGATCTGGTCGCAAATCGCCTTGACGCCTTCCTGCAAGGCGGCGTCCATCTCGCTCAGGGTCGCGTCGCTCGGGTGACGGAACTCCGAGGTCATGAAGACCTCGCCGGGAATGACGTTGCGAGAATTGGGGTAGGGGTTGAGCATGCCGACGGTGGAGACGCCGAGCGGCGCCTTGGAGAGGCCGATCGCGTTGACGAGTTCGACAATGCGCGCGGCCCCCAAAAGGGCGTCCTTGCGGCGCGGCATCGGCGTCGAGCCGGCGTGGCTCTCGAACCCGGTCAGGCGGATTTCATACCAGCGCTGGCCCTGGCCGTGCGTGACCACGCCGACGTCGATCGTCTCGTCCTCGAGGATCGGACCCTGCTCGATGTGCAGCTCGAACATTGCGTGGATGGGCCGGCCGCCGATCGGCTCGTCGCCCTTGAAGCCGATGCGCGCGAGTTCGTCGCCGAGCGCCTTGCCCTCCGCGTCGAGGCGCGCATAGGCGAATTCCTTGGTGAAGACGCCGGCGAAGACGCCGGAGGAGATCATCGCCGGCGCATAGCGCGAGCCTTCCTCGTTGGTCCAGTTGGCGATCTCGATCGGACGGCGCGTCTTGATCTTCAAGTCGTTGAGCGAGCGCACCACTTCGAGGGCGCCGAGCACGCCGAGCACGCCGTCGAACTTGCCGCCGGTCGGCTGGGTGTCGAGGTGACTGCCCATCATGACCGGGGGGAGGCGGTCCTCGACGCCGGGACGGCGCGCGAACATGTTGCCCATCTCGTCGACCTTGACGGTGCAGCCTTCCTTCTCGCACCAGGAACGGAAAAGTTCGCGGCCTTGCTTGTCGAGATCGGTGAGGGTGAGGCGCTTGCAGCCGCCCTTCGGCGTGGCTCCGATTTTCGCCATCTCCATCAGCGCGTCCCAGAGTCTTTGGCCGTTGACGCGCACGTTCGACAGGTCGGACATCCCGCCTCTCCCCATTGTCGGTTTCGTCAACGCTATTATGAATTTGACCAAATGGTCAAATGCCGTAATTCTGGGCTGAGCGCCTAGCTTTGCGGCGCCGATCGAGGCGCTGATGGACAAGCCGATCGCCAGGGCCAGCATACGCGAGGAGAACGAGCGCGCGATCCTCGCCGCGGCCGAAGCCGTGTTCGCCGAACATGGGTTTCGCGGCGCGACGATGGCGGCGATTGCGGCGGCAGCTGGGGTGCCGAAGCCCAACGTCCACTACTATTTTCCCACCAAGGAGCGGCTTTATCGCGCGGTCACCGAACGCGTGCTGACCGCGTGGCTGGAGGCCGCCTCGTCCTTCGACACCAGCGACGACCCCAAGGAGGCTTTGACCTCCTACATCAGCGCAAAAATGGATCTCGCGCGCACCATGCCGCTCAGTTCGCAGGTCTGGGCAAGCGAAGTCATGCGCGGCGCGCCGGTGATCCAGGACTTTCTCGAAACGACTCTCACGCAGTGGGTGCGATCGCGCGAGCGCGTCGTGCGCAAATGGATCGAAGCCGGCAAGCTCCGGCAGATCGAGCCCAGGAACCTTTTCTATCTGATCTGGGCGACGACCCAGCATTACGCCAATGCCGCCCACGAGATTGCAACGCTGGAAAAAGGCCCGCTGGACGACGAGGCCTTCGAGCGCGCGAAACAGCAGGTGGTCGAGATGATCCTGACCGGCGTTGTGGCGCGGTAGGCTCGCCGGATCGCGCCTTCTGCGCAGCGCAGCGCCGTCTCCAAGACAATAGAGTTCGCGCTGCGGCAGGAAGGCCCTATTCGCTGCAATAGAACGTGGATTTTGTCGCGTCGAAATCGCCCTTAGCGTGAATACTCAATTAATCTCTTCTCGCTAGATCGAAGCTATGACGTGTCGATCCGGCCACCGCCGCCGGTCGAGGGCATGAGGCCGTACGGTCATCCCGGTTTCAGTCCGGAATTTTCCTATCCAGCAGTCTTTATCGTGCGTCCACGGCGCAACGCTTCGCGTATGCGCGCGCTCGGAGCCAAACAGGCGCCTGATGAACGAACTCTCGAACATAAGCGCGACGGCGAGCGAAACCATCGAGCGTCGAGACGTGACCGTCTCCCTGATGGCTCGCGCGGCGGGCAGTCTGCCGCAGGCGCCCGATCATGTTTACGCGGCTTTCTTCGGCGCGCCGCACACCATCGAGGGGGCGGATCGAACCTGAACGGAGTTCTGAAATTGCGACGAGGGGTCGCTGCGCGCTGCGCCTCCGACACAACCGACCAGCCTTCGTCGCGCAATTCAAAATCGTTTCCCGGTTGAAAATCAGAGGGGATAGTCGTGGGTCTGTTTGCCAAGCTGAATAAGAACGACGCGCTCGCGCGGCTGAAAGTCGAGCTCGAGGAGTTGAAGCAGCGGGTCGACGTTCTCGACCATCACGCGGGCGTCGGCCTTTGGGTGTGCCAAGCGCACCAGGGCGATCCTGCTCATTCGCAGAGCCGCTGGAATTTCTCCCCGGAATTCCGCCGCCTGGTCGGCTTCCAGAACGAGCGCGAATTTCCCGATGTCATGTCGTCCTGGTCCGATCGCTTGCATCCCGAAGACGCTCAGCCGACCTTCGCGGCGTTCGCCGCGCATCTCGCAGATCGCAGCGGCCGGACTCCTTACGAAGTCGAATACCGCCTCAAGGTCAAGGACGGCGCGTATCGGTGGTTCCGCGCCATGGGCGGATGCGCGCGCGGTCCGGCTGGCGAAGCCCTGCGGGCGTGTGGCTCGCTGGTCGACATCCACGAGCAGAAAATGGCCGAGGCCGCGCACAAGCGCGCCGCCGACGACCAGGAGACGATCATCAACCAGTTGGCGGCCGGCCTGGGAGCATTGGCGGACCGGAACGTCAAGTTTCGGCTCAACGATCCTTTCCCAGGCCCTTTCGAAAAGCTCCGTTCCGATTTCAATACGTCGCTCGACAGGCTGCAGTCGGCATTGGCGCAGATCGGCGTGAGCGCGGACGCGATGCAGTCGGGCGCGCACGAGATTTCGTCCGCCTCCGACGATCTCTCTCGCCGCACCGAACAGCAGGCGGCGAGCCTCGAAGAGACGGCGGCGGCGCTCGACGAGATCACGGCGACGGTCAAGAAGTCCGCCGAAGGCGCGGCGCACGCCCGCCAGGTCGTCGCCTCCGCGGACGATGACGCCAAGAAGAGCACGGTGGTCGTGCGTCAGGCGGTCGAGGCGATGGACGCGATCGCCAAGTCGGCGCAGCAGATCAGTCAGATCATCGGCGTCATCGACGAGATCGCGTTCCAGACTAATTTGCTCGCGCTCAACGCCGGCGTTGAAGCGGCGCGCGCCGGCGAGGCGGGGCGAGGCTTCGCCGTCGTCGCTTCCGAAGTGCGCGCGCTCGCGCAGCGGTCGGCCGAGGCGGCCAAGGAGATCAAGGGGCTCATCTCGACATCGGCCACGCAGGTCAGCCAGGGCGTCGATCTGGTCGCCGAAACCGGCCGGTCGCTCGAGCGGATCATGGCGCAGGTGACGGAGATCAATACCGTCGTCGGCGAGATCGCGGTCGGCGCGCAGGAGCAGGCGACCGGGCTTCAGCAGGTCAACACCGCGATCAACCAGATGGACCAGGTCACGCAGCAGAATGCGTCGATGGTCGAGGAATCGACGGCCGCCAGCCACTCGCTGTCGCAGGAGGCGACGCAATTGCTGACCCTCATCGGCCAATTCCAGATGGAGCGCGCGAAAGACGCCAATTCGCTTCGGCGAGAATTGCAAAAGGCCGTCCCGCACGCCTTCGGCGGGCGTTCGAATGCGGCCTGACCGCTTGCGGCGTTGAGCAAGAGCGACACAGTCGAGAGCTCCGCCGAGGCGGGGCTCCGTAACAAGGGCGAATTTCAGATGGATGCAATCAGCAAAACGGACGGCGCCGCAGCGCAGGAAGTCATCACCTTCCTGATCGGCGCTCAGGAATTCTGCGTCGACGTGATGGTGGTGCGGGAAATTCGCGTCTGGACCCCGGCGACGCCGGTGGCCCACGCGCCGAGCTACATGTGCGGCGTCATCAACCTGCGCGGCACGGTGCTGCCGATCATCGACTTCGCGGCGCGGCTCGGCTTCGCCCCGAGCGAACCGACGACGCGCCATGCGATCTTGGTGATACAGATTCGCCAGCAGGTCGTCGGCCTGTTGGTCGAGGGCGTGTCGGAAATTCTGACGGTCAATCCGGACGCGATTCAGCCGACGCCCGACGTCGCCTCGCAGACGGCGAAGGATTTCATCCGCGGCATCGTCGCCATCGACGGGCGCATGATCAGCCTGATCGCGCTGGACGCGATCGTGCCGCCGAGCGTTCAGGAAGCCGCGTAGCCTCTTCGTTGCGCGCTGTCCGCGAGCAGGCGGCGTCTGTGTTTCACCGCCGGTTTTGCGCGCCCGGTTGGGTCTTTTGTCGGAGCCTGGAAAACCTTCGCGCGCCGGCGGCTCCGCGTGCGGCATGGCGGTCGAAAGACCGATCGACTATAAAAGCATTCTCATACGATCGTTTGGGTCCTCAAGGGGTTTCCCCATGGCGGACGACGTGGCTCGTATCGAGGGTGCGCCGAATCTGACCTTGGCGAGCCTGCCGCCAGGACCTCGCCAGAAGCGACTTGCCCTTGCCGTCAGCCTTGCGATGGCCATCGCCCTCGCCGTGGCGGCGGGGCCGCTGTCGTCAATTCGGCTGAAGGCCGACAGCGTTGCTCCCGTTTTGGCCATCCCGACGTTGGTGACTCAAGCGATTACCGCCGCGCTGCTCTACGCACAGTTCTCGGTTCTCGGCTCAGTGGCTCTTTTTACGCTTGCAACAGGGTACTTGTTCACGTCGGTATGTGTGATCGCGTTCATGCTCATTCTTCCCGGCGTCTTCGCGCCGAACGGACTGCTCGGAGCGAGCCTGCAGAGCGGGTTTTGGCTCGCGGCGGTGTGGCACGCGGCCTTTTCGTTATTCGTGATCGCCTTTGTGCTGCTGAAGGACGCTGATTCTTCGAAGTGGGCGCTTCAGCGCTCGCGCGGCTGGGCGATCGCCGCGAGCGTCGCCGCGGTAGTCGTCGTCGTCTGCGGCGTGACGTTTCTTCTCATTGTGGGCGACAGCCACCTGCCGGTCCTGATGGTCGATGAGGACCACGTCTCGTCCTTTTGGATCTACCGCACCGCCGCGGTCGCAGGATTGAGCGTGGTGGCGCTCATAATGCTGTGGTCGAAATGGCGCTCGGTGCTCGATTTGTGGCTGATGGTGGTCATGAGCTCTTATGCGGTCGGGGGTCTTTTGATTACCGCTCACCCACCGGGGCGTTACTCGGTCGCGTGGCAGGCGATACGGGGCTCCGATCTCGTCGCCGGCAGTCTCGTTCTTATCGTGCTGCTCTACGAAATCTCGGCGCTCTATGGAGACCTTTTGAACGCGGTTCTCGCTCAGCGGCGCGAAAGGGAGGCGCGGCTCGTCACAGGCGACGCGGTGAGCGCGACAATTGCGCATGAGATCAAGCAGCCTCTCACGGCGCTGCGGATCAACGTGTCGGCGAGCTTGAATTGGCTCGAACGCCCGGCGCCCGATTTCGACGAAGCCAAGAAGGCGATGAGGCAAGCCGCCGCGAACAGCGAGCGCGTATGCGCGGTGGTCGACACCGTTCGCTCGCTGTTCAAGCGCGACGTTCGCAGCAGCAGCTCATTTGACGTCGGGTCGTTGCTCGCGGATGCGCTGCTCCTCCTTCGCGCCGACCTCCAGAAGCACGGCGTCACGGCGGAGATCACGCCGGTCGCCGAGCCGTTGCAGGTTATGGGCGATTGGGCCCAGTTGCGGCAGGTCCTGCTGAACCTGATGACCAACGCAATCGAAGCCATGACGAGCACGCCCAGGCCGCGGGTCTTGACCGCGAGCGCCGAGATGGTCGACGGCTCCGCATCGATATCGATTGCGGATACCGGGCCTGGCATTCAGGGCAAGGACATCGATTGGGTGTTCAAGCCCCTCCGCACGACAAAGCCCGAGGGCATGGGAATGGGACTGTCGATCAGCCGGTCGATCGTGGAGGCCCATGGCGGACGACTCTGGGCACGATCAAATGATCCGGTTGGCGCGATCTTTCAGTTTACGCTGCCGGTTGACACGCCGCTGGCCTCAGCGACCGCGCTGAGCGCGTCAGATGGAGCCGCCCCCGCACGCCTCATCGTCCCGGGCGCCGATGCGCCGCCTGCGACTTGGCGCGGCCGATGACGACGAACTGAACCACGCGCATCTGAATGCGCGTGGCCGTCTTGATCGCGATCTTGGCTTCGACGGCGTCCCGGTTTGGGGCCATTCGCTCCCGCGCCCAGGACCGGCGCCGCGCTTTCCCTTGAAGTTCAAATGGCGTTACGCTCACCGCGAGTTCTACGACCGTTAGGCGCTCAAAGGGATCTCCTATGGCGGACGACGCAGCTCGTATCGAAGAGGAGCAATCTCTGACCTTGGCGAGTCTGCCGCCGAGTCTGCGACAGAAGCAACTGGCCGCCGCCGTCGTGCTGGTGACCCTCATCGGCCTAGGCGCGGCGGCTGGGCCCCTCTCGTCGGTTCGACTGGAGGCGGCCGACAGCATCGTCCCCGCTTTGATCATCCCGACGGCGGTGATCCAATCGATTACGGCTGTGCTGCTGTTCGCGCAGTTCTCAATTCTCGGCTCGGTGGCGCTGTTCACGCTTGCGACCGGATATTTGTTCACGTCGCTCTGTCTGGTCGCATGGATGCTTGCGCTTCCCGGCGTATTCGCGCCTGGCGGACTGCTGGGAGCGAACCTGCAGAGCGGATATTGGCTCGCAACGCTCTGGCATGCGGCGTTTTCGCTTTTTGTGATCGCCTATGCGGCGCTGAAAGACGCCGATCGCTCCAAACGGGCTCCTGAGCGCTTGCGAAGCCCGGCGATCGCCGCGAGCGTCGTCGCGGTCGTCGTGACCGTTTGCGCGGCAACGTTTCTGCTGATCGCGGGCGATGGCCGGCTGCCTCCGGTGGTGCTCGATGAGGATCATGGCTCGCCGATCTGGATCTATCGCGCCGGGACGATCGCCGTATTGGGCGTCGTCGCGTTGATCGCGCTCTGGCGGACATGTCGCTCGGTGCTCGATTTGTGGCTCATGGTGGTCATGAGCGTCTATGCGAGCGCGGGCGTTTTGGTCGTGGCTCGCTCGCCGGGGCGCTACTCCATCGAGTGGTATGCGTCGCGAGGGGCCGAGCTCGTGGCCGGCAGCCTCATACTCATCGTGCTGGTCTATGAAATTTCGGCTCTTTATGGGCAGCTTTTGAGCGCTGTTCTCGCTCAGCGGCGCGAACGAGAGGCGCGGCTCGTCACCGGCGACGCGGTGACCGCCACCGTCGCCCATGAGATCAAACAACCTCTCACGGCGATGTTGATCAACATGTCCGCGTGTTTGAACTGGCTCGAGCGCCCGAGCCCCGATATCGACAAAGCGAAGACGGCGGTGAAACAGGCCGCCGCGAATGGCGAGCGTGTCGGCGCGGTGGTCGACAGCGTCCGGGCTCTCTTCAAGCGAGACGTCCGCAATAGGAGCTCGCTCGACATAAAGTCGCTGATCGCGGACACTTTGGCGCTTCTTCGCGCAGATCTTCAAAAACACGGAGCCGCCGCGGAGATTGCGCCGCTGGCCGCGCCGTTGCACGTCATGGGCGATCGAATTCAGTTGCGGCAGGTTCTTCTGAACCTGATGACAAACGCGATCGAAGCCATGGCGAACACGGCCGGGCGGCGCGTCTTGTCGGTGAGCGCCGAGATCGTCGAGGGCTCCGTGGTGATATCGGTCGCGGATACCGGGCCGGGCATTGAGGGCAAGGACATCGAATGGGTGTTCAAGCCTCTCCTCACGACCAAGCCCGAGGGCATGGGAATGGGACTGACGATCACCCGCTCGATCATCGAGGCCCACGGGGGTAGGCTATGGGCGAAGCCCAATAGTCCTGTCGGCGCCGTATTTCAGTTCACGCTCCCGGCCGAGACGGCGGCACGTGCGGCTGCGGACGATTTGGCAAGAGCCACACACGCCTGATCTGCTCATCGTCCCGGATACCAATAGGCCGCCTGCGGCTTGGAGCGGTCGACGACGACGAACTGGTCGGCGAAGACGCGGTAGGGATAGCTCCATTCGCCGTCCGGCCATTGCACCCGGATTTCCGCCCGCTCGGCGGTCCCAAGTCCGACATGGATCCAGCCTGCGTGGCCCGACGCATCGCCGCCGCCGACCTCGACGGCGCGCATCTGCGTGCGCGTACCGGTCTTGATCGCGACCTCGGCGCCGACGGCGTCGCGGTTGGGGCCGGGCTCGACGAGTCGGATCTCGCTCCAATTGCCCATCGGCCTCGTTCCTCCGCGACCGTCGTCGGCGCCGAGGTTGCGAAACAGCGTCGCGGGAGCGCCGCGATTGATGACCAGAAGATCGAGATTACCGTCGAGGTTGAAGTCGGCGATCAGCGCGCCGCGACCCTGCCGATTGAGCGCGATGCCGGCGAGATCACCCGCTTCGGCGAATTTGCCGTTCCACTGGCCGAGCAGCAGATTGTTCGGATCGAAGGCGGCGAAGTCCGGCATCTGCGCGACATTGCCCTTGGCGATGAAGAGGTCGAGCAGCCCGTCGTTGTTGAAGTCGGCGAATTCAGAGTGCCAGCCGGTCGAGGGCCGCTTGTCGCCGCCGGAGTAGGGGATGTGCGCGGTCGCGCCGACTTCCCCGGCGATGTCGCGATAGACCGGATAATCGCCGCGCCCGGCTTCGTCGAGGTCGAGCTTCTGCAGCTTGGTGTCGCCCATCGAGGTCAGCGCATATTGGGGGAAGCCGGAGCCGTCGATGTCGCCCTCGGCGATACCCATGCCGAAGATCGAGAGATGCCGCCAGCCGTCGGCTCGCCCATAGAGGCGCGGCGTCTTGTTAGGCTCGATCCGCCACATCTGCTCTTCGCCGCCGCGATAATATTGCCGGTCGTTGGAGACCCGTAAGGAAGGCGTTCCCGAGCGGTTCCAATCGGTGAAGAGCATCGAGAGCGCGCAGAAGCCGGGCGCGAGCGGCGTGCGCATGGAATAGTCGGGTTTGTCGCCGGGCTGCGGCCGGTAGAGCGAGTTCTCCTCGCATGCGCCCCAGGGCGAACCGGGCGCGCTGCGGTCGACGTAGTGGCCGATCGCGAGGGTCGGGAATTTCTGCCCCTTCTCCCATTCGGCGGCGAACGACGTCGTCCAGCCCGCGTCGCCCTCAAAGCCCCATTCCTTGTTGGCTAGCGTGAAGGTGCAGTTCGGGCCGCCTTTGAGCAGCAGATTCGTTCCCACCCTGAGGACGAAGAGATCCGTATGGCCGTCTCCGTTAATGTCGATCGGGTAAGCGCCGATCACATTGTCGAGCAGGCCAGGATCAGCGCCGATGTCGAGCGGCTTCTCCTCGAACTTCAGCGGGCCGCCGGCCTTCGATTTGTTGACGAACAGCCGGGCGCGATTCTTGCCGCCGGCGAGAAAGACTGAGGGAAAGCCAGAGCCGTCGCAATCAAACGCCGCCCCGCCGCCGCCGACGAAGAATTCCCATGGGCCGTCGTAGACGCTGTTGACGCCTGCGGCTTGCGCTTCTTCGTGAAAGATCGGCACGTCGCCGAGCGGGCGAGGACGCGCGTCGTCGGCGAGGGCGGGGACGATGCCGGCTAAGGGGAGCGCGATCAAAGCGAGCGCCAGGGCTTGCTGCGCGAAAAGACCCTGCAAACCACGGCCGTCGTGGCCGGGCTTGTCCCGGCCATCTGCGCCGTTCCGCAGTTGCACATCGGCGACGTTAGCGCCTGCCCCACCGCGTGGTTGGCCGGGACAAGCCCGGCCATGACGGTAGTGAAACGTGGAGAGTCCACGCAACGTCCTCATCATGGCGCCTCGATGACGAGCGAGCGAAGAAAGGCGATCACCGTGTCGCGCTCCTTCTTGTCGAGCGCGAGATAGGCGTCGCGTGCGAAGCGCCCTTCGCCGCCGTGCGCGGCGATGATCTCGTCGAGCATGCGGAAATCGCCGCGATGGCCGTACGGCGCGGTGCTGCCGACGCCCCACAGCCGCGCGGTCTGGAACACGTCGCGCTCGACGAAGCGTTGCGCCTGCAATTCGTTGCCGAGCGCATCAACCTCAGAATCGACGATGAGATGGCGCTTGAGGTCGCTGAACAGCGGCACTAGCCATTCGCCCTTGTCGTTCTTGGCGAGTCGCTTGGCGAAGGGCTGCTGCGAGAGGTCGATGACGATCGGCTTGGCGACTTCGCTTTCGCGGAGCGTCCCCGCCATGTCGTAGGGCGCGGGGTCGGTGAAGACGAGCGACTTCAGCGGCAGCGCTGGAATGTGGCAGGACGCGCAGCCGAGCTCATCGAACCGCTTGGCGCCCTGCGCCGCCGCGACGCGCCAGTCCTCCGGCAGATCGGCCTTGACGGTCGGCGGCGGCAGCGTCGCCTGGAACGCGACGAGCGCCGAGACGTCGCCGTCCGTCATCGGGTCCGGCACGCCGCTCTCGGCGAAATCGTGGCTGCCGGTCCAGCGCACGCCGAACCGCTCCGGCGCCTCCATGCCATGGTGGATGTTGAGGGCGTTGATCGTGAATTGCCGGATCGACGTGAACACGCCCTTGCGACTGAACGGGCGCAGGATGAGATCGGCGTCGATCCCCTCGACCGAATCGAGGTCGACGACGCCGTCGGCGTGCGCGGTGATCGCGCCGAAGCGCACCCCCTTTGTGACGAGATCGGCGCGAACGTCGGCGCCGCTCGCGCGCGCTTTCGTGACAGCGTTGGCGCGGATCGCCTGCAGATCCGCCGTCATCTCCCGCGCCAGAAGTTCGATCAGGCCGGAGCCCGTCAGCGTGATCGTATGCCGCTCGCTCGAGAACGAAGGATCGGTGTTGTCGAATTGCGCGCTCTCAAACCCTTCGGAGACGAAGACGTCGGTGACGAAATCGCCGCTGCCGCCGACGATGGGGTCGTTGTGGCAGCCGGAGCAGGAATTGGAATCCGGGCCGCTCGTCCTGGTGAAGGCCGGGTTGACGCCGGTCCTGCGCTTGGTCGGGACGATGGCCTGCGTCGCTTTGGGGCGCCCGGCGCCGTCCTCGGTCGTGTACTTGGCCTTGAAGAGCACGCGGCCGCGCGCAATCAGATCGGGGATCGCCGCCGCGCCCGCCGCCGCGACGGCGTCGAAGTCGACATGCGAGGAGAAGACCTTCTCGTCCCAACTCGCGCCCGGCGCCTCTACCGCGCCGATCGCCAGCGCCAACGCGGCCAACGCTCCTACGGCGCTCCATCGGCGTTTCATCTTCGCCTCCCTGTCGCCGGGCCGTCTCGTGGGCCCGGTCTCAACGTCTCGCGCTCAAGGCAGATTGTCGCGCAAATAAATGTCGATCCGGATGCGCTCCTGGCCCGGATCGATCGGCACGCGGTCGGCGAGCGCGCGCAGGATGCGGATCGCGCTGCGCGCCTCGTGGCCGGGATCCTGGTTGAGGATCGCCGCAAACGAACCGTCGTTCAGCGCAGCGCGCGAATGCGCGGTCAGTTCGTGCGCGACGACGCAGATCTTGCCGGCGAGTCCCCGCTCGTGCAGCGCCGCCAGAACGCCGCGATTGCCGGCGCCGAGGCTGTAAACGCCCACGACGTCGCGATGCGCGTCTAGCGCCGCGCCGAGCGCCTGCTCCGCGATCGCCGCATTGTCGAGGCCCTCGATGACGGGCAGCGGGGCCAGATCGGGATATTCGGTGCGCAGCACCTGCTCGAAGCCGTAGCGGCGCTCTGCGTGGTCGCGCAGCAGCAGCGAGCCCGCGAGAATAGCGATCCGTCCCTTTTCGCCGCGCAAGAACCGCCCCATCAGCGAGGCGGCGGTGCGGCCGGCGGCGCTGTTGTCGATGCCGATGTAGTGCGCGCGTTTCGAGGCGGGGACGTCCGAGACGAGCGTCACGACGGCGACGCCGCGGGCCACGAGTTCGTCGATCGCCTGGCGCACGGTCGCATTGTCGGAGGCGACCACCGCGACGCCGGTGAGCGATTGCGCTTCCAATTGCTTGAGCGCTTCCGCGAAGGCCGCGTCGTCGAACGGCGGCGCCTCGATAATCGAGATGAAGACGCGGTCGGCGCGCGCGAGATCGGCGAGCCGCCGGACCTCCGCCGCCAGATTGCCGAGAAAGGTGTTCACACCGGTCGGAATGAGGAAGGCGAGGCGGTATTCGTGCTGCTTGGCCAGCATCGCCGCGGCCGTATCGCGACGGTAACCAAGCCGCGAAATCGCCTGCTCGACCTTCTCGATCGTCGCCGCGCGCACGCCGCCGCGCCGGTTCAGCACGCGGTCGATGGTCGCCAGGCTGACGCCCGCCGCCTTCGCCACGTCATGCACGGTCGCACGATCCACCGGCGGCTCCACCCCTAGGCACGCTTTGATGAGCGTATATCAAAGCGGTATTCTCCAGACAAGTCGAACATCTCCCGTAAAGACTTTGACGGTTGTGCGCCTTTGCATTCACTTGCGGCGCTGCGATAGGGCCAGCTGATTGACGTACCTCAGGCTGTCGGCTATGGATTACGCAAAAAGGGAGGATGCGTCGTGGGCGGCAGCGGGTTTTTCGGCGATCTGGAACCGGTCCGTTACGAGGGGCCGCAGAGCCACAATCCTCTCGCCTATCGCTATTACGACAAAGACAAGCTCGTTCTCGGCAAGCGGATGGAGGACCATCTGCGCGCCTCGATCGCCTATTGGCACAGCTTCGTCGCCAACGGCTCCGATCCGTTCGGCGGTCCGACCTTCCTTCGGCCCTGGTACGGCGACGACATGGCGAGCGCTCGGCTGAAGGCCGACGTCGCCTTCGAGATGTTCGACCTGCTCGGCTTTCCCTTCTTCGCCTTCCACGATCGCGACATTGCCCCTGAAGGAGCGAGCCTGGCGCAGTCCAATCGGAACGTGCGCGAGATTGCGGACGTCTTCGCGGCCAAGATGCAGAAGAGCCCCGTGCGCCTGCTGTGGGGCACCGCCAATCTCTTCTCCAATCGGCGCTATATGGCCGGCGCCGCGACCAACCCCGACCCGGACGTCTTCGCCTATGCGGCGGCGCAAGTGAAGACCGCCATCGACGTCACCCATCAGCTCGGCGGCGCCAACTACGTTCTGTGGGGCGGCCGCGAAGGCTATGAGACGCTGCTCAACACCGATCTGAAGCGCGAGCTGGCGCAGCTCGGCCGCTTTCTGCAACTCGTCGTCGACTACAAGCACAAGATCGGCTTTCGCGGGACGATCCTCGTGGAGCCCAAGCCGCAGGAGCCGACCAAGCATCAGTACGATTACGACGTCGCGACCGTCTACGGCTTGCTAAGGGCGAACGGCCTCGAGAACGAGGTCAAGGTCAACATCGAGGTCGGCCACGCGGTGCTCGCCGGCCATTCCTTCGAGCACGAAGTCTCGCTCGCCGCCGCGCTCGGCGTTCTCGGCTCGTTCGACGCCAATCGCAACGACTATCAGAGCGGCTGGGACACCGACCAGTTCCCCAATAATGCGCCCGAGATGACGCTGGCGCTCCACGCGATTCTGAAGACGGGCGGCCTCACGACCGGCGGCTTCAATTTCGACGCGAAGGTGCGGCGGCAGTCGTTCGAGCCGGCCGATCTGCTCTATGGCCACATCGGCGGCATCGACACGCTGGCGCGCGCGCTGACGGCCGCCGCGGCGATGATCGAAGGCGGCGAACTCGACCGCTTCGTGGCGGATCGCTACGCCAAATGGAGCGAAGGCGAAGGCGCCGACATGCTCGCTGGCAAGCGCGACCTCGCGGCGATCGCGGAGCGCGTCGAACGGTCGGGCCTCGATCCGCAACCTCGATCCGGCCGCCAGGAATATCTGGAGAACCTGGTGAACCGGTATGTGTGACCGCGCCTGCGGCGCGGGCTCGTCCAGGACGAACGGCAAGGCGGCTCCGCTCAACGAAAGCGGGTCCGCAAACAGGGAGAGGAAACGACAATGAAGAGAATCCTGCTGATGGGCGCCGCCTTTGCGGCGCTCTGCGTATCGACCTCGGCCATGGCCAAGGACATCACGGTCGGCGTGTCGTGGTCGAACTTCCAGGAGGAGCGCTGGAAGACCGACGAAGCCGCGATCAAGGCCGCCCTCGCTCCCTCCGGCGCCAAATACATTTCCGCCGACGCGCAGGCGTCGCCCACCAAGCAATTGACCGACGTCGAAAGCCTCATCTCGAAGGGCGCCGACGTGCTCATCATCCTCGCGATGGACTCTGAAGCGATCCTTCCGGCCGTCAAGAAGGCCAATGACGAAGGCATCCCGGTCATCGCCTATGACCGCGAGATCGAAAGCCCGAACGCGCTTTATCTCACCTTCGACAACGTCGGCGTCGGCCGCATGATGGCGAAGGCGATCGAAGCCGCCAAGCCCGCCGGCAATTACGCCTTCATCAAGGGTGACAAGGGCGATCCGAACGCGGACTTCCTCTTCTCCGGCATCACAGAGGTGCTGAAGCCGGCGATGGACGCGGGCAAGATCAAGAACGTCGGCGAAAGCTATTCCGACGGCTGGAAGCCCGACAACGCGCAGAAGAACATGGAGCAGATCCTTACCAAGAACAACAACAAGGTCGACGCGGTCGTCAGCGAGAACGACGGCATGGCCGGCGGCGTCGTCGCGGCGCTCACCGCGCAGGGGCTGGCCGGCGTCGTGCCGGTGTCGGGTCAGGACGGCGACCATGCCGCGATCAACCGCATCGCGCTCGGCACGCAGACCGTGTCGATCTGGAAGGACAGCCGCGATCTCGGCAAGCTCGCCGGCGAATCCGCCGTCGCGCTCGCCCAGGGCAAGAAGATGACCGACATTCCGAACGTGAAGCCGTTCTCGGGCGGCGCCAAGCATGTGAAGGTCAACAGCGTCCTGCTGACGCCGCTGGCGATCACCAAGGACAACCTCGGCGCCATCGTCGACAAGGGTTGGATCACCAAGGCGGAAGTCTGCCAGGGCGTGAAGCCGGGTTCGGTCGCTTTCTGCAACTGAGCCAACACTGGGTTCCTTCTCCCTGCGTGCAGGGAGAAGGCTAGGAGGAGGGGCCGGGTGACGTGCGGCGCCGGCGTCGCCAATCACCCGGCCCCTCACCCCATACCTCTTTCCGCAAGAGCGGGGAGAGGGAGCGTCGCGCCGCCAAACGAATAGGGGAGGAGCATGTCTTCAGCGACACCGGGAGCGGCGCACAAAATGGCGACCGAACCGCTCGTTCCCCGGCTGCTTCGCGCGCTGGAAATCGACACGCGCATGCTCGGCATGATCGGCGCGCTGCTGCTGATCTGGGTCGGCTTCCATCTCTACGGCGCGCTGACGAGCGGCGAGGGCATGTTCATCACCCCCCGCAATCTCTGGAACCTGCTAGTTCAGACGTCGTCGATCGCCGTCATGGCGAGCGGCATGGTGCTCATCATCGTGATGCGCCACATCGATCTTTCCGTCGGCTCGATCCTCGGCTTCGTCTCGACGATCATCGGCGTCACGCAGGTCTATTTCCTGCCGCATATCCTCGGGCTCGATAACCCCGCGATCTGGATCATCACGGTGATCGTCGCGCTCGCCGTCGGCGCGGCGATCGGCGCGTTCCACGGTTACCTCGTCGCTTATTTCGCTATTCCGGCCTTCATCGTCACGCTGGGCGCGCAATTGTTCTGGCGCGGCGCGGCTTGGTGGGTGACGAAAGGAGAGACCATCGCGCCGCTCGACGACCGGTTCGCCTTGATGGGCGGCGGCCCGCTCGGCTCGATCGGCGCGACGGCGAGTTGGATTCTCTGCGCGCTCGCCTGCGTCGGCATTCTGGTTGGCCTTTATGCGAACCGCCGGCGGCGCGCCCGCTTCCGGTTTCCCCAGCGTCCAATGTGGGCGGAGGCGGTGATCGCGCTCTTCGGTTGCTTCATCGCCTTGGTCGCGACCTGGACGGTCAACGCGTATCCCTGGCCGACCCGCGTCGCCGCCCGCTACGCCGCGGATCACAACATCCCCGTGCCGGAGGGGGGGCTCTTCATCTCAACCGGCTACGCCATTCCCGTGCTGATGGCGCTCGCAGTCGGCGCCGCCGTGACGTTTCTCGCGACGCGCACCCGCTTCGGTCGCTACGTCTATGCGATCGGCGGCAATCCCGAGGCGGCGGAGCTCGCCGGCGTCAATACGCGCAAGATTACGGTGTTCGCCTTCGCGCTGATGGGGATGCTGGCGGGGATCTCAGCCTGCATCTCCTCGGCGCGGCTCGACTCGGCGACAAACGTGCTCGGCCAGTTCGACGAGCTCTATGTGATCGCGGCGGCGGTGATCGGCGGCACATCGCTCGCCGGCGGCGTCGGCACCATCTACGGCGCTTTGATCGGCGCGCTCGTCATCCAGTCGCTGCAGTCGGGCATGGTGTTGCTCGGCTTCGATTCCGCCTTCCAGCAGATGGTGGTCGGCGTCGTGCTGGTCGGCGCGGTCGGGATCGACACGCTGTATCGCCGCCGCACGGCGAGGGGGTGAGGATGGAACCGAACCGGGGAACGCCGCTCGTCGAGATGAAGGACATCTCGATCTCGTTTGGCGGCATCAAGGCCGTCGCCCACGCTTCGATCGACCTTTATCCTGGCGAAGTGGTCGGCCTGCTCGGCCATAACGGTGCGGGAAAGTCGACCCTCATCAAGATCCTGTCCGGCGCCTACAAGCGCGACACCGGGGTCATCCTGATCAACGGCGAAGAAGCGACGATCACCAATCCGCGCGACGCCAAGCATTACGGCATCGAAACGATCTACCAGACGCTCGCGCTCGCCGACAACGTCGACGCCGCCTCAAACCTGTTCCTCGGGCGTGAAATCCTGACCCCCTGGGGAACGCTAGACGACGGGGCGATGGAATCCGAGGCGCGCCAGGTGATGGCGCGGCTCAATCCCAACTTTCGCCGCTTCAAGGATCCCGTTCAATCGCTCTCGGGCGGACAGCGCCAGTCGGTGGCGATAGCGCGGGCGATCCATTTCAACGCGCGCATCCTGATCATGGACGAGCCCACCGCCGCGCTCGGCCCGCAGGAGACCGCGCAGGTGGGAGAGCTGGTCAAGCAGCTCAAGGCCGAGGGCATCGGCATCTTTCTCATCAGCCACGACATCCACGACGTCTTCGACCTCGCCGACCGCATAGCCGTGATGAAGAACGGCCAGGTCGTCGGCGTCGGCTCGGTCGAACACCTCACCAAGGACGAGGTGCTGGGGATGATCATCCTCGGCAAATGCCCGCCGGGCGCGACGCCGGGGCCGGGGGCGATGGCGACGGGCTGAGTTGAGCTCGGTCGGCGTCCCGACAAGCGTTCAGTTTCGCCAGTCCAAACCGAATACCGGGACCTTTTCCGCAAAGCCTTTCAACCGCCGGTCGCCAAGCGGCACGAAGCGTGCGAAGTCCTCCTCGCAGAGCTCCCGCACGAGCCCCGAGACGGCGACGCCGTCCGCCTCCGCTTCGCAGCACAGCCGGTAGGCAAGTTGGACTGTCGTGCCGAACAAGTCGTTGTGGTCCTCGACTGGTTCGCCGGCATGGATGCCGATCCGGACGCTCAGTTTTTCGGAAGCCTCTGCGTTGTGAGCGGCGAAGCGCCGCTGGATGTCGGCAGCGGCGCGTACAGCGTTCGGCGCTTCATCGAAAGACGCCATGATGCCGTCGCCCGTATGTTTCACCTCACGCCCGCCGAAGGTCCTGAGCCCCCTGCGAACCAATGCGTCATGCGCCCGCACCAGTTCGAGGGCGGCGGCGTCGCCGAGACGCGCCGTCATCTCCGTCGAACCGACAATGTCGGTGAACATGACAGCGCGACGCCCGGGATCCACAGCCGGCGCAGAGGCGCTTCCGGCCGGGAGCGGATCGCCGATACGGCCAAGAAACGCCTCGACGGCGGCCAGATCCACCGGGATGATGGCGTTGGGGATCGCGCCATGCGCTTCGCGATGGACTTTCTCCGCGGTCGCCGCGTCCGGCGCGTGAACGAGGCAAAATCCGGTCCCCCGCTCCTCGTCGAACCAATAGGCCATATACTTCACGCCGTACCGGTCCTGAATTTCGATATCCCGGTTGTGCGCCTGAGCCACATCCATTCGCGTCAGGCCGTGGAGATCGTGGCGATCCATGAAAATAGGCATGATGAGCACCCTTGGTCTGCGCCGGGACGCTTCGAGCCGCTGGGCGGACGTCTTGCATTCAAGTGAACGGATCCTCCCGGCTACGGTTGGCGCCAAACAAGGACCAATTTGAGGCTACCGTTCCGTCCAGGCGCAATCGAATACGGCAGCCCTTGACGCGCCTGATTCGCTTGAGTACTTTGCCGCGACTTAGAGATAGGAGCAGCCCGTCGTGGCTTTGTCGCTTATTGTATCTTGCGCGCTAGGGGGTGGACGGGCTTAGATCCCGCTTCCGCAAACTGGCGCATGTCCAAGGCCCCTCGCGGGCCTTTTTTATTGCCTTGAATTCCGGATTCCCGCGGCAAGAGCGTGAAACGCCGCCGGGAGCGTCGATGGAGAAACGCAATGTCGAAGCAGATGACCGGCGCCGAGATGGTGGTCGAGGCGTTGAAGGACCAGGGCGTCGAGCACGTGTTCGGCTATCCCGGCGGCGCGGTCCTGCCGATTTACGACGCCATCTTCGGCCAGAACGAGCTGCGCCACGTTCTGGTGCGCCATGAGCAGGGCGCCGCCCACGCCGCCGAAGGCTATGCGCGCTCGACAGGCAAGGTCGGCGTGCTGCTGGTCACATCCGGCCCCGGCGCGACCAATGCGATCACCGGCCTCACCGACGCGCTGCTCGACTCCATCCCGCTCGTCTGCATCACCGGCCAGGTGCCGACCCATCTGATCGGCTCCGACGCGTTCCAGGAATGCGACACCACCGGCATCACGCGAAGCTGCACCAAGCACAATTACCTCGTGCGGCGGATCGAGGACCTGCCGCGCATTCTCCACGAGGCGTTCTATGTCGCCTCGAGCGGCCGGCCAGGCCCGGTCGTCGTCGACATCCCCAAAGACATCCAGTTCGCGACGGGGGCCTACGCCTTTGCGCGCAATATCCAGCACAAGACCTACCAGCCGCAGGTGAAGGGCGACATCGGCCGCATCAAGCACGCCGTGGAGATGATGACCAAGGCGAAGAAGCCGGTTTTCTACACTGGCGGCGGCGTCATCAATTCGGGGCCGAACGCCTCGGCGCTGCTGCGCGAACTGGTGCGCTTGACCGGCTTTCCCATTACTTCCACGCTGATGGGCCTCGGCGCCTATCCCGCTTCAGACAAGCAGTGGCTCGGCATGCTCGGCATGCACGGCTCCTTCGAGGCGAACAACGCGATGCATGATTGCGATCTGATGATCTGCGTCGGCGCGCGCTTCGACGACCGCATCACCGGCCGCCTCGACGCCTTCTCGCCGCACAGCAAGAAGATCCATATCGACATCGATCCGTCCTCGATCAACAAGAACGTAAAGGTCGATCTCGGCATCGTCGGTGATTGCGGCCATGTGCTCGAGGACATGGTGCGGCTGTGGCGCCAGGAATCGGCGCGGCCCGAGCCGGCCGCCCTCGCCAAATGGTGGCAGACGATCGAGCATTGGCGCGAGCGCCGCTCGTTCGAGTTCCGCAATTCGGATACGATCATCAAGCCACAGCATGCGATCCGCCGCCTCTACGAACTGACCAAGGATCGCGACGTCTACGTCACGACCGAGGTCGGCCAGCATCAGATGTGGGCCGCGCAACACTTCCACTTCGACGAGCCCAACCGTTGGATGACCTCGGGCGGTCTCGGCACGATGGGCTATGGCCTGCCGGCCGCGATCGGCGTCCAGATGGCCCATCCGAAATCGCTCGTCGTCGATATCGCGGGCGAAGCCTCGATCCTGATGAACATCCAGGAGATGTCGACGGCGATCCAGCATCGCTTGCCGGTGAAGATCTTCATTCTCAACAATCAGTACATGGGCATGGTGCGCCAGTGGCAGGAGCTGCTGCACGGCGGGCGCTATTCGGAAAGCTACACCGAGTCGCTGCCCGATTTCGTCAAGCTCGCCGAAGCCTATGGCGCGCATGGGCTGCGCTGCTCGGACCCGACGCGACTCGATGCGGCGATCCTCGAGATGATCGAGACGCCGAAGCCGGTGATCTTCGACTGCCTGGTCGATCAGAAGGAGAATTGCTTCCCGATGATTCCCTCGGGCAAGGCGCACAACGACATGCTGCTGGCCGAACTCGGCGACGACGCCGGCGTCGAAATCGGCAATGTGATCGACGAAAAGGGCAAGATGCTGGTGTAGCCGAAAGCGTGTCGCCGCGCCGCCAAACGGCGGCCTCGGAACCTACTCCTGCCGCAATGGGATCCCTTCTCCCCGTTTTACGGGGAGAAGGTCAGGATGAGGGGCTCGGTGACTAGCCGCTAGCGTGCGGCCAACCACCAAGCCCCTCACCCCAGCCCTCTCCCCGCGCGCGCGGGGAGAGGGAGGAAAGCCGTCTCGATACGAAGGATCGACCTCATGAACAAGTCTGCGCCGGCTTATCCGCCCTCGCCCTATTCCTCGCCGCTCCGCAAGCCCGGCATCGAGAGCCATACGCTCTCCGTCCTCGTCGACAACGAGCCGGGCGTACTCGCGCGGGTGGTCGGACTGTTCTCGGCGCGCTCCTTCAACATCGAGAGCCTGACCGTCGCCGAAGTCGTGCACGAGACGCATCTCTCGCGCATCACGATCGTCACCTCGGGGACCCCCGATGTCATCGAGCAGGTGCGCCACCAGCTCGAACGGCTTGTGCCGGTCCATTCGGTGACGGACCTCACCCTCGCCGTGCGCGCGATCGAGCGCGAGCTGGCGATGGTCAAGGTGCGCGGCAAGGGCGACAACCGGGTCGAGGCGCTCCAGCTTGCCGAAGCGTTCCGCGCCAAGGTCATCGACGCGACGACGGAGAGCTTCATTTTCGAGATCACCGGCGCGCCGCGCAAGATCGACGACTTCGTCGCGCTGATGCTGCCGATCGGCCTCGTCGAAGTCTCGCGCACCGGGGTGGCGGCGATTTCGCGCGGCCCTGAGGGAATCTGATAGAGCCACCGAAAAACGAGATCGCCAAGCCTCTTGCCGCGCAGCGCGCCGTCCGGCGACAATAGCGCGACGATGAGACGGGCGAGAAAATGAACGAGGGCGCCGACACTTACGACTATGTCATCGTCGGCGCCGGCTCGGCCGGCTGCGTGCTCGCCAATCGGCTGACGGAGGACGGCCGGTCGAGCGTGCTGGTGCTGGAGTTCGGCGGGTCGGACCGCTCCATTTTCATCCAGATGCCGGCCGCGCTGTCGATCCCGATGAACATGAAGCGTTACAATTGGGGCTACGAGAGTGAGCCCGAGCCGCATCTGGACGGCCGGCGGCTGCACTGCCCGCGCGGCAAGGTGCTCGGCGGCTCGTCCTCGATCAACGGCCTCGTCTATGTCCGCGGCAATCCGCTCGACTTCGACCGCTGGGAGGAGGAGGGCGCCAAAGGCTGGGCCTATCGCCATGTGCTGCCCTATTTCCGGCGCGCCGAGGGCTGGCGCGGGGGCGCCGATTCCTATCGCGGCGCGGACGGCCCTTTGGCGACGATGCGCGGCCTCAAGCGCAATCCGCTCTACGACGCCTTCATCGAAGCGGGCAGGCAGGCGGGCTACCCCATCAGTCCGGACCTCAACGGCGAGCAGCAGGAGGGGTTCGGACGCTTCGACATGACGGTGAAGCACGGCGTTCGCTGGTCGGCGGCCAACGCTTATCTCAGGCCGGCGATGAAGCGCGCCAACCTTCGCGTCGTCACCCACGCGCTGGCGACGCGAATCGAGTTCGACGGGCGCCGCGCGATCGGCGTGCGCTACGAGCGGGGCGGGCGCGCCCATTTCGCCCACGCGCGGCGCGAGGTGATCCTCTGCGGCGGTCCGATCAATTCGCCGCAACTGCTGAAGCTCTCGGGCGTCGGGCCGGCGGAGGAGTTGCGCGCGCTCGGCCTGCAAGTCGTCGCCGACCGCGCCGGCGTCGGCGAAAATTTGCAGGACCACCTCGAGTTCTATTTCCAGCTCGCCTCGAAGCTGCCGATCACGCTCTACGGCAAGACGGGCCTCTTCGCCCGCGGCCTCGTCGGCCTGCAATGGCTTTTGCGCGCGCGCGGCGACGGGGCGACCAATCATTTCGAGGCCGGCGGCTTCATCCGCTCGCGGGCAGGGGTACGCTACCCCGACATCCAATACCATTTCCTGCCGATGGCGGTGACCTACGACGGGAAGGGCATGGCGCGCGAACACGGGTTCCAGGCCCATGTCGGGCCGATGCGCTCCAAGAGCCGCGGTTGGGTGCGCCTCAAATCCCGCGATGCCCGCGAGGCGCCGAGCATTCGCTTCAACTACATGAGCCACCCCGACGACTGGGAGGAGATGCGCGCCTGCGTCAGGCTGACGCGCGAGATTTTCGCTCAAAGCCCCTTCGATCCCTATCGCGGCCGCGAGATCCAGCCCGGCAAAGCGATTGTCGACGACGAGGCGATCGACGCCTTCGTTCGCCAGCGCGTCGAGAGCGCCTACCACCCCTCCTGCACCTGCAAGATGGGCGCGCTGGACGATCCGTTCGCCGTCGTCGACAGCGAGGCGCGCGTCATCGGCCTCGAGGGGCTGCGCGTCGTCGACAGTTCGATCATGCCTTCGGTCACCACGGGCAATCTGAACGCGCCGACCATCATGATTGGAGAGAAAGCGGCCGACATGATTCGCGGCTTGCCGCCACTGCCGGCCTCGAATGCACCCTATTACGTCGCGCCCGATTGGGCGCAAAAGCAACGCTGAGGTCTTCTTCATGCCGCCAGCGCATTTCTAGGGTTCAAATTTGCTGCGGCTTGGCGCAGCATCCGTTTTGGGCTCGCAAACGCGAGCAGGCACAAGCGCCGCAAGTGCGCGACGAGAAGAGATCCAGGGATGGAGCCGCCGATGTCGATCGTTTCGCCGCCCGAACACCATGAGCCGCGCCGCGGCCGTGAAGCCCGGCGCTCGGCCCGGGCTCAGCGGGGCGTCGCCTCGATTCCCTACATAACCCGCGCGATTCCCCTGACCGAAATGCTGAGCGAGGAGGGGCTTGCGATCATCGAACGCAACGCCGACACCTTGCTGCAGGAGGTCGGCGTCGAATTCCGCGACGCGCCGCGGGCGATCGCCTTGTTCAAAGAAGCGGGCTGCGACATCAGGGGCGAACGGGTGCGCTTTCCCCGCGGCCTCGCGCGCGGCCTTTGCGCCACCGCCCCGGCGCAATATGTGCAACACGCGCGCAATCCCGAACGCAACGTCGTCATCGGCGGCAAGGCGACTGTGTTCGCGCCCAATTACGGCTCGCCGTTCGTGCACGATCTCGACAAGGGCCGGCGCTACGGAACGATCGAGGACTTCCGCAATTTCGTGAAGCTCGGCTATCTCTCGCCGTTCATCCATCACTCCGGCGGCACGCTTTGCGAGCCAGTCGATCTGCCCGTCAACAAGCGGCATTTCGAGATGGTCTATGCGCACATGAAATTCTCCGACAAGCCCTTCATGGGCTCGGTGACCAAGCCCGAGCGCGCCGAGGACACGGTGCGCATGTGCGAGATTCTGTTCGGCGAGGAATTCGTGCAGGCCAATACGGTGTGCACCAGCCTCATCAACGCCAATTCGCCGCTCGTCTGGGACGCGACGATGCTCGGCGCGGCGGAGGTCTACGCCCGCAACAACCAGGCCTGCATCATCACGCCCTTCATCCTCTCCGGCGCGATGAGCCCTGTCACCGTCGCCGGCACGCTGACGCAGGTGCTCGCCGAGGTGATGACCGGAACCGCCTTCTGCCAGCTCGTGCGGCCGGGCGCGCCGGTGGTGTTCGGCACCTTCGTCTCGACGCTTTCGATGCAGTCGGGCGCGCCGACCTTCGGCACGCCGGAGGCGTCGCTCGCCATTTATGGCGCAGCGCAACTGGCGCGGCGCATGAATATGCCGTTCCGAACCGGCGGCTCGCTTTGCGCCTCCAAGGTTCCGGACGCGCAGGCCGCCTACGAGAGCGCGCAGACCTTGGTCCCGACGATTCTCGCCGGCACGAACTTCGTGCTGCACGCCGCCGGCTGGCTCGAAGGCGGGCTCTCCGCGAGCTACGAGAAATTCGTGATGGACTTCGACCAGCTCGGCGCCATGCACGTGCTCGCCAAGGGCATCGACCTCAGCGACAACGGCCAGGCGATGGAGGCCTTCCACCAGGTCGAGCCCGGCGGCCACTTCCTCGGCTGCGCGCACACGCAGGCCAATTTCGAATCCGCCTTCTATCGCTCCAACGTCGCCGACAACAATTCAGTCGAGCAGTGGCAGGAGGAAGGCTCGAAGGACGCGGCGACCCGCGCCAACGCGCTGTGGAAGAAGATGCTCGCCGACTACGAGCCGCCGCTGCTCGACCCGGCGAAGGACGAAGCCCTGCGCGCCTTCATCGATCAGCGCAAGGCTTCGATGCCGGACGCGACGTATTGAGCGAAGAACCCTCACCCCCAACCCCTCTCCCGCAAGCGGGCGAGGGGCTTTACGGCGCCGAGAACCCCTTCTCCCGCTTGCGGGAGAAGGTGGCCCGAAGGGCCGATGAGGGGCGCCTGATTCATATGATGAAGGATTGAAGGCCATGAGGACGCACGCACGCGCGGTGGTGATCGGGGGCGGGGTGGTCGGCGTCTCGACGCTCTATCATCTCGTCAAGAAGGGCTGGAGCGACAGCGTGCTCGTCGAGCGCAAGGAGCTGACGTCCGGCTCGACCTGGCACGCCGCCGGGCTGCTGCCGCTCTTCAACCTCAGCTATTCGGTCGGGCAGATCCATAAATACTCGGTCGCGCTCTACAAGCGCCTCGGCGAGGAGACAGACCTCGACGTCGGCCTCCGGCAGGTCTCCAACATCCGGCTCGCGCGCACGCGCGACCGCCTCGACGAATATCGGTACTACGCCGGCGTCGCCGCCACGATCGGCGGCGTCGAGGTGAAGTTCCTCACTCCCGAAGAGATCAAGGCGATCTGGCCGCTGTGCAACGTCGAAGGTCTCATCGGCGCGATCCAGCATCCCGAGGACGGGTACATTCAGCCCGCCGATCTCACCCAGGCGCTCGCGCGCGGCGCGCGCGCCGGCGGCGGCGAAATCAACCGCCAGACGAATGTCGTCGCGATCGAGCGGGCGGCGAGCGGCGAGTGGAAGGTCGTCACCGACAAGGGCGAGATCGTCTGCGAGCACGTCGTCTCGGCGACCGGCAACTTCGCGCGCCGCACCGGACGGATGGTCGGGCTCAACGTGCCGGTCATTCCCGTGCAGCACCAATATATCGTGACCGAGGCGCACCCGGAGATCGTAGCGCGCAAAGCGAAAGGCCTGCCGGAAATGGGGGTGCTGCGCGAATCCGATTCCTCCTGGTACATGCGCGAGGAGGCGGGCGGTCTGCTGCTTGGCCCCTACGAAGTGGGCGCGCCGGCCTGCTATCTCGACGGCCCGTCGGCGGACAGCGAATATGAGCTGTTCCAGGAGGATCTCGACCGGCTCGCGCCCCATATCGAGACGGCGATTGCCCGCGTGCCGGCCTTTGGCGAGGTCGGCATCAAGAAGGTCTACAACGGCGCCATCGCCTATACGCCGGACGGCTCGCCGATCGTCGGCCCTGCGCCGGGCTTGAGGAATTTCTGGCTCAACGAAGGTCATTCTTTCGGCATTACGGCCGCCGGCGGCGCGGGATGGCAATTGGCGGAGTGGATCGTCGAGGGTGAGCCGAGCGTCGACATGCTCGGCGTCGCTCCGCGCCGCTTCGGCCCCTATGCGCAGGCCGGCTATCTGAAGGAGAAGAACGAGGAGGCCTACGCCAAGGTCTTCACGGTGCATTATCCGGACGAAGAGCGCGTCGCCGCTCGGCCGCTGCGGCAGACGCCGTGTTATGGCCGGATGCGCGATCTGGGCGCCATTTTCGGCTCCGTCTATGGATGGGAGCGGCCGAATTGGTTCGCTCCGCCGGACTATGGGCTCAGCGAAGTCGATCTCGCCAAGCCCGACGTGCTGCTGAACGAGAACCATCCGCCCGTCGCATCAGGCGAGCGGCCGCGCGAGAAATGGAGCTTTCGGCGCTCCAACTATTTCGACTTCGTCGGCGCCGAATGCCGCAACGTGCACGAGAACGTCGGCCTACAGGATATGTCCGCCTTCGCGAAATTCGAGGTGTCGGGGCGCGGCGCCGAGGGGTGGCTGAATTCGATCCTGACCAACAAGATCCCCAGCGCAGCAGGCCGCGTGACGCTCACCTATCTCCTGACGCGGCGCGGCGGCGTGCGGGCCGAATTCACGTTGACCCGCATCGGCGCAGAGCGCTTCTATCTCGTCTCGGCCGGCGCCCTCGAGAGCCACGACTACGATTCGCTGCAGAAGCTCGCGCCGATCGACGGCAGCGTGCGCATCGACAAGGTGACGACGCAATATGGCGTACTGGTGCTGGCCGGGCCGCGCTCGCGCGACGCGCTCGCCAAGGTGGCGGACGTCGACGTCTCGAACAAGGCCTTCCCCTGGTTAACCGCACGGCCGATGTCGGTCGGCGCCGCGGGACTGCTAGCGCTGCGCGTCAATTTTGTCGGCGAACTCGGGTATGAGCTGCACCATCCGATCGAGATGCAGAACTATGTCTTCGACCGGCTGATGGAGGCCGGCGCCGAATTCGGCATCAAGCCGTTCGGCATCCGTGCGATGGATTCGCTGCGGCTTGAGAAGTCCTACAAGCTGGTTGGCCGCGAGTTGTCGATCGAATACGCGGCGCTCGAGTCGGGCCTCGAACGCTTTGTCGATCTCGGCAAGGGCGATTTCCTCGGGCGCGACGCGCTGCTCGCCTGGCGGGAGAAGGGCTTCGCCAACCGCCTCGTCACCCTCGAGGCGCATGGCGTCACGGACGCCGACGCGCGCGGCTCGGAGCCGGTGAGCCGCGGCGGCGCTTCGGTCGGGCGCACGACCTCGGGCGGCTTCGGCTGGCGCACCGGCAAGTCGCTGGCGCTGGCGATGGTGCGCCCTGACTGCGCGGCGCCCGGCACAGAGCTAGAGATCCGCATTCTCGGCGAGCCGCGGCGGGCGACTGTCATCGCGGACAGTCCATTCGATCCGGAAAATGCGGCGCTGCGGGGTAGATAAAATAACAGGCGCGCTCGCCGCTCTGAACGAGCCACCCCCCTCAATGCGAGCGGTGCGAAGCAAACCAGAAGCTGAGGGGCGACGGCTTGGATTGCTTGGACTCCACTTGAAAATCGCGATATCCGGTTTGACGTTGCTCGATGTATAGCGATATTATCGCCGATGAAAACTATCGTCCTCACTCGAAACGCCGCGAGGGATCTGGACGCGATCCCGGCTCAGCCTCGGCACTCTATCGCCGAGGCTCTCGCGGCCTATGCGGTCGAGGGCCGCGGCGACGTCAAGAAGCTTTAGCGGGCGCGACGGGTACCGGCTCCGTGTCGGGGACTATCGTGTGATCTTCGAAGACGACGGCGCCACGATCCTCGCGGTCTATATCGGGCGCAGGGCGATGACGACTTATTCGAGGAATTGACGATGAAAGCCCAAACCATCATCACGCCCGGGGGCGAGGAACTCGTTATCCTGCCGCGTGCCGACTATGAGGCGCTCGTCGCAGCCGCGAAAGTGCGCGAGGAAGACGACGACGACGTCGCTGTCTACGACACGCGCAAAGCAGAGCTCGCCGCCGGCGTCGACACGCGCCTGCCGCCCGAAGTGAGCGCGGCGATGTTACGCGGCGACAGCCTGCTCAAGGCGATCCGGAAGTGGCGTGACATAACGCAACTCCAATTGGCGTTCAAAACCGATATCGCTCAGAGCTATCTGAGCGATATCGAATCCGGGCGCCGAAAGGGAACGGCAGAAACGCTCGCTCTGATCGCCTCGGCCCTCGATGTGCCCGCTGAATGGTTGGTCTGATGCGCGTGCCGCCACAGGCGAGCCTCAGGATGAGGCCTTAAGCCAGCGCCACGCTCCTTCGCTGCTGCAGCAGAGCCCGGTAGATCTCGTCGTCGCCGCATAGCCCGGCGAGACGACCGAGTTGGTCGACGAGAACGATCGGATTGCCTGACGAGCGGCGCAATTCGATCGCCGAGCGCATCTTCAGATTGATCGGCGCGACGATGATGTCCGACTTGGCGATCGCCGAGG
Organism: Roseiarcus sp.; assembly: GCA_036488815.1. Lineage (GTDB taxonomy): Bacteria > Pseudomonadota > Alphaproteobacteria > Rhizobiales > Beijerinckiaceae > Roseiarcus. The sequence goes on from DASXGX010000097.1 coordinate 29,720, forward strand.
ATGCGACGCCTGTGTCCCCGTCAGCCAGCGCAAGCTTTCCGGCAGCGCCGTCCAGCGTGCAGCCGACCGGGCGGCCGGCGTCGTCGAGTTGAATCCTGATGCGGCCGCCCGCGTCGAGATGCACCTCGCCGTCGGCCTGCTTGAGCGCGTCGGCGGGCGTCATCAGAGCGCCGCCGCGCAGGACGTTGAGCGGATTCATGTGTTTGACGAATTCAGCGACGTAGTCGTTAGCCGGCCGCAGGAGAATGTCCTCGGCGGCGCCGCATTGCACGATGCGTCCGCCCTCCAGGATGGCGATGCGGTTGCCTAGCTTCAGCGCCTCGTCGAGATCGTGGCTGACGAAGATGATCGTCTTCTTGAGATCCTTTTGCAGCAAGAGGAGTTCGTCCTGCAATCTGTCGCGGATCAGCGGATCGAGCGCGGAGAATGGCTCGTCCATCAACAGAATGTCGGCGTCGGTGGCGAAGGCGCGCGCGAGGCCGACCCGCTGCTGCATCCCTCCCGAAAGCTCATGGCCGAACTTGCCGGCCCATTGAGTCAACCCGACCATCGCCAGCTTCTGCTCGACCACGCGCGAGATCTCGTCTTTCGGCAGGCCGCGCAGTTCGAGACCGAAGGCGACGTTCTCCGCGACCGTGCGCCATGGCAGCAGGGCGAATTGCTGGAACACCATCGCGATGCGGCTCGTACGCAGCATTCGCAACTCTTCGGCGCTGCACCGGGCGACGTCGATGGCTCCGTCGCCATGCTTCACCAGCAGACGCCCGCGCGCGACCTTGTTGAGCCCGTTGACGGCGCGAAGAATGGTCGACTTGCCGGAGCCGGAGAGGCCCATCAGGACGCAAATCTCGCTCGGCTCGACCGCGAGGTTGATCCCCGCCGCGCCGAGCACGACCCCGGTCGCCGTGAGGATCTCTTCGCGCCGTTTGCCCTGATCGATCATTGCCAGCGCCTCGCGGGACCGGTCGCCGAAGACGATGTCGATATTCTCGAAGACGACGGCCGACATCAGGAACTGGTCCTCCGCTGCGGATTTCGGCAAACGCGATCGAGCACGATCGCGAGCAGAACGATCGACAGGCCCGCCTCGATGCCCATCGGGATATTCACCGTGCCGAGCGCACGTACGACAGGCGTTCCGAGCCCCTCGGCGCCGACCAGCGCGGCGATGACAACCATCGACAGGCTCAGCATGATGCATTGGGTGACGCCCGCCATGATGGTCGGCGCGGCGTAGGGCAATTCGACTTTCCAGAGCATCTGGCGCTTCGTCGCGCCAAAGGCTTCGCCGGCCTCCTTCAGCGTCGCCGGCACGGAACTGACGCCGAGATGGGTCAGGCGAATCGGCGCGGCGATCGCGAAGATCACGGTGGAGATCAGGCCTGGCGCCGCGCCGAGGTGGAAGAGCACCAGCGTCGGAATGAGGTAGACGAAGGTCGGCAGCGTCTGCATCAGATCGAGGATCGGCCTCAGGAGCGTGTAGAGCCACGCCCGATGCGCCGAGGCGATCCCCAGCGGCACGCCGATCGCGACGCTTGCCAGCGTCGAAAAGCCGACCAGCGAAATCGTCTGCATCGTCGCTTGCCAGTAGCCGAGATTGGCGATCAGCAGAAACGCGGCGATGACGAAAACCGCCAGCCGCCATGACCGGTGCAGCCAGTAAGCGCCGGCGGCAATTGCCAGCATGACGACCAGCGCCGGCATGTGCAGCAGGATCGCCGTCAGGCCATCGACCAGGAAGTCGATCGCTGCGGTGATCGCGTCGAAGACCGACGCCGCATTGTCTTGCAGCCAGGTGATGAACTGTTTGACGATGCGGCCGAGCGGCAATTTGGGTTCGGTGAACCAACTTTCCACGGAGGCGCCCCCGACCAACCGAAAGGCTTGGGCGCCGGGAGCTTAAAACTCCCGGCGATCGCGATCAGAGACCGAAATTCGCCTTGACCGCCGGCAGCCCCGGCTTGCCGTCGAAGGTCGTCACCCCGTCGAGCCAGCCGGCGAGTTCGGGCGGGTTGGTCTTGATCCACGCCTCCGCCGCCTTCGGCCCTTCCATGCCGTCGGTCAGGATCTTGTTCATCACGACGTTTTCGATGTCGACGGTGAACTTCAGGTTGCTGATGAACTTGGCGGCGTTCGGGCATTCCGCGGCGAAGCCGGCCCGCTCGTTGGTGTAGACGACGGCGCCGCCGAAATTCGGCCCGAAGCTGTCGTCGCCGCCGGTGAGATATTGGATTTTGAAGTTGACGTTCATCGGATGCGGCGCCCAGCCGAGGAAGACGACGTCTTCCTTGTGGCTCGTCGCCCGCTGCACCTCAGCCAGCATTCCCTGCTCGCTGGATTCGACGAGTTGAAAATCCTTCAAGCCGAACTTGCCGCCCTTGATGATGTCGAGGACCAAGCGATTGCCGTCGTTGCCGGGTTCGATGCCGAAAATCTTACCTTTTAGAGAATCCTTGAACTTCTGAATGTCGGCGAAGTCCTTGAGGCCCTTGTCGTAGGTGTATTGCGGCACCGCCAGGGTATATTTGGCCCCGGTGGGCAAATTGGCGCCGATCTCGACGACGGACTTGTCCTCGATATAGGGCTTGCGGTCGTTCTCCATGCTCGGCTGCCAGTTGCCCAGGAACACGTCGATATCCTTGTTCTTCATCGACGTGTATGTGACGGGCACCGAAAGCACCGTGACCTTGGGCGTGTAGCCCAGCGCGGTCAGGATGTCGGAGGCGATGGCGGTCGTCGAGGTGATGTCGGTCCAGCCGACGTCCGAGAACTTTATGGTCTTGCAGCTCTCAGGGTCCCCGGCGTAGGCGGCCGAAGCCCATCCCAACGCCACAGACGCAAGCGCGATGACAGGTGACAATTTCATTGTTGACCCTCCCTTGGTTGTCGTTTCCCTTTGTTGGGCGTCGTTGCGCCTGACTTGTAACTATGTGCCCAAGCTGGAAATCCGTCAAAACATCATTTTCAACGGCGAGCGGGGCGGCGGCGCGCCATCCTCAGCCACAATCGCCGCCCGAACCATGCCAAGACGTTTGAGATTGGGCCCGCGAGCCGCTAGAAGAACGCGCCCGATCGCCGGAGAGACCATGACCGACGCGCTCAAAGCCAGTCCGCAGGAGCAGGCGGAAATCCTGATGCAGGCGCTGCCGCACATGCTGCGGTATGACGACGCCATCGTCGTCGTTAAATACGGCGGCCACGCGATGGGCGACGAAGGCGCGGCGCGCGACTTCGCGCGCGACATGGTGCTGCTCGAGCAATCCGGCGCGAACCCCGTGGTTGTTCACGGCGGCGGGCCGCAGATCGGCTCGATGCTGGAGAAGCTCGGCATCCAGTCGCGCTTCTCCAACGGGCTGCGCGTCACCGACAAGCCGACGGTCGAGATCGTCGAAATGGTGCTCGCCGGCTCCATCAACAAGCAGATCGTCGGCACCATCAATGCGCAGGGCGGCCGGGCGATCGGGCTTTGCGGCAAGGACGGCAATATGGTGATCGCGCGCAAGGTGACGCGCGTGGGCGGGGAGAGCGACGTCGGCGACGTGGTCGACCTCGGCTTTGTCGGCGAACCCGAGAAGATCGACACTACGGTCCTTGAACAGGTGCTCGGCCGCGAGCTGATTCCCGTACTCGCCCCAGTCGCCCAGGGCGTCGACGGTGAGACCTACAACGTCAACGCCGACACCTTCGCCGGGGCGATCGCCGGCGCCTTGAGCGCCAAGCGGCTTCTGTTCCTCACCGACGTCCCTGGCGTGCTCGACAAGGACAAGAATCTCATCAAGCACCTCAAGGTCGACGACATCCGCGGCCTCATCGCCGACGGCACGATCACCGGCGGCATGATCCCCAAGGTCGAGACCTGCATCTACGCCATCGAGCAGGGCGTCGAGGGCGTGGTGATTCTCGACGGCAAGACGCCGCATGCGGTCCTCGTCGAACTGCTGACCGACTACGGGGCGGGAACCCTGATCACGCGCTGAAGGGTAGACCACCGCGATGCGAATTCTGGCGATCGACACGTCCTGCGCGGCCTGCAGCGTCGCGGCGTACGACGGCCAGTCGCGCGCCGTCCTGTCGCGGCGAACCGAGCCGATGGCGCATGGCCACGCGGAAGCGCTCGGCCCGATGGTCGAGGCGGCGATGGCGGAGGTCGAGGGCGGCTTCGCTTCGCTCGGCAAGATCGCCGTCGCCGTCGGCCCCGGCTCCTTCACTGGGATTCGCATTGGCCTCGCCATGGCGCGCGCGATGGGGCTGACGCTCGGCGTGCCAGTCGTCGGCGTCTCGACGCTCTCGGCCTATGTCGCGCCGCTGCTCGACGATCCGCAGCCCGGCGTCCTCGTGTCGGCGATCGACGCCAGGCACGGCAGCGTCTACGTCCAGATCTTCGAGCCGACAGGACGGCCGGCCTCCGCTCCGCGCGTCGCGCCGTTTCGCGAGGCTGCGAGAGCGATCGGGCCCGGCCCGGCGCGGATCGCCGGCGACGGCGCCGCGGCTTTCGCGCTCGAAGCGCAGCGCGCCGGGATCGCCTGCGAGGCCTTTCCCGCCCCGTATCCCGACATCGTCGCGATCGCGCGGATCGGCCTCGCCGCCAAGCCGGAGGACTGGCCCGCGCGGCCGCTCTATGTGAAGCCGCCGGACGCCAAGCCCGCCTCGGGCGACGCCATCGCGCGCATCGAGGGATGACGGACCGCACGATGGTGTTCGGACTTCGCCGACTGACGCCTTCGACGATTCGCCCGCTGCGGGTCGAGCGCGCCGAGGAATGCGCGGCAATCCACGCGAACGCCTTCGCCCACGCCTGGCCGGCCAGCGATTTCGCTACGCTGCTCGCCAGCGCCTCGACGATCGGATCGGCGGCGCTCGACCCCGCGAGCGGTCGGCTCCGCGGCTTCGCCGTTTCGCGCCTCGCGGCGGACGAGGCGGAAATTCTGACGATCGCCGTCGAGCGGTCGCTGCGCGGTCACGGCGTCGGCGGCGACCTCCTGCGCGAACACCTCTCCCGCGCCATCTTTTCCGGCGCTCGCGCGATCTTCCTCGAGGTGGATCAGGCCAACGCCGCGGCGCTCGCGCTCTACGCCCGCTTTGGATTCATGAAGGTCGGCCAGCGCAAAGGCTATTACCGCCGGCCTGACGGCGATCCGGCGACGGCGATCGTGATGCGGAAGGACTTCGCATGAGTCGATTCGGGGGCCTTTCGGGTCGACAGGGGCCTCGCCGAGCGCCATGACCTATCCGCGCCTCGCGTTCGGCCTGGTGGCCGCCATCCTTTTTCTTCTGGTGTGCGGTCCGCCGCGCAGCTTCGCGCAGTCGCGGCGCTGGCGTACGGGGCGGAGCACACCGGTCCTGTTCCACCGCCTGCTCTGCGCGGCGGTCGGCGTTCGCGTGCGTGTCCATGGGCGCCCGGCGCGGGCCGCCCGGCGGCTGATCGTCGCCAATCACGTCTCGTGGCTCGACATTCCGGTGCTCGGGTCGGTCGAGCCGATGACCTTCCTCGCCAAAAAGGAGGTCGGCGCGGCTGCGCTGGGCGGCCGGCTCGCCCGCCTTCAGGGCCTCATCCTGGTGGATCGACAGCGACGGCGGGGCATTCCGCGCGTCAACGCCGAAATGGTCGAGGCCATGTCGCGGGGCGAGGCGGTGGTCCTGTTCGCCGAGGCGACGACCGGCGACGGCAACCGGATCCTGCGCTTTCGGTCCTCCCACTTCGAGGCGGTGCGCCAAGCCGCCGCCAGCCGAGTGGCGGGCGAAGCGGTCGTGCAGCCGGTGTTCCTCGATTATTCGCGTCTGGCCGGCATGCCGGTGGCGCGGCGCGAGCGCCCGCTGTTCGCCTGGTACGGCGACATGACTTTCTTTGGCCACTTCCGGCGCTTTCTCAGGACGGGCGGCTTGGTCTGCGACGTCCACTTCGGGCCGCCCATCCCCGTCTCGACCGACTCGCGCCGCAAGGCGATCGCCCGTTCGACGGAAATCTCGGTACGCGGGCTCGCCGGGGCGGCCCGACGCCCGACGGCGCCTATTCCTGCCGGGCTCAGTTCGTCGTAGAAGGAAGCGAGCGGCCGGAGACCCCTTTGCCCATTTCGAATTTGCAAAATACAATGACGAGCGACGCGCCCGAGGCCAAGCCGGACCGGCGGGTGTTCATCAAGTCGTTCGGCTGCCAAATGAACGTCTACGACTCGCAGCGCATGGCCGACGTCGCGGCCGAGCAGGGCTACCGGGAAGCGTCGAGCGTCGAGGACGCCGACCTCATCGTGCTCAACACCTGCCATATTCGCGAGCGCGCCTCCGAGAAGATCTATTCCGAGCTCGGCAAGATTCGCGAGCTGAAGGAAGAGCGCGCCGAGGCCGGCCGGGAGACGACGGTGGTCGTCGCCGGATGTGTCGCCCAGGCCGAGGGCGGCGAGATTTTGCGCCGCCAGCCGGCGGTCGATCTCGTCGTCGGCCCGCAGAACTATCATCGCCTGCCACAACTGCTGCGCGAGCGCCGGCGAGGCGGCGTGGTCGACACCGACTTCCCGGTCGAAGACAAGTTCGACCACCTGCCGGCGAGCGCGCCGGCGGCGATCCGCGCGCGCGGCGTCACGGCCTTCGTGACGGTGCAGGAGGGCTGCGACAAGTTCTGCTCCTTCTGCGTGGTGCCCTATACGCGCGGCGGCGAAGTGTCGCGTCCGCCCGAGAAGGTGCTGGCCGAGATCGAGCGCCTCGCCGCCGCGGGCGTCGCCGAGGTCACGCTGATCGGCCAGAACGTCAACGCTTATCACGGACAAAGCGCCGACGGCCGGAGCCTGACCCTCGCCGAACTGATCCAAGCGGCCGCGAAGCTCCCTGGGGTCAAGCGGCTGCGCTATGCGACGTCGCACCCCAACGACATGGGGGAGGACCTGATCCGGGCTCATCGCGACGTTTCGGCCCTCGCACCGTATCTGCACCTGCCGATCCAATCGGGATCGGATCGGATCCTGGCGGCGATGAACCGGCGCCACACCGTGCGCGACTATCTCGACATCATCGCCCGCGCGCGCCAAGCGCGTCCCGACATCGCGCTATCCTCGGATTTCATCGTCGGCTTTCCCGGCGAGAGCGAGGTCGACTTCGAGGCGACCCTGGCGCTGGTGCGCGAGGTGGGGTTCGCCTCTTCCTACGCTTTCAAATATTCCCCGCGGCCCGGCACCCCGGCTGCGGAACAAGGCGACCAGATCGACGAGGAGACGAAGGTCAGCCGCCTCGCAAAGCTGTTCGGTTTGCTCGAGGAGCAGCGCCTCGCCTTCAATCAGGCGCTGGTCGGGCGCCGTTTCGATGTTGTTTTTGAAAAACCCGGCCGGCGGGCTGGTCAAATCATCGGCCGCTCTCCTTATATGCAGTCGGTGTATGCGGAGGGGGATGTCTCGCTGATCGGCGCCATGGCCGAGGTGGAGATTATTGGCGTGGGCCCGAACTCCCTGATCGGCCGGCTTGTCGCGCAAAGTTCACGTCATGATGCATGAGTCCGAGAGTAGGATGAGTCCGAGATCGCAACGGAGGCTGTGAATTTGAAAGCTCAGGATCAGACGTTGTCGAGACTCCCCGTTTCCGCCGTCGCGCGGGAGGAACGCGAGCCCAAACCGACCGAAATTGCGCTCGCTTTCGCCGACAACGGCCTGGCCTCGATCGTATTCGGACACTACGATCAAAACATAGCCCGTATCGAACGCCGCCTTGGCGTGACGGCCAACGCCAACGGCAACCAGGTCGTCATCCGCGGCCCGCGGGAAGCCAGTGAGCAGGCGCGGCGGGTGTTCGAGCTGCTGTATGAGCGCGCCAAGCTCGGCCAGCTCTCGGGAGAGGGCGACGTCGAGGGCGTGATCGAGGAGACCGCCTACCAGGGCAATCTGTTCCCGGGCGATCTCGACCGCACGGTTGAGGGTTTCGGGCATATCAAGACCCGGCGGCGCGGCGTCGTCAGGGCGCGCAACGCCGCTCAGGACCGCTATCTCGCCGCGCTGCGCAAATACGAGCTCGTCTTCGCCGAAGGGCCGGCGGGCACCGGCAAGACATGGCTCGCGGTCGGCCACGCTGTCTCGTTGTTGGAGCAGGGGCTGGTGGAGCGCCTGATCCTCTCGCGTCCGGCCGTCGAGGCGGGCGAGCGGCTAGGCTTCCTGCCCGGCGACATGCGGGACAAGGTCGATCCGTACCTCAGGCCGATCTACGATGCCCTTTACGATTTCATGGAAGGGCGGATGGTCGAGCGCGGCATTCAGACTGGCATGATCGAAGTGGCGCCGCTCGCCTTCATGCGCGGGCGCACCTTGGCGAAGGCGGCGATCCTGCTCGACGAAGCGCAGAACGCCACCGCGATGCAAATGAAGATGTTCCTGACGCGCCTTGGCGAAGGCTCGCGGATGATGATCAACGGCGATCCCACGCAGACCGACCTCGCGCCGGGCCAGAAATCGGGGCTCAGCGAGGCGATCGGACTGCTCAGCCGATTGGATAAAGTCGGTCATGTCCGCTTTCGTCACGGCGACGTGGTGCGACACGACCTCGTGCGCCAGATCGTGGAGGCCTATGAAGGCGCAAAGCCGGCCGAGGGGCCGGATGGCGGCCGATGAAACCTAAAGTCGAGTTCATCGCGAATTCGCCCCGCTGGCGCTCGTCGCTGGCGGCGCGAAAGTTGGGGCGACAGGCGATCGAGGCAAGCGTTGCGGAATGCGGCGTCGCGCTCTACCCGGGCGCCGAGCTCTGCGTCCACCTGGAGACCGACGCGCATGTTCGCGAGCTGAACGCCCGCTGGCGCGGCCTCGACAAGCCGACCAACGTCTTATCCTTCCCTGCCGCGGACTTGGCCTCTCTCGCGCAGGCGCGCCTTCTCGGCGACATCGTCCTCGCTTTCGAGACGGTGGCGCGCGAGGCGGAGGAGGAGGGCAAGCCGCTCGCCGACCACTATCGCCATCTCGTCGTCCACGGCTTCCTGCATCTCGTCGGCTTCGATCACGAAGACGACGCCGACGCGGAGATCATGGAGGCCATGGAGACACGCATCCTCGCCCGGCTCGGGGTCCCCGACCCTTACCGCGCTTGTGAACTGATGGACGCCGCGTCATGAGCGAATCGCAAAACATCGCGCGCCCCGGCGCCGAGCGAGCCGCTTCGCCTGGCGGCCGCGAAGCGCATCCCGGCCTCATCGAGCGGCTGCGCGGCCTCTTCGGCCTGGGGCAAGCCTCGGTGCGCGACGACATCGAAGACGCGCTCGACGACGCCGGAACCAACGCCGACTTTACGCCGCAAGAGCGCGCGATCCTCAAGAACGTTCTCGGCCTGCACGACGTTCGTGTGGCCGACGTCATGGTGCCGCGCGCAGACATCATCGCCGTCAGCATCGAGGCGACGCTCGGCGAACTCCTCGCGCTGTTCCGCACCGCCGGCCACTCGCGCCTGCCAGTCTACGGCGAGACGCTCGACGATCCCCGCGGCATGGTCCACATTCGCGACTTCGTCGACTTCCTCGCCTCGGAGGCGCACTTCGGCCTCGCCGAGCCGTCGCCGGCCGCGAACCCGTCGCCGGAACAGAAGACGCTCGCCGCCCAGGGCATGAAGACGCCGCTGTCGGCCGCGCGCATCTTGCGTCCGGTGCTTTTCGCGCCGCCCTCGATGCCCGCGCTGGATCTGCTCGTGAAAATGCAGGCCTCGCGCACCCACATGGCTCTCGTGATCGACGAATACGGCGGCACCGACGGCCTCGTCTCGATGGAGGATGTGGTCGAAGCGATCGTCGGCGACATCGAGGACGAGCACGACGAGGCGGACCGGCCTGGGGTCGTGGCGGCTGGCGACGGCTCCTACGTCGTCGAGGCGCGCACGAGTCTCGAGGACGTCTCGGAGGCGGTCGGCTTCGATTTTTCCAAGCTGGCGGACGCCGAAGACGTCGATACGATCGGCGGCCTCTTGACCGCCGCAGCAGGGCGCGTGCCGGGACGCGGCGAGATCGTCACCGGCGCGGGCGATTTCGAGTTCGAAGTGCTGGACGCCGATCCCCGCCGAGTGAAGCGGCTCAAGATTGTGCGCCGCGCCGTACCGCGACGGCGCCCCGCCGCCGTCCAAGGCGCGCGCGCCGAAAAGGAAGAAGCTGAGCCGACCGACAAGCTGCCTCCGGCGCGCGAGGCGCCGTAGCGTCCATTCGAGTCTCGCCCAATCCCGCGCTATGCTGGCGAAGCCGAATCGCCCGTGACGGAAAGATCTCCTCCCTTGTTGTCCCTGCAGGATTCGACGCCGCTGCCGCGTGAGAGCCTTTTTGACGCGTTGGCGCAGAACGTTATCCTCGCCTGGGGCTGGCCGCGCCGTGGCGTCGCGTTGCTTGGCGGGGCGATCGGCGCGTTGGCGATGCCGCCGATAGGCTTCGTCCCGGCGATGGTCGTCCCGTTGGCGCTCGCGGTCTGGCTGATCGACGGATCGATGGACCGGGAAGCCGGGCAGGGGGCGCGATGGGCCTCCTTGCGCGCGGCCTTCAGCGCCGGCTGGTGGTGGGGATTTGGCTATTTCACCGCGGGGCTCTGGTGGCTCGGGTCGGCATTTCTCGTCGAGCCGGACAAATTCGCCTGGGCGCTGCCGCTCGGTGTGCTCGGTTTGCCGGCGATGCTGGCGTTCTTTCCCGCATTTGGCTTCGCCCTCGCCCGCGTGTTCTGGCGGCCGAACGCTTTTCGGGTGCTGGCGCTCGCCATCGGCCTCGGGGCGAGCGAGTGGCTTCGCTGCGTCGCCTTCACCGGCTTTCCCTGGAACGACCTTGGCATGACGCTCGGACAGAACGTCACGCTCGCCCAGATCGCCTCGATCGTCGGCCTGCACGGCCTGACGCTAGCGAGCGTGGCGATCTTCGCGGCGCCGGCGACTTTGTGGACCGAGAGCGGCTCATGGCGCCGATTCGGGCCAACGATCCTCGCGGGCCTGGCGCTGGCGGCGATCTTCGCATTCGGCGCCTTGCGGCTGGAGGCGCCAGCGAGCGCCACCGTCGCGAATGTCAAGCTGCGGATCGTGCAGCCCAATGTCGCGCAGGACGCCAATTTCGCCCCGGAAAACGGCGCCGCGATCGTCAAGCGCTATCTCAGGCTCTCCGACCGGGCGACATCGCCGGCGACATCGGGCGTCGCCGACGTTACGCATCTGATCTGGCCGGAGTCGGCGTTCCCCTTCATCCTCTCCCGCGACGGGGCGATGATGAAGGAGATCGCCGGGTTCTTGCACGGCGGGGCCGTCCTCATCACGGGCGCGGCGCGCATGGAGCATGACGACCGGCCGCACGGGCGCTTCCACTACTACAATTCGATCGAGGTCATCGATCGGCAGGGGCTGCGGCCCGAACGCTACGACAAGCATCACCTCGTGCCGTTCGGCGAATATATGCCGCTATCGAATCTGATCGAGCGGATCGGCGTCAGCCAATTCGTCAACATCCCCGGCGGCTTCGACCCGGGGAGCGGAACGGATGTGATCCGCATTCCCGGTTTGCCGCCTGCGCTGGCGATGATTTGCTACGAGGCGGTCTTCCCCAACGAAACTCCCGCCGCCGCTGGACCAGATCGGCCGCGCTGGCTGCTCAACGTTACGGATGACGCCTGGTTCGGCTTGACCTCTGGACCTTATCAGCATTTCGCCCAGGCTCGCCTGCGGGCGGTCGAACTCGGCCTGCCGCTGGTGCGCGCGGCCAATACCGGCGTTTCGGCCGTCACCGACGGCTTCGGACGCATCCTCGCCGAGACCGCCCTCGGCTCGGAAACCGTGCTCGACAGCCCACTGCCCGAGCCGATCGCGCCGACGTGGCAGGCGCGCTGGGGCTCGGCGAGCGCCGCCCTCTTCGGCCTGGCGTTGCTCGTCGTCTGTCTCGCGACGCGCAAGCTGCGGTGAATTTTTTGCCATTGCGCGTATTGCGCGCATCCGCTACAAATTCCCTTACGTCATCTCGCCCGGGGGCATTTTGGCGCGATCCGGACAGCCCGGTCCGGTCAATTGGCGGATTTCGGAAGCATGAACAAGACTCCCAATCCGATCGACAAGCATGTCGGCGCCCGCCTCCGTATGCGGCGGATGATGGTCGGGATGAGCCAGGGCAAACTGGGCGAGGCCCTGGACGTAACGTTTCAGCAGATTCAGAAGTACGAGAAGGGCACCAACCGGATCGGCGCCAGCCGCCTGCAGCAGCTCGCGCGGGTGCTGGAAGTGCCGCCCGCCTTCTTCTTCGAGGGCGCCCCGTCCCCCGTCTCCGGGGAGACCGGCGCGATGGCCTTCGCCGAGCCGAGCGCCAGCTCTTATGTCGTCGATTTCCTCTCGACCTCGGAGGGGCTGCAGCTCAATCGCGCTTTCGCGATGATTCGCGACCCCAAGGTGCGCAAGAAGATCATCGATCTCGTGCTTTCGCTCGCACAGGAATAGACGCGCTTTCGCGCCTTTCGTTCTATAAAAAGAACGAATCCTCTCCAATGGCTTGACCAAACGAACGCCGCCTGTCAGAAGCGACGGCTGACTCTTGTTCGTTTGGGGGCCGCGGCCGCGCGTCGGCCGAAGCGGCAAGCAATATGGAGATCGAAGCGATGGCCCGACAAAACTATCTGTTCACCAGCGAGTCGGTATCCGAGGGCCATCCCGACAAAGTGTGCGACCGCATCTCCGACGAGATCGTCGACCTGTTCTTCCGCGAAGGCGCGCGCGCGGGCATCGACCCCTATCAGATCCGCGTCGCCTGCGAGACTCTGGCGACGACCAACCGCGTCGTGATCGCCGGCGAGGTGCGCGGTCCCGACCTTGGCGTCGCCAAGATCGAAGAGACGGCGCGCGCCGCCATCAAGCAGATCGGCTACGAGCAGGACGGCTTCCACTGGAAGGACGCCAAGGTCGAGGTTCTGCTGCACGCCCAGTCCGCCGACATCGCGCAGGGCGTCGACGCCGCCGGCAACAAGGATGAGGGCGCCGGCGATCAGGGCATCATGTTCGGCTACGCTTGCCGCGAGACGCCTGAGCTGATGCCGGCGCCGATCGCCTGCGCGCACCGCCTCCTCCGCCTCATCTCCGAGGCGCGCCACGCGGGCCGCGAGAAGGCGCTCGGCCCCGACGCGAAGAGCCAGGTGACGGTGCGCTACGAGAACGGCAAGCCGGTCGAAGCGACGCAGATCGTCGTCTCGCACCAGCATGTCGAGCCGAGCCTCACCTCCGAGGACGTCACCGCGATCGTGCGCCCCTATGTGGCGGCGGCGCTGCCCGAGGGCTGGATCACGCCCAAGACCGTCTGGCACGTCAATCCGACCGGCAAGTTCCACATTGGCGGCCCGGACGGCGATTGCGGTCTGACCGGACGCAAGATCATCGTCGACACTTACGGCGGCGCGGCCCCTCACGGCGGCGGCGCCTTTTCGGGCAAGGACCCGACCAAGGTCGACCGTTCGGCGGCCTACGCCGCCCGCTATCTCGCCAAGAACGTCGTCGCCGCGGGCCTCGCCGACCGCTGCACGTTGCAGCTCTCCTACGCGATCGGCGTCGCCAAGCCGCTGTCGATCTACGCCGATCTTCACGGGACCGGGCAGATCGATGAGGCCAAGCTCGAAGCCGCGCTGATGGACATCATGAATCTGTCGCCGCGCGGCATCCGCGAGCACCTCAGCCTCAACAAGCCCATCTATGCGCGCACCTCCGCCTACGGCCACTTCGGTCGCGCGCCGGAGGCCGACGGCGGCTTCTCCTGGGAGAAGACCGACCTTGCGGATCAACTGCGCGCCCTCGCGTAACCGGCGTTGCGGGAGCCGAGCAGCGAGCCGCCGGCGCGCCGCGCCCTTTACGGGCGCAGTAAGGGCAAGGCGCTGCGCGCGCATCACGCGCGCCTGATCGCCGAGCGCCTGCCGGCGCTCGAGGTGGATCCTGCGAGGCTCGAGACCGGGGCGCCGGCATTCCCCGACGAGCCCGGTGAGCTTTGGCTCGAGATCGGCTTCGGCGGCGGCGAGCATCTGATCGCCCAGGCGCAGGCTCATCCCGACATCGGGCTGATCGGCTGCGAGCCCTTTGTGAACGGCGTCGCCAAGGCGCTGGCTGCGATCGAGCTCTTTGGGCTCGAGAACGTGCGCGTCAGGGCGGGCGACGCGCGGGCGCTGATCGAGGCGCTGCCGCCGGCGTCTTTGTCGCGCATCTTCATCCTCTATCCCGACCCATGGCCGAAGCGCCGCCACAACAAGCGGCGGGTGATCTCCGACGAGATGGTCACTGAGCTCGCTCGCGTCGCCAAGCGAGGGGCCGAGGTCCGGTTCGCCACCGACATCGACGATTACGCCGGCTGGACGCTGCGGCGCTTTCTCGATTCGCCTGATTTCGAGTGGACGGCGAGCCGGGCGGATGACTGGCGTATACCTTGGAAGGGCTGGTCTTCCACTCGCTACGAGGCTAAGGCCCGGACCGCAGGGCGTTCCTCCGCCTATTTGACCTTTGTGCGCCGCTGAATCGGACGCTTTGAGCGTTTCGGTAAGAAACCATCGTTAGTATGTTCAATCTGAGCGAATAGGGTGAACATGTCGGACAGTCTCGATCGTCGGAGCGTACTGAAGGGGGGCGCAGCGGCGGCCGCCGTCGCCATGACTTCAGTCGGCGAGGTGAGCGCCGCCGCGCAGGAGGGGCTGAATTTCGACACCCCCGTCGCCTTTTCCTACGACCTTCTGAAGGCGCACGCGCGCGAGAGGGCCAACGCCCCCTACGCGCCCCCGCCGCGTCCCGCCCCGGAGATCGTCCAGAAGATCAACTACGAAGAATGGGGCAAAATCCGTTTTCGCAGCGACCATGCGTTGTTCGCGGACGGACCCGAGCGCTTCCCGCTGACCTTCTTTCACCTCGGCCTTTTCTTCCAGAAGGCGGTGGAGATGCACGTCGTCGAGGGAGAGCTGTCGAAGCGGATCGTCTACGAACAGTCCTATTTCGACATGCCCTCGGACTCGGTCGCTCGGCAATTGCCGCAAGGTGCAGGCTTCGCGGGCTTTCGCATCCAGGAGGCGCGCGACGGCGCGCTCGACTGGCGCAAGAACGACTGGGTCGCCTTCCTCGGCGCAGCCTATTTCCGCTCCATCGGCGAGTTGCACCAATACGGCATGTCGGCGCGGGGCATCGCGCTCGACGTCGCGGTCGCCGACCGGCCGGAGGAATTTCCCGATTTCACCAACTTCTACATCGACTCGAAAGAGGGCCAGGACAGCCTCGTGATCTACGCGCTGATGGAGGGCCCCTCGATCGTCGGCGTGTATCGCTTTCTGATGCAGCGCACCAAGGGCGTCGTGATGGACATCGAGACGACGCTGTTCACCCGCGCGCAGGTTTCGCGCTTCGGCATCGCGCCTCTCACCTCGATGTACTGGTTCTCCGAGACCAAGAAGGAGACGGCGATCGATTGGCGCCCCGAGGTGCACGATTCGGATGGCCTGTCGATGTGGTCCGGCAAGGGCGAGCGGCTGTGGCGGCCGCTCAACAATCCCCCGCGTATCATGGTGTCGTCCTTTCTCGACGAGAATCCGCGTGGCTTCGGGCTCTGCCAGCGCGACCGCGTCTTCGACCACTATCTCGACGGGGTCTTCTACGACCGCCGCCCGACCGTGTGGGTCGAGCCGCTGCCAAGCCCGCAAGGGCAGGGCTGGGGCAAGGGATCGATCCAGCTTTGCGAGATCCCGACCGACGACGAGATCCACGACAACATCGTGGCGATGTGGGTGCCCGAGAAGCCGGTGCCGGCGGGCGCCGAGCTCAACCTCAATTACCGCCTCCACTGGCTCGCCGACGAGCCCTATCCGACCAAGCTCGGCCGTTGCGTCGCCACCCGCCTCGGCCGGGGCGGCCAGCCCGGTCTACCCCGCCCCAAGGGCGTGCGGAAGTTCGTCGTCGAATTCCTCGGCGGTCCGCTCTCGACGCTGGCCTATGGGGTCAAGCCGGAGATGGTGGTGACCGCCTCGCGCGGCTCGCTGCAAGGCTACCGCATTGTCGAAGCCGTGCCCGACGACGTGCCGGGCCACTGGCGCCTCGAGTTCGATCTCACGGTGGAGGGGACTGACCCGGTCGAACTGCGCTGCTTCCTCCAGGCGAACGGCGAGACGCTGACCGAAACCTGGATGTTCCAGTACCATCCCTTCTGAATGGGCTGAACGCGGTGGGGCTGCTGGCTCTTGCGCGACCGCCGCGGGGTTGCGATAAGCCGCTCCTTCTCCAGCATTTTCGCGGGTCGAGATGGCCAAGTTCTCTGAATTGGTGTTTTCCGGCATCCAGCCGACCGGCAACCTGCACCTCGGCAATTATCTCGGAGCGCTCAAGCGCTTCGTCGAGATGCAGGCGAAGTACCCTTGCCTCTATTGCGTCGTCGATCTCCACGCGATCACCATGCCGCACGAGCCGGCGCAGTTGCGGCGGACGACGCGGGAGGTCACGGCGGCGTTCCTCGCCTGCGGCATCGATCCCAAGAAGAGCGCGGTCTTCAATCAGAGCCGCGTCGCCGAACACGCCGAACTCGCTTGGGTGCTCGATTGCGTGGCGCGTCTGGGCTGGCTCAACCGGATGACCCAGTTCAAGGAAAAGGCGGGCAAGGACCGGGAGAACGCCTCGATCGGCCTCTATAACTACCCCGTGTTGATGGCGGCCGACATTCTGCTTTATCGCGCGACCCACGTGCCGGTCGGCGACGATCAGAAGCAGCATCTCGAACTGACCCGCGACATCGCCCAGAAGTTCAACAACGACTTCGCCGCGACCATCGCGGAATGCGGGTTCGGCGACGCCTTCTTCCCGTTGCCGGAGCCGTTGATCCAGGGGCCGGCGACGCGGGTGATGAGCCTGCGCGACGGCACGAAGAAGATGTCGAAGTCGGATCCTTCCGAATACGCCCACATCGCTCTGACCGACGACGCCGAAACGATCGCGCAGAAGATTCGCAAAGCCAAGACCGACGCCGGCGCGCTGCCCGGCGAAGTCGAGGGCCTCGCGGGCCGTCCGGAAGCCGACAATCTCGTGGGCATCTTCGCCGCCCTGGCGGACGAGACGAAGGCCGACGTGCTGCGCCGCTTCGCCGGCGGCCAGTTCTCGCAGTTCAAGAGTGCGCTCGCCGATCTCGCCGTCTCGAAGCTCGCGCCGATCCGCTCGGAGATCGTGCGTCTCAACGCCGATCCTTCCTATGTCGACGCCGTGCTGGCCGAGGGCGCCGAGAAGGCGCGCGCGATCGCCAGGCCGAACATGGATGCGGTCAAGGACATCGTCGGCCTCATCCGCTGAACGAGGCGCAAAAATATTTTTCTGCGCGGTGGCGCCGTCTCCGAGGCCGTCAGGCAGCCAATCCGGCAACATCTTGAGTCGGCCGTTCGCGGTCCCACTAAATGCTGCTGCCTGTGCGTCAGGCCCGCATAAGGATCGCAAAGCTCAGGTTAACGACTTTCTCGTTAGGTTTGCGTAAGTCTGAGGCGAGCTGATTCGTTCTTCCTGGCGGAAGAGGACGGCAGCGGCGGCGGCGAGCCATACAAAATGGGCGCGCCGATGTCTCAGGGGGCCATGGCGTGCGACGGATATATAAACCGGCGAGCGCAGCAGGAGGGTCGAGGGGCGCCCGTCCGCTGTCTGGTCGGATTTGGCCGAAGGCCGCGGCTGCGCTCGTCGTGGTAGCGGCGTTCGCCTCGTCCGAGGCGAGCGCGCGCGGCGACTTCGGTTCCGACTTGCTGTCGGGCGACGCGCTGTTGACCAACGACATCACTGGCCTCGTCATCCTTCTCCTGCTGTTCTTCTCGGTGCTGACCGCTTCGCTGCATCTCGTCGGGCGTCGGCGCTGGACGCATCGCGAGAACGAACTTGCCGGCGAACTCGCGCGCACCCGGGCCGGCCTCGATCGCGCCAATCTCTTCCTCGCCAGCGAACCGCAAATTCTCGTCGCTTGGGAGCGGCCGGACAGCGAACCGCGCATCGAGGGCGATTTCGCCCTCGTCGCCGACGCGCCGCTGCCGCAACGCGTGCTCTCCTTCTCGACATGGCTCGCGCCGGCCGTGGCGGCGAATGTCGGGCATGCCGTCGAGCGGCTGCTCGATCGGGGCGAAGCGTTTTCGATCGCCGCCGCGAGCCTCAAAGGGCGCCATTTCGAGATCGACGGCCGCGCCGTCGCCGGCTGCGCGGTGATGCGCATCCGAGACGTATCAGGCGACCGCCTGCAACTCGCCCGCCTGCGCGACAGCCACGCCGAGGCCAACAGCGCGCTCGCTTCGTTGCGCGCCCTGCTCGATGCGGCGACGCATCCGGCCTGGACGCGCGACTCCGAAGGCCGCGTCGCCTGGACCAATCTCGCTTATGCGCGCGCCGTCGAGGCGAACGACCCCGCCGACGCGGCGAGCCGCAGTCTCGAACTGTTCGACCAGGAACTCTGCGCCGAGGCGCTCGTCGAGCGAGGCCGCTCCGGCGCCTGGCGGCGCGACGCGCGCGCCGTCGTCGCCGGCGAGCGCAAGCTGTTTCGCGTGGTGGAGGTCGCCACCGAGACGGGCGCGGCGGGCCTCGCCACCGATCTCTCCGAGGTCGAGGCGCTGCGGGCCGAGATGGAGCGCCACACCGGCGCCTATTCGCGTATGCTCGATCAGCTCTCGACCGCAGTCGCGATCTTCGATCGCGCCAAGCGGCTGACCTTCTACAACGCCGCCTATCGGCAGATTTGGTCGCTCGATCCGGCGTTCCTCGATTCCCAGCCCACGGACGGCGAGATCCTGGACCGTCTGCGCGCGAAGCGCCAATTGCCCGAACAGGCCGATTTTCGCACCTGGAAGACGCAGGCTCTCGCCGCCTATCAGGCGATCGAACCGATCGAGAACGTCTGGCATCTGCCGGACGGGCGGGCGCTGCGCGTCGTCGCCAGCCCCAATCCGCAAGGCGGCGTGACCTATCTCTTCGACGACGCGACGCAGAGCTACGCGCTCGCCTCGCAAGTCAACGCGCTGACCCGCGTGCAGGGCGAGACGCTAGACGCGCTGAAGGAAGGCGTCGCGGTGTTCGGCGCCGATGGGCGGATGAAGCTGATCAATCCCGCCTTCGCCGACATCTGGGGCTTCGACGCGACGCGCGCCGCCGATCGCCCGCACATCGACGAGGTCGCGCGAAGCTGCGCGCCGCTGCTCGCCGATGGGAGCCTGTGGGACGGGCTGCGCGAAACAATCGTCGGTCTGCCAGAGGACCGCCGCGGCTTCGGCACGCGCGTCGAGCGCAAGGACGGCCTGGTGCTCGACTGCGCCGCGCTCCCACTGCCGGACGGCGCAACCTTGCTCACCTTCCTGGACGTCACCGCCGGCGCCGACTTCGAGCGCGCGCTGACCGAACGCAACCAGGCGCTGATCAGCGCCGAGAAGCTGCGCAACGACTTCGTCAATCACGTCTCCTACGAATTGCGGACGCCGCTGACGAACATCATCGGCTTCACCCAATTGCTCGCCGATGGCGGCGTCGGCCCGCTCAACCCCAAGCAGCTCGAATATGCGGGCTTCATCACGACCTCCTCGGCTGCGCTGCTTGCGATCATCAACGACATTCTCGATCTCGCCTCCATCGACGCCGGCGCTCTGGAGCTTCGCCCGGAAAGCGTCGACGTGGTCGAGGCGATGAAGGCGGCCGCGGAAGGGGTGCAGGACCGCCTCAGCGAATCCAAGATCGAATTGCGCATCGTCGCCACCGACGACGTCGGCTCGCTCAAGGCGGACGGGCGACGAATCCGCCAGATCCTATTCAATCTGCTTTCCAACGCGATCGGCTTTTCGGCGCCCGGCCAGACTGTTACCCTGGCGGCGATGCGCCGAGGCTCCGAGATCGTTTTCAAGGTCAGCGATCGCGGACGCGGCATTCCCTCCGAGGTGCTCGACCGCGTGTTCGATCGTTTTGAGAGCCACACCGGCGGCTCGCGCCATCGCGGTCCGGGTCTCGGGCTGTCGATCGTGCGCGCCCTCGTCGAATTGCACGGAGGACGAGTCCAGATCGACTCGGCGCTCGGAGAGGGCACGACGGTGACTTGCATGTTCCCGATCGACGGCGTGACGAACGTCGAGAGCGCGGCCGCCTGAGATGGTCACCGCGCCAAACGGCGTTCGCGTCGAATCGATCGACCTTCCCGACGAGGCGGCGACCCTCGAATTCGCCAAGTGGACCGCCGACTTCGTCGAGCCCGGCGATTTTCTCGCGCTCGCCGGCGATCTCGGCGCCGGTAAGACGACGTATGCGCGCGGCTTTCTGCGCGCCTTGCTCGGCGATCCCGAACTCGAGGCGCCGAGCCCGACCTTCACCTTGATGCAGATCTACGACGGGCCGCGCTTTCCCGTCGTTCACGCCGACTTCTATCGTCTGCGCGGCGCCGAGGAGCTGACGCAACTCGGCTGGGACGAAGTCGTCGAAGGCGCCGTGACACTCGCTGAATGGGCGGAGCGCGCGGCGGAGGCGCTGCCGGCCGACCGGCTCGAGATCGCCTTCCTCTTCGATGTCTCGAAAGGCGCGGATTTCCGGCGCGTCGAAGTGCGCGCATTCGGCGCGCTCGCGGGTCGCTATGCGCGGGCGCGCGCCATCGAGGCGCTGCTGCGGCAGGCCGGGTGGGAGGAGGCGCGGCGCGATTTCCTGCAAGGCGACGCCTCCGTCCGAGCCTACGAGCGCCTGACCATGGACGACGGGCGGACCGCCATCCTCATGATTTCGCCGCCGCGGCCGGACGGGCCAATCCTGCGGTACGGCAAGCCCTACGCGGCGATCGCGAAGCTCTCGCCCGACATTCGCGCGTTTCTCGCCATGGCGGAGGGCCTGCGCGCAGTCGGCTGTTCGACGCCGCGCATCTACGCCCACCGCGTCGCCGACGGGCTCGCGCTCCTCGAGGACTTCGGGCCTCAGACGATCGCCGACGAGCGGGGGCCGAACGCGGCCCGCTACGCCGAGGCGACAGCGCTGCTCGCCGATCTGCACGCCCGCTCGCTGCCTGCCGAGCTTGCGGTGGACGGCGAGACCTATACGCTGCCGGTCTACGACGTCGAGGCGATGCTGGTCGAGGTGGAGCTGGCGATCGAATGGTATGCGCCCGCGGTCGCGCGGGTGATGCCGAGTTCGGGCGCGCGCGTGCAGTTCCTCGCCCTGTGGCGCGACCTCCTCGGGCCGATCCTCGCGCAGCCCGTCACCTGGACCTTGCGCGACTACCACTCGCCCAACCTGCACTGGCTGGAAAATCGGGCCGGCTTGCAACGCCTCGGCCTGATCGACTTCCAGGACGCCGTGTTGGGGCCGCCCGCCTATGACCTCGCCTCCCTGCTGCAGGATGCGCGCGTCGACGTTTCCGACGATCTCGAACTGCGGCTCCTCGCCTTCTACGCGCGCCTGCGCGCCGGCGCCGACCCCGATTTCGACGCCGAGGGATTTGCCGCCGCCTACGCCGTCATGGCGGCGCAGCGCGCGACGAAAATCCTCGGCATCTTCGCGCGGCTCGACAAGCGCGACGGCAAGCCGCAGTATTTGCGCCATCTTCCGCGCATCGAGCGGCGCCTCGCCAAGAACCTCGCGCATCCCTTGCTTCAGCCGCTGCGGTCCTGGTATCAGACGCACCTGCCGCGCGCCTCCGGCGAGGCCGAATCCTCCCCCTTAGAGCCCTGACCTATGCCTTCGCCGACGCCCACGACCGCCATGGTGTTCGCCGCGGGCCTGGGAACGCGCATGCGCCCGATCACCCAGACGCTGCCCAAGCCGCTGATCGAGGTCGCGGGCCGCGCGCTGATCGACCACTGCCTCGACCGCTTCGCGGAAAACGGCGTCGCGCGTGCGATCGTCAACGTCCATTGGCTTGCCGATCAGATCGAGACGCACCTCGCCAAGCGCCGCGCGCCGCAGGTTTTCATTTCGGACGAGCGCAAGCGGTTGCTCGATCAGGGCGGCGGCATCAAGCGCGCCTTGCCTCTGATTGGCGCGGAGCCGTTCTTCCTATGCAACACCGACGCCTTCTGGATCGAAGGGCCGCGCTCGAACCTGGCGCGTCTCGCGGCAGCCTTCGATCCCGAGACGATGGACGCTATGCTTCTGGTCGCCGCGAGCGCCGGCGCCGTCGGCGTCGACTGGCCAGGCGATTTCAACATGGACCGCGACGGGCGCCTCTCCCAGCGTGAGCACCGGCAAGTGGCGCCGTTCGTCTACACCGGCGTCGGCATCATCAAGCCGGAACTGTTCGCCGGGATTGGGGAGGACGTGTTCCGCCTGGCGCCGTTCTTCTTTCAAGCGGCCGAGAAAGGCCGTCTGTTCGGGCTGCGCCTCGACGGCCTCTGGCTCCATGTGGGGCGCCCCGAATCGATCGCCGAGGCGGAAAAGGCTATCGATCGTTCGATTCTGTAAGGGTGGCCTCGCCGCCGGCGAGGCTTGAGGCGATCGGCGAGGCGATGCAGAGCTTGGACCAAACGCCGGAGCGGACGAAGCGGGGGCGAATCGCCGCGGTCGACGTCGCGCGCGCGCTGGCGCTTCTCGGCATGGCCGCCTACCACCTGACGTGGGACCTCGCGCATTTCGGCTTTATCGGGCCGAGCGTTCCGTTCACGCCGGTCATGCGGCTCGTCTCGCATACGGTCGCGAGCGCCTTTCTGGCGCTGGTCGGCGTCTCGTTCGCGCTGGCGCATTCCAAGGGGTTGAGGCGTGAAGCGTTTCTTCGCCGCGTGACGGTGGTCGCCTGCGCCGCTTTCCTGGTGACGTTGGCGACGGAGTTCCTCGCGCCGGAGGAGCCGATCACCTTTGGCATCCTCCACTGCATCGCCGCCGCGAGCCTCTTGGCGGCGATATTCGTCGCGGCGCCGATCTGGATGGGGTTCGCTGCGGGCGCGCTGGCGATCGCCGCGCCGCTGGTCGTCTCGTTCGACCGGTTCAACGGTCCCGCGCTCGCCTGGCTGGGCCTCGGGACCGTCGCGCCGCCGACACTCGACTGGCGGCCTTTGCTGCCTTGGTCAGGCGTTGTCCTCGTCGCTCTCTCGCTGGCGCGCGCCGTCCTGCCGCGTGTCGCCGACGCGCCGTGGGCGCGCTGGCGTCCTCATACGATCGCGGGCCGCGCCATGGCGTTCGCCGGCCGGCATAGCCTCGCGATCTATCTCGTCCACCAGCCGATCTTGTTCGCGGCGCTGTTCGCTCTGGCCAATGTGACGGGCGTCGCCGCGCGGCATGAGCGGACGTCCTACATCGCGGCCTGCCGGCCCGCCTGCGTCGAAAACGGCGGCGACCTCGACCTGTGCGAGAAGGCTTGCGCCTGCGTCGCGGATCGCGCGCAGGCCGCCGGTTTGCCGCTTGTCTCGACCGCGGGGAAAGGCGATGAGACGCGCCAGCGTCTCAGAGCGGTCGTCGACTCCTGCAGCTCCCAAGCGCGGTGACGAAGCCGTCTTTGCCGGGTAAGCGCAGCAATCCACGCGGAGGTATGGATTGCTTGGTCGTTCGCTCCTCGCAATAAAAGTGGGCGGTTACTTCATCAGCCACTCGTGCGCCGGGTCGTTGTGGAAGCGCCAGATGCGTTTCGGGCCCGCCATCACGTTGAGATAATAGAGGTCGTAGCCGTGCGGCGCGCCGACAGGATGATAGCCGCGCGGCACCAGCACCACGTCGCCGTCGCAGATCGTCATCGTCTCGTCAAGCGAACGGTCGTCGGTGTAGACGCGCTGGAACGCGAAGCCTTGTGGCGGCGAGAGGCGGTGGTAGTAGGTCTCTTCGAGATAGGATTCCTCCGGCAGCGCGTCGCGATCGTGCTTGTGGGGGGGATAGCTCGACCAATGGCCGCCCGGCGTGATGACCTCGACCACCAGCAGGCTTTCCGCGGGCGCCGTCTCCGGCAGCACGTTGCGGACATGCCGGGCGTTCGTGCCGTTTCCGCGCGTCAGCGTCTCGACGTCGCCCGGTGGAATGAGGCGGGCGGAATAGCGCCCGACGGCCGGCGCCGAGCAGATCGCGACTTCGCAATCCTGCACGGCCTCGATCGCCGCTTCCACATGCGGCGGCGCGTAGACCGACCACGGCGAGCCGGAGAAGACGTCGGGCCGCTCGCCGATCGGCCCGGAATCGAAATTGCCCGCCGTGACCCGCACCTTGCCGGAGAGGACGACGACGCAGATCTCCCGATCGCCGGTCTCGAAAACCTCCCGCGTCCCGTGCTTCATCACGCGAGTCTCGAACCCGACGTAGCGCCAGCCCGCGCTCTCCGGCGTGACGCGGTGGCGAACGCCGTCGCTCGCAGCGCTGGGATGAACGAGGAGGGGGGAACCTGTCATGGGTGAAAACTCCTGGCCTCAGCGGATCCCCGCCTGGCGCCTCGCCGCGCTGAGACGGGCGAGGCGCTTCTCGGCGTAGGGCAGCGTCGGCGCCTTTTCGCGTCCTGCTCGGCCTCGATAATCATCCAGCCCGAATAGCCCTGCAACTCATCGCCGTTCGAACCTCACTCAAAGGGCTAAGGCGCGCGCCGGACGCAGCGCGCGAAGCGGCGCGGGCATGACGGCGTCGAGATAGGCGCCGATCGCGGGCAGGCGACGCTGTAGCGCGACGCCGGCGAAGATGACGGCGAGCCCGATCGCGGAAAGGGCAAAGCTGAAGACCAGCACATTGCTGAAGGTCTCATAGGCGAGATGGCCGAGATAGATCGAGACGCCAAACGCGCCGAGCACAGCATAGATGCGGCGATTGAGGAACAGCGCGAAAGCGACGAGTGCGACGTTGATGACGCAATAGATCGCCTGGCCGAACTCGTCTCCCGAGCCGGAGGAGAGCGCGCCCCAGAAGGTGAGGCCGCCGAACAGATGCAGCCAGAAGCCGAAGTCGCCGAGCCTGCCCCATTTGAGGTCGATCGCCCAGGCGATCGCGATCATCGCGAGGCCGAAGGCGAGCGAGACATGGCGGCGAAACTCCCACTCGTCGTCCCAGGCGAGGGAACGGCCGTGCACCAGCAACAGCGCGAGGTCCATCGAAAGGAACCAGCACGCAACCGAGGCGATCATCAGGATGAACGGGAACGGGAAGACCCTGAGCGCGAGCGCCGCGGCGATGATGGTCCCGATCTCCATCGGAACCCAGCCTGCGTTCATGAGCGGGTAGAAATCATGATAGGGGCCGGGGCGCTCGGCGAGCGACCAGAGGCCGAGCGCGTCTTCGACGCCGTAGATCGCAAGCGGCGCCATCGAGACTGCGACCGCGATAGCGAGGCCGCCCGGCGTGCGCGTCTCCGGCTTCGACCATAGCCGCCTTCCGAGCGCGGCGAAGCCAATGGCGTAGAGAACTCCGGTCGCCGCCAGCGCCCAGCCGCCCAGGGTGCTGAAGGCGGTGGTTGAGAACAGGCCCATCGCGGAAATGACGATGAGCGCGCCCGCGTAATAGAGCACATGGACGGCGTCGAACTTTGGCGCCTGGGTAACCGCCGCGCCGCGCGTCTCCTCGCGCTGGCGCAAGAACGCGACGAGCCTCGCCTTTGTCGCAGCGTCGAGGACGCCGGCGTCCGCCGCCGCGTCGAGATCCGTTTCCCTGATCATGGCGTCGCTCCCGGCGCCGCGTTCTCCCACATTGCGCACAGGCGCGCAAAGGAATCCGCCATCGCGCGCGTCGCTTCGGCGTCGTCGATGCGGCCCGAAAACCAGTTGATCGCCGGCTCGACGAAGATGGTGCGGCCTACGGCGAAGCCGCGCACCCACTCGCATCGCCGCGCGATGCGGAAGGCCTCCGCGAGCTCGTCTTCCGGCGCCTCCAGCCCAAGCAGCATGATACCCCGGCAGAGCGGATCGTTCGCCTCGACCACCGCGGCGACGTTGCGCCAAGCGGCGGCGTCCGCCTGTCCCTCGAGCTTCCACCAGTCGGGCTTGATTCCGATTGCGTAGAGTCGATGCAGCACCTTCGCCAGCGTTTCGGCGCCGACGTCGCCGTTCTTGCTCGCGATGATTTCGACCAACAGCTCTCGTCCGACCCGGCGCGTCGCGTCGGCGAGCCGCAGCAGTTCGCGCTCCTGGCGCGCCTTCATCTCCGCGGGGTCGTTCGGATGATAGAAGCAGAGGCACTTGACCGTGTGCGTAATCGGCCATTCCGCCAGCTTGGCCCCGAGCGAGCCGCCGCCCTCGAATTCGAGCGGCCGCGAGCCCGGCTCCTCGACGGGACGGCCGATCCAAAAGCCATGATCGGCGGCGCGAAACAGCGCTTCGCGGCCGTAGCGGCCGTCGAGCAGCATGCCGTAGCCAGGGCGTCCGGCGGCGACCTGAGCGGCCGCGTCCACCGCAAGGCGCTTGAAATGGCGGATGCGCTCCCGCGCCGCGCCGGCTCGGTCGGCGATCCGTTCGAGTTGCGCGCGGTGATCGATCGCCAGCGCCATCAAGCCCGGCGGCTGCGGACGGCGCGTCGTAGCCCAATGGATGTCGTTGAGCGCCTCGTCGGCGCGCAGCGCGCGATGCGAGGAGCCTTTGTCAAGGAAGCGTTGCAGCTCCGGCCAGGTCGGATATTCGGCCGAGCAGAGCAGGCGCGAGACGGCGAAGGCGCCGCCGGCATTGGCGTAGGCGCAGCAGGTCTCCAGCGGCTCGTCGCGCAGCCATCCCCTGAGAAAGCCGGACATGAAAGCGTCGCCGGCGCCGAGCACGTTGTAGACCTCGACGGGAAAACCGGGTCCTTTGACGCCGTCCTCGATCGCGTCGGGAATCGCGCCGGGGAAGACGACGCAGCCCATCGGCCCGCGCTTGAGGACGACCGTCGCCTTGGTCAAGGCGCGCACCGCTTTGAGCGCGGCGAGCGGCTCGTCGGCGCCGCCCGCGATCATCAGCTCCTCCTCGGTGCCGACGAGGAGATCGCAATCCGGCAGGATCGCCTGCAGGCGCTGGGTCACCGCATCCGACTTGCGGTAGCGCTCCTCGCCGGAGCCATGGCCGCCGAGGCCCCAGAGGTTGGGCCGGTAGTCGATGTCGAACGCCACCCGCCGGCCGTGCTTTTGCGCGTAGGCGATCGCGAGCTTCTGCGCCGCCGCAGTGTTGGGGCGCGAGAAATGGGTGCCGGTGACGACGATCGCCTTGGCGCTTGCGATATAGGCTTCGTCGATGTCGCTCTCGTCGAGCGCGCCGTCGGCGCAGTTCTCGCGGTAGAAGATGAGCGGGAAGGTCTTGTCGTCGCGAATGCCGAGCAGGACGAGCGAGGTGAGGCGCTCGGGGTCGGTGTGGACGCCGGCGACGTCGACGCCTTCGCGCAGACATTGCTCGCGGATGAACCTCCCCATGTGCTCGTCGCCGACGCGGGTGATCAGGCCGCTTTTGAGCCCGAGCCGCGCGGCGCCGATCGCGATGTTGGTCGGGCAACCGCCGACGGCCTTCGAGAAGCTCGCCATATCCTCGAGACGGCCGCCGACTTGCCCGCCATAGAGGTCGACCGACGAGCGGCCTATGGTGATGACGTCGAGAGTCGGATCGGCCAAGCTAGGTCATCTCCGGGAAGAGGGGCATCCAGAACGCACCGCGTTATCCGAACCAACGCCGTCATTGCGAGCGCAGCGAAGCAATCCAGTGGCGCCGACGATGCGAGCGGAGGCATGGATTGCTTCGTCGCTTCGCTCCTCGCAATGACGGTCAGAACTCATCGCGGATGGCTGTCCTCTAAGGTTCGAGCGGCGGATCGCCGGCCCCGACGACGTTCTGGTCGAAGTCGATGTTCGATCCCGTCATCAGGCCTGACTCGCTCGAGGCGAGATAGGCGCACGCCCGCGCGACCTCCTTGGGATCGATGAGGCGGCCGAACGGGCGCGTCTTGGCGGCCTCTTCGAGCCAGCCGTCCTTCGCGCCGTGATAGGTCTTCATGATCCGGTCTTCGCCGGGCGTCGACATCCAGCCAATGTTGAGGCCGTTGACGCGGATGCGGTGCTTGAGCAGCGAGTGGGCGACGTTCCGGGTCAAGGTCGCGAGCGCGCCCTTCGACGTGCAATAGGCGGTGATGAAGGGTTGGCCGCCGTGCGCCGACATCGACTGGATGTTGACGATCGAGCCTTCGATGTTCTCGCGCTTCATGACCTTGACCGCTTCCTGAATGAGGAAAAACGGCGCGCGCACGTTGACGTTCATGACCTCGTTGTAGCGCTCTTCGGTGGTGTCGAAGATGTTGCCGCGGTCGGTGAGGGCGGCGGCGTTGACGAGAACGTCCAGGCGGCCGAAGCGGCGGTCCGCCTCCGCGATCACGGCGCGGCATTGCGCGACCTCGGCGAGATCGGCGCGTACGAAATGGGTGGGGCAGCCGGTCGCGGATATTTCCGCCGCGACGCGCTCGCCGTTCCCGGCGTTGCGGCCGCAGATGACGAGCCCGGCGGCGCCGCGCTCGGCGAACAGCCTGGCGATCGCCTCTCCTAGTCCTTGCGAGCCGCCGGTGACGACGGCGATCTTGCCGGCGAGATTGGCGGGGCCGACGGCCTCCTTGCGGGCCGCGGCGGGTTCTTTCGCCATTCCGTTTCCTCCGATGTTTCCTTCTCTCGCAAGCCTGCCAGGGGCCGACGATGAGGCTGTATGAAACAAAAATTCTATTCACAAGTCAATATGGAACGTGTATTCGTTTTTTAAGCGTCGTGGAACGTGACGGGTTTGGGAGGACGATATGAGATTTGGCATCATCGGCGCGGGGCGCATCGGCAAGATTCACGGCGCAAACGTCGCGGCGCGCGCGGACAGCGAAGTTCGCTTCGTCGCCGACGCCGACGCTGGCGCCGCCGCTGCGCTGGCGGAGGCGACCAGCGCTTCGGTCGGATCCATCGACGAGATCCTGGCCTCGAAAGAGGTCGACGCCGTCGCCATTTGCGCGCCGACCGACATGCACGCCGATCTGATCGAAGCGGCTGCGCGCGCCGGCAAGGCGATCTTCTGCGAGAAGCCGATCCACCTCGACGCCGCGCGCATTCGACGCTGCCTCGATATCGTCGCCGCCACTGGCGCGACGCTGATGGTGGGCTTCAACCGCCGCTTCGACCCGAATTTCGCCGCTCTGCAGGCGCGCATCGCGAGCGGCGCGATCGGCGAGCTCGAAAGCGTCCACATCACCTCGCGCGATCCCGGGCCGCCGCCGATATCCTATATCGCCCGCTCAGGCGGTCTCTTCCGCGACATGATGATCCACGATTTCGACATGGCGCGCTTCCTGCTCGGCGAAGAGCCGATCGCGGTGAGCGCGATGGGCTCGGCGCTGGTCGACAAGGCGATCGGCGAAGCGGGCGACATCGATACGGCGGTCGTCGTGATGGAGACGAAGTCGGGCCGCCTGGCGCAAATCACCAACTCGCGACGCGCGACCTATGGCTATGATCAGCGGGTCGAGGCGCATGGCTCGAAGGGGATGCTTCGCGCAGGCAACATCCACGAGAGCACGGTCGAATTCGCAGGCGCCGAGGGCTTTGTCGGCGACAAGATCCTCAACTTCTTCCTCGAACGCTATGCGGGCGCCTATCGCGCCGAACTCGACGCCTTCATCCGCGCCGTGAAGTCAGGCGAGAAGCCGCGGCCGAGCGGCGAGGACGGCCTCAAGGCGAATTTACTCGCCGACGCGGCCTTTCTCTCGTGGCGCACCAAGCAGCGCGTTTCCCTGGCCTAGCCCGGCGATTTGCCCGCGCTGCGTCCTTAGGCGCGCTTGCCGCCGGGGCGCGTGGGGCTTATAGGCCCTTCGCGTTCGCTAGGAGCAGGCGAGGAGTGGTGCAGCAGAGTTGGGACAGCGTACATCGGGACAAAGCCAGAGGGGCAGCAGCGCCGTCCGGCGCGCCGGACCGTCTCGCCCGGTGGACCGCCGCCATCGAGGCTCGCCGCCCGCTGCTGCGGCGGATCGGCTTGGCGCTGAGCCTGCTCATCATCTCGGTCTCCACGTTCACTTTCGCCCGCACGCTGCTGCGGATCGACGTGGCGAAGTTCAAGGCCGCCTTTGCGGCGACCGGCGGCGACCAGATCGCGATGGCGTTCGCCTTCACGACCCTGAGCTACCTCGCCCTGACCGGCTATGACGCGCTGGCGCTGAAACACCTCAAGATCCGCGTGCCCTACCGGTTGACGGCGCTGGCTTCGTTCACCAGCTACGCCGTTTCCTTCACTCTCGGTTTTCCCCTCGTCACCGGCGGGGCGGTCCGGTTCTGGATCTATGGCTCGGCCGGGCTGTCGGCGGGCAAAGTCGCCAGCCTCACGGTCGTAGCGGGCGTCACCTTCTGGCTCGGCATGGGCTTCATCGTCGGCGCAGGCCTGATCGGCGACGCTGAGCCGATTGGCGCCCTCAATCATTTCAGCGTTTTTGCGAACCGGACGATCGGTTGCGCGGTGGTCGCGGCGCTCGTGGCCTACCTCGTCTGGATTCAGTACATGCGCCGGCGCGGCAAGCCGATCTTTCTCAATTTCAGCCTGCCCGGCCCCTTCCTCACGCTCGGCCAGATGGCGCTCGGCGTCATCGACGTCTGCTCGGCCGCCGCGGCGCTCTACATGCTGCTGCCGAAGGGCCACGGCCTCGGCTTCTTGACGTTCAGCGCGCTCTATTCCTTCGCCGCGATGCTCGGCATTGCGAGCCATGCGCCCGGCGGCCTCGGCGTCTTCGAGGCGGCGATCCTCGACGGGGTCGGCGGGTCGAGCGACGAGGTGCTGGCGTCTCTGCTGCTGTTCCGCGGAATATACTACGTTGCGCCGTTCGTGCTGGCGATGGCGCTTCTCGGGGCCTATGAGGCGGTGCGTCGCTGGCGCACCCTGCGCGAGGCGATGGCGGCGCCCAGGACCGAGGATGAAGAGTAGGGCTGCTGCGACCTGATGTCGCGGCCTGGCGCGGGATCGGGGCATGGAGCAGGGGAATCCGGACAGACGCGCGTTGGCGGCGGATCTGCGCGCACCGATCGCCGCCGAACTCGTCGGCGCGATGCCCGAACCGGTCGTGATCGTCGACGCCGACGGACGTTCGGTCGTCGCCAACAAGCCGGCGCTCGGATTGCTGCCCGGCCTCAAGCTCGGCGAGCCGTTCGTGCTCGCCTTGCGTTCCCCCGACGTGATCGACGCGCTGCCGCGGGTGCTTGCGAGCGGCGCGGCGGAGACGGTGTTGTGGAGCGAGCGGGTGCCGATCGAGCGCCTGTTCGAAGTGTGCGTCGCGCCGCTCGCCGCAGGGCCCGGCGAGATCGTCGCGACGCTGCTCACGCTCCGCGATCTGACCGACACGCGCCGCGTCGAGCGCATGCGCGCCGACTTCATCGCCAACGCCAGCCACGAATTGCGCACCCCGCTCGCCTCGATGCTCGGCTTCGTCGAGACGTTGCAGGGCTCGGCGCACGACGACCCGAGGGCGCGCGACAGGTTTCTCGCCATCATGCGCGAACAGGGACGCCGCATGGCGCGCCTGATTGACGATCTGCTGTCGCTCTCGCGCATCGAGCAGAAGCAGCACGTGCGTCCGGAAGCGCCGGTCGATCTCGCGCAAACGGTGCGCCATGTCGCCGACACGCTGGCGCCGCTCGCCCGCGAGATGCATGTCGAGATCAAGCTGGTCGCCGACCAGGCGGTCGTCGTCACCGGCGATCGCGACGAACTGCTACGAGTGGCCGAGAATTTGATCGAGAACGCGATCAAATACGGCGCGCGACAGGACGGCTCGGGCGGCGATCGGGTCGAGGTCACAGTCAGCCGCACCGCGAGCGAGGGCTCGCTCATCGTGCGCGACTTCGGTCGCGGCATACCGTCTGAGCATTTGCCGCGTCTGACCGAGCGGTTCTATCGCGTCGACGCCGGGCAAAGCCGCGCCAAGAACGGCACCGGCCTCGGGCTTGCGATCGTCAAACATATTCTCACGCGCCATCGCGGCCGTCTCGCAATTTCCAGCCGTCTCGACCGCGGTTCGACCTTCACGGCGACGTTACCGCTGCATCGCCAATAGTCTCTCGGTACGGCGCGCCGCGATCGTCCTCCGTTTCATCATTCTGCTCAGCGCGCCCTCGATCGTCGTCGGCCTGTTCATCTATCAATTGTGCGTCGTGCCGTTCCGCCATTTCTCCGGGCTTGCAGGCGGCGTGGCGCTGGCCGTGATCGCGACCCCGATCATGGTGCGCACCACTGAGGACATGATCAACCTCGTGCCCAATGCGATGCGCGAGGCGGCGTCCGCGCTCGGCCTCCGCGCTCGCTCATCATTCGTCGGGTCGCCATCGGGCGGTTCGGTGCGGCATCGTCACCGGCGTGCTGCTCGCCGTCGCGCGCGTGACCGGCGAGACGGCGCCGCTCATCTTCACCGCGCTCGGCAATTCGGTCAGACGCATGCCCTGAAAGACGTGTCGCCGCCGCTGCACGAGGGCAAGGTGACGGCGTTCATCGGCGCGTCCGGCGCCGCGCGCATGACCGGCGAGACGCGACGTGCATCTCGGGCCGACCGAATTCCGTTTGCTCGAATATCTCCTGGAGAATCCCGGCCGCTCCCGGTCACCCCGCGAAGGCATCGCGAAGGCAGGGGGGGACAAACAGCCGCCGCGTTATGAAGCGTCCGCGCCTACGCGATGCACGTCGTACGCCTGACAGCCGCGAGTCAGAAGGGAGTCTGGGGAAGCAAAGAAAATCGGGCGCAGATTCGGCGCAATCGCAGACGCGCCGAAATGCGGGCGCGATACGCCCGCCAATTCCCGTCAGCGCACGAGCGCGCGCCTGTCGCGCTCGCGCTCGCGGCGACGGTCCTGCACCGGCTGATAGGCGAGCTTGCCATGGTGCGTGCAATAGGGGCTCGGGCCCGAAGCCGGCGAGCCGCAGTAGCGGAACTCATGGGAGCTCGGATCGCCGAGCGGCCAACGGCACATCGCTTCCTTGAGTTCGACGATGGTGACGCGCAGCGACATCGGCACCACCACGTCTTCCTCGAGGAAGACTGGCCGCGCTTCGAACATCGGCTCCGGCGATACGGCGAGCGCGGTGTTGCCGCGAACCGGCGGGCGCGCTGCGGGGGCTGCGCTCGGGGCGGGACGCGGCGCGACGCGGGGCGCGGCTACGGGCCGCGGCGACGCCGGAGCGGAAGAAGGGGACTTCGCGCGTCCGGCGAGACCCAGCCGGTGCACCTTGCCGATCACCGCGTTGCGAGTGAGGCCGTGCCCAAGTTGCGCCGAGATCTGGCTCGCGCTCTTGCCATCCAGCCAAAGCTGGCGCAGGAGCTCCACTCTTTCATCCGTCCAAGACATCTTTGGCCTCGCTTCCTGGCCGCCGCGCGGCCTTGAAAGACCTTCGCGCAGCCGATCGAAAATGCTTCGGGCCGAATCCGGCCGCCTCGCTTGACCAGCCGCGCTGGCAAGCGTCACGCACCGAAACGCTCTCGTGAAGGGCGCGCCACGACATTTCGTGGTGCGTTAACGGGAAACTACACTAGTCGTTGAATCACGCGCAAGAGTCGGAGAGGCGCGCCGCGCCAGCTTTTCCCCAGGTCTCGGCGGCGGAGCGCGGCCTCTACGCGAGGGCGCGAGATTTTGAGTGAGTCAGTTCAACATTTTAGCGAGCGCTGCGACGTTTCGGTCACGCCGCAATTTTTTTCGCGTTTCGCGCTCGAATTGACCGGCGCCGCCGCTTGCCCCTATTATCCGGGCTCTAAGGCCGTCCCTGCGGGGCGGCGTTTTTATTTTTGCGCTGCCGTGGCTTCGCGCCCCGGACCCTCAGAGGGAGCAAGCCATGTCGTCTGCGATCGTCCCGGTCTATGCGAGAGCCGATATCGCTTTCGAGCGAGGCGACGGCTGCTGGCTGACTGCGACGACGGGCGAGCGCTATCTCGACTTCGGCGGCGGCATCGCGGTTGCGGCGCTCGGCTATTCGCATCCCCATCTCGTCGACACGCTGACGACGCAGGCCGGCAAGCTGTGGCACACCTCCAACCTGTTTCAGATGCCGGACGGCGAGCGGTTAGCGCATCGGCTTGCCGAAGCCACTTTCGCCGACCTCGTCTTCTTCACCAACTCTGGCGCCGAGGCCAACGAAGCGGCGATCAAGATGGCGCGCAAGCGCCAGTCGGTCGGCGGCCATCCCGAAAAGTACCACATCCTGACTTTCGAGGGCGCGTTCCATGGCCGCACGCTCGCGACCATCGCCGCCGGCGGTCAGGCCAAGTATATCGAAGGCTTCGGGCCGAAGGTCGACGGCTTCGACCAGATCCCGGTCACCGACCTCGCCGCCGTCGAGGCGGCGATCGGTCCTGGCACCGGCGCGATCCTGATCGAGCCGATCCAGGGCGAGGGCGGCGTGCGCACGATCCCCGCGGAGTTCCTCAGGGGCTTGCGCGCCTTGTGCGACAAGCATGGCCTGCTGTTGATCTTCGACGAGATCCAGACCGGCGTCGGCCGCACGGGCAAGCTCTTCGCCTATGAGCACTCGGGCGCCGTCCCGGACATCATGTCGATCGCCAAAGGCATCGGCGGCGGCTTCCCGATGGGCGCATGCCTCGCCACCGCGGACGCGGCGAGGGGCATGACGACGGGAACCCACGGCACGACGTTCGGCGGCAATCCGCTGGCGATGGCAGTCGGCAACGCCGTGCTCGACGTCGTGCTCGAGCCTGGCTTCGTCGAGCGGATCGCCAAGCTCGGCTCGCTCGCGCGCCAGCGCCTCGCCGAACTCGAGGACCGCCATCCTGGCGTCATCGAGGAAATTCGCGGCGAGGGATTGATGCTCGGCGTCAAGGTCAAGGGGTCGCCACAGGATTTCGCCGTCGCGGCGCGGGCGCAGAAGCTGCTCACGATTCCCGCCGGCGACAACGTCGTGCGGCTTCTGCCGCCGCTCATCCTGAGCGAGGAGGAACTGCTCGAGGGGGTGCGCCGGCTCGATGCGGCCTGCGCCGAAATCGAGACGCGGTTCGCCGCCAACAAGGGCGCCGCCGCATGATCTTGGCTAACGCCGGCGCGCCGCGCCATTTTCTCGATCTACTCGATCAGCCCGAAGACGAATTGCGCGCCATTCTCGACGCCAGCAAGGCGATGAAGACGGCGCGCGTGAAGGGCGAGCCGCCGTCGAAGCGCCCGCTCGCCGGCAAGACGCTGGCGATGATCTTCGATCGGCCGTCGACCCGCACGCGCGTTTCGTTCGATCTCGCCATGCGCGAGCTCGGTGGCGAGACGATCATGCTGACGGGCGCCGAAATGCAGCTCGGCCGCGGCGAGACGCTCGCCGACACGGCGCGCGTCCTGTCGCGCTACGTCGACGCGATCATGATCCGCATCCTCGACCACAGCGATCTCGACGAACTCGCGCGCCATGCGACCGTTCCCGTTATCAACGGCCTGACGAAGCGCTCGCACCCGTGCCAGGTGATGGCCGACATCCTCACCTTCGAGGAGCGCAGCGGTCCGATCCGCGGCCGCAAGATCGCCTGGAGCGGCGACTACAACAACGTCCTGTCGTCCTGGATCGACGCCGCGCAGCGCTTCGATTTCACGCTCGACATCGCCTGCCCCAAGGAATTGCAGCCGCCGCCGGAACGCATCGCCTCGGCGCGAGCGGGCGGGGGAAACATCGTCATGCGCGAGGATCCCGCCGTCGCGGTGGCAGACGCCGCGGCGGTCGTCTCCGACTGCTGGGTCTCGATGGGCGACGAGGACGAGGGGCGCCGGCACAATCTGCTCGCGCCTTATCAGGTCAACCGCGCGCTGATGAGCCGCGCCGCGCCGGACGCAATCTTCATGCACTGCCTGCCCGCCCACCGAGGCGAGGAAGTGACCGACGAGGTGATCGACGGACCGCAGTCAGTCGTGTTCGACGAGGCGGAAAACAGGCTTCATGCCCAAAAGGGCGTGCTCGCCTGGTGCTTGGGAGCTTTGAACTCATGACTCTCATCGAGCGCGAGGTCTCCGACGTCGGGCACGACGACATCGTTCTGCCCTACACCGTCGAGAGCCTGAGCACCCGTGGACGGATCGTGCGGCTCGGGCAGGCTATCGACGCAATCCTGAAGCGGCACGCCTATCCCGACGCGGTGGCCAAGGTGGTCGGCGAGGCGGCGGCGCTCGCCGTGATGCTCGGCTCGACCCTCAAGCTCGAGGGCCGCTTCCAGTTGCAAACGAAATCGGCCGGCCCAGTGAACATGCTGGTGGTCGATTTCGACGCGCCGTCCAACTTGCGCGCGCTGGCGCGTTTCGACGAGGCGGCGCTCGCGCGGCGTCTCGCCGAGGGCGGCGAGGGCGACCTGCTGGGCGAAGGGCATCTCGCCTTCACTGTCGATCCGGGCGGCGACATGTCGCGGTATCAGGGCGTCGTCGCGCTGGAGGGGCAGGGTCTCGAGCAGGCCGCCCATTCCTATTTCGAGCGCTCCGAACAAATTCCGACCCTGATCCGCCTCGCGGTCGGGCAGATCGTGACGCCGGGCGGCGCCGAATGGCGGGCGGGCGGCCTTCTCACTCAGTTCATGCCGGATTCACCTGAGCGGCGCACGCACGTCGACTTCGATCCAGGCGACGCGCCCGACGGCGTCGCGTCGCCTGCCGCGTCCGAGGAGGACGACGAGTGGGTCGAGGCCAAGTCGCGCGCCGCGACGACCGAGGATCACGAACTCATCGATCCCACCTTGTCGAGCGAGCGCCTGCTGTTCCGCCTCTTCAACGAGCGGGGCGTGCGCGTCGCCGAGCCGACGCCGCTCGCGGACGCCTGCCGCTGCTCGGCCGAACGCATCGACACGATGTTGCAGAGCTTCTCGCCCGAGGAGCGCCAGGCGATGGTGGGCGACGACGGCATGATCGGCGTCACGTGCGAATTCTGTTCGGTCAAGCGGGTGTTCGATCCCGCCGATTACGCGGGTTGAGGATCTCTCGATGGACGACAAGGCTTTCGCGGCTCGGCTCGCTGAGATCGGCGCGGAAATGGAAGTTGAGCTCGACGCGCTGCTGACCTCGCAGCCGCTCGACGGCGAACTGGCGCGGCCGGCCCGCCTCATGGAGGCGATGCGCTATGGCGCGCTCGGCGGCGGCAAGCGTCTGCGGCCCTTTCTCGCCGTCGAGACGGCGCGCGCCTTTGGCCTCGCGGGCGCAGGCCCGCGCCGCGTCGGCGCGGCGATCGAGTGCGTGCATTGCTATTCGCTCATCCACGACGATCTGCCGGCGATGGATAACGACGATCTGCGCCGCGGGCGTCCCACAGTCCATCGAGCCTTCGACGACGCGACGGCGATCTTGGCTGGCGACGGACTGCTGACGCTCGCCTTCGAGATCCTTGGGCGGCCCGAGACCGCGCCGGATCCAGGCGTGCGCGCGGATCTGTGCGCCGGCCTTGCGCGCGCGTCCGGATTGGCGGGCATGGTCGGCGGGCAGATGCTCGACATCGCCGCGGAGAGCGCCGCGGCGCCGCTCGATCTCGAGGCGATCGCGCTGTTGCAGGCGATGAAGACCGGCGCACTGCTGCGCTTTGCGGTCGAAGCGGGCGCGATCGTCGCCGGAGCGCCGGCCAAGGCGCGTGCGGCGCTCGTGCGCTACGGCGAGGCGCTCGGCAAGGCGTTCCAGGTCGCCGACGATCTGCTCGACGCCGCGGGCGACAGCGCGGCGCTGGGCAAACGCGCCGGCAAGGACGCCGAGCGCAACAAGGCGACCTTCGTTTCCGCGCTGGGCCTGGAGGGGGCGCGCGCGCTGCGCGACAAGCTGGTCGCCGACGCGCAAGCGGCGCTCGACGCCTCCGGTCTCGCCGGCGAGGCCGACGTGCTGCGCGCTGCGGCGACATTCGTCGCGGCGCGGCGAAACTAAAGAGCCCCCTTCCCCGCCGCGCGCCCGCGGAGAGAAGGAATCCCTCACGGCGGTCAGCTACGGCGCCGCAGCTTCTACATTGCTCCGAACAGCTTCCCGAGCAGGCCGCCGTCGTGCGGGGCCGAGGCGGCGGGCGCGCGGTTGTCGGCGTTGGGAATGTCCGCCGGCGGCGTCAGGACGTTGGGATCGGCGGACGCAGCCGCGCGTCCCGGCGCCGTCGGCGCAATTGGGTTCGACGAGACGAGTCCGCCGCGGCCGATGACGAGCGGCGTGCCGGGGGGAGGCGGCGCGTCGGGAGCGGGCGCGTCGGGGTTATGCCAGACGCCGTAGGGCAGCGCGGCGACGGGCACGCCCTGGTGGGCGGCCCTCATGAAGCGGCTCCAGATTTCCACCGGCAGAGTGCCGCCGGTAATCCGCTTGGTCGGCGAGCCGTCGTCGTTGCCGAGCCAGACGCCCGCGACGAGATAGCTCGTGTAGCCGACGAACCAGGCGTCCCGCCAATCCTGGCTGGTGCCCGTCTTGCCGGCCGCCTGCCAGCCCGGCAATTCCGCCTTGCGGGCGGTGCCGGTCAGCAGCGTCTCCTCCATCATCGTGTTCATCATCGAGACGTATTGCGGATCGATCACGCGGCCGAAGCTCGCGTTGCGGCGCGTGTAGAGCAGCTTGCCGTTGGCGGTGCGCACGCGGGCGATCACATGCGGCTGGACGCCGATGCCACCGTTGGCGAAGGCGGCGTAGGCGGAGACGAGTTCGAGCGGCGTCACCTCTGACGTGCCGAGCGCGATCGAGGCGTTGGGCTGGAGCTCCGAGACGATGCCGAGGCGGTGCGCAGTGCGCACAACGGTCTTGGGGCCGACTTCGAGGCCTAGCCGCACCGCGACGGTGTTGAGCGAGAGCGACAGCGCCTTGGTCAGCGTCACCGGGCCGAGATACTGGCGCTCGTAGTTTTCCGGGCTCCAGCCCTTGACCGAGATGGGCGCGTCTTCGCGGATGGTGTCCGGCGTCAGCCCCTTTTCGAGGGCGGCGAGATAGACGAAAGGCTTGAACGAGGACCCTGGCTGGCGCTTGGCGGACACCGCGCGATTGAACTGGCTGTCCGCGTAGTTGCGTCCGCCGACCAGCGCCTTGACCGCGCCTTGGGGATCGAGCGCGACGACCGCGCCCTGGCTGACGCCGTATTTTTCGCCCTTGGCGTTGAGCTCGTCGGTGAGCGCCCGCTCGGCGCTCGCCTGCATGGCGGGGTCGAGCGTGGTCGTCACGACGATGTCCTCGTCGATCGCGCCGACCGTGTCGTCGAGCATGTCCATCACATAGTCGGCGGCGTAGTTCATCGACCCCGACCCGTGCGGGTGCACCACTTGTGCGGGCGAGGCGAGGGCGAGCTTGGCCATCGCTTCGGTGATGTGGCCCTGCTCGGCCATCGCCGTAATCACCTGGGCGGCGCGCTCATTGGCCGCGGCTAGGTTGTGATTGGGCGCGAGGCGGGTCGGCGATTTCATCAAGCCGGCCAGAAGGGCAGCCTCCGAAAGCGTCACCTGGCGGGCGCTCTTGCCGAAATATTTCTGCGCCGCAGCCTCGACGCCGAACGCGCCGGAGCCGAAATAAACGCGGTTGAGGTAGAGTTCGAGGATCTGGTCCTTCGAATATTTCCGCTCCAGCCACAAGGCGAGGATCGCCTCCTGGATCTTGCGTGAGATCGTGCGCTCCTGGGTCAGGAACAGGTTCTTGGCGAGCTGCTGGGTCAAGGTCGAGCCGCCCTCGACGCCGCCGCGTCCCGTCGCGTCGCGGAAGATGGCGCGGCCGATGCCGATCGGGTCGATGCCGAAGTGCTGGTAGAAGCGGCGATCCTCGATCGCGACGAACGCCTTGGGCAGATAGGGCGGCAGTTCGCTCAAATGCACCGCCGCGCCGCCGGTGTCGCCGCGATTGGCGATGAGCGAGCCGTCGTCGGCGAGAATGGCGATATTGGGCGGGCGCTTAGGCACCGCGAGCTGATCGATCGGCGGCAATTGGCTCGCGTAATAGGCGAACAGTCCCGCGACGGCGATGACGCCCCAGACCGCGAGCACGAAACTCCAGTAGACGAGGCGCCCGAGCAGCGACCGGCGGGGCTTGCCGGAGCGACCGCCGCCGCCTGAGCCGCGCTTGGCGCTTTTGCCTCGGCGCGGCGGGCGATCCGCCGGATCTGCGCGCAGGTCGTCGTTGCGGCGACTGCGCGGCGAATCGTCGAGCCGTGGCTCGATCCTCACCGCTTTGCGCTTGCCGCCTTTGCCGAACATTGCGACCCCGCCTCGGGCCTTCTCGAGGCGAAGTCCCCCGAAGCCGCCCGACGCATCAAGGTTAAAGGCGGCGATTTAAGGGCCAGTTAAGCGGCGCTGCCGCGCTGTGGATAGCTCTCGCAAAGTGTCGCGCTTGCGCTATCCTTGCCTACTTGGCAAAGTCGGCGGCCCGCGCTTCTTTCGGCGAGATTGGCGCGCGCCAAAAGATATTGGGATGTTGCGATGAAGGTCACCATAGAGCGTACAGCCCTGCTCAAGGCGCTGGGTCACGTCCATCGCATCGTCGAGCGGCGCAACACCATCCCGATCCTCTCGAACGTCCTCATCGAGGCGAACGAGGGAAAGCTGACGCTCAAGAGCACCGACCTCGATCTCGAGGCCACGGAATCGGCGCCGGCTGACGTCGCGCTGTCCGGCGCGACCACGGCGCCGGCGCATGTGATCTACGACATCGTCCGCAAGCTGCCGGAGGGCGCGCAGGTGAGCCTCGAACTCGCCGGCGACGTCGGCCAGCTCCTGCTGCGATCGGGCCGCTCGCGCTTTTTCCTGCAAAGCCTGCCGGCGTCCGACTTCCCTGATCTTACCGCCAGCGAGTTCTCGCATCGCTTCACGCTCGCCGCGGTCGACCTCAAGCGGCTGATCGACAACACCCAGTTCGCGATCTCGACCGAGGAGACGCGCTACTATCTCAACGGCATTTTCTTCCACACGGTGGAGAGCGGCGGCGCCACAGTGTTGCGCGCGGTCGCGACGGACGGCCATCGCCTGGCTCGCGTCGAGACGCCCGCGCCGCAGGGCTCGGCGGGGATGCCGGGCGTCATCGCGCCGCGCAAGGCGGTCAGCGAAGTGCTGAAACTGCTCGAGGACATGACGCAGGAGGTTGTGGTCGAAATCTCGGCGACGAAGGCGCGCTTCCAGTTCGGCGACGTGGTCCTGACGACGAAATTGATCGACGGCACGTTCCCCGACTACAGTCGCGTGATTCCGGCGCACAACGACAAGCGCCTCGTTGTCGAGAAGGAGCCGTTCGCCAAGGCGGTCGACCGCGTCTCGACGATTTCGTCCGAGCGCGGCCGTGCGATCAAGTTGG
This sequence comes from Roseiarcus sp., assembly GCA_036488815.1. Classification (GTDB taxonomy): domain Bacteria; phylum Pseudomonadota; class Alphaproteobacteria; order Rhizobiales; family Beijerinckiaceae; genus Roseiarcus. The sequence continues at coordinate 70,734 of DASXGX010000097.1, forward strand.
CGATCGCCGACAGCAAGATGACGCTTTCGGTCAACAACCCCGACTCGGGCTCGGCTAGCGAGGAAATCGAGGTCGACTACGACGCCGCGCCGATCGAGATCGGCTTCAACGCGCGCTATCTCCTCGACATCGCCGGACAGCTCGCCGGCGACACCGCGCTCATCAAGCTCTCCGACCCGGGCTCGCCGACGATCATCCAGGATCGCGACGGCTCTCCCGCGCTCTACGTGCTGATGCCGCTCAGGGTGTAGGCCGCAGCCGTTTCCGTCGCGGCGAGCGGAGCAAAGTCATCGAGCGATCGAACTGGTCGCCGGTCAAAGAGCGACAGCAAACGCCGGTCCTCACGCGCGACCGGTGCGCAGCGTTCGCAGCACCATCGCGACGATCGTCTCGAAGCGGGACGCCATCGCCGCGGTCGCGACGTCCTTGTCGAGCCGCAGCGCGATCGGATGTACGAAGCGGTGCGCGGCGTCGAAGATCAGCGACATTGCGCGCCGGCGGTCGGTCATCGCGAAGGCGCCGGAGGAGACGCCTTCCTCGACGACGCGCTGAATTTCCGACTGCACCCGCGCGCGATGCCGCCGCGCGCTGCCGCGATCCTCTTCAAGCGCCTCGATCAGGAGATCGAACAGCGCCGGATCGCTCTCCATCTTTTGCCGATAGGCCTGATGCAGCGTCATCAGCATGTTTTCGAGCTTATCGTAGGCGGGCGCGGCGCCTTCGGCCGTCTCGCGCAACCGCGTCTCGATCGGCCGCAGCCAGGAGGCGGTGATCTCCTCGAACAACGTCGCCTTCGACGGGAAATAGCGATAGACGTTGGCGTGCGTCATGCCCGCTTCTTGCGCGACGCCGACGACGGTGGCGCGCGCCGGGCCGAACTTGCGAACATGGGCCCGTGCGATCTCGAGGATCCGCGCTTCGACGGAATCTGCAGGCGACGATTGAGGCAAAGTCGCATTGTCTCCGGCAGGAATGCGAGAATGCTGACATGAAACGCGCTGGTGCGCCAGTCAGGTTTCGACCAGTCCACCGAGATCGCCCGATCGTCCGCCACGCGCGCCGCCATGCGGCTCAGCGAGATAGTCGACGGAGCGCATTTCGACGAGACGCGAGGCGGCGCGGGCGAATTCGAACGCTTCTGCACCGCTCGCGCCGGAATAGAGATCGGCCGGCTCGGCGGCGGCCGAGGCGATCAGCTTCACCTTCGCGTCGTAGAGCGCGTCGATGAAGGTGATGAAGCGGCGCGCCTCGTTGCGATTCTCGGATCCGATACGCGGAATGTCGTCGACGACGATCGTGTGGAACCGGTCGGCGAGGGCGAGATAGTCCGCTGAGCCCAAAGGCTGACGGCAGAGATCGTCGAACGAGAAGCGCGCCACGCCGTCAATCGCCTGCGGCACGCGCAACTTGCGCCCGAGCAGCTCGATATCGATCGGCTCGCCCCGCGCGGCGCCGGTGAGGCTGAGGAAGGTTGCATCGAGCGCGGCGCGCGCTTTGTCGCCCGCAGGACAATAATAGACCGGCGCGCGCGAAAGCTTTTCCAGCCGGTAGTCGGTGCGCGAGTGCAGTTCGACGACATCGACCTTTTCGCTGAGCAGGGCGAGAAAGGGGAGGAACAAGGCGCGGTTGAGCCCGTCCTTGTAGAGGTCGCCGGGCGCGACGTTCGACGTCGCGACGACGACGACGCCGGCGGCGAACAGCGCAGTGAACAGGCGCGCCAGGATCATCGCGTCGGCGATGTCGCGGACGCTGAGTTCGTCGAAGCAGAGGAGCCACGCCTCCCCGGCGAGATCCATCGCGACCGGGCCGATCGGGTCTTCGCCCGAAACTTCCCCGCGCTTGCGCATTTCTCGCCAGCGATGCACTCGCGCATGGACGTCCGCCATGAAGGCGTGAAAATGAACCCTGCGCTTGTGTTCGACCGGCGCGCCTTCGAAGAAGAGATCCATCAGCAGGGTTTTTCCCCGCCCCACCTCGCCGTGGATATAGAGGCCGCGCGGCGGCTCCTCCCGGTGCGCGCCCAGAAGGCGAGCGAAGGCGCTCGCTCGCCGGCCAGGCTTGTAGCCCGCCAGCCGGGAGGCGAGCGCATCGAGGCGCGCGACGAGTTCCGCCTGCGCCGGGTCGGGCTCGATGCGCCGCTCGGCGACGAGGGCTTGGTACCGCTCGAGGAGAGATGGACTCATTGGCGGGACGCGGCCCAGATCGCCCGCTTCGCTGTTCGCGCCCGCAAATCCACCCCGATTGTTTCGTCCATCGCCTAAGGTCCCGCGCCTCGCGCCCCGCGGGGGTTCTGTCCGTTCGGCGCGCCGGAGTCAAAGGGGAGCCATGGACGTCCAGGCGTCGCCGTCGGAAGCGAAAGCAGAGGCGCACGGACGGCGCAAGCGGGTTTCAACAGCATGGCCTCCGCTGCGCGTATTGTCTAAACTGCCGGCATGACTCAGAGCTCTCGTCCTGTCGGCCCCGGCGATCACGTTTTCCTCGTCGACGGCTCATCCTTCATCTTCCGCGCCTATTTCCAGTCGATCCGGCAGGACCAGAAGTACAATTACCGTTCCGACCGGCTACCCGTCGGGGCGGTCCGGCTGTTCGCGACCAAGGTGCTGCAGTTCCTGCGCGACGGCGCCGCGGGCATCAAGCCGACGCACCTCGCGATCATCTTCGACAAATCGGAGAATTCGTTCCGGCGCGAGATCTATCCTCCCTACAAGGCGCATCGCCCCGATCCGCCGGAAGATCTCGTGCCCCAATTCCCGCTGATGCGCGATACGGTGCGCGCCTTCGGCCTCACGCCGATCGAGCAGGACCGCTACGAGGCCGACGACCTCATCGCGACCTACGCCCGGCAGGCGCGTGAGAAGGGCGCCGACGTGCTGATCGTCTCCGCCGACAAGGACTTGATGCAGCTCATCGAGCCTGGCGTCGCCATGTTCGACCCCGCCTCGGGCGACCGCGAGGAGCGGCGCATCGGAACGGCGGAGGTGGTGGAGTACTTCGGCCTCGGCGCCGACAAGGTCATCGACATCCAGGCGCTGGCGGGCGATTCCACCGACAATGTTCCCGGCGCGCGCGGCATCGGCGTCAAGACCGCGGCGCAGTTGATCGGCGAATACGGCGACCTCGAAACGTTGCTCGCGCGCGCGGGCGAGATCAAGCAGCCCAAGCGCCGCGAGATCCTCACCGACCCGGACTCCGTCGCGCTTATCCGCGTGTCGAAGGCGCTCGTCTCCCTGGTGCGCGATGTCGAGGTCGCGACGTCGCTCGATACGCTCGGGCTCCCCACGCTCGAAGGCGCGGCGCTCATCGCGTTCCTCAAGGCGATGGAGTTCACCACCATCACCAGGCGGGTCGCCGACATCTGCGGGCTCGACGCCAACGCGATCGAGGCCGACCCGCGTTTCGTCGGCGCCGGCGGGTGGCGTGGGCGCAACGGGGAGGCGGCCGAGCCGACCCCCGCGGCGCTCGCCGCGACCCCGGTCCAGAGCGCCTCGGTTCGCGCTTCGCGAGGCGGGCCCGCCCAGCAGCTGCAGCCGGTTGGCGAGCTGACGCCGAGCGCCCTCGCCGCCGCGCGCGCCGCCAAGCTGCGCGCTTTGCCGTTCGACGTCGCCGCCTATCCGACCGTGACGACGAAAGAGGCGCTGCAAGCGTGGATCGCCCGCGCCTACGAAGAGGGGCTGATCGCCGTCAACACGCAGACGAGCCTGCTCGATCCGTTGCAGGCGGAACTCGTCGGAATCTCCCTCGCGGTCGCTCCGGGGGAGGCCTGTTACATTCCGGTCGGACATCGAACGGGGGAGGGGGATCTCTTCGACGGCGGCGGACTGCTGGCGGGCCAGATCGCCGAGGCGGACGCGCTCGCTCTGCTCAAGCCGCTGCTCGAGGACGAGAGCGTGTTGAAAATCGGCCAGAACGTCAAATTCGACTGGCAGGTCTTCGCCCGCCGCGGCATTGAATTGGCGCCGTTCGACGACACGACGCTGATTTCCTACACGCTGGATTCGGGCGCAACCGGCGACGGTCATGGCGCGGAGGCGCTCGCCGAGCGTTGGCTCGGCCACAAGTCGATCGCCTTCAGCGACGTTGCGGGCTCGGGCCGCAATTCCATCGGCTTCGCCCGCGCGCCGCTGGACACGGCGACGCGATACGCCGCCGAGAACGCCGACGTCAGGCTTCGGCTGTGGCTGGCGCTCAAGCCGCGCCTCGCCGCCGACGGCATGACGACGGTGTACGAGACGCTGGAACGCCCGCTCGTCCTGCCGCTCGCGCGCATGGAGCGACGAGGCGTCTCGATCGATCGCGAGATGCTGTCGCGTCTCTCCGGCGAATTCGCTCAAGGCATGGCGAGGATCGAGGCGGACATTCAAAGGCTCGTCGGCCAGCCGTTCAACCCCAGCTCGCCTAAGCAGCTCGGCGACATCCTGTTCGGCCAGATGGGGCTGCCGGGCGGCAAGAAGACCGCCACCGGCGCCTGGTCTACCTCGGCGCGCGTGCTCGACGAGCTGGCGGAAGAGGGGCACGAACTTCCCGCCCGCATCCTCGACTGGCGCCAGATCGCCAAGCTCAAGTCGACCTACGCCGACGCGCTGCCGAGCTTCGTCGATCCGCGGACGCGCCGGGTGCACACGTCGTACGCGCTCGCCGCCACGACGACCGGGCGGCTCTCGTCGTCCGAGCCGAACTTGCAGAACATTCCCGTCCGCAACGAGGAGGGGCGCAGGATTCGCCGCGCCTTCGTCGCTGCGCCGGGCTGCAAACTGATCTCGGCCGACTACAGCCAGATCGAATTGCGGCTGCTCGCTCATGTCGCCGACATCGGCGCGCTGAAGCGCGCCTTCGCGGAAGGGCTCGACATTCACGCGATGACCGCCTCGGAAATGTTCGGCGTGCCCATCCAGGATATGCCGGGCGAGGTGCGCCGGCGCGCCAAGGCGATCAATTTCGGCATCATCTACGGTATTTCCGCCTTCGGCCTCGCCAACCAGCTAAGCATCCCGAGGGAGGAGGCGGGCGCCTACATCCGCAAGTATTTTGAGCGTTTCCCCGGCATTCGCGACTATATGGAGGCGATGAAGAAGCAGGCGCGCGCGGAAGGATTCGTGCGCACCATCTTCGGACGCAAGTGCCATTTCCCGAGGATCAACGCCTCGAACCCGTCCGAGCGCGCCTTCAACGAGCGCGCGGCGATCAACGCGCCGCTGCAGGGCTCGGCCGCCGACATCATCCGCCGCGCCATGGTCCGCATGGACGGCGCGCTCGACAGCGCCGGCCTCAGCGCGCGCATGCTCATGCAGGTGCACGACGAACTCGTGTTCGAGGCGCCCGACGAGGAGATCGAGGCGACGATCAAGCTCGTCTCGAAAGTGATGGTGGATGCGCCGACGCCGGCGGCGGCGTTGGGCGTGCCGTTGGCGGTCGACGCGCGCGCGGCGGCGAACTGGGACGAGGCGCATTAGGGGAGGCGAGCGCCGGCGCGCACTCCAGGGCCAACGTTGCGAGGCGTGGCCCAATCGCGTTTGCTAGAGCCATTTGCAAATGGATTGACGCACACCGTCATGGCCGGGCTTGTCCCGGCCACCCCCGCGGCGCCGTCACATAGACCCTATGACGTTAGAATCGTCGGCTCGGCGTGCGGACGATTGCTTTGCAATCGCCTTGGGATGCCCGGCACAAGGCCGGGCAAGACGAAAAGAGCTGCGCGGCGCGTCCACCAGAATGCGGAAGCCGCTAGACGAGATAGTCGCTCAAGGCGTCCAAGGCCTGCTGCTGAGACTTCATAGGAGGCAGCCTCAAACGTGGCCGAGCCGTGAGGTGAGGGACGCGGAAGACGTCGAGGGTCGCGGCGAGCCGGTCCAGATAGAGGAACTCCTCTTTGGTGCGCAGATCGAATTGCGAGAACCGGAGTCGCCCGTCGGCGAAGTCGCGATCCGAGACGGCTTGCTCCGCAAATTCGATCCAAGGCGATTGTTTCTGACTCTTGTCGAGGCCCGAACCAACATGCATCGGCATCTTGCGTCGATCGCGGATCGGCTGAGGAAGATGATCGCGATGCAGATCCCAGAGGCTGCGCAAAGGGGCCTTGCCGCGAATTTCCCGCCCCACCTGCTGCAATAAGGCGTGCGCCGGCAAGCTGAGCGCATAGGCGATCACGGACGGGTCGAGGAATGGTTCGCGGAGTTCGACCTGGAAGCGCATGCCGAGCCGGTCGAGCCGCTGCAGGTTCGTCTTATGCATGATGGAAAGAGTCTGCTCGCGGACCAGCCGTCCGGAAGCGTCTCCATCCTGAAACGCAATTTCCAGGGGCTCATAGCCCGCGAACAACTCGTCCGCTCCCTCGCCGCAAAGTGCGACGCGATAGCCGTCTTCGTGGATGCGCCGAGCGAGCAGGAAGTTGCAGTAGCCGTCCCGGATCGCGGAAGGCTCGAAGGATTCCATGGCCGTAACGACGCGGTCGATCTCCGTCGACATGCTCTCCGCCGGGTCTGTCAAGGCGACGCGCCGCAGATCGAATTGGGTCCGATCCGCGTAGCGGCTCGCAAATTCATAGTCGGGAGAGCGTTCGTCGCCGAGAAAGTAGCCGGGGATCTCGGGCCTGACTTGCCGGGCGTAGTGAGCGACCAGGGTGCTGTCGATGCCGCCGCTGAACAGAGTCGCGACCGACAAATCGGCGGGAATCCTGACGTGGACCGCTTTCGCGAGTCGACCGTCGAGAATCTCGGGGTCGTGCGTCAAGCGCGGCTCGACCTGAGCCGTGATGAATGAGCCGAACTTGGTCAACGATTTCCGCGTCAGGCAATGGCCCGGCGGCACGAGCAGCACTGAACCGCGTTCGCACGTCCTCAGGAGAGGCCGGATCTCCGAGCAAAAGAGAAATCCTCGCTCCGATTGAATGAGATAAAGCGGCTTGACGCCGAGCGGGTCGCGGGCCGCCAGGAACTCGCCGCTCGCCGTATCGACCGCGACGAATGCGTACATGCCGTTGACGCGCTCCAGCGCCCTGGGGCCCCATACCCGCAGACTCGAAGCGAGCACCTCGGTGTCTGACGCGGTGCGGAAGGCGACGCCCATCGCCTCCATTTCGCGTCGCAGTTCGACATGGTTGTAGATCTCGCCATTGAACGAGACGAGGAAGCGACCATCGAAAGATGGCTGCGGTTGAACCGCACGATCGCGGTCGACAATTCGCAGCCGCCGGGTGCCCATCGCGATTCCGCGCGACGGAGACACGATGGGGTCGCTGACGTCGCCTCGATGATGGAGGCCGCCAACAAGGCGCCGCACGGATTCCTCGGCGTCGTCCCAGTCGATTGCGACAGCAATTCCGCACATCAGGCGTCACAACCAGGCGCGCCGCCCGGACGCCCACTCGAAGGCGGCGGGCGAAGCCCAGCCCGCGTGACAGTCTTGATCATCCGGCTTGCAACCCATCAGCGCTCGATTCGGCGCGGTTCAGTTTCCCGCGAATTGTCCGGCGAAACTGCGGCCTCAACTATACAAAACCGTAATCTGGGCTCGCGCCGTCGCGCGAAGATCGCATATTGCATCGCTCGCCCGGCGATGACACGGTCAGGGCCATCCCCGGGCCGGCGGACCAACCGAATTTGCTCTCGACGGAGGAGCCGTGAAAATACTCGTCGTTGAGGACGACCGCGACAACGCCGAATTCATAATAAACGGACTGTTGGCGCTCCGTCACAGCGCCGATTTGGCGGAAGGGGGAATTGACGGTCTCAATCGCGCGGTCACCGGGCGCTATGATGCGGTCATTCTCGATCGAATGCTCCCAGAGCTTGACGGTCTCAGCGTCGTCAAGGCGATGCGCGCCGCGGGGGTCGCAACTCCGGTTCTGTTCTTGACCAATCTTTCCGGCATCGACGACCGGGTCGAAGGCCTAAGCGCCGGCGGAGACGACTACCTCGTCAAGCCGTTCGCATTCAGCGAACTTCTCGCAAGATTGGCGGCGTTGGCCCGTCGCCCGCCGCTGGCGGACGAGCGGACGATTCTGACGGTCGACGATCTCGAAATGGATTTGATCCGCAGGACCGTTCGCCGCGACGGACACATGATCGAGCTTCAGCCGCGCGAATTTCAGCTCTTGGAATTCTTGATCCGCAGCGAAGGGCGCATCGCGACGCGAACGATGTTGCTGGAGAAAGTCTGGCGCTTTCATTTCGATCCGAAGACGAACATTGTCGAGACTCACATCAGCCGCCTGCGCGCGAAAGTAGACAAGGGCGCCCGCACCGCGCTGATCCACACGGTGCGCGGCGTAGGATATTCGTTGCGTGCGCCATAACAAGATTTTTCAAACGACAAGCTTTCGCCTGGTCGCCGTCTACCTCGGCGTATTCACGCTGTCGGTCGTGATACTTGGAGTCGTGGTTTATTTCAACGTAGGCAGGCAATACGAGACTGAATTTGACGAACGGGTTACAACGGAAACCCGTGCGCTTCTGAACTACGCTCGGACCCATGACGCAGACGCGTTGGCGGAGAGGATCCGGTTTCTGACCCGGCAGGCCGGGGCGCTTGACTATCGGCTGGAAGGGCCGACCGGCGCGCTTGTCGCGGGGGGCCTGAAGTCGATCAGAACGAAAGACGGAAAATACCGCGACGGCTGGATTGAAATCGCCACGCCCGAGCCCGGGTCGAAAGCCGCTTCTGACGTCGAATGGGAGCGCGCGCTGGTCTCGACGCTCGACAATGGGGACGTTCTGGTCGTCGGCCAGCAACTCACCGCGGTCAATGAAGCGCGGCGAGCCGTTTTGGTCGCCTTCGCCTGGGGACTCGCCGCGACCCTGGTCTTGGGAGCGGCCGGCGGCCTCGTCATCAGCGCCAGCTTCCTTCGCCGGCTCGATGGGATGAGCCGCGCCGCGGAGGGGATCATGGCGGGAAATCTTCGCAAGCGTATTCCCGAAATCAACGCCAACGACGATTTGGGTCGCTTGGCGCACACTTTCAACCGAATGCTCGAGCGGATCGAAAGGCTGATCGAGGCCAATCGGCACGTGAGCCACGATATCGCGCACGACTTGCGAAAGCCTTTGGCGCGCATCGTCCGACGCCTGGAAGCGGCGCGAGCGAGCAATGTCGGGGTTCGAGAATACCAACAGGCGGTCGATGACGCCATTGCGGACGTCTACGGCGTCCTCGAGACATTCAACGCCCTGCTTCGCATCGCTCAGGTCGAAACCGGAGCTCGCCAAGCCGGCTTCAAGATGGTCGATCTGTCCACCATAGCGCGCGAAGTCGCCGAGGCGTTTCTTCCGGCCGCCGACGATGAAGGAAAGACGCTGAAAATTGAGACGAGCGTCTCGCTCGCGTTGGCGGGCGACGAAGAATTGTTGAAACAAATGGTCGCCAATGTCATCGACAACGCCTTGCGGCACACCCCGAAAGGCACGCGCATCGACGTCCGTAGCATTCAGATCGCCGGCGTCGCGACGCTCGTGATTGGCGACGATGGGGCCGGCGTGCCGGAAGCCGAACGCCAACGCATTTTTGAGCGCTTCTATCGCCTTGACGAGGCGCGCACGACTCCTGGGGATGGTCTCGGCCTCAGCCTTGTCGTAGCGGTCGCCGAGCTCCATGGCATGAAAGTCGTCGCGGAGGACAATCGTCCGGGACTGCGCATAGCCATCGAGGCGCCTACGAACTGACGGAAGAGGTTGGCTCCCGCGTGTCCCTTTTCAGGCAAGCGGCGCTCTAAGCCTCAAGGCATTCAAATCCTAGCGATCAGCGCGGCTCTGCTGTTGAAAAGCGGCGCGCGCTCGCACATCGTCCTCAGTCCGCAAGGGAGCGCTGTCGAGGATAAGAGATGCGAGCTCATGACCTTCTCGTCGGCCTCGGTTTCGGCGGCGCCGTCGTTCTCGCCAGCGCTGCGCAAACGGTCTTCGCCGACGACAATTCGACACGCACGGGCGCCGCCGCCTATGGCGATTGGCGAAGCGACGCGCCGGGCGTGCGCCGTAAGATCACGCCCGCCGACATGCCCGCGTTGGGCGCGAGCCAGGTGTCGACGGGCATGTCGCGTATCGTTCCCCGACGCGACGGCGCCTTGCCCAAGGTCCCCCCGGGTTTCGCCGTCAGCCTGTTCGCCGCCGGCTTCAACCAGCCGCGCGTCATCCGTGTCGCGCCCAATGGCGACATCTTCGTCGCCGAGAGCGGCGCGGGGAGGGTGAGGGTGTTGCGCGCCGACGCCGGCGCCGCGAAAGCCGCGAACGCGACGGTCTTCGCCGCTAATCTCACGCGGCCCTATGGGATCGCCTTTTATCCCCCGGGACCGAACCCCACTTATGTCTACGTCGCAACGTCTGGGCAGGTCGTCCGTTTCCCCTATCGCAGCGGCGACGTGAAGGCCTCAGGGCCCGCCGAGGTGATCGTCCCTTCGATCCCCGCTGGCCGCGGCCATTGGACGCGCGACCTCGCCTTTTCCGCCGACGGGAAGACCATGTTCGTCTCGGTCGGCTCAGGCTCCAACGACGGCGAGGACATGCCCGCGCTTCCGGGCGGCGGCATCGCCGTGTTCGCGGCGGCGCATGTTCGCGGGGCTGCCTGGGGGCCGGAGGAGGACCGCGCCGACGTGCTGGCCTTCGATCCCGACGGCCGCAACATGCGCGTCTTTGCGACCGGCCTGCGCAATTGCTCCGGCCTGACGTTCCAGCCCGAGACATCGGCGCTCTGGTGCGTCGTCAACGAGCGCGACATGATGGGCGACGACCTGCCGCCGGACTATGCGACCAGCGTGAAAGCCGGCAGCTTCTACGGATGGCCGTGGTTCTACGTCGGCGCCCACGAGGACCCTCACCATGCCGGGCAGCGCGCGGATCTGGCGAAAGACGTCGCGACGCCGGACGTTTTGTTTCAGCCGCATTCCGCGCCGCTCGGCGTCGCCTTCTACGAGGGCGCGCAGTTCCCGGGAGACTACAAGGGCGACGCCTTCGTCACGCTCCACGGCTCGTGGAACCGCGCCAATCGGACGGGCTACAAGGTCGTGCGCCTGATCTTCAAAGACGGCAAGCCGACCGGCGAATACGAGGATTTCCTCGTCGGCTTCGTCGCCAACGACGCCAGCGTCTGGGGGCGGCCGGTCGGCGTCGCGGTGGCGAAGGACGGAGCGCTGCTCGTCACCGACGACGGCGGCGACGCGGTCTGGCGCGTCGCCTACAAAGGGCCCTGAAGCGCGCCGCGAAACAGTGGACGCCGGTTTTTCGCCCGAAGCGCGCGGCACCCTCTAGCGGCGCTCCAAGGCCGCGCCGCCTGAGTTTCGCCCCCGCCTCGCCGCAAGTTTTACGTCTAAATTTGCTAATTTGCGGGTTTGTTCATCCCCTGGTCATTCCCTCTCAGCGATGCTCCGAACTGGAATGGATCGGCCTCTGGCAGCGGCGTCGCAGATTGAAATGAAGCTCATGTTCTCGCGATTTCTGACGGGCGCCGCGGTGGCGACGCTCGCGGCGTTCATCGGTTCGGACTCTATCATCGGCAGCGCCCAGTCGCTGACGATCCCGACGTATTGCGTCGAAGGCGAGCAGTGCGCGGCGCTGTGCCGCAACCTTGTCGAGGTCGGCCAGACGCCGCAGGACTTCATTCAGCGTGCTTCCTATGAACTCGGCCGGTCGGACTTTTCGGGCCTGCCGCCCGCCAATCTGACCATGCCGGCGCTGCCCGATCCCAAGGACGTCTATTCGGAAACGACGGCCGGCCGGTTCAGCCCGGCGACTGCGGGCGCGCTGTCGCGCGTCTACGCGCCCAATCTGATCACGGGCAGGGTCGACGTCATCGACCCCGACACCTTCAAGGTGGTCGACAGTTACAAGGCGATTCCGAGCCCGCAGCATATCGTGCCGTCCTGGGATCTGCAGACGCTCTGGGTCTCCGGCGACATGAGCTATCGCGGCGGCCAGGCCTCGGTGGCCGCGATCGACCCGAAGACCGGCAAGGTCGTCAAGACGATCGACGTGCCCGACGCCTACAACATGTATTTCACGCCGGACGGCCGCTCGGCGATCGTCGTCGCCGAGGCGATGCGGCGCCTCGAGTTTCGCGATCCGCACACGATGGCGCTGCAAGGCTACATCACCGCGCCGAAGTGCGCCGGCATCAACCACGCCGACTTCGCGCTTGACGGCTCCTATGCGATCTTCACCTGCGAGTACAACGATCAACTCGCCAAGATCGACCTGGTCCATCACACGCTCGCCGGCATGTTGCAGTTGTCGCCGGGCCATATGCCGCAGGACATTCGCGTCGCCCCCGACGGCTCGGCCTATTACGTCGCCGACATGCTGAAGGACGGGCTCGTCGTCGTCGACGGCGACAGCTTCAAGGAGACCGGCTTCATCCCGACCGGCGTCGGCGCGCACGGCCTTTATCCGAGCCGCGACGGCAAGCTGCTGTACGTCTCCAATCGCGGCACCCACAATCTCGGCGGCGTCAAGGACGGCCAGGGCAGCGTTTCCGTGCTCGATTTCGCCACGCGCAAGATCGTCGCGACCTGGACGGTCCCAGGCGGCGGCAGCCCGGACATGGGCAATGTGAGCGCCGACGGCAAATGGCTATGGCTCTCCGGCCGCTACGACGGCGTCGTCTACGCCTTCAACACCGAAGACGGCTCGGTGAAGACGATTCCTGTCGGCGGCATGCCGCACGGCCTGACCGTCTGGCCCCAGCCCGGCCGCTACTCCCTCGGCCACACTGGCAACATGCGGTAGGGATCGCCACTGCGGCGAGGCCCTCATCCGGCGCTTCGCGCCACCTTCTCCCGCAAGCGGGAGAAGGTGATAAGCGGCGCCGCAAAAGCCCCTCTCCCGCCTGCGGGAGAGGGGTTGGGGTGAGGGCTTCGGTGAGCGCTACCCCGCCCCGCCAATCTCCTCCACCGCCGCGGCGAGCTTGCGCAAGTCCGCCCAGGCCTGCCGCTTGGCGGCGGGCTGGCGCAGCAGATAGGCGGGGTGGAACATCGGCAGCGCTCTGATCGCCTCGCCGTCGTCGCCGACATATTCGCGCCAGACGCCGCGCGCGCGCGTGATGCCGTCCTTCGTTTCGAGCAGCGTCTGCGTCGAGGACGCGCCGAGGCACACGAGCAAGCGCGGGCTCACCAGCGCGATCTGGCGACGCATGAACGGAAGGCATATCGCCGTTTCCTGGGGCGTCGGGGTGCGGTTGCCGGGCGGACGCCAGGGGACGACGTTGGCGATGTAGACCTTGGTCCGGTCGAGGCCGATCGCGGCGAGCATCCTGTCGAGCAACTGTCCGGCGCGGCCGACGAACGGCCGGCCCATGCGGTCTTCGTCTGCGCCGGGCGCTTCGCCCACCAGCATGATTCGCGCATGCGGCGAGCCGTCGGCGAAGACGAGCTGCGTCGCCGTCGCCTTGAGGCCGCAGCCCTCGAAGCGCATCAGCGCGTCGCGCAATTCGTCGAGGTCGCGCGCCGCGGCGGCGATTTCCTGCGCCGAGCGGGCCGCCTCGTCGGGCGCGGCGATTGGCGCCTGCGCCGAAGCAGACGCGGCTCTTGCCGGCGAACCGGAGACGGCCGCCGCCGGCGCCGCCGCCTGCGCCGGCCTTGCAGGCGAGGCCGCGGCGGCGCGCACGGGCTTCGCCGCGCTCTCCGCGAAACGATCGTGGGGCGTCTCGTCGATCGCAAGATCGACGCCCGCCTCGATCCACCAGCGCAAGGCGTCGGCGGCTTCGTGAGGAGTCAGCGGGTCGGATTTCGTGGGCGGGTTCATGGCGGGGTGGCGTGAGGGGCCATCACCTCTAACACGCCCGGGCGAGCCGACGAAGCAGCCAAGACTTTCCCGCGGGACTCCTGCAATTAGCGCTTGCGTTTTTTTGCGACGCGTCAATCTTGTTGCCCGTTGTTGCGGAACGAGAACAAGAATGGCCAGTGAGAGCGAGCTGCCCCCTCGGGAGGCTATGGAATATGACGTGGTCGTCGTCGGGGCAGGGCCGGCGGGGCTTGCGGCGGCGATCCGGTTGAAGCAGCTCGATCCGGAGATTTCGGTCGTCGTCGTCGAGAAGGGCTCCGTCGTCGGCGCGCATATCCTCTCCGGCGCGGTGATCGACCCGATCGGTCTCGACCGCCTGCTGCCGGATTGGCGCGAGGACGCCGAGCGGCCGCTCAAGACACAGGTCGCCGCCGACCATTTCTACTTTCTCGGGCCGTCGGGCGGCGTGAAGCTGCCGAATTGGCCGATGCCGCGCCTGATGAGCAATCACGGCAATTTCATCGGCTCGCTCGGCGCCGTCACGCGCTGGCTCGCCGCGCGCGCCGAGGCGCTCGGCGTCGAAATCTATCCCGGCTTCGCAGCGGCCGAGGTTCTCTACGGCGAGAACGGCGAAGTCGTCGGCGTCGCCACGGGCGACATGGGAATCAGCCGCGACGGCGAGCCGACCGCGAACTTCACCCGCGGCATGGAGCTGCGCGGCAAATATACGCTGCTCGGCGAGGGCGCGCGGGGCTCGCTCAGCAAGCAGATCATCGCCCGCTACCAGCTCGACGCCGGGCGCGACCCGCAGAAATACGGCATCGGCCTCAAGGAGCTCTGGCAGGTCCAGCCGTCGAAGTTCCGCGAAGGCACGGTGCAGCATAGCTTCGGCTGGCCGCTCGGCGGCGGAACGAGCGGCGGCTCGTTCCTCTACCACTACGACGAAAACCTGGTGTCGGTCGGCTTCGTCGTCCACCTCAACTACCAGAACCCGACCTTGTCGCCGTTCGACGAGTTCCAGCGCTTCAAGACGCATCCGTTGATCCGCGATACGTTTGAGGGCGGCAAGCGCCTCGCCTATGGCGCGCGGGCGATTTCCTCGGGCGGCTGGCAGTCGGTGCCCAAGCTCGTTTTCCCCGGCGGCGCGCTGATCGGCTGCGCGGCGGGGTTCGTCAATTTCGCCCGCATCAAGGGCTCGCACAACGCGATCCTGTCTGGGATGCTGGCGGCGCAGAACGCGCATGAGGCGCTTGCTGCCGGCCGGCGTGGCGATGAGCTCTCCGCCTACGAGGACTCGTGGCGCGCCTCGGACATCGGGCGCGACCTTTTCAAGGTGCGCAACGTCAAGCCTCTGTGGTCGAAGCTCGGGCTCGCCGTCGGCGTCGCCTGCGGCGGCTTGGACATGTGGACCAATGAATTGTTCGGCGGTTCGCTGTTCGGCACTTTGAAGCACGGCAAGCCGGACAGCGCGACGCTGAAGCCGCTCGCCGAAGTCACGCCGATCGTCTATCCGAAGCCGGACGGGCGCATTTCGTTCGACAAGGCCTCGTCAGTGTTCCTCTCCAACACCAATCACGAGGAAAACCAGCCGGTGCATCTGCGCCTGCGCGATCCCTCGATCCCGATTCGCGACAACCTGCCTCGATACGGCGAGCCGGCGCGCCTCTATTGCCCGGCGGGGGTCTACGAGGTCGTCTACGCCGACGAGGCCAAGCGGTCCGATCCGCGTTTCGTGATCAACGCGCAGAATTGCGTCCACTGCAAAACCTGCGACATCAAAGATCCCGCTCAGAACATCGACTGGACGCCGCCCGAGGGCGGCGGCGGGCCGAATTATCCGGATATGTGACGCTCTCCCTTGGCCTCGGCGCCAAAGCGCCACTTTTCCCTGAGAACGTTTCTCGGATAGAAGTCTGCGCTCGCGCTGATCGCCAAATCTCAAACAGGGAATGTCAAACGTGCCAGGCAAGCCTTCGACCCGCGTCCGGGGACCGTTCTTGCGCGTGCTGCTCGCTGGCGGCGCGTTTTGCGCTGCGATTGGGGCGGCTCAGGCGGCCCAGCCCGAGGCGGCCGCCGTCCAGGTTGGCGACACGCAGGAGGGCAACTACCTCTCTGCGCTGGTCGCCGGCTCCGACCGCGACACCGGCGCCGCCGCCGTCTACTTTCGCGAGGCGCTGCGCGCCGATCCCAGAAACCCCGATCTTATCGAGCGCGCCTTCGCGGCCGCGCTTGCGGACGGCGACGTCAGCGACAGCTTCCCGCTCGCCGAACGCTTGATCCAGCGCGATCCCGGCAACAGCCTGGCGCATCTCACGCTCGCCGTCCGTTCGATCGCGAGCGGCCAATTCGCCGTCGCACGCAGCCAATTGGCCTCGGGCGACGCGGGTCGCGCGCATGACGTGACGACGACGCTGCTGAGCGCCTGGAGTTACGCCGGCGCCTATGACTTGCGGCATGCGCTCGAGGCGCTCGACCGCATCCACGAGCCCGCCCTGACGGTGTTCCGCGATTATCACGCCGGTCTCATCGCCGACCTGCTCGGCGACGTGCCGGAAGCGCAACGTCGCCTCAAGGCCGCTTACGAGGGCGATAAGAACACCCTGCGGCTGGCCGACGCCTATGCGCGCTTTCTGGCGCGCCACAACGACGTCGAGGGCGCCAAGAAAATCTATGCCGATTTCGAGCACATCGTTCCTCATCATCCCTTGATCACGAGCGCGCTGGCCGATCTCAATGCGGGCAAGTCGCTCGCCCCGGTGGTGCGCAACCCGCGCGACGGCGTCGCCGAGGCGCTCTACGGACTCGGCGGGGCGGGCACGCGCCAGGGCGACGAACTGGCGGCGATGATCTATCTGCGCCTCGCGCTGTACCTGCGTCCCGATCACGATCTGGCGGCGGTTACCGTCGCCAATCTCTTCGAAGACCTCAAACGCGACGACGAGGCGATCCGAGCCTACCAACTGGTGTCGACCGCTTCCCCGATGCACGAAAGCGCGGAAATCCAGTCCGCGCTCGAGATGGAGACGATCGGCAAAGCGGACGAGGGGATGAAGCGCCTTCAGAACATCGTCGCCGCGCATCCGACCGACGTCGAGGCGTGGAGCGCGCTTGGCAGCTTGCAGCGTTCGAGCAAGAAATTCGAGGAAGCGGCGGCTTCCTACGACAAGGCGATCAGCCTGGTGCCGAACCCCGATCGCAGCAATTGGACTTTGTTCTACTTCCGCGGCATCTGCTACGAGCGCTCGAAGCAATGGCCGAAGGCGGAAGCCGACTTCAAGAAGGCGTTGGAACTCTATCCCGACCAGCCGCTGGTGCTCAATTACCTCGGCTATTCCTGGGTCGACAAGGGCATCAATCTCGACGAAGCGTTCAAGATGCTGCGGCGGGCGGTCGATCTGCGCCCGAGCGACGGCTACATCGTCGATAGCCTGGGCTGGGCGAACTACAAGCTCGGCCATTACACCGAGGCGGCGGAGGAACTCGAAAAGGCGATCGATCTCAAGCCCGCCGACCCGGTCGTCAACGACCATCTCGGCGACGCTTATTGGCGGGTGGACCGCAAGATCGAGGCGCACTTCCAGTGGAACCACGCGCGCGATATGGAGCCCGATCCGGCCGACCTGCCGAAGATCCTCAAGAAGATCCAGTTCGGCTTGGCGGACGAACCGGCCAAGGAGGAGCCGGCCAAGGACACGCCGGCTGCGGCCGCCGCGCCGGTCGACTCGGCCACGCCCGCCGCTCCTTCGCCAGCGCCGGCGCAGGATGCGACGCCGGCCTCCAAGAGCGGCGGCTAGCATTTGCGCAGATCGGCGACGCCCAGGCTTTGGCGGGCCCCCGCCAAGGTCAATCTGACGCTGCACGTCCTCGCGCGGCGCGCCGACGGATGGCATGAACTCGACAGCGTCGTCGCCTTTACAGGCTGCGGCGACTGGCTGCGCTTCGAGGCGGGCGAGGGTCTGTCGCTGGTGGTCGAGGGGCCGACGGGGCCGGCGGCCGGCCCGGCGGAGGACAATCTCGTGTTGCGCGCCGCCCGCGCCCTCGCCGAGCGCGCGCCGGGGATCACGCTCGGGCGTTTCATACTTAGAAAGAGCCTGCCGGTCGCGGCGGGGCTTGGCGGCGGATCGTCCGACGCCGCGGCGGCGCTGCGGGCGCTCGCGCATGAGAACGGAATTCGCCCGGACGACGAGCGACTATGGTCGGCGGCGCGCGCCGTCGGCGCCGACGTGCCGGTATGTCTTGCCGCCCGCGCTTGCGTCATGGCGGGACGCGGCGAGCGCCTGAGCCCGCCGCTTGAGACGCCGCCGCTCTTTGCCGTGCTCGCCAATCCCAGCGTTCCGGTCGCAACGCCGGCGGTGTTCGCGGGGCTCGGTCTCTCGCCTGGCCAGTCCGGCCAGCCGGCGCCGGCATTTGGCCTCGGCGAGCGCCCCGAGCGGCGGAGCGTCATCGCCGCGCTGCGGGACGGGCGCAACGACTTGCAGGCGAGCGCGATCAAAATCGCCCCCGCGATCGCCGAGACGCTGGAGGCGCTGGAGCGAACAACTGGGGCGAGGCTGGCCCGGATGTCGGGCTCGGGGGCGACCTGTTTCGCGCTCTACGAGGACCGCCGCGCGGCGGCCGTCGCGTCGGCCGCCCTGTGTCGCGCCTATCCCTCCTGGTGGGTGCGGGCGACCGTATTGCGATGAGCGGCCTCGTCTCGGGTCTTTGCGCCGGACCGACTCGGCCCTATAAGACCGCGTTCCCTTGGTGATTCGAACGATGCGTCTCGTCGCCACTCCCGCCAATCCGATCCCGGAGGGCGCGATCGTCGCCACGGTGCGGGCGATCGATGGCGTGAGGCTTCGCACCGCGCGCTGGACGCCGCCGGTCGCCACGCGGGGCACCGTCGCCCTGCTTGGCGGACGCGCCGAATTCATCGAGAAATATTTCGAGACCATCCAGGACCTGCTGGATCGCGGTTTCGCCGTCGCGGCGATGGATTGGCGCGGGCAGGGCGGCTCGCAGCGTCAGTTGAGCAATCCGCGCAAGGGGCACATCGACGATTTCTCCCTCTACGAGCGCGATCTCGACGCGCTGGTCAGCGAGGTGCTCGGTCCTTCTTGTCCACAACCTTGGTTCGGACTTTGCCATTCCATGGGCGGGGCGATTCTGCTCGCCTCGGCGCGAGCCGGCCGCTGCCCGTTTGACCGCCTCGTCTTGAGCTCGCCGATGATCGGGCTCGCAGGGCTGAGGAGCCCGGGCTTCGTACGCTTCGTCGCCGAAGCGCTCGATGGGATCGGCCTTGGCGGCGCCTTCGCGCCGGGCGGAGGCCCGCAGATCGTTTCGTCCGCGCCGTTCGAAGGCAATCCGCTGACCTCGGACCCGGTGCGCTACGCGCGCATGGCGGCCGTAGTGGCGCAGGAGCCCGAACTTGGCCTCGGCTGGCCAACAGTCGGATGGCTGAACGCCGCCTTCCGCCTGATGCGCGCCTTCGAGGATCCGGATTTTCCCCGCCGCACCTTGGCGCCAATTCTGGTGGTCGCCGCCGGCGCCGACCGCGTCACCGATACGCGGGCCGCCGAGCGCTTCGCTTCGCGGCTGCGCGCCGGCCGGATTGTCGTCGTCGAGGGCGCGGCGCATGAACTCCTGGTCGAGCGCGACCACTTCCGCGACCGGTTCTGGGCGGCGTTCGACGCCTTCATTCCCGGCGTCGAAGCCGAGAAGGCGCGGGCTATTCCGTGACGACGACGAAACGCGTCGCGCTTCGCGCCGACATCAGCACGCGCGTCGCCCTGGCGCTCATCGCCGCCTTTACATTGGCGCGTCTCGCGCTCGCGTGGACATTCGGCCAAGGTTTTGACGAGTCCTATACGATCGTCATCGCGCGCCGGCTCGATCTCTCCTATTTCGATCATCCGCCGTTGCACCAATGGATCGCGCATTTCGCCGCGCTCGCTTTCGGCGAGGGCGTCGGAACGCGTTTGCCCTTCGTCGCGCTCTTCGCGGTCACCGGATGGATGCTGTTCGCGCTGACGCGCCGCCTGTTCGACGCGCGCGCCGGTCTCGTCGCGTTGATCGCGCTCAATCTCTCGCTTTTCTTTCTCGCCTCGGCAGGCGAATGGGTGCTGCCGGACGGGCCGTTGCTGTGCGCGCTCGCTGGCGCCGCCCTGGCGCTCGCCGCGCTGATGTTCGGCGCGCCGACGCGGCGGTCCAAATGGGCGCTTTGGCTCGTCGCCGGCGTGTGCCTTGGCCTCGCGGGGCTTTCCAAATACAGCGCCGCGCTGTTCGTGCTCGGGCTGCTCGCCTTTCTCGTCCTGAGCCCGCGCCAGCGCCATTGGTTTTCCCATCCCGCCCCCTATGTCGCGGCTCTGATCGCGATGGCGCTCGTGACGCCGGTTTTCATCTGGAACGCGCAGCACGGCTGGGTCTCGTTCGCCTTCCAAGGCCAGCGCGGCGCGGTGGGCGGCGAATGGCATCCGGCGCAAGTGGTCGAGATGATCTTCGGCCAGTTCGTCTATCTGGGCCCCTGGATCTTCGTGCCGCTCGCCGGCGCGCTCTTCGCCCCCGGCTGGCCCGGTTTGCGCGACGAGCGGCGGCTGTTTCTCACCTGTCTCGCGCTGCCGCCAATCGTTATCTTCACGATCACCCCCCTCTGGGGCGCGCGCGGCCTGCCGCATTGGCCGATGCCGGGCTGGTTCTTCGCCTTTCCCCTGCTCGGCGCCTGGCTGTGCGAACCGTGGGCCGAGCGGTTCGGCGTGAAGCGATGGACGCTCGGCCTCTCCGCGCTGACCGGGCTGCTGGCGATCGTCGTCGTCTCGCAGGCCGCGACAGGCTGGGCGACGCGGCTCTTTCCGTTGCCTCCCGGCACGGTCGATCCGACGCTCGAAATGCTGGATTGGGGCGCGCTTCGCGAGACGCCGCTCATTCAGGCGCATCCGGCCTTCGTCGTCACGACGCGATGGATGGAGGCGGGCAAGATCGGCCTCGCGCTCGGCCCGAACCAGCCCGTTCTCACCTTCTCCAGCGATCCCCGAGGCATCGCGTTCCTCGACGATGGCTCGCGCTATGTCGGCAAGGATGGCGTGGTCGTCGTCCCCGAGCGGCGTTTGAACGAGACCTTCACTACGCTTTGGCCCTACTTCGAGCGCTTCGACCGGCCGCAGATCGTGACGCTGCTCCGCGACGGCGCCGACGCGATCGATGTCGCCCTCATCCCAGCCTACGGCTTGACGCGCGCCTTTCCGGCGCCGTATCGGCGCTGACGCGGCAGCCGGCGAATCGAGGCGCGCCGGGGTCGAGGGCGAATGACGTCACAGACTGAGATTCCCGAGGCTCGACCAACCCTCTCCGTGGTCGTGCCGACCTACCGCGAAGCGGCCAACGTTCCGGTCCTGTTCGAGCGGTTGAAGGCGACTCTCGAGGGCTTGCCCTGGGAAATGATCGTCGTCGACGACGATTCGCCCGACGGGACGGCCGACATCGCTTTTGGGCTCTCGAAATCCGATCCGCGCATCCGCTGCATCCGGCGCGTCAACCGTGTCGGTCTTGCCGGCGCGGTGATCGAAGGCTGGCTGTCGTCGAGCGCCGATCTCGTCGCGGTGATCGACGGCGATCTGCAGCATGACGAATCGATTCTGCCGACTATGTACGAGGCGCTCGCCTCGCGGCGCGGCAATCTCGCTGTCGGCACCCGCGTCGCCGACGAAAAAGCGCCCAAAGGGCTTTCGCCGGCGCGTCAGAAGCTGAGCGAACTCGGCGCCTGGTTCTTCCGCCGCGTCGCGGGAACGAACGTTCGCGACCCGATGAGCGGCTTCTTCATGATTCGCCGCGAGACCGTTTCCCGTCTCGCCCCGCGCCTGTCGCCGGACGGGTTCAAGATTCTGGTCGACGTGATCCTCTCCTCGCGCGGCGATCTCGAGATCGTCGAAACGCCCTACGTCTTCCGCAAGCGGCAGGCCGGCGAGTCGAAGCTGTCGCCGCTCGTCGGCCTCGACTTCCTCGGCCTCGTCGCGCATCACGCGAGCGGCGACCTGCTGCCTACCCGCTTCATGCTGTTCGCCTTGGTCGGCGCGGTCGGCCTCGGCGTGCATTTTCTCGTGCTGCTCAGCCTGATTCGCTTGCTCGGCGTAGCCAACTTCGTCGATGCCCAGGTCGTCGCGACCCTGGTCGCGATGGGGAGCAACTTTCTGCTCAACAACGAGATCACATACCGCGCCAATCGCTACAGCGGCCTCGGCCTGATCGCCGGCTTCGCCCAATTTGCGCTTCTGTGCAGCGTCGGCGCGCTCGCCAACATCGACATCGCCTCGACGCTGTTCGCCCGCGATCGCGTCTGGTGGGCCGACGGCCTCGCCGGCGCGCTGATCGGCGTTGTCTGGAACTACGCGGCGAGTTCGACCATCGTCTGGCGGAAGCGGCGCAAGGGGTAGGCTGATATGGTCGGCGCCATGTTCCAGGACGCGCTCGACTCGCTTGCCGACATTGCCTCTCCGCCCTTTCGCAGGGTGGCCGTCAAAACGGTCGCGCTGACAACGGCGATCCTCGTCGTCCTTTGGTTCGGCCTCGACCGGCTGGCGCTGTCGCTGGTCGGCGTGGAGCCGCATTGGCTCGCATTGACGCTCTCGCTGCTGCTTGGGCTGGGACTTTTCGTCGGGCTCGTATTCCTCGCCGCGCCGGTTTCCTCGCTGGTCGCCGGTTTCTTTCTCGATGAGGTCGCGGCCCATGTGGAGCGCGAGATCGACCCCTCGGGGCCGCAGGGACGCACGGCGCCGGTCGGCGAAGCCGCGCTCGCGGCGATTCGCTTCGCGGCCCTTTCGCTGCTCGTCAACGTCGTCGCGCTGGTCCTGCTGTTCGTCCCGGGCGTCGGCGTCGTCGCGTGGTTCGGCGCCAACGGCTATCTGCTGGGCCGCGAATATTTCGAGCTCGCGGCGATGCGGTTTCGTCCGGCCGCCGAGGCGCGGTCGGTGCGGCGCGAGCGCGCCTTGACGGTGTTCGCCTATGGGCTGCTGATCGCCGTCTTCGTCGCCATTCCGGTCGTCAACCTCCTGACGCCGCTGTTCGCGACGACGCTGATGGTGCGGCTGCACAAGCGGCTGTCCTGAGTGCAATAGCAAGGCCATTGCTTAAGTATGCGCGACGTGATACTAAAGCGAATGCTTAACCAATCAGCCGCACTCGACATGGCCTTTCAGGCGCTCGCCGACCCGACGCGGCGGGCGATGCTGGAGCGCCTGTCGAACGGACCGGCCTCGGTCAGCGAACTCGCCAAGCCCCTGGCGATGTCGCTGCCCGCCGTGATGCAGCATCTCGCGTTTCTCGAACAGGCGGGGCTGGTGGCGTCCAGGAAGGTGGGGCGCGTCCGAACTTGCCAGATCGAGCCTTTGGCGCTGACCGAGGCGGAAAGGTGGATCAACGCCCGCCGCGTCGAATGGCAGCGCCGTTTCGATCGGCTCGAGGACTATCTCGTGGAGATGAAAAACCAAGGAGAACAGCATGAATGACGCCAAGCGTCCCGCCGTGGGCCAGAAATTCGGACCGCTGGTGATCTCGCGTGACTTCGCCGCGCCTCGCGCGCTGTTGTTCAAAGCCTGGAGCAGCGCGGAGCACATCAAGCGCTGGTTCAGCCCCGCGACTTACAGCGTGCCTGACGCCGAGATCGACTTCCGGCCCGGCGGCGTCTTCGCGGTCTGCATGCGCTCGCCCAATGGCGTCGATCATTGGTCGCGCGGCGTGTTCGACGAGGTCGCGCCGCACGATCGCCTGTCGTTCACCTTCAGCGTCGCCTTCGATGGCGTCACGAAATTTACCGCCCGCACAGAGGTCGCTTTCGAGGACGCGCCCAGCGGCGCCCGCATGACGGTGCGCCAGGAATACGAGGTATTCGATCCCGCTTTCGCCTTCGCGATCGAGGGCGCGCCCGAGGGCTGGCGCACGACGCTCGACAAGTTGGAGCGCGAGGTCGCGCGCATCCGGTCCGACGCGGGCAAGCCCGCCGTTCACGCGAGCTTCACGATCGATCGCGTGTTCAAGGCCGCGCCTGCGCAGGTGTTCCACGCCCTCACCGACATGGCCGCCAAGGCGCGTTGGTTTGCGGGCGGTGAGGGCTACACGCTGGTGAAACGCGAAATGGATGCGCGCCCGGGCGGGCGGGAACATGCGCAGGGGCGCTGGAGCAGCGGCCTCGTCTCGACCTTCGACGCCGTCTATTTCGACGTCATCCCCGGCCGGCGACTCGTCTACGCCTACGAGATGCATCTCGACGACCGCAAGATCTCCGTGTCGCTGGCGACCCTGGAGCTCGAACCGGCGGATGCAGGAACCCGCCTGACCTTGACCGAGCAGGGAACGTTCCTCGAAGGTTACGAGGACGGCGGCAGTCGCGAGCGCGGCACGCGCATGTTGCTCGACCGGCTCGAGGCGTCGCTGGCGGCGTAAGCGGCGCCATCGGCAAAACCGATTGCCAAGAGCCTCCAGCGACGGCAGTCTCTGCGCCGTCGCGTTCGGCGCTGGGAGGCTCTTATGAGGACGCTATTGGGTTCGGCTGCGTTCTTGGTCGTTGCGCTCGCGGGCGCCGGCGCTTTCAGTCAGGCGATTATCGACGACTGGCGGAACGTGAAGGTTCCGCCGCCGCCGCAACTCAAGCCCGTCGTCGTCGACCTTAAGACCGACGCGCTGCTGGCGCTCGATTTCAACGGCGCGGACGCGGCCGACAGCGGCCCCTGCAACAAGACGAGCAAGCCGCGCTGCATCGCCTCGCTGCCCAGGATGCGCGCCCTCATCGACAAGGCCCGCGCCAAGGGCATGTTCGTCGTCTTCAGCCTGAGCCCGAATGGCGTGCCCACGGACATTCGCCAGGAGATCGCGCCCCAGCCGGGCGAACCGGTCGTCAAGTCGGGTCCCGACAAGTTCCTCGACACCAATCTCGGCGAACTGCTCGCCAACAAGGGAATCAAGCGAGTCATCGTCACGGGAACCGCGTCGGAGGGCGCCGTGCTCGACACCGCGACCGACGCCGCGCTGCACGGCATGAATGTCATCGTTCCCGTCGACGGCATGTCGTCGACCGAGCTCTACGCCGAGCAATATGTCGCCTGGCATCTCACCCACGCGCCGGGCGTCGCGCCGAAGACGACGCTCACCCGGATCGACATGATCAAGTTTTAGTCTCTAGCGTCCCTGCAACGAGGTTCGCGCCCGCGCGACTAACGCCTCCGCCTCGACGGGCGCATAGGGGACCCGCGGGCCGGCGCCCCACACCGGCCCGGGCCAAGCCGGATCGCCCGCGCGACGGCCAAGCACGTGGACATGCAACTGGCTGACGACGTTGCCGAGCGCGCCGACGTTGAGTTTTTCGACGCTGGGCAAGGCGCGCAGGAAGCGCGAGGCGGCGGCGATCTCCTCCATGAGAAGCGCCTGCTCCACCGCGTCGAGGTCGACGATCTCGCGCAAGGCCTCGCGGCGCGGGACGAGGATCAGCCAGGGATAGCGGCTGTCGTTCATCAACAGCAGGCGCGACAGCGCAAGGTCGGCGACTGCGAACGTGTCGGCGACAAGCCGTGGATCGAGAGCAAAGGTCATTCGAGCCAGCTTGAGCCATGCGCCAGCGGCGGCAGTCCCATCCAACGCGCGATGGTCGCGCCGATGTCGGCGAGGGTGCCGCAGGCGCCGATCGGGCCCGGCGGCGCGCCCGCGCCGAAGGCGAGGATCGGCACGTGCTCGCGGGTGTGGTCGTAGCCGCGCCAGGTCGGATCGTTGCCGTGATCGGCGGTGATGACGCAAAAATCGTCGGGACGCATCGCGGCCATGATCTCGGGCAGGCGCGCGTCGAACGCTTCGAGGCACGCCGCATAGCCCGGGACGTCGCGCCGGTGGCCAAATTCGCTGTCGAAATCGACGAGATTGACGAAGATGAGGCCGCCGTCAGCGGTCTCTCGCAGCGCGGCAAGCGTCAAGTCGACGTTCTCCGTGTTGTTGCGGCCCTTCGCCTCGCGTCCGGTGTGGCGGTGGGCGAAGATGTCGCCGATCTTGCCGACCGAGACGATGTCACGCCCGGCGCCCGCTGCGCGTTCGAAGAGATTGCCCGGCAGCGGCGGAATCGAGAAGTCCTTGCGGTTCGCCGTGCGGGTGAAATCCTGTGCGGAACGGCCGACGAACGGGCGGGCGATGACGCGCCCGATATTGAGCGGGTCGCATAGCTGCCGCGCGACGCGGCAAACCTCGTAGAGACGTTCCAGACCGAACGCCTCCTCATGTGCGGCGATCTGGAACACCGAATCGGCCGATGTGTAGCAGATCGGCTTGAGCGTCCGGACATGCTCCTCGCCAAGCTCCTCGATGATCTTGGTGCCGGAGCCGTGGCGATCGCCGAGAATGCCGGGCAGGCCCGCTTGAGCGATCAGCGCAGCGGTGAGCGCGGGGGGAAAGGCCGGGATCGTCGCGGGAAAATATCCCCAGGCGAAGTCGACTGGCGTTCCAGCGATCTCCCAATGGCCGGAGGGCGTATCCTTGCCCCTCGACGTCTCGACGCCATAGCCCCATTGGCCGCTCGCCTCATCGCGCCCGAAGCCTGGCGCGCGGGCGCCGCTGGAGGCCCGCATCAAATGCCCGAGGCCGAGCGCGTCGAGCGCCGGCAAGCGCAGCGGTCCGGACCGCAGCCCTGCGCGATCGCCGGCGCCGCGCGCGCATTCGAGCGCGATATGGCCGAGCGTATCGGCGCCGTGGTCGCCATAAGCGGCGGCGTCCACCGCGCCGCCGCAGCCGACCGAATCGAGAACGATGACGAGCGCCCGGCCCATGGCGGAATCCTACTGGCTGACGACGCCGGTCGCATCCGCCTCGATCGCGAAAGCGGCGGCGAACAGCGCCTTGGTGTAATCCTCGCGCGGCGCCGCGAACACGTCGCGCGCCGAGCCGCTCTCGACGACTTTGCCGCGCCGCATGACGATGACGTCGCTCGCGAGCGCACGCACAACCTTCAGGTCGTGCGAGATGAAAAGATAGGCGAGCGAGCGCCGCTGTTGCAAATCGCGCAACAGGTCGACGATCTGCGCCTGCACCGACATGTCGAGCGCCGAGGTCGGTTCGTCCAGCACGATGAACTTCGGATCGAGCGCTATTGCGCGCGCGATGGCGATGCGCTGGCGCTGCCCGCCGGAGAATTCGTGGGGATAGCGGTCCATGGTCGCCGGATCAATCCCTGTGTCGGCGAGCGCGCGGGCGACCGCCTCGCGCCGCTCGGCCCCGTTGAGGCGCGTCTTCTGGGCGATCAGCCCTTCCTCGACGATCTCGAACACGGAGAGGCGCGGCGACAGCGAGCCGTACGGATCCTGGAAGACGATCTGCATGTCGCGGCGCAGCGGCCGCATCTGGCGCACCGAGAGACCGTCGATGCCGCGGCCGCAATAGAGGATGGAGCCCTTCGAGCGGATCAGGCGCAGGATCGCGAGTCCGAGCGTCGTCTTGCCCGATCCGGATTCGCCGACGACGCCGACCGTCTGGCCTTCGCGCACCGTCAGCGAGACGCCGTCGACGGCTTTGACGTGGCCGACGGTCCGGCGCAGAAACCCTTTCTTGATGGGGAACCACACCCTCATGTCGTCGGCGGCGACGATCGGCTCAGCCGAATGATCCGCCGCCGGCGCGACGCCCTTCGGTTCGGCCGCGAGCAGCATCTGAGTATATGGGTGGCGCGGATTGGCGAAAACGTCCGCGGTCTTGCCCGCTTCGACGATCAGCCCGCGTTGCATCACCGCGACGTCGCTCGCGATCTTCCTGACGATGCCGAGATCGTGGGTGATGAACAGCAGCGCCATGCCGAGCCGGCCCTGCAGCTCCTTCAGCAGCTTGAGGATCTGGGCCTGCACGGTGACGTCGAGCGCGGTGGTCGGTTCGTCGGCGATGAAGAGGTCGGGCCGGTTGGCGAGCGCCATCGCGATCATCACGCGCTGGCGCTGGCCGCCGGAGAGCTGATGCGGATAGGCGCCGAGGCGCGAAGCGGGATCGACGATGCCGACCTCGTTCAAGAGTTCGATCACGCGCTTGCGCGTCGAGCCGTTGCGGCCGCCGTGCAGCGCGATGATCTCGCCGATCTGCCGCTCGATCGTGTGGAGCGGATTGAGCGAGGTCATCGGCTCCTGGAACACCATCGTCACGCCGGCGCCGCGCATCTCCCGCAACTCCGCGTCGCTCATCTTGAGCACGTCGCGGCCCTTGAAGAAGATCTCGCCGCTGGGATGGCTCGCAGCGGGGTAGGGCAACAGGCGCACGATCGATTGCGCGGTGACCGATTTGCCCGACCCCGATTCGCCAACGAGTGCAAGCGCACCGCCGCGCTCGAGTGTGAAGGAAACCCTCTCGACCACGGTCTGGCGCCGCCCGCCTTGCTGAAAGGCGACCGAGAGATCCCTGACCTCGAGAAGGGGGCGCGGATCGGTCACGAGAAGGTCTTTCTGGGGTCGAAGGCGTCGCGCACGGCTTCGCCAATGAAGATCAGCAGCGACAGCATCAGCGCGACGATGGCGAAGGCGGAGAGGCCGAGCCACGGCGCGGAGAGATTGGACTTGCCCTCCAACAGCAACTCGCCGAGCGAAGGCGATCCCGGCGGCATGCCAAGCCCCAAGAAGTCGAGCGAGGTGAGCGTGCTGATCGAGGAATTGACGATGAAGGGCAGGAAGGTGAGCGTCGCCACCGTCGCGTTGGGCAGCACGTGCTTGACGATGATCTTGAAGTTGGAGAGCCCGAGCGCGCGCGCCGCGTTGACGTATTCGAAGTTGCGCGCTCGCAGGAACTCGGCGCGCACGAGATGCACGAGCGTGACCCAGGAGAACAGCAGCAGAATCGTCAGCAGCACGATGAAGCTCGGCGCGAGGATCGCCGAGAGGATGATCAGGATGTAGAGGTGCGGCAGCGAGGACCAGATCTCGATCAGCCGCTGCATCACGAGGTCGAGCCAACCCCCGAAATAGCCTTGCACCGCGCCCGCAAAGACGCCGATCACCGAGGAGACGCCGGCGAGGATGAAGCCGAACAGCACCGAAATGCGGAAGCCGTAGATGAGTCGCGCGACGACGTCGTGCCCATCAGCGTCGGTGCCGAGCCACATCGGCTCGAGATCGTGGCACGAGCCGCCGTCGGGCGGGATCTTCTTCGGGTCGCCATGCGCCTGCGCGACGAGGGCGGCGCGGCACTGCGCCTGGCTGAGCGTCCAGGTCGGCGGCGAAGGGAAGGGCGTCGGCGGGTCGAGCTTGGTCGTGTTGTTGGCGAAGCGGATCGGCGGCCAGATCATCCAGCCATGCGCGTTGATCTCGTCGGCGACAACGGGATCGCGATAGTCGGTCGTCGCCTCGAAGCCGCCGAACTTGTCCTCGGGGTAGTCGACGAAGACGGGAAAGAGGATCTCGCCCTTGTAGGAGGCGATCAACGGCCGGTCGTTGGCGACGAATTCCGCGCCGAGCGAGACGACGAACAGGACGAGGAAGATCCAGAACGACCAATAGCCGCGACGGTTGCGCCGGAAGTTGTCGAGCCGGCGCCGGTTCATGGGGCTGAGCCAGGGGCGGGGAGCGGCGACTGGGATCATTTCGGCCTTCATGCAAGGCCCCAAAAAGCGGTCCGGCATAGCCGCGCGTCCCTTCCCCCCTTGCGGGGGAAGGTGGCGGGCGAAGCCCGCCGGATGAGGGGTCGCGCCGGTAGGCGCGGCGGCGCGAAGAAAGACGGGCATCCAGGATGTCTGCGACGTCGTCTTCCCTGGGCGTGATCAATGCGCCTGCGGCGCGCCCCCGCATCCGTCGGCGCTGGCGCGCCGCCACCTTCCCCCGCAAGGGGGGAAGGGAGCGCGTCCCTTGGATGGGCCGGAGATCGCATCACGCTTCCCATCACACCTCGCGGGTCTCGAAGTCGATGCGCGGGTCGATCCAGGTGTAGGTGAGGTCGGAGATCAGGTTCACCACCAGTCCCATCAGCGCGAACACGTAGAGCGTGCCGAGCACCACGGGATAATCGCGCTGGATCAGCGAGTCGTAGGAGAGGTAGCCGAGTCCGTCGAGCGAAAACACCTGCTCGATCAGCAGCGAGCCGGTGAAGAAGGCGCCGATGAAGGCGCCGGGAAAGCCGGCGATGACGATCAGCATCGCATTGCGGAACACATGGCCGTACAGCACGCGGCTCTCGGTGAGACCCTTCATGCGCGCAGTCTGCACGTAGGACTTCTTGATCTCGTCGAGGAACGAGTTCTTGGTCAGCAGCGTCGAGGTGGCGAAGGAGCCGAGCACCAGCGCGGTCACCGGCAGCGTGATGTGCCAGAGATAGTCGAGGATCTTGCTGGGCCAGGAGAGGTCGGCGAAATTGTCCGAGGTGAGGCCGCGCAGCGGAAAAATCTGCCAGAACGAGCCGCCGCAGAACAGCACGACCAGCAGGATCGCGAACAGGAAGCTCGGCACCGCATAGCCGAAGATGACGAGCGCCGACGTCCAGGTGTCGAAGCGCGAGCCGTCCTTCACCGCCTTGCGCACGCCGAGCGGGATCGAGATCGCATAGGAGATCAGCGTCATCCAGACGCCGAGCGACATCGAGACCGGCAGCTTCTCCTTGATGAGGTCGACGACCGGCGCATCCCGATAATAGCTCTTGCCGAGATTGAAGGTCGAATAGTCGCGCACCAGAATCCAGAAGCGCTCGAGCGGCGGCTTGTCGAAGCCGTATTGCTTCTCGAGTTCCTTGATGAATTTCGGATCGAGCCCCTGCGCGCCGCGATAGCGCGAGGAAATGTCGCCGCCGGCATGAGCCATCGCGCTCGCGCCGAACTGGCCGCCTCCGCCGCCGATGCCGGCGGTGGATCCTTGGTCGGCGCCCTGCAATTGCGCGATTGCGCGCTCGACCGGGCCGCCCGGCACGAACTGCACGATCGCGAACGAGACGAGCATGATGCCGAAGATGGTCGGGATCATCAGCAGGATGCGGCGGGCGATGTAGGCGAGCATGGGTCAGGCCGCGTCGCGCAAGATCCCCTCTCCCCGCATTGCGGGGAGAGGGTTAGGGTGAGGGGCCTGGCGACAAGCCGCAGCAAGGCGCAACCTCGCCAAGCCCCTCACCCCGACCCTCACCCCGCTCAGCGGGGAGAGGGAGAATTCGCTGCCTCCGACGAGTCGCGCCATCCTCTCAAAGTCCAATTTTCTTCGCCTTGTCCGCGTCCCACCACCAGGTGTCGGGCGCGCCGGTGCCGAGCTTCGGCTGTTGGTCGGGCCGCGAGAAAGCGTCCCAATAGGCGAGCCAAGCGTCGTCGTTGTACCACATCGACACCCAGTAATGGCTGGCCCTGAGCACGCGGTCGAGCGCGCGGCATGTCGTGTTGAGTTCCTCGCGCGTCGTCGCGTGAACGATCTTTTCGATCAGCGCGTCGACGGTCGGGTCAGCCACGCCCGCGAGGTTGCGCGAGCCGGGCATCGTGGCCGAGGCGGTGGAGAGAAACACTCGCAGTTCCGCGCCGGGCGTCACGGTCCCGCCGAAGGCGGCGGCGACGACGTCGAAGTCGAAGCTCTCGGTGCGGCTCTTGTACTGCGCCGCGTCGACGATGCGCGAATGGGCGTCAATGCCGAGCTTTTTCAAGTTCTGTTGGAAGGGCGCGACATGCGGCTGGAAGATGTCCGACGAGTCGAGGAACTCGATCGTGAAAGGCTTGCCGTCCGGCAGGCGCAGCACGCCGCCCTCGCGCGCGCAGCCGGCGGCGAGCAGCATCTCGTTGGCCTTTTTGAGCAGCGTGCGGTCGCTGCCCGACCCGTCGCTGACCGGCGGCACGTAGGGTTCGCCGAAAACGGAATCGGGGATCTTGCCGCGGAAAGGCTGTAGCAAAGCGAGTTCGCCGGGGCCTGGCGGGCCCTTCGCCTCCATCGCCGAATTCTGGAAGTAGGAAACGACGCGCTTGTAGGACGAGAACATCACGTTCTTGTTCGTCCATTCGAAGTCGAAGCAAAGCCCGAGGGCCTCGCGAATGCGCGGGTCCTTGAACTGGTCGCGGCGGGTGTTGAAGTACCATCCCTGCGAGCCGGTCGGCGCGCCGTTGTGGACCGCCTCCTTCTTGATCCGGCCCTCCTTCACGGCGGCGAAATCATAGCCGTTGGCCCAGATGCGGGAGGTGTATTCCTGATGGAAGTTGATCGCGCCGGCCTTGAAGGCTTCGAAGGCGACCTGGCGCTCGCGGTAATATTCGAAGCGCAGGCGCTGGAAGTTGTTGGCGCCGACGTTGACCGGCAAGTCCTTGGCCCAATAAT
The DNA here is from genome assembly GCA_036488815.1 of Roseiarcus sp. Classification (GTDB taxonomy): domain Bacteria; phylum Pseudomonadota; class Alphaproteobacteria; order Rhizobiales; family Beijerinckiaceae; genus Roseiarcus. The sequence continues at coordinate 102,670 of DASXGX010000097.1, forward strand.
TCGGGTCGAGCTCGAACTCGATGTAGCGTCCCTGTTCGAAGGTCTTGACGCGATAGGGGCCCGAGCCGAGCGGCGCCTCGAGCGTCGAAGCGTCGAAGTCGCGCCCCTTCCACCAGTTCTGAGAGAATACCGGCATGCCGACGACGACCAGATGGGCGTCGCGCGTGCGCTCCTTGATGAAGCGCACCAGCACGACGTCGTCAGCCTCGGCGGCGACGCTCTCGACCTCGCTCAGCAACTGCGAATAGGTCGGATGCGCCTTCTGCTTGAGCGTGTTGAGGGAGAAGGCGACGTCCGCCGCCGTCACTTTCGAGCCGTCGGAAAAACGCGCCTCGGGCCTGAGGAGAAAGCGGTAGCTGAGCTTGTCGGGGGAATAGCGCACCGCACGGGCGAGCAGCCCGTAGACCGAGTCGGGCTCGTCGCCGTTGCCGGCCATCAGCGTGTCGAAGGTCGCCGACATGCCCGCCGCGCCGTCGCCCTTCTTGGAATAGATGTTCATCGTGTCGAACGTGTCGAAGTTCTGGTTGCCGGCGGTCGACGTGATCTGGATCGACAGCACGCCGCCTTTCGGCGCGTCCGGGTTCACATAGGCGAAGTGCTTGAAGTCCGCCGGCAGCGCGAGATCCCCGAACGAGGAGAGGCCGTGCGTCTCGATGTCGTCGTCGGCGAAGGCGCGGGGGATGCGCAACGCGCCGCCCGCGAGGAGGCCCGCCGCCGTCAGTTTGATCGCGCCGCGTCTTGTCAATGTGAAGCCCATGAGGCTTGCTTTCCCGTCTAAACTTCCGTTTGGCTGATTCGAAGTCGATTTAATCCGGCTTTGCGCCGCTTGACCAGCGCCCGACGGGGGCCGGCGCACCGAGGGAAAACGCATGAAAGACGCCTTTTTCAAGACCGCGACGCGGTCATTCTCCTTCGGCTTCCACGGCGCGCCGCTCGATCGGCTTGCCGGCAAGCGCGACGACGCCGCGTTCCTCGAGGCCTTGCGTCGCCGGCCCGACGCGCGGGCGATCATCCTTGCGCGCGACATGCCCATTCTGCCCGCGCGCGAGGGCGTGCGTGACCCGCTGTTCGCGATCGAGGAGATCGCCGCGCTCGGCGGGGCGCGCTTCGAGGTCCTGCTCGGCGTCGATGCGGGCGGCGCTCCGGTCTACGCGGCGCTGCTGCCGGATGGCGCGGTCGAGGAAATCGCCGACCTCAGCGACGGCTTTCTCGACCGGCGCATGCTGGTCGCGCCGGGCCGGCAGGATCTGCAACTCGTCGATCTGCGTTCGATCGCGTCGCAGGGACTCGTCTCGCCTGCCAACGTCGCGATCCTCGGCCAAGCGAAGGCGGTCATGCATTGGCACGCGCGCCACAGCTTTTGCGCCCATTGCGGCGCGCCGACGCGCCTCGCAGCGGCCGGCTGGCGGCGCGAATGCGCGGCCTGCAAGGCGCAGCACTTCCCACGCACCGACCCGGTCGTCATCATGCTGGCGGTCGACGGCGAGCGATGCCTGCTCGGGCGTCAGGCCCGCTTTCCCAAAAACATGTATTCGGCCCTCGCGGGGTTTCTCGAGCCAGGCGAGACGATCGAGGAGGCGGTGCGGCGCGAAATTCATGAGGAGGCGGGAATCGCGTGCGGCGAGGTCGCCTATGTCGCTTCGCAACCCTGGCCTTTCCCGTCCTCGCTGATGATCGGCTGCCTCGCGCGCGCGGCCTCGCGCGAGATCACGGTCGACCGCGAGGAACTGGAGGACGCCCGCTGGTTCGAGCGCGCGGAGGTGGCGGCGATGTTCGAGAAGCGCCATCCGGCAGGCCTGATGGCGCCCAACCCGATGGCGATCGCGCATCACCTGCTGCGCTTCTGGGTAGAGTCCGAGTGAAAACCCGTCGTCGGGGGATTTCTTTCGCGTCATCAGCGACTTGATGATGCCTATGCTCTTCAAATAAATCGCCTCAAGGGTGAGGAATGGCTGTAGACCTGTCCAATCCTTCCCTGCATATTGACTTGCACCGAGTTGGCGCGCCTAATGTCTATGAGGGGGCGCGCCATGGATGGACGGTTCACGCTCTACTTGATCAAGCCCTCGCATTACGACGAACAGGGCTACGTTATTCAATGGGTTTGCTCGGCGATCCCTTCCAACACGCTGGCCGTACTCTACGGGCTGGCTTGCGATTGCCGGGCGCGGCGCGTGCTCGGCGATTCGGTTTCCATCGATATCGTCGCAATCGACGAGACGAATACGCGCGTTCGTCCTGAACGCATCGCGGAGGCCATGGCGGCGACGGGCGGACCGGGCCTGGTCTGCTTCGTCGGCGTCCAATCCAACCAATTTCCCCGCGCCGTCGATCTGGCGCGACGCTTTCGCGCCCAGGGCGTCCAGGTGGCGATCGGCGGCTTCCATGTCTCCGGCTGCTTGGCGATGTTGCCCGAAACGCCTGCCGATCTGCTGGAGGCGCAGGCGCTCGGCGTCTCGCTGTTCGCGGGCGAGGCGGAAGGGCGATTGGACGAGGTTCTGATTGACGCCTACGCAGGCGTCCTGAAGCCGCTCTATAACTTCATGAACGATGCGCCCGGCCTCGAAGGCGTGCCCGCGCCGATGCTGCCGGCCGCGAGCATTCGGCGTACGGCGGGAGTGGTGACGAGCTTCGACGCCGGCCGGGGCTGTCCGTTTCAATGTTCGTTCTGCACCATCATCAATGTCCAGGGACGCAAGTCGCGCTACCGGACGGCGGACGACGTCGAGGCGATCATTCGCGGCAATCTCGCGCAGGGGATCTGCCATTTCTTCATCACCGACGACAATCTCGCGCGCAACAAGAACTGGGAGCCGATTTTCGATCGCCTGATCGCGATGCGACGCGACGAGAAGCTCAACTTCAATTTCGTCATCCAGGTCGACACTCTGTGCCACCGCATCCCTGGCTTCATCAAAAAGGCCGCGGCGGCGGGGGTGAAGCGGGTCTTTCTCGGCCTGGAGAACATCAATCCCGACAGTCTGCTCGGCGCGAAGAAGAAGCAGAACCGCATCGGCGAATATCGTGTCATGCTGCTCGCCTGGAAGGCGGTCGGCTGCTTCACCTACGCCGGCTATATCCTCGGGTTTCCCGGCGACACGCCGGAGAGCATCGTCAGGGACGTCAAGATCATCCAGCGCGAGCTGCCGCTCGACCTGCTCGAGTTCTTCTGCCTGACGCCCTTGCCGGGCTCGGAGGATCATCAGAAGCTGGCGAAGGCGGGCGTCCCGATGGACCCCGACATGAACAAATACGACCTCGAACATGTCGTGACCGCCCACCCCAAAATGTCTAAGGCGGAGTGGGAGCGCGCCTATCGTCTCGCCTGGGACACCTATTACACGCCCGAGCACATGGCGACCGTGATGCGCCGGGCCGCCGCGACCGGCATCAGCCCCGGCAAGATGATGTTTCTCCTCATCTGGTTCTACGGCTGCGTGACGGTCGAGAAGATTCATCCGCTCGAGGGCGGCTATCTGCGCCGAAAAGCGCGGCGGGATCGGCGCCCCGGCATGCCGATTGAAAATCCTGTGATTTTCTATTCGAAATATGCGCTGGAGCTGATCGGTAAGCATCTGGCGATCACGCGCGTCGTGTGGCGCATGGGCGCGGTGCGGCGCGCGATCAAGCGCGACCCTCAGGCGCGCGCCTATCGGGATCAGGCGCTCACCCCGGTCAGCGAGGCCGAACTCGACGACCTCGAAATGTTCAACGTGACGCCCTCGGCGCGCGCCGCCGCGGACAAGACGAAGCAGCGGCTCGCCAGCGCCTGACCGCCTGGGCAGTTGGCTCAGCCGAGCGCCGTCTTCTGCAGCGCGATCAGCCGCTCGACGCCGCCGCGCGCGAGCGACAGCAGCTTGATGAGTTCGGCTTCGCTGAAGGGGGCGCCCTCGGCGGAGCCCTGCACCTCGACGAGGCCGCCCGAGCCGGTCATGACGAAGTTGGCGTCGGTCTCGGCGGTCGAATCCTCGGCGTAATCGAGATCGAGCACCGCCTCGCCCTTGACGACGCCGCAGGACACGGCGGCGACGTGATCCTTCAGCGGATTGTCCTTGAGGATCGAGCGCTGCGTCATCCACTTCAAGCAATCGTGCAGGGCGACCCAGGCGCCGGTGATCGCCGCAGTCCTGGTGCCGCCGTCCGCTTGCAGCACGTCGCAGTCGAGCGTGATCTGCCGTTCGCCGAGCCGCGGCAGGTCGACGACGGCGCGCAACGAGCGCCCGATCAGGCGCTGGATCTCGTGGGTGCGGCCGGACACCTTGCCGGTCTGGGATTCGCGGCGCGTCCGGGTCGCTGTGGCGCGCGGCAGCATGGCGTATTCGGCCGTGATCCAGCCCTTGCCCTGCCCGCGCAGCCACGGCGGCGGCTTGTCTTCCAGCGAGGCGGCGCACAGCACATGCGTTTCCCCGAAGCGCACGAGGCACGAGCCCTCCGCGTAGCGGGCGACGCCGCGTTCGAAGGTCACTTTGCGCATTTCGTCGATGGCGCGTTGGGAAGGTCGCATCAGATCGTTCCTTGTGTGGGCGGGACGCCGCAGGGCAGCGGCCCGCCTGACCAGTGGTGGAGGGAAACTAGCCGGCGACGGGGACGGTGTAGTTCAGCGCCAGCCGTCCGCCGTCGGGATAGACGGTCTGGCCGGTGATGTAAGAGGCGTCCTCGCTGGCGAGGAACGAGGCGACCGAGGCCACTTCCTCCGGCTCGCCGGCGCGGCCGATCGGCGTGCGCTCCAGCACTTTGCGGCGGGCGCTCTCGTTGGTCATCACCGCGTTGCGCGCGAGTTCGGTGAGGATGGTGCCGGGACCGATCGCGACGACGCGGATATTGTGCGGCGCGAGTTCCACCGCGGCGACCTTGGTGAGCTGATTGAGCGCGCCTTTGGAGCAGGCGTAGGCGGCCAGGCCCGGAATCGCCAGCAGCGCGTTGACCGAGGACATGTTGATGATGACGCCGCCAGTGCCGGCGGCGACCATCTGGCGCGCGGCGAGCTGCGTGCCGATGAAGGCGGAGCGCAGGTTGGTCGCCATCGTCTTGTCGAAAATCTCGTCGCTCATATCGATGAGGGCGGCGTTGAGGGCGACCCCGGCGTTGTTGAGCATGATGTCGAGGCCGCCGAATTCGGCGGTCGCGCGCTCGATCAGCGCGGCGAGCGCCTCGCGCTTCGTGACGTCGGCGGTTACGAAGATCGCTTTCGCGCCGCTTTCGCGCAACGCAGCCGCCGCCGCTTCGCCGGCCTGGGCGTCGAGGTCGGCCAGCGCAACCGCCGCGCCGTCCGCGGCGAAGCGCTTGGCGCAGGCGAGCCCGATGCCGTGGGCGGCGCCGGTGACGATGGCGATTTTACCGTTCAGTTTGCTCATTGGACGTTTCCTTGTCGCGTGGGGCGCGAGCCTACTAACCTTGACAAGCCTTTAGCACAAAACACAGATGCGCAAGCCTGGACCTCGTGAGGAAGCGCGACCCTATGACGGAAACCTACGACGTGGTGATCGCCGGCGGCGCGGCGATGGGCTCTTCGACGGCTTATAATCTGGCGAGCCAGCCGGGCTTTTCCGGCCGGGTGCTCGTGGTCGAAAAGGATTCGACCTACGCCAAGGCGGCGAGCGCACTGTCGCTGAGCTCGGTGCGCCAACAGTTCTCCTCGCCGGTCAACATTCGGGTCGGTCTCTACGGCGTCGAATTTCTCAGGCGGGCGGCCGAACTCCTCGCCGTCGACGGCGAGG
>DASXGX010000002.1:0-54369 GCA_036488815.1 Roseiarcus sp.
CGCTTAGGGGAAGTTACGCTATGTCACGCCGTTGCGAGCTGACGGGAAAGGCCGTCCAATCCGGCAATAATGTCAGCCATTCCAACCGCAAGACGCGCACGCGTTTCTTGCCGAACCTCTGCCAGGTGACGTTGATTTCCGACGCGCTCGGCCGCTCCGTCCGCCTGCGTGTCGCCGCCGCCGCGCTGCGGTCGGTCGAGCACCGCGGCGGCCTCGACAATTTCCTGGTCAAGGCCCGCGACTCCGAGCTGTCCGAGGACGCCGTCGCCCTCAAACGCGCGATCGTCAAGAAGCGCGCCGAGGCCGAAGCCGAGACCCCTGAGGCGGCGTAAGCGCCTCTTCGCTCTCAATCAGTTTGGAACCCCCTCGATCCCTGATCGAGGGGGTTTTTTGCTTTTCAAGCGCACGAAAACAGTCGCTCGCGCCCAAGCCCGGCCATGACGTTGTGCGGCCGGTCGGGAGGCGCGCTCAGGCCTTCAGCGCCGCCGCCTCGCGCGCCAGGACTTCGATCTGCCCGTAGTCGCCATCCGCGATCGCCTGCTTGGGCAGCATCCAAGAGCCGCCGACGCAACCGACGTTGGGCAGTGCGAGATAGGACGGCGCCTTGGCGAGATCGATGCCGCCGGTCGGGCAGAACTTAAGGTCTGGCAATGGCGCGGCGATCGAACTCAGCAGCTTGACGCCGCCGACCGCCTCCGCGGGAAACAGCTTCATTGCGCGGATGCCGAGATCCATCAGCGCCAGCGCCTCCGACACGGTGGCGACGCCGGGCAGGAAGGGAACCGGCGCTTGCGCCGCCGCCTGGGCGAGCCGCGGCGAGGCGCCTGGGCTCACGAGGAACCGCGCACCGGCCGCCACCGCTTCGTCGATCTGCTCGGGCCTGGTGATCGTGCCGGCGCCGACCGTCGCGCCGGGAACCCGCGCGGCGATGGCCTTGATCGCGGCGATCGCGCCTGATGTGCGCAACGTCACTTCGATCGCCGTGAGCCCCCCGGCGACTAGCGCGGTCGCCTGCGCGACGCCATCCTCGGCGTCCCGGACGGTGAGCACCGGAATGACCGGCGCCAGTTTCATGATCGAGAGAACGTCGTCATGCGTCGGTAGGGCGGTCATGTCAGGCTCCTTCATTGGCGCCCCCGCTTACCACGCCGGGCGACAGCGCCGCGAGAGGGTTTTGCGAGAACAGTGAGGGGTCGCGCATCGGAAGGAATCGACTAGTCTGAGCGCGGCAGCGCGCGAAGCGGAGGCGCCGATTATGAACGAGCCGTTCGATCTCGGCGTCTACAAGGAGGCGCTGCTCTTCCTCGTCACCGCCGGCATCGTCGCGCCGCTGTTTTTCCGAATTCGTGTCAGCCCGGTTCTCGGCTACCTCCTTGCCGGGGTCGCTCTTGGTCCTTACGGCCTCGGTCGGCTTGCCCAAAAAGCGACATGGCTCGACGCGCTCGCGCTGACGAATGTCGATGCAATCCGACGGGTCGCCGCCTTCGGCGTCGTCGCGCTGCTGTTTACGATCGGCCTCGAACTGTCGTTCGAGCGCCTGGCGCGGATGCGGCGCCTGGTGTTCGCCTTCGGCTTCGCACAGGTCGCCGTCTCGACGCTGGCGCTCGGCGCCGTCGCCTATGCGCTTGGACAAAAGCCGGCCGCGGCCTTCATGATCGGCTCCGCCCTGTCGTTGTCGTCGACCGCGATCGTCATTCCGGTCCTGGCTGGCGAAAGGCGTCTTGGCTCCCCGGTCGGGCGCTACGCCTTCGCCGTCCTTCTGTTTCAGGATCTCGCGGTCGCTCCGCTGCTGGTCGTCGCCCCCATGCTCGCCAGCGGCGCGCTGGGAAATCTGGGGCGAAGCCTCCTCCTGACCCTGGCGCCGGCCGCTCTCGCGCTCGCGGCGGTGATCGTCGTCGGCCGCCTGGTGCTTCGGCCGCTGTTCCACTCGGTGGCGACGACGCGCAGCCCCGAATTCTTCATGGCGGCGTGCCTGCTGGTTGTGCTCGGAGCGGCGCTGACGTCGGCGGCGAGCGGCCTCTCGATGGCGCTCGGCGCCTTCGTCGCCGGCCTGCTGTTGGCCGAGACGGAATATCGCCGCGAGATCGAAGTGACGATCGAACCGTTCAAGGGTTTGCTGCTTGGCCTGTTCTTCGTATCGGTCGGGGCGCAGCTCGATCTCTCAGTGCTGGGGAGCCGCCCGACGGAGGTCCTCGGCCTGACCGCGGCCTTCATCGCCATCAAGACGATCGTGCTGTTCGCGCTGGGGCGGCTCTTCGGCGCCTCCAACCCCGTCGCGGCGGAGGCCGCGCTGCTGCTGGGTCCGGGCGGCGAGTTCGCCTTCGTGATGATCGGCGTCGCCGTCGCCGCAGGCGTCGTCGCGAGGCCAGACAGCGAGCCCATACTTGTCGCGGTCGCGCTGTCGATGGTCCTGATCCCAATACTGGGAAAGATCGGCGCGAGCCTCGCCAAACGCCCACGCGCCGCGCCTGCCGCCGAGACGATGGTCGAGCCGCCCGAGGACGAAGGCCACCGCGTGATCATCGTCGGCTACGGCCGCGTCGGCGCGCTGATCGGCGAGATGCTCGCCGTTCACAATATCCCCTTCATCGCCGTCGACGTCGATCCCACACTCATCGCGCGCGAGCGGCGAGCCGGCAAGGCCGTCTATTTCGGCGACGCCTCACGCGAGGAGTATCTGCGCCGCTGCGGGATCGAGACGGCGCGCGCGCTGATCGTCACCATGGACACGCCGAGCGCCAACGAGGCGGTGGTCGCGGCTGCCCGCCGTCTGAGGACTGACATCACCCTCATCGCGCGCGCCCGCGACGCAGAGCATGCGCGCGTCCTTTACCAACTCGGCGTCACCGACGCCGTGCCGGAGACGATCGAAGCCAGTCTGCAACTGTCGGAGGCGGCGCTCGTCGACATCGGCGTGCCGATGGGCCTCGTAATCGCCTCGATCCACGAAAAGCGGGACGAGTTTCGCAAGCTGCTGATCGAAGCGGGCGCCAAGCGCGAGACGCGCGGCGCGCGCCGTCCGCGCAAAGGCTGATATTACGCGCGCTCGCAAACCCGCCGATACGCGCGCGCCGCCGCGAGCAACGCCAGCGTCGCCTTCAACAACGCTGGCGGCGGCCGGACGTCCCCGGCCAAAACCGGCGGGTCGTTCGCATCGAAATCGGCAAGCGTCTTCACCAGCCACCGTCGGGCCGCATCCGCCTCGACCTGCGCCTGCCCCGCCTTCACTGCGTCGCCCTCGCTGACGCGCAGATCGAGGCGCAGCGCGGAAATATGCGTCGCGACCACATGGGCCGCGATCAACATGGCGGCCATCTCGTCGAGTCCGCGCCGGGTCGCGCGCGGCTCGCCGCCCATGCGAGCAGCGGAATCCGACAGCGCGGCGATCGCCTCGTTGAGACCGCGGCGCGCCAGCCGGTAGTTCTGGTCGCGCGCATCGCGCCGCAGCGCGACCTCGGCGAAGCCGCGGATCTGCGAAAGCAGCCCCGCCACGAGACGTGGCGCCTCGGTGGATTCCCAAAGCGGCAAAACATGGCTGAAGAGGTGCGCGATCGCGGCGCCGATCAGCGTATCGGCGAGGCGCGTCACCATCGGCGCCGATTCGGCGGGATTGGAGAGATACAGCGACACCAGCGCCATCACCGACGCGCCGACCGAAGCGACGCGGTAGTTCGAGCGCACGAAGCCGTGCGTCAGCGCGAGCGCGAAGCCGAGCAGGAACACCAAGCCGCCGATCGGGAGATTCGGCACCGCCACCGACGCGATCACGCAGCCGATCAGCGTCCCGACGATCCGGTCGTCGCGCCGCTTGCGCGTCCAACCGTAGCTCGCGCGCATGATGACCGCGGTTGTCAGCAGCACCCAATTGCCGTGCGCCACCCAGCCGAGCGACACGGCGACAACGGCGCCGGCCATCATGGCGGCCGAAAGCCGGACGGCGAAGCGGAACACCGGCGAATTCATTGTGAGATGCGCCGCCAGCAGACGCGGATTGTAGGACCGGCGCGGCTCGAAAGCCGAGAGGTCGATTCCCCCGATCGCCTCCTGCGCAGCCCTATCGTCGCAGAGCGCGCTCTCGAGGCGGCGGATTTGCTCGCGCGCATAGAGCAGGCGCACGGTCGTCGCTTCGATCGCCGCCGCTTCGGCGCCGGTCGCTTCACCCACCGCGACGACGCGCGCCGCCTCGCGCCGCATCGCGTCCGTCGCCAGCACATGCCCGAGCGGCAGGCCCGGACGGGAGGTCCTCAGCAATTCCAAGCTGAGATGTTGCAGATCGAGCGCGCTGGCGCGCACCGCCACACCGACACGGGAGAGCAGAGTCTTCGCCGCGGGGATGTCGCGCAGCTGGAGCAGGTCGCATTGCGCGGCGATCAAGGCGTCGAAGACGTCGAGCAGAAGGCCGATCGTCGCGGCGAGCCGAACGCGCTCGGCCGTCCTGCGGGGGTGATCGAGCAGAATCCCCCGGGCGGCCTGAAGCTGCTCGGATAATGCGGCTTGCTGGCGGACCGCGGCGCCATACACTTCGTTGACGTCGATCTCCGGATCGGTGAAGCGGGCGATCGCGCGAAGATAGGTGGCGAGTTCGCGAAAACACTCGCTCGCCATCAACCGGCGGTCGCCGGCCCCGGTCAGCTGCGTCGCCGCCAGCGCGAGCGCGATATAAGCGAAGCCGCCGAGCGCGAAGATCGCCTCGACATGAAGCGCCCCCGCAAGGTTGGAGCGCGGCACGCCGAGGACCAACACCATGGGCACGAGAAATTGCGCGCTCAGCGACAGCGCCCAGCGTCCGTAGCCCGTCACCATGCCGGCGGCAAAGGCGATGAGACCGATTGCGACAACCGCCGCGAGAGTCCATCCGCCGGCGAGCTGCATGACGGTCGTCGCGAGGAGCGCGAAGCAGAAGCCGACGATGAGGATGCGCGCCTTCACGCGCCACGCCGCCGGAAAGTCGCTGATGCTGGCGGAAATCGCCCCGAGCGTCGCAACTTGACCGACGGAGAAGCCGAACATCACCGCAGCTGCGAGCGCCACGGCGATGACCGAGATCGCGACGCTCAGCCCATTGACGATATGCTGCCCGACGAAGAGCTTCAGCAGGGTCGGAGAGCGGAACCAGTTGCGCATCGGAGACCGGGCCTATAAGCACGCGCCGCCTCAGGCGCGTTGGCGTCGCTCGCCGACGAGGCGTTCAGGCCTTGACGAAGGGACAACCGCCCTTGTCCAACGGCCGCCAAGCATCCTCCGCGCTGATCGTGGAAACGACCTTGAAATAATCCCAGTCGCCCTTCGATTCGGCAAGGGTCTTGGTCGCCAGCAGATACATCGGATGCAGCTTGCGCCCGTCGGCGCGGATCGTTCCCTTGCCGAACAGCGGATCGTCGGTCGGAATCGCCTTCATCGCATCGACGAGCTTGACCCCGTCGTCGGCGCTCTTGGTCCGAGCCATCGCCTTCAGCAGGTGTTCGGTCGCCGCGTACATGCCTGCGTGCATGTCGTTGGGCATCATCTTCGAGGGGTGGGCTGCCTGGAAGCGCTTGGCGAAGGCGCGCGTGCCGTCGTTGAAATCCCAATAGAACGCGGTGCAGATCATCGCGCCGGCGACGGTGTCGAGGCCGAGCGAAGGGATGTTGGTGACGTTGAGGATGAGTCCGGCGAGCCGCTGCTTGGGCGCAAGGCCGAACTCGTGGGCCTGCTTGAGCGAGTTGTTGAGGTCGCCCCCCGCGTTGGCGAAGCCGACGACGTCGGCGCCGGACGCTTGCGCCTGCAGGACGAAGGACGAGAAGTCGGAGGTGTTGATCGGGTGACGCGCCGAGCCCAGCACCTTGCCGCCCGCGGCTTCGACCGCGGCCGCGCAATTGCCCTCCATATCCTTGCCGAAGGCGTAGTCGGCGGTGATGAAGAACCAGCTCTTGCCGCCCTGTTCGGTCAGCGCCTTGCCGATGCTATGGCCGAGCGCATAGGAGTCATAGGTCCAATGGACGAAGTTCCTGGCGCATTTCTCCCCCGTCAGCGCCGACGTGCCGGCGCCGGAGCCGATCACCGCCTTGTTCTTCTCCGTCGCGATGGCGAGCACCGCCAGCGCAACCGCGGAGTTCGGCAGGTCCATAATGACGTCGACCGATTCCGCGTCGAACCAGCGGCGCGCGATCGCCGCGCCGACGTCCGGCTTGTTCTGGTGATCGGCGAAGACGATCTCGACCGGCACGCCGAGCTGAGCGGAAAAATCGTTCGCGGCTAGCTTGGCGGCGATCACCGAGCCGACGCCTTGATAATCGGCGTAAACGCTCGACATGTCGTTGAGCACGCCGATCTTCAACGGACGCTGGCCTTGCGCGAACGCGAGACGCGGCGACAGCGCCAAAGCCGCGCCGCCTAGCAAAACTTCTCTTCGATTCATCCCTTCCTCCCTTGTCTCGAAAGCGCTTGTCGCCGCGCTACTCGATCTGCGTCAGCCGGCGCAGCAGCGCGACCAGCGTCTTGCGCCCGTCCTCCCCGAGCGTCCGCGCGATCGCGGCTTCCTGCTCGGCCTGCACGACGCGCGCCCGCGCGACGAGCTCCCTGCCCGCCTCCGTAAGGACGAGCGCGTGCGAGCGGCGGTCGGCGTCCGAGCGGAGACGGTCGGCGAGCCCGCGCCGCTCGAGCTCGTCCATCATGGCGACGAAGTTCGGCCGCTGAATGCCGAGCGCGCCCGCGATCGTCGATTGCGTGCGGCCGGGATTGTCGCCGATCGCGACGAGCGCCGAATATTGCGCCGGCGACAGGCCAAGCGCGGCGAAGCGCCGGTTGAAGTCTTCGAACACCGCCATCTGCGCGCGCCGCAGCGGATAGCCGATGATCTCGGTGAGTGCGGAGAGGTCGAGCGCCTGGCTCTCGGCCTCCTCGAAGGATGCGTCGCGCGGCCCGCGCTCGCGTCTAGCCGCCATGCGCGGCCTCCTCGCCGGAGAGGCGTGCGACTACGATGCGCGGGATGGGGCGCGACTTCAGCCGCTTGGGATCGTCGGGATGCGGTCCGACCCAGACGCGCGTCTCCCAGGCCTCGATCGCGAGCGTTTCGCCGTCCGCGCCCGGCTTGAACACGCGGTGTTCGACGTTGAAGCTCGAGTTGCGGAAGCTGGCGATGCGCGATTCGATCACGATGTCGTCGCCGAAGGCCGACGGGACAATGAACTTGGCTCGCGTATCCACCATGGGATAGCCGACGATGTCGAATTCTTTGAGCAGGTCGGGTTTCTTCCAGCCGGCGCGCTCGAAAAGATATTGCGTCGACGTGTCGAACATCTCGAAATACCGGGGGTAGAAGACGATCCCCGCGGGGTCGCAATGCCCCCACTCGATCCGCACCGTGCGGCGATTGACCAGCATGGCCCGTCCTTGCTGTTCGCCGCTGGGCGAGGCGCCCGACCGATCGTCCATCATCGCCATTCCCTAGCAGCCGCGGCCGGATTTTCCAGAATCATCGCAATGCCCTGCCCGCCGCCGATGCAGGCCGACGCGACGCCGTATCGGAGCCCCTCGCGCCGCAACTGGCGCGAGACGGTGAGCGCGAGTCGCACGCCGGTCGCACCGAGCGGATGGCCGATGGCGATCGCGCCGCCGTTCACGTTGAGCTTGGCTTCGTCCAACCCAAGTTCCCTGGAGCACGCCAGCACCTGCGCGCCGAAGGCCTCGTTGATCTCGATCCGGTCGATCGTGGACAAAGAGAGCCCAGTGCGCGCGCAGACGGCGCGAATGGCGGGAACCGGGCCGATGCCCATGAATTGCGGCGGGACGCCGACCGCCGCGCAAGCGACGATCCGGGCGAGCGGGGCCTTGGCCTTCGCCGTCAGCCATTTGCCCGAGGCGACGACGACTCCCGCCGCGCCGTCGACCACCGCGGAGGAATTGCCGCCGGTCTGCACGCCGCCGAAGGCGGGGCGGATCTTGGCCAGCGCTTCGAGCGGCGAGGGACGCACGTGACTGTCCTCGCGCACGATCTCGCCCTTGCCTTTGAGCTTGAGCGTGCGCGGATTGTATCCCTCGAGTGTGAACGTCTCGTCCGCGACGGCGACGATCTCGTCGTCGAAGAAGCCGGCGGCGCGCGCAGCGAGCGCCCGTTCAAACGAGCGGGCGGCGAAAGCGTCGACCTCGGCGCGGGAAATGTCGTAGCGCTTGGCGAGGTTTTCCGCCGTGCCGCCCATGGTCGTGTCGCAGGACGTGTCGAGAAGCGCCTCCCAAAGGAAGTCCTTGAATTCGACCTGGCCCATGCGGAAACCGCCGCGATGGGTGTAGGCGGCCACGGGATTGCGGCTCATCGATTCCGCGCCGACGCACAGCGCCACATTCGCGCGGCTGAGCGAAACGGCGTCGGCGCTCTGCGCGATCGCCTCGATCCCGGTGCCGCAAATGCGCTGCACGAGGATGGCGGGCGTCTCGATCGGCGCGCCGCAATAGATGCCGACGTGACGCGGCAGGAAATAAGCGTCGAAGCTCGCCTGCGCCATATTTCCGGCGACGACGGCGCCGATCTCACCGCCCGCGACCCCCGCCTTTTCGAGCGCCGCGCGACCAGCCTTGACGCCGAGCTCGATCGGGGAGACGAGCGAGAAGGCGCCGTTGTAGTCCACGAAAGGCGTGCGCGCGCCATCGACGAGAAAAGCATCCTCGAAAGTGCTGACGAGCGCGCCGGACGTGTCGGTCATTGCGGCTTTCTCCTAAAGGCTGACGACATGCGCCTTGGCCTCCGGCGCGTAGAGCGCGGCGACGTCGGCCGGCCGATTGGCGAGGACGGCGCGCTGGTTGAGCGAGCCTTTGTCGGTGATCTCGCCGAGGTCGATCGATGGCGGCTCGGCGAGCAATGCGAGGCGGGTGACGCGGGTCGAGGAGCCGGTCGCTGACTGCGCGAAGGCGGCGAGGCGCTGTTTGAACGCGGCCTTGACGCCCTCGTCCAGAATCACCTCGGCGAAAGGCGTAACCAACGGCAAATGCGGCGCGAGCTTTCGGGTCGCCGTCTCGTCGGGGAAGACCAGCATACCGATCTCGTCGCGGTCATGGCCGGCGACGGCCGCGTCCCGCGCAAGCGGATCGAAAGCGCCGACGAAATGAGTCCGCAGCGGTCCGACGCTGACCCAGGTGCCGGTCGCCAGCTTGAAATCCTCGGCGACGCGGCCGTCGAACTCGAAGCCGGCGGCGAAATCATGCGGGTCGGCGAGGCGGAGGGCGTCGCCGATCCGATAGTAACCTTCCTCGTCGAACGCGTTTTGCGTCAGGTCGGGCCTTCGCCAGTAGCCGGGCGTGATGTTGGGTCCGCGCAGCCGCGCTTCGAGCTTGCCGCCGCCTGGCACCAGCTTCAGTTCGACACCCTTGTGCGGCACGCCGACGACGCCCGGCCGATCGACATCGCGCACATTGATGAGCGCGCCCGGCGAGGTCTCCGTGGAGCCGAGCGACGTGGTCATGGGGACCGCGCGGCCGGTCGTCTCGACGGCGAGCGCGCGGTAGGCGTCCCACACAGGCTTCGAAAGTCCGGCGCCGGCGTAGAACATCAATCTGAGACGCGAGAAGAAATGGCGACGCAACGCCTCGTCCTGCCGCAAATGCGGCAGCAGCGCCTCGAACCCCTTTGGCACGTTGAAATAGACGGTCGGCGCGATCTCGCGCAGGTTTGCCGCCGTCGCGGCGATGCCGGCGGGCATCGGCTTGCCCTCGTCGATATAGAGCGAGCCGCCGTTGTAGAGCGCGATGCCGAAATTATGATTGGAGCCGAAGGTGTGCGCCCAGGGCAGCCAGTCGACCAGAATCGGCGGCTCGTCCTGGAGGAAGGGCAGCGCCTCCCTCATCATCTCCTGGTTGGAGCACAACATGCGCTGCGTGTTCGTCACGGCCTTGGGAGAGCCGGTCGAGCCGGAAGTCAGTAGGAACTTGGCGATCGAATCCGGAGCTACCGACGCGCGGGCCTGAAGCGCCTGCGGGGAGATCGGCGTTTCGACGAGGCTTGCGAACGGCGTCGCGCCAAGCGCTTCGGCGCTGTCGTCGCCGACGACGATCTCGATCCCATGCTCCCTCGCCTTCGCAATCGCGCGCTCGTAGGGACGCCCCTCCGCCGCGAAGACGAGCCCTGGCGTCAGCAGATCGAAGGCGAACGAAAGCTTTCCCAAATCCTTTGAAACGAGCGAATAGGCGGTCGAGATCGGGCATGTTGGAGCGCCGACGGCCATGCCGGCGAGCGACAGCAGCGCGTGATCGATTCCGTTGCCGGAGAGAATGAGCGCGGGCCTCTCAGGGGAGAGGCCGCGGGCCAGCAGCGCCGCGCCGACGCGCAAGCTTTTCTCGTAGGCTTCACCGTAAGCGAGCGTGCGCCATGCGCCGCCCGCCGCCCGCTCGGCGAGGAAGATGCGCTGCGGCGCGACGCGCGCCCAATGTTCGAGCTGATCGATCCACGAGGCGGGATAAGGCGGCAGCGGCTTGGCGCAGCGCACCAGGATGGCGCCATCGGAACGGTGTTCGACCACCGGATCGAGCGCCTCGAAAATACGAGGCGGGGACGTCTCTGAAACGGTCGGCTGCATCGCACTCCTCCCCTTGCCGCGTCGTGACGCGGCTTGGCGCTTCCAACTTCGGCCGGCTTCGCGCCGGCTCTGGAGTCCGTTAATCCGGACGCTTCGTCTTGGCGGCGCGCTTTTCGAGGAAAGCGCGCACGCGGGCCTTTGCTTCGCCGTCGCCCTGCGCGACGGCGGCCATCAGCGATTCCATGAGATAGCCGACGCGCGGATCGCTATCGGCGATGCGCGGCAGCGCCTGGATCACGGCGAAATTGGTGAGCGGGGCGTTGCCGCCAATCGTCTCGGCGATCGCGAGCGCCTTGCCGAAGCTCTCGCCCTCGCCGACCAGATATTGAGCGAAGCCGAGGCGCTCCCCCTCTTGGGCGGAATAGGCGCGTCCGGTCAGCATCATGTCGGCCATGCGGGCGACGCCGATCAGCCGGGGAAGGCGCACCGATCCGCCGCCGCCGACGAAGATGCCTCGCTGACCCTCAGGCAGCGCATAGAAGGTCGAGGGTTCCGCGACCCTGACATGCGCAGCGGCGGCGAGTTCGAGGCCGCCGCCGATCACCGCGCCTTTGAGCGCCGCGACCACCGGGACCGGCCCGAATTCGATCTTCTCAAAGCAGCGATGCCAGCTTCGCGAATGGAACACCCCCTCGGAGACGTCGCGCTCCGTGACTTCGCTGAGATCGAGCCCGGCGGAGAAATTCGGCCCATGGCCATGGATGACCGCGGCGCGAACGTCGGCGGGAATGGCGGAGAAGCAGGCGTCCAGCGCGTCGATCGCTTCGTCGTTGATCGCGTTGCGCTTGGCCTCCCGGTTGAGGCCGACGACGAGGACAGCGCCGCGGCGCTCGATCGTCAGCGGCCCCGAGGAGTGTTGGTGAGCGTTCGCCATCCCGATCCCACGCGCTGTTGGCGAATGGTTATATTGCATAACTAATTTTGGCCGTCAAGCCGGCGGCTGTCATGCCCGCGCAAAGCGGGCGTCCAGCGGCGTAGGCCACGGGTGCTTCTAGCGCCTTCCGCATTCTGGTGGACCCTTCGAGCAGCTCTTTCCGTCCTGCCCGGCCTTGTGCCGGGCATCCCAAGGCGATTGCAAAGCAATCGTCCCCACGGCGCCGTCACATAGACCCTATGACGTTAGAATCGTCGGCTCGGCGCGTGGATGGCCGGGACAAGCCCGGCCAAGACGGTGTGCGTCAACCCATTTGCAAATGGCACTAACGAGGGTTCGCGGCGGTTGGCTCGCCCTCCGCTTTTCGCGGGGGTGACACGCGGCCATCTGGATGGCGGCCTTCGCGCACGTCCAGAGTCACAGCACAGCGCTTATCGAGTTTGCCGCGGCCGCCTACGCCGCCTTCTTCGCCCGACCCGGCCGTGTGACCGGCGGCGGCGACGCCTTTTCGTCGAACAGTTCGGCGAGCTTTTCGGTCATCGCGCCGCCGAGTTCCTCCGCATCGACGATCGTCACCGCGCGCCGATAATAGCGCGTGACGTCGTGACCGATGCCGATGGCGATCAGCTCGACCGGCGAGCGGGTCTCGATCTCCTCGATCACGTGGCGCAGGTGGCGCTCGAGGTAGTTGCCGGAATTGACCGACAGCGTCGAATCGTCGACCGGCGCGCCGTCGGAGATCATCATCAGGATCTTGCGCTGTTCGGAACGCCCCAGCAGGCGCTGATGCGCCCAGTCGAGCGCCTCGCCGTCGATGTTCTCCTTCAGGAGGCCTTCGCGCATCATCAGGCCGAGGTTCTTGCGCGCGCGCCGCCAGGGCGCGTCGGCGCTCTTGTAGACGAGATGGCGCAGATCGTTGAGACGGCCCGGGTTCGGCGGCTTGCCGGCCTGCAGCCAAGCTTCGCGGGACTGGCCGCCCTTCCAGGCGCGCGTGGTGAAGCCGAGGATCTCGACCTTGACGCCGCAGCGCTCGAGCGTGCGGGCGAGGATGTCGGCGCAGGTCGCCGCCACCGTGATCGGGCGGCCGCGCATCGAGCCGGAATTGTCGATCAGCAGCGTGACCACGGTGTCGCGGAACTGCATGTCCTTTTCGCGCTTGAAGGACAGCGGCTGCTGCGAATCGATGATCACGCGCGGCAACCGCGCGGTGTCGAGGATGCCCTCCTCGAGATCGAATTCCCACGAGCGGCTCTGCTGCGCCATCAGGCGCCGTTGCAGGCGGTTGGCGAGGCGCGAGACGACGCTGGAAAGGTTCTGCAACTGCTTGTCGAGATAGTCGCGCAGGCGCTGCAGTTCGTCGGGATCGCAGAGGTCCTCGGCGTTGACGATCTCGTCGAACTTGGTCGTATAGGCCTTGTAGTCGATGCCGCGTCGATCCGAATTCGTCGCCGGCGGCGGGCGGTTCTCGGCCGCCTCCTCGGATTCGCCCGCCTCCGATTCCTCCGGGAATTCGGACGAAGGCGCTTCGGCCGCCTCCATCGCGCTCTCTTCGAGGTCGTCGGCGGACGCCTCCGAAGTCTCCATCTCCATGGAGTCCTGGGTGTCCTGCTGCTCGCCCTCGCCCTCCGCCTCATCGGCGCTGTCGGGCGGCGCGTTTTCGTCGGCGCTCTCCTCGCTCTCGTCGGCGTCGGCGTCCGATTCGCTCGCCATGTCGAGCGAGGCCAGCACGCGCTGCACGGCCTTGGCGAAGGCGCGCTGGTCGAGCACGGCGCCGCCGAGCTTGTCGAGGTCGGCGCTGGCTTTGGATTCGACGTAGGGACGCCAGAGGTCGACGATCCGCGTCGCTCCGCTCGGCGGCTTGAGGCCTGTCAGCCGCTCGCGCACCATCATCGCCACCGCTTCCTCGAGCGGCGCTTCGTCCCGATCGCGCGCGTCGGCGTAGGGGCTGCGATGATAGCGGTCGTCCAGCATCGCCGTCAGATTGGCGGCGACGCCCTCCATCCGGCGGGCGCCGATCGCCTCGACCCGCGCCTGCTCCACCGCGTCGAACAGCGCGCGCGCCGCGGCGTTGTGGGGCGCGTGGCGACGATGGATCGTCTCGCTGTGGCAGGCGAGCCGCAGCGCCATCGAATCGGCGAGGCCGCGCAGGATCGCCGCCTCGCGAGGATTGGGCCGGCGCGGCGGCTCCGGCAGGCGCGCCCGCGAACCCTCGGGTCCGCTGACGAGAGCCGGCTTGTCCGCCGTGAAGGCGACCTCGAGCTCGGGGTGGCGCGCCATCGCGCGCGTACACGACGCGACAGCCCGCTTGAAGGGCTCGCTCGGCGCCTCGCCCTTGGCGGCGGGCTTGCGGTTGGTGGGTTTGACGTCGACAGTCGTCATCAGAAATCTTGCTCATTCCGTCGCGCGAGGCGCAACGCCCTGGGGACCCGGAAAGGGAGGAACGCGCGACGGCGCGACGCCAACATAAGTGACGCGCGGCGGCCCCGCAACGCAAGCGTTGCCGCCGCCATACTAGTCAGGTATCTAGTCATATTGATGAGGGACACAATGAAAAGCTGGCCCGTCCAGGACGCAAAAGCCCACTTCAGCGAGATGCTTGTCGCCTGCGAGCAGGAAGGGCCTCAGGTCGTCACCAAACGCGGCGTCGAAACCGCTGTTCTGGTTCCTATCGAGGAGTGGCGCCGCCTGGCGCACGACGGCAGACCCAGCCTCAAGGATTTGCTTTCGACCGACGAGGCTCGGTTCGACGATCTCGACATCCCGTTTCGCGGTCGCACGCCGCATCGCCCCCCGCCGATCCTTTGAATGTTCCTGTTGGACACAAACGTCATTTCCGAGCTGCGTCGATCGCGCCCACATCGGAGCGTCGTCGCGTGGTTCGATACGCTTCCGGACGCGAGCCTTCGCATCAGCGCCGTGACCATCGGCGAAATCCAGCGCGGCATCGAGTCCTTGAGCGAGCGAGACGCCAAGCGGGCGGGGGAAATCGAGGCCTGGCTGGACAGGCTGGAACATCTCTATGCCGTCCTCCCCGCCGACGCGGCGGTCTTTCGTATCCACGCGCGTCTCATGCGGCGTCAGCCGACGCCGAGCTATGAAGACGCGCTGATCGCGGCGACTGCGATCCACAATGACCTCATCGTCGCGACCCGCAACATCGCCGATTTCCAAGGGTTCGATCTCCGCGTCGTCAACCCGTTCGATTGGACTGCCTGAGCACACCGTTCTTACGGCGCTTGGCGCGGCGAGATCGCCTCCAGAAAAGCGTCCAGCGCTTCAGAGAGCGCGCGGGCGAGCCGCGGATCGGCCGCGATTTGCCGCGCCTCCATCGCCCGGCCCGCAAGCGGCAGGGTGATAAAGGCCTCCGGCGCAAGCTGGGCCGCCATTGTCGCCAGCGTCTCGCGAAGCGCGGACTGCGCATGGAACGCGCGCGGTGCCGTATTGAGCAGCGCGATCGGCTTGCCGGGAACTGCGTCGCTCGAGACCAGCCAGTCGAGCGCGTTCTTCAGGACGCCGGGCACGCCATGCGCATATTCAGGCGCGGCGATCACCACGCCGTCGCTTTCCCTGACGAGGGCTCTGAGAGCCTCGACACCGGGCGGAAGCCGGCCCTCTTCGTCGTCGGGATTGAAGGGCGGAAGCCGCGCGAGATCGCGATAGAGGACGACCTCGACGCCATCGGGCGCGACGAGCGCCAGCGCCTCGAGCGCCGCCGTATTGATCGAGGCCGCGCGAAGACTGCCCGATATTGCGAGCAGCCGCGCGGCCATCGGCGGGGTCCCTCAGCTCAGCGCGACGTTCAGCGCGCTTTCCGGCAATTCCTGGCCGAAGCAGCGCTGATAGAACTCGGCGACCAAGGTGCGCTCGAGTTCGTCGCACTTGTTGAGGAAGGTGAGGCGGAACGCGAAGCCGATATCCTTAAAGATGTCGGCGTTCTCGGCCCAGGTGATCACCGTACGCGGACTCATCACCGTCGACAGATCGCCGTTGATGAAAGCGTTGCGGGTGAGATCGGCGACGCGCACCATCTTGTTGACGATGTCGCGCCCCTCCTTGCGGCCGCGATAATGCGGCGCCTTGGCGAGCACGATGTCGACCTCCTTGTCGTGCGGGAGGTAGTTCAGCGTCGAGACGATCGACCAGCGGTCCATCTGGCCCTGGTTGATCTGCTGGGTGCCGTGATAGAGGCCGGAGGTGTCGCCGAGGCCGACCGTGTTGGCGGTGGCGAACAGGCGGAAACCGGGATGCGGGCGAATGACGCGGCGCTGATCGAGCAGCGTCAGCCGGCCCGAGACTTCGAGCACGCGCTGGATGACGAACATCACGTCGGGGCGGCCGGCGTCATATTCGTCGAAGCACAAAGCGATGTTGTTCTGCAACGCCCAGGGCAGGATGCCGTCGCGAAACTCGGTGACCTGCTTGCCCTCCTTGAGCACGATCGCGTCCTTGCCGACGAGATCGATGCGCGAGACGTGGCTGTCGAGGTTGATGCGGACCAGCGGCCAGTTGAGTCGGGCGGCGACCTGCTCGATATGCGTCGATTTGCCGGTGCCGTGATAGCCGGTGATCATGACGCGGCGATTGAAAGCGAAGCCGGCGAGGATCGCGAGCGTGGTGTCGCGATCGAAGAGGTAATCGGGGTCGATGTCCGGGACATGCTCGTCCGGGGCGGTGTAGGCCGGCGCCTCCATGTCCGAATCGATGTTGAAGACGTTCCGAACGGAAACGCGCGTGTCCGGCGCTCCCGACTCGGCTGGCGTTTCGATTGGCGACGGCGTTTGCGCGGCTTTCATCTGTCCTCCAAGCGCCGCCCGCCCGGGCGGCGGCGCGGCGATCCTATAGCGGCATTGTCGCCCCCGGCAAAACGCCCGCGCGAACTTCGGGATTTCGCTATTCGGCGCTCAGGCGGCCGGCGGGCGGGGTTCAGACCAGTTTGTTCGCCCTCAGATAGTTATAGGCCTGAATGATTTCGCGCAATTTGTCTTCCGAGGAGCGATCCCCGCCGTTCACGTCGGGATGGTGCCGTTTCACCAGCTCCTTGTAGCGCGCTTTGATCGAAGCCTCGGTCGCCTTCGCGTCGAGGTCGAGGGCGGCGAGGGCCTTCAAGGCGAGAGAATTGTAGCGCGGCGCGTGCGCGTCCGGACCGGTCCGGCGGGCGCCGCGCTGACGCATCGTGCGCGCCTCGGCATAGACCGTCTCGTCGAGATGGGCGCCCTGGGCGCCGCCGCGCGGCCCCATCTTCCAGGTCGGGCGATGTCCGATCGTCTCGGCCTGCCGGAACTTGGCGAGCGAATCGTCGTCCATGCCCCGAAAGTAGTCGTAGGTCGCGTTGTACTCCCGCACGTGGTCTTTGCAGAAGCAGAAAAATTCTCCCTCCCGGTCGCGGCCTTTGGGCGCGCGAAAGACGCCGGGCTCCTTGCAGCCGGGAAAGCTGCACTCGGCCTTCGTCTCCGGGGGCGGCTCGGCGGCGGCAGCCTTGCCGCGCGGCTTAACCCGTATCCGATCGAAGAGTCGCGAATTGAGATCCATCGAGAAACCTTAGGCGCCGACTCGCCGGCCGGCAAGCGTCGAGTTGCGATGCGCTCGTTTTGGCGCCGAGCCCCTAACGACCCGTGACCAGAACGCCACGCCTGCGCGTCTTTGACAAGTCGCGCGGCGCGGGGCAAGTCGCTCCTTCGATCCCTCTCGGAGCCGACGCCGATGAGCATGAAAGACCGAATTGCGGCCAAATTGACGCAGGGCCTGCATCCCATCGAACTCGAAATTTTGGACGAATCGGATCGACACGCCGGCCACGCCGGATGGCGCGAGGGCGGTGAGACCCATTACCGCATCAATATCGTTAGCGAGGACTTCGCCGGCAAGAGCCGGGTGGCGCGCCATCGCCTGGTTTACGACCAGCTCGGGGAAGAATTCGCCGCCGGCCTGCATGCGCTCGCGGTTCGCGCGCGCACGCCCGGCGAGGCATGAGCCCGACGCCGACGGCGGCCGGGTTCGGGCCCTACGCCTTCGAGCTTACGCCGGACGAGGCGCGGATCGCCGCGGCGCGCGCCGGCCTGCGGCGGGCGCTCGAGGGACGCCTGACCCTCAGTCATTTCGCGCCTATCGTCGCCTTCGTGCTGGCGATGGCGTTCATCGCCATTCTCACCACGACCGGGCTCGTCGCCCGCCGCCACGGCGAGATCGCGCTGCTGCTGGCGACGGGCGCTTTCATGATCCAGCGCCTGACGACGCGGCGGCGCTTCGCCGCCGCCCGCAAGTCGAGCCTTGCCGAGATCGAGACCATCAGGGGCGCGGGAGCCCTCGTCGCCCGCCTCGACGAGGCCGGACTCACGCTGGAAGGGCCCGCTTCACCCGCCCGCTGGGAGTTCGCCGCCTGCCGGGAAGTCGAGGATGCGGGCGGCCTCGTCTATCTCTGGCCGGCCGGCGGACCGCCGGCGGTGCTGCCCACGCGGGTGTTCACGGACGCCGAGGAGGCCGCATTTTTCGTAGATTACGTGCGTTCCCGGCTTTCACGTAAGCTTGCCGGGCCCCCGGCCGCCCGTTAGAAAACGTCCGCCATCTGGATTGCTCAATTTCGGGCGCTTCGGCGAAAAACCGGCATCCACTTTTTCGCCGCGCTCTCTCGGGAAAGGCTCGTCGATGCGGATCGCAATGATAGGCGCGGGTTATGTCGGCCTTGTCTCCGGCGCGTGCTTCGCCGATTTCGGCCACGAAGTCGTGTGCGTCGACAAGGACGCGGCCAAGATCGCCGCTTTGCGCAACGGCCACGCGCCCATCTACGAGCCGGGGCTCAGCGAGCTCGTTGTCGCCAATCATCGCGCCGGCCGCCTCGCCTTCACCACCGACATCGCCGAAGGCATGCGCGGCGCCCAGGCGGTGTTCATCGCCGTCGGGACGCCGACGCTGCCGGGCGACGGCGGGGCCGACATGCGCTTCGTCTATCAGGCGGCGCGCGAAATCGCCGATGCGATCGAAGGCTATGTCGTCGTCGTCAACAAATCGACCTCGCCGATCGGCGCCTGCGACGCCATCGATCGGCTGATCGGCGAGCGCGTCGCGAAGGATCGCTTCGCCGTCGTCTCGAACCCCGAATTCCTGCGCGAGGGCGCGGCGATCGACGATTTCAAGCAGCCGGACCGCGTCGTGATCGGCGTCGAGGACGACGACGCGCGCCGGATCATGCACGAGATATACCGTCCCCTCGAGCGCAACGGCAGCCCGGTCGTCTATACGACCCGGCGCACCGCCGAGCTGATCAAATACGCCGCCAACGTCTACCTCGCCATGAAGGTGACGTTCATCAACGAGATTGCCGACCTTTGCGAGAAGGTGGGCGGCGACGTTCTCGACGTCGCCAACGGCATCGGGCTCGACAAGCGCATCGGCCGCCGCTTCCTCAACCCCGGCCCCGGCTTCGGCGGCTCCTGCTTCCCCAAGGACACGCTGGCGCTGACCAAGCTCGCGGCGGACGCCCGCTCGCCGATGCGCCTCGTCGAGACGCTGGTCGACGTCAACGAGAAGCGCAAGGTCGCGATGGCGCACAAGATCATCAACGCCTGCGACGGCTCGGTCGCCGGCAAGACGATCGCGATCCTCGGCCTGACCTATAAGCCGAACACCGACGACATGCGCGACGCGCCGAGCCTCGTCATCGTCCCCATTCTGCAAAAGGCCGGCGCGCGAGTCATCGCCTTCGATCCCGAAGGGGCGCGGTCGGCCGAAGCGCTGCTGCCGGGCGTCGAATTCGCCTCCGGCCCCTACGCCTGCCTCGAAGGGGCCGACGCGCTTGTGGTGATCACCGAATGGGACGCGTTCCGCGCGCTCGACCTCGCCCGCGTCAAGGCTGCGATGCGCGAGCCGGTCATCGTCGATCTGCGCAACATCTATTCGATGGCGACGGTGAACGCCCTCGGCTTCCGCTACGAGGGGGTCGGGCGCGGCGCGGGGGGCTGAGCAAGGCGGGGCATTCCGGAGCGGTGAAGCGAATTCAAAGGGCTAGGCGCCGATTTTCCGCCGACCGCCCCGCCGCCGAGGCCCTCGCCTTGCGTCGCGCTGAGCCCCGGGGCCGATGACGCGTTTCGTCGCGTCGTCTCCTCCGATGTCTGTCCCAACGTCTTGCGCCTTGGCGGTCGCCGTCGGGATCATTTGGCCTTACCACTTGACCATCAGTCAATGGCGGGCAAATGTCCAGTCTCATTCGACGCGACGGCGATCGCGTCCAGCGCTCCTAAGGAACTCTCCCCATGACCGCTCCCTCCGCGCGCTTCGCCCTGCACTCCGACCGCTTGTTCCCGCCGGACCGCGAGACGCGCGCCGTCGCGCGTAAGCTCTACAATGCGGTAGCAGGCCTGCCGATCATCAGCCCGCACGGTCACACCGACCCGCGCTGGTTCGCCGACGATGAAGCGTTTCCCGACCCGGCCGAGCTCTTCATCGCGCCCGACCACTACGTGCACCGGATGCTCTACAGCCAGGGCGTCCGCCTGGAGGAGCTGGGCGTGCCGAGGGTCGACGGCGGTCCGATCGAGACCGACGCACGGACGATCTGGCGCCGATTCGCCGCCAACTTCCATCTGTTTCGCGGCACGCCCTCCTCGCTGTGGCTCAATCATGCGTTCACCGAAGTGTTCGGGGTCACCGAGCGCCTCGGCGCGGGCAATGCGGACAAAGTGTTCGATCACATCGCAACCTGCCTGCAGATGCCGGAATTCCGGCCGCGGGCCTTGTTCGAGCGTTTCGGCATCGAGGCGCTGACGACCACCGAGAGTCCGCTCGACGATCTTCGCCATCACCGCAAGATCAAGGAGAGCGGCTGGCGCGGCCGCGTGCTCACGGCGTTCCGCCCTGATCCGGTCGTCGACCCCGCCTTTCCAGGCTTTGCCGACAACCTCGCCGCGCTCGGCCGCATCGCCGATCAGGACGTCTCGACGTGGCAGGGCTACCTCGCCGCGCTCGCCAAGCGGCGAGCTTATTTCAAGTCGATCGGCTGCACGTCGACGGATCACGGCCATCCGACCGCCCGCACGGCGGATCTGCCTGATGAGGACGCGGCCGCGCTCTACGCGCGCGTTCGGGGCGGCACGGTCGCGGCAGCGGACGCCGAACTGTTTCGCGCGCAAATGCTGACGGAGATGGCCAGGATGAGCCTCGCCGACGGCCTCGTGATGCAGATTCATCCAGGCTCGGCGCGCGACCACAATCCGGCGGTCTTCAAGGCCTTTGGCCGGGACAAGGGCTGCGACATTCCCTCCCCCACCGATTACGTCTTTGCGCTGAAGCCGCTGCTCGACCGGTTCGGCAACGAGCGCGATTTGACCATTATCCTGTTTACGCTCGACGAGACGGCGTATTCGCGCGAACTCGCGCCGCTCGCCGGCCATTATCCCGCGTTGAAGCTCGGCCCCGCCTGGTGGTTCTACGACAGTCCGGAGGGCATCCGCCGTTATCGCGAGAACGTGACCGAGACGGCAGGCTTCTACAATACGGTCGGCTTCAACGACGACACGCGGGCGTTCCTCTCGATCCCGGCGCGTCACGACGTCAGCCGCCGCGTCGACTGCGCATTCCTCGCCCGGCTCGTCGCCGAACATCGCCTTGATATGGACGAGGCGTTCGAGCTGGCGCAGGATCTCGCTTACGGATTGGCCAAGTCGGCTTACAAGCTCTGAGCGGGGTTCCGCTCGAAGGAACGGTTGATGCCAATCCAGCCAATCGACAGCCGGCGGCTCTACGAGCAGGTGGCGGACCAGATCGGCGCCCTGATCCGTAGCGGCGAGTTTCTTCCCGGCCAGCGGCTGCCTGCAGAACGCGATCTCGCCAAGATCCTGAGCGTCAGCCGCCCCGTGGTCCGCGAGGCGATGATCGCGCTCGAAATCACGGGCCTCGTCGAGGTCAGGACAGGGTCGGGAGCATACGTGCGCGAACAGCGCGCCGATCAGCCGCCGCCGGACGCCGGGCATGGCCCGAGCGACATCCTGAGCGCCCGCATGCTGATCGAGGGCGAGATTGCCGCCTTGGCGGCCTCCAGCGCCTCCCCTAGAGATGTCGCGGCGATGGGCGACTGCATCGACCAGATGACGCACGACCACGAGGCCGAGCGTCCATGGAACGCGTCGGATCTCGGCTTTCACGTCGCCATCGCCTTCGCCACCGGCAACGCCGCGCTGGCGAGCGTCGTCGAGCGCCTGTGGCAGGAGCAGCACGCGCCGGTTTTCTCGATCCTTTCGGAGCGGGTAAGTTTGCACGACAACTGGCCGGCGACGCTCAACGGCCATAAGGCGATCCTCGAGGCGATCCGCGCCCGCGAGCCGAAGGCCGCCAAAGATCGCATGCGCGAACATTTGCAGCAGGTGCTGGACGTCATCACCGGCGAGGCGGACGGCCACGTCGGCGCCGACGCTGCAAGTCCGAACCGATATTTGACTTCGCTGGCCGGCGCGCTTAAGACCCCGCGCTAATCTTCGTCAGGTCTAGGCCTCGTCGATAAAGCCGTCTGTCCTGCGAGGCCAGCGGTCAACGTCCGGCAGCGCGTGGCGCCCCCGGGCGCGTTCGGCGTTGTGTGAATCCGGCGAACCCACTGGAGCGAGCCCATGTTCGAGAGCCTTTCGGAAAAGCTCTCCGGCATATTGGATAAGCTGACCGGCCGCGGCGCCCTCTCCGAGGAGGACGTCAACGCCGCCATGCGCGAAGTGCGCCGCGCCTTGCTCGAGGCCGACGTGGCGCTCGACGTCGTGCGCTCCTTCATCGACCGCACGCGCGCCAAGGCGATCGGCGCGGCGGTCGTCAAGTCGGTCAAGCCGGGCCAGATGGTCGTCAAGATCGTACACGATTCGCTGGTCCAGACGCTGGGCGGCGAGTCGCAGGCGATCGACCTCAACGCGCCGGCGCCGGTGGCGATCATGCTGGTCGGCCTGCAAGGCGCCGGCAAGACGACGACCGCGGCCAAGATCGCCAAGCGCCTGACCGATCGTAATAAGGTCAAGGTGCTGATGGCTTCGCTCGACGTGAAGCGGCCAGCCGCCCAGGAGCAGCTCGCCGTGCTCGGCCGCCAGGTCGGCGTCGACACGCTGCCGATCGTGCCGGGCCAGGATCCGGTCGCGATCGCCCGGCGCGCGGAGAGCGTGGCGCGCCTGCAGGGCTACGACGTCGTGTTGCTCGACACCGCCGGCCGCACCCATATCGACGAGCCGCTGATGGCCGAGATGGCCGAAATCCGCGACGCCGCCAAGCCGCACGAGATCCTGCTCGTCGCCGACGCGCTGACCGGCCAGGACGCGGTCAATCTCGCCAAGAACTTCAACGAGCGGGTCGGCGTCACCGGCATCGTGCTGACGCGCATGGACGGCGACGGGCGCGGCGGCGCGGCGCTGTCGATGCGCGCCGTGACCGGGCGGCCGATCAAGCTGCTCGGCGTCGGCGAGAAGATGGACGCGCTGGAGGACTTCCATCCCCAGCGCCTCGCCGACCGCATCCTCGGCATGGGCGACATCGTCAGCCTCGTCGAGAAGGCGGCCGAGACGATCGACGCGCAACAGGCGGCCAAGATGGCCGAGAAGATGCGCAAGGGCGTCTTCGACCTCAGCGATCTCTCCGAACAGCTCGCGCAGATCGAGAAGTTAGGGGGCATGGGCGGCATCATGGGGATGCTGCCCGGCATGGCCAAGATCAAGGACCAGATCGCCTCCTCCCATTTCGAGGAGAAGACCATCAAGCGCCAGCGCGCCATCATCTCCTCGATGACCCCGTTCGAGCGGCGCAATCCCGATCTGCTCAAGGCCTCGCGCAAGAAGCGCATCGCGGCGGGCGCGGGCGTCAGCGTCGAACTCGTCAACCGTCTGCTCAAGCAGCACCGCCAGATGGCGGACATGATGAAGGCGATGGGCGGAGCGGCCGGCAAGCGCGGCATGATGGGCAAGCTCGGCCAGATAATGGGCCTCGGCGGCGGCATGCCGGCGCCGAGCCCGGAGCAGATCGAAGCCTTCCAGAAGCAGGTGGGCGGCGCGCCGGGCGCAGCGCCCCCGGGCCTCCCCCCGGCGCCGCCGCCCGGCGCCTTCAATCTACCCCCGCAATTTCCCGGCCTGCCGGGCGCTGGAGGCCCCAAGCTGCCGGGCCTTGGCGGCGGCTTCAACCCGTTCGGGGGGAAGAAGAAGTGAAGCCCGCTACCACCCCTTCTCCCCTTGCGGGAGAAGGTGGCGCGAAGCGCCGGATGAGGGGTCGCGCCGTAAGGCGCATTCTCCTCACCGCCGCCTCGCGCGAAGCCGGCGCCTTGCGGCGCCGACCCCTCATCCGTCGCGGCTTCGCCGCGACACCTTCCCCCGCAAGGGGGGAAGGGGACGTCTGCTCAACGAACCCAAACCCAGCTTTGAAAGGAAAAGTCCCATGTCTCTGAAAATTCGTCTCTCCCGCGGCGGGGCCAAGAAGCGTCCGTTCTACCGCATCGTCGTGGCGGACGCGCGCATGCCGCGCGACGGCCGCTTCGTCGAGAAGATCGGCACCTTCGATCCGATCAAGCCGAAGGACGACGCGGCGCGCCTGGTGCTCGACGCCGAGAAGGCCAAGGCCTGGCTCGCCAAGGGCGCGCAGCCGACGGATCGCGTTCTGCGCCTGCTCGACGGGCTCGGCATCGCCAAGCGCGAGCAGCAGAACAATCCCGTGAAGGCGCAGCCCAAGAAGAAGGCGCAGGAGCGCGCTGCGGCCGCCGCAGCCGCCGCCGAGAAGGCCGCGGCCGCCGCCGCCGAGTGATCGGGACGTATTCGTGCCCACCCTTCCCCGCCTCGTCCTGCTCGGTGTCTTCGGCGCGGCGCAGGGCGTGCGGGGCGAGGTGAGGATCAAGTCCTTCACGGACGATCCCAAGGCCATCGGCGCCTATGGCGCGCTGACCGACAAGACGGGCGCGCGCCAATTCGTGATCGAATCCTCACGCTCGCTGCGCGAGGACATGCTCGTTGTCCGCCTGAAGGGCGTTGCGACGCGCAACGACGCCGAGACGTTGACCGGCGTCGAGATTTTCGCTCGCCGCGACCAATTGCCGCCGCCCGATGCGGACGAGTTCTACTACGACGACCTCATCGGCCTCGCCGCGATGACGAGCGAAGGCGCGTCATTCGGCCGCATCGTCGGCCTGAGCAACCACGGCGCGGGCGACATCCTGGAAATCGCCCCCGCACAAGGCGGCGACACGTTGCTGCTGCCGTTCACCAAAGCCGTCGCGCTCGAGATTGATTTTTCGCGCGGGGTGATCGTGATCGAGCCGCCGCGCGAGGTCGAAGGCTAGAGCCAATTGCAGATGGGTTGACGCACGCCGTCATGGCCGGGCTTGTCCCGGCCACCCACGCGGCGCCGCCACGAAGACCCCTATGACGTTAGAATCGTCGGCCCGGCGCGCGGACGATTGCTTTGCAATCGCCTTGGGGCGCCCGGCACAAGGCCGGGCATGACGAAAAGGGCTGCGGCGCGCGTCCACCTGAATGCAGGATGTTATAGAGTCTCTAGACGCGCGCCCCCTCCTCCTGTCGCGCCGCGAAGCGGACGTCCAAGCGACCGCCGCTGGCCTCTCCTTACGAAAAGCTGCGCCCAAGCCCTCTCGATGCCCGCTTCCGTGGACATGGCAGCCGCGAGTTTAGGCGGGTGGCCAGAACGTTTAGAAAATATTCCCTTCGTATAGGTCTTATTGGCGCCCCTTATAGCAGTAATAATTTCCCCAGCATCCAAAGAGGCGCTAGCGTTCAGCCGCGAGCTCGGGTGACTTCTTACGAGTTCCTGGCGCACAAGTGCCCAGTCTAAACAAATCTTTAATAACAAATGAGCTTTCGCCGAGACGCAGTCAGCGTCGGCGAGCTCCAATGGAGAGCGAATATGCGTGAACTGTCTCGGCGTAACCTACTCGCTGCAGCCGCCGCTGGCGGGGCTGCGGCGACGATCAGCGCCACTGCGAAGGCGGCAAGCTTCGGCAATCCGGATTCGCCGCCTGAAGGGGCGGTCAACGCCTCCGGCCCGACGGCGCTCAGCGAGCCGGGGCCGCAGAACCCGGCGCTTGCGAGCCAATTTCCAAATTTCCAGGATCCGCCTGCGACCGACGTCGAGGGCATGCAGCTCTTCTGGTCCTCGTTCAACAATGCGCACAAGCGCATTCAGAGCGGCGGCTGGGCGCGTGAAGTGACGCAGGCCGACTTTGCGATCTCCGACGCCGTGTCCGGCGTCAACATGCGCCTGTCGGCTGGCGGCATCCGCGAGATGCACTGGCACCAGCAGGCGGAATGGGCGTTCATGGTCTCCGGCAAGTGCCGCATCACCGCGATCGACGTCGAAGGCCGTCCGCAGGTTCGCGACGTGGCGGCCGGCGATCTCTGGTATTTCCCGGCCGGCTTGCCGCACTCGCTGCAAGGCCTGGGGCCGGACGGCTGCGAGTTCGTGATCGTGTTCGACAACGGCATGGCGTCGGAATTCAACACCCTGATGCTGACCGACTGGTTCGCGCACACGCCGCCGGAGGTTCTGGCGAAGAACTTCGGCGTCCCGCAGGACACGTTCAAGAACATCCCGCTCGACAATCTCTGGATCTTCCAGGGCAAGGAGCCGCCGGCGCTCGCCGAGGATCAGGAGGCCGTCGTCTCGAAGCTCGGCAAACCCGATCTCGACATCGCCTTCTCCATGTCCACGATGGCGCCGACCGTGACGACGCATAGCGGCGAAGCGAAGATCGTCGACAGCACAGTCTTCCCCATCTCCAAGACGATCGCGGCGACGTTGATCACCGTAAAGCCCGGCGCATTGCGCGAACTGCACTGGCATCCGAACGCGGACGAGTGGCAGTATTACATCAAGGGCGAAGCACGCATGACGGTTTTCAACACCGGCCCGAAGGCGCAGACCGCCGACTTCCGTCCCGGCGACCTCGGCGTCGTGAAGAAGAGCCTCGGGCACTATGTCGAAAACACCGGCAAGACGGATCTGGTGTTCCTCGCCGTCTTCAAGGCGGACCGCTATGAAGAAGTGTCGCTGTCGCAGTGGCTGACGCACGCGCCGCCGGAGATGGTGGCTCAGCACCTCAACATCGACCCGGAAATTCTCAAGCAATTCCCGCGCGATCGGCCGGTCGTCGTTCCCGAATGATCGTCAACTGAACCGCGTGGCCGCTGCTAGACCGTGCGGCGATTCGTCGCACGGTCTAGATTCCTCGCTCGCCGCGCGCTCTACGCGGCGGGGGCGGAGGCGACCGGCGTCAGAAGCGACGCCTGCGCCCGGATCAAAGACGCCAGCGCCGCGCAGGAGCCGGTGAGCCGGGCGCTGCGGCCCAGCACCACGTACTCGATCTCGTCCAATTCCGGCAGCCCCTGGCTCTGCGGCAACGGCACGAGGTCGTCGTCCAGCAACAAGTGAGATTGCGCGGTGACGCCGAGCCCAGCCAGAGTCGCGGCTCGAATGCCGCTGAGGCTGCCGCTGCTGCACGCCAGATGCCATTGTCGGCCGTCGCGATTCAGGGCGTCGATCGCCCTGCCGCCGGTGATGCTGGCGGAGGCGTACAGCACCAGCGGCACCGAAGCCGCCGGATCGATGCGCATGTGCCGGTTGGCGATCCAGACCAGCCGCTCGCGCCAGACCACCTGGCCGCGCAAATCGTCCTGCCGGCGCTTGGCGAAAATCAGGTCGAGCCGGCCGCTGTCTATTTTTTCATAGAGCGCGGCCGTCAGCCCGACCGTCAGATCGAGATCGACCTGGGGATGGGTTTGAATGAATCCTCTCAAGATCTCGGGCAAGCGTGTGAGGACGAGATCCTCCGATATGCCGAAACGCAGCCGCCCCCGTGGGCTCACGTCCGAAAAATGATCGGTCGCGCGCTCGATCGCGGCGACGATGTCGCGCGCGTAGGCGGCCATGACGTTGCCGTCCGCCGTCGGCATGACGGTGTGCGTGTCTCGCGCCAGCAGAGCCCGTCCCAACGCCGTCTCCAGGCGCCGAATATGGTTGCTGATCGTCGGCTGGCTGAGGCCAAGGCGGCGCGCCGCTTCGGTGAAGTTGCGCGTCTCGACGACTGCGAGAAACGACTTGAGTTGAACAGGGTCGAACATGTGTTATTGCGCCAGCTTATAGCAGTAATAATTTCCCTGCTTCTTCGACACAGACTAGGATTTTTTTGCGACCGAGGGCGATAAGGGAGGCCCGGCGCACAAATCACCCCGCAACTCGTCGCATCGACGGTTCGTGAGCTGCCGCTCACCTATCGTCATGACTGGCGCGACGTCTGATGGAGAGCAAATATGCGTGAAGTGTCTCGGCGTAACCTACTCGCTGCAGCCGCCGCTGGCGGGGCTGCAGCGACGATCACCGCCACTGCGAAGGCGGCAAGCTTCGGCAATCCGGATTCGCCGCCTGAAGGGGCGGTCAACTCCTCCGGCCCGACCGCGCTCAGCGAGCCGGGGCCGCAGAACCCGGCGCTTGCGAGCCAATTTCCAAATTTCCAGGACCCGCCCGCGACCGACGTCGAGGGCATGCAGCTCTTCTGGTCTTCGTTCAACAATGCGCACAAGCGCATTCAGAGCGGCGGCTGGGCGCGCGAAGTGACGCAGGCCGACTTCGCCATTTCCGACGCCGTGTCGGGCGTCAACATGCGCCTTTCCGCCGGCGGCATCCGCGAGATGCACTGGCACCAGCAGGCCGAATGGGCGATCATGGTCTCCGGCAAGTGCCGCATCACCGGGATCGACGTCGAAGGCCGTCCGCAGGTTCGCGACGTGGCGGCCGGCGATCTGTGGTATTTCCCGGCCGGCTTGCCTCACTCGCTTCAGGGCCTGGGGCCGGACGGCTGCGAGTTTGTGATCGTGTTCGACAACGGCATGGCGTCGGAATTCAACACCCTGATGCTGACCGACTGGTTCGCGCACACGCCGCCAGAGGTTCTGGCGAAGAACTTCGCCGTCTCGCAGGACACGTTCAAGAACATCCCGCTCAACAATCTCTGGATCTTCCAGGGCAAGGAGCCGCCGGCGCTCGCCGAGGATCAGGCGGCGGTCGCCTCGAAGCTCGGCAAACCCGATCTCGACGTCGCCTTCTACATGTCTACGATGGCGCCGAGCGCGACGACGCGGAGCGGCGAGGTCAAGATCGTCGACAGCAAAAACTTCCCGATCTCCAAGACCATCGCCGTCGCGCAGGTGACGGTGAAGCCCGGCGCGATGCGCGAACTCCACTGGCATCCGAACGCGGACGAGTGGCAGTACTACATCAAGGGCGAAGCGCGCATGACCGTTTTCAACACCGGTCCGAAGGCGCAAACCGCCGACTTCCGCCCCGGCGATGTCGGTGTCGTGAAGAAGAGCCTCGGGCACTACGTCGAAAACACCGGCAAGACCGACTTGGTGTTCCTCGAAATCTTCAAGACCGATCAATATCAGGAAGTGTCGCTGTCGCAGTGGCTCACGCACGCCCCGCCGGAGATGGTGGCTCAGCACCTCAACATCGACCCGGCCGTCATCAAGCAGTTCCCGCGCGATCGGCCAGTCGTCGTTCCGGTGTAACGCGAACCCTCCGGGCCTGCCTTCGGGCGGGCCCGGACACACGACTGGCGCGCTCCAATCGCCGAGCCGGCGAGCCGCAGCTTTTCAGGGCCTCGGCTGCTGGTGCGGCTTCATGCCCGGCGCCAGGCCGGTACCCGCGCCCCCCAGCGGCGTCGTGGCTGAGGACGGCGAGCCGAGGCCCTGCATGCTAAGGCTTCCGCCCGGCTGCATTTCGAGGCAGGTCCGCAACTCGACGTAGCTGAAGGAAAACCCGCCCGTCTCGTCACAGGCGTTGTGCGCCGACGCCGAATATTGTTTCCACTTGCTCTGCAACTGCGCTTTGGCGTCCTGTTCGTCGCGCAGGCAGCTCTGGAAAGCGCCGGCGCGATCCTCGGGAAGCGCCGCGTCGCGCGCGCTGCGGCAGGTCGTCTGGATATCGACCGAGGGGACGGAGCCCGCAAGCGCGATCAAAAGGAAAATTGCCGACATCGCTCACCCTCCATGCGGCGCCCCAGCCCGCAACCTATGCCGCTATCATATAGCAATGCGTCGCGCGAACAACGCCAAGCCGGCGTGAAGACCATCGAGACGCATCAATCAAGATTGTGCGCGCCGCTGTCGGCCCGCCTCGCTCTCGCGGGTCGGTACGGCGCCATGCCGCGCCGCGCCAATTCGTCCGCCCGCTCGTTCATGACGTCGCCGGCATGGCCCTTGACCCAGCGCCAGTCGATGTCGTGACGCGTCACCGCCTCGTCGAGCCGGCGCCAAAGGTCGTCGTTCTTGACCGGCTTCTTGTCGGCGGTGCGCCAGCCGTTGCGTTTCCAATTGTGGATCCAGCCCGTGACGCCGCCGCGCACATATTGCGAATCCGTGTGCAGTTCGACGCGGCAAGGCCGGCTCAGGGCCTCGAGCGCCGATATGGCGGCCATCAGCTCCATGCGATTGTTGGTCGTCAGCGCTTCACCGCCATAGAGCTCCTTCTCGCGATCGCCGTAGCGAAGGATCGCGCCCCAGCCGCCGGGGCCGGGATTGCCGGAACAGGCGCCGTCGGTCCAAACCGAAACCTGCGCCGTCATTCAACGAGGCCGTAGTCGCGGGCGCTGACGACGCGCTGATGGAAGCGTAGCTTGGTCAAATATTCGCGCGGGTTCTTCGGCACGACCTTCGCGCCGGCGGGAACGTTGAGCCAGTCGACCAGCCGGGTCAGCATGAAACGCAGCGCCGAGCCGCGGGCGAGAACGGGCAGCGCCTCAGTCTCCTCGGCGCTCAGCCGACGCAGGCTGCGATAGCCGTCGATCATCGCCTTGCCCTTCGAGACGTTGAACGAGCCGTCGAGCTCGAAGCACCAAGCATTGAGGCATACGGCGAGATCGTAGGCGAAGGCGTCGTTGCAGGCGAAATAGAAATCGATCAGCCCGGAAAGCTTGTCGCCGAGGAAAAACACATTGTCGGGGAAGAGGTCGGCGTGAATCACCCCGCCTGGCAGATGGCTCGGCCAGATCGCTTGCAACGCCTGAAGCTCGGCGGCGATCTGACTGGCGAGGCCCGGCGAGACCTCGTCGGCGCGCGCCTGCGCGGCGGCGAACAGCGGCGGCCAGCCGGCGATCCCCAAAGCGTTGGGGCGGCGGATCGTAAAGTCCGCCCCGGCCTCGTGCATTCGCGCGAGCGCCTCGCCCACGGCGCCGCAGTGGCGCGGGGTGGGACGGCGAATCCAAATGCCGTCGAGAAAGGTGACGATCGCCGCCGCGCGCCCCGCCAGTCGCCCCAGCGCCTCGCCGCCGCGCGCGCGCACGGGCTGCGGGCAGGTGACGCCGCGCTTGGCGAGATGCTCCATCAGGCCGATGAAGAACGGCAGGTCCTCCTCGCGCACGCGCTTTTCGTAGAGCGTCAGGATGAACTGGCCGGCTTCGGTTCGCAGCAGGAAGTTCGAATTCTCGACGCCTTCGGCGATGCCCTTGAAAGAGACGACGCGGCCGAGATCGTAGCCGGCGAGATATTCGGCCAGCGCTTCGTCGGTGACTTCCGTGTAGACCGCCATGCTGCGTCCGGGATGTTGCGTTCATCTCGCGGCCCGGCGCGCCGGCGCGTGTTTTGCTGTTAGCGGGGAGCCGGCGGCGACGCAAGGCGCACGCGCCGCTTCCGCGCGGATCAGGCGCTACGCTCTTCGCGGAAGACCCGCGGCAGCGGAAAGACCATCGCTTCGTCGGCCGTCGTCAGCGTCTCGAGCGCGATAGCGAACCGTTCGGCGAAAGCGTCGAGGATCTGATCGACGAGAACCTCGGGCGCCGAAGCGCCTGACGTGATCGCGACCGAACGCACGCCGGCCAGCGTCCGCCAGTCGATCTCCTCGACGCTCGGCACGAGTTGCACGACCGCGCAGCCCTCGCGCTCGGCGGCTTCCCGCAGGCGCTGCGAGTTCGACGAATTGGCGGCGCCGACGACGATCACAGCGTCGACCATGGTCGCGGCGCGTTTGGCCGCCTCCTGGCGATTGGTCGTCGCGTAGCAGATGTCCTCGCGCTGCGGGCCGTGGATGCACGAAAATCGCCGCGTCAGCGCCGCGACGATGTCGCGCGTGTCGTCGATCGAAAGCGTCGTCTGCGTGACATAGGCGACCGGCGTCTCGGCGTCGAAAGGCAGGTTGTCGACCTCGTCGACCGAGCCGACCAGTGTCACAGCGCCCTGCGGCAACTGGCCCATCGTGCCGATGACTTCGGGATGTCCGGCATGGCCTATCAGGACCACCCTGCGGCCTCGCTTGAA
Source organism: Roseiarcus sp. (assembly GCA_036488815.1). GTDB lineage: Bacteria > Pseudomonadota > Alphaproteobacteria > Rhizobiales > Beijerinckiaceae > Roseiarcus. The sequence continues at coordinate 31,677 of DASXGX010000002.1, forward strand.
ATGGATCTGCGCCTCGCGGTGCACCTTCGTCACCAAGGGACAGGTCGCATCGATGGTGAAGAGGTTGCGCGCGCGCGCTTCTTCCGGGACGGCCCTCGCGACGCCATGCGCCGAGAAGATCACCGGCGCCGCGCCGGCCGGAGCGTCGCGCAGTTCGTCGATGAAGACTGCCCCCTTGGCCTTGAGGGATTCGACGACATGCTTGTTGTGCACGATCTCGCGCCGCACGTAGACCGGCGCGCCATAAATCTGCAAAGCCCGCTCGACAACTTCGATCGCCCTGACGACGCCGGCGCAAAAGCCGCGCGGCGCGCACAGAACGATGCGGAGTGCAGGCTTGATGTTCATTCTTGGTTACGCCTTCCTCTTTCTTCATGAGAAGCCTGGAAGGTGAAGTCAAGGGCGGCTGAAGGGCGGTTCCGGACTGGCGCATGCCCGCGCGAGGTTCTAAAACCCTCGCCCTGATTTCAACAGGAATGCGCCGTGACCGCCGTCCCCGCCCGCGCCCATGCGCCCGTCTTCACGCGCGGCTCGACGATGCGCCATGTCGCCGTCATGACCGCGACGGGATCGATCGGCATCATCGCGATCTTCGCCGTCGATTTCCTCTCGCTGTTCTGGGTGTCGCGCATCGGCGTCCAATCGTTGAAGGCGGCCGTCGGCTACGCGAGCCAGCTTCAATTTCTTGCGATGTCGGCGAATATCGGCATCACAATCGCGATCACGGCGACCTGTTCGCGCGCGCTCGGCGCCGGCGATCGGGCTCGTGCGCGCCGCCTCGCCGCTTCCGGCCTCGCCATCACCGGCATAGTGGCGACCGCGATTTCGGCGGCCCTGTTGGTATTTCGCGACCAGGCGCTCGCCAACGTGCTGCACGCGAACGGCGAAGCCGCTTCGGTCGCGAGCAACTTTCTCGCCATTTCGCTGCCCGCCAATGTGCCGCTCGCTTTGGGCATGGCGCTCTCGGGCGTGCTGCGCGCGGCGGGCGACGCGCGGCGGGCGATGTATGTGACGCTGAGCGGCGCGCTCATCACGGCGGCCACCGATCCAACGCTCATTTTCGGCCTCGGGCTCGGCGTATATGGCGCGGCGTGGGCGACATTGATCTCGCGCCTGGTCTTCCTTGGCGTCGGCCTCTACGGCGCGGTCCATGTGCATCATATCGTCGGCAGGCCCCGCCTGCGCGACATCAAGATGGACGCCGCGCCGATCATGACGATCGGGTTCCCCTCGATCATGGCCAATCTCGCGACGCCGGTTGCGGCTGTGTATGTCACGCGCGTCTGGTCGGACTTCGGCGAGGCGGCGGTGGCGGGCGGCGCGATCGTCGACCGCGTGAGCCCGCTCGCCTTCGGCGTCGTGTTCGCGCTCACCGCCTCGATCGGACCGATCGTCGGCCAGAACTACGGCGCAAAGCTGATGCATCGCGTGCGGAGCGCCATCACCGATTCGCTGGTGCTCTCCGTCGGCTATTCGACCTTCGCCTGGGCGTGCCTCGCGATCGCCGCGCCGTGGATCGTCGCGGCGTTCGACGCGAATGGCGACGCGGCGGTGTTCGTGACGTTCTTCTGCCGGTATGGCGCCGTCGCGTGGGTGTTCGTCACCTTTCTGTTCGTCGCCAACACCGCCTTCAACAACCTCGGCTTTCCCGTGTTGGCGATGATGTTCAACTGGGGACGCGCGACGCTCGGCACCATCCCGTTCGTGACGATCGGCGCCAAATACGGCGGCTTCGAGGGCGCAATGATGGGCTACGCGGCCGGCGCCGCCGCGTTCGGTCTTGTCAGCGCCGCCACCGCCTACGGCATAACCGCCCGCCTCGCAAAGGCGGTCAAAACCGAGTAGCATTGTGCGCGCGTTCAGCGCGGGGAGGCGGTCGATGAATCTCAACGACATCATTCAGGCCGCGCAAGGCGGCCAGGGAATCAACAATCTCGCGAGCCAGTTCGGCCTCAGCCCGGAGCAGGCGCAGGCCGCGGTCCAGGCGATGGTCCCCGCCTTCTCGACCGGCCTGCAGAACGCGATGCAGGATCCAGGCAGTCTCGGCGGCCTGATCTCGCACCTCACCAGCGGCGCGCATGTCGGCTCCTACGTCGATCCCAATCAGGCGAGCGCGGCGGGCGGCGCCGGCGCCGACGCCTTGAACCAGATCTTCGGATCGCAGGATATCGTCGCGCGGCTCAGCCAGCACGCCTCGCAAATCTCGGGCGTCGACGCGCAGACCATTCAGCAGATGATGCCGATCGTCGCCTCCATGCTGGTCGGCGGGCTGGCGCATACCCTCAATTCGCACGGCCTCGGAAATCTGATGGGCGAGCTTGCGAGCGCCGTTTCCGCGCCAGGCGGTCTCGCCGCCTCGCTGGAGCAAGCCGCCTCCTCTCCCGCCTCCGGCGGCCTCTTGGGCGGCCTCGTCAGTTCCGTGCTGGGCAACTTGCTCGGCGGCTCGCGGCCGTCTGCCGACGCGCAACCCGGAGTGGCGTCGCCATCGACGCTGCAGACTGGCCTGAGCGCGCTGGCCAACATGCTGCAACCAGGGGTCCAAGTCTCGGAGGCGCATCAGCAAGGCGTCGACGCCATTTTACAGGGGTCTCCCGACGGCGCGGAGAGTTGATCCGCCGGCCGCGTCGTCGCCTCATCGTCGGGGCGACGGCAGCCTAGCCCTTTCTCTTCATTGATTTGTCAAACCGGCGCCCCTATCTGTCGGGCTCGCCGCCGCTCGTCCGGCCACAATTTCGCAATTATTGGAAACCGTATGGCCCGCGACGTTGTCGACGCTCAGTTTGTTGAAAGCCGCCACGATCTGGTCGCTTGGTTGGAAGTCGGTTGCAAGCCGCCGGAGACGTTCCGGGTCGGCGCCGAGCATGAGAAGATCCCCTTCTACAAGGCCGACCTGAGTCCTGTGCCCTACGAGGGCCCGCGCGGCATCGGGGCGCTTCTGGAGGGGATGCGCCAGCGCCTCGGCTGGGAGGCGATCCAAGACGACGGCAAGGTCATCGGCCTTTACGACGAGCACGGGGGCGGCGCCATTTCGCTGGAACCGGGCGGCCAGTTCGAGCTTTCCGGCGCCCCGCTCGCGACGATCCACGAAATCTCCAGCGAGCTCGAGGCGCATCTGCGTTCCGTCCACGCGGTCGCCGACGCGCTGGGAATCGGCTTCCTCTCGCTGGGCGCCAGTCCGAAATGGCCGCTCGCGCAGACCCCGGTCATGCCCAAGAGCCGCTACCGCATCATGGCGCACTACATGCCCCAGGTCGGCACGCGCGGCCTCGACATGATGTTCCGCACCGCCACCGTGCAAGCCAACCTCGACTTTTCCAGCGAAGCGGACATGGTGGCCAAGCTGCGCGTCGGCCTCGCGTTGCAGCCCGTCATCACCGCAATGTTCGCCAATTCGCCGTTCACGGAGGGCAAGCCGAACGGTTGCCTTTCGGCGCGCTCGGAAATCTGGCGCCACACCGACCCGGCGCGCACCGGCATGATGCCGTTCGCCTTCGAGCCCGGAATGGGCTTCGAGCGCTATGTCGACTATGCGCTCGACGTGCCGATGTATTTCGTCAAGCGCGGCTCGGTCTACCACGACGTCGCTGGCGCGAGCTTCCGCGACCTCCTCGCCGGCAAGCTGGCGGCGCTGCCGGGCGAGCGCGCGACGATCTCCGATTGGGCCAACCATCTCTCGACGATTTTTCCGGAGGTGCGCCTCAAGCGCTACCTCGAGATGCGGGGGGCGGATGTCGGGCCGCCCGAGCGCATCTGCGCGCTGGCGGCGTTCTCGGTCGGCCTCTACTACGACACGGACGCGCTCGCGGCCGCCGGCGACCTCGTCAACGGCTGGTCCGCAGAGGAGCGGCAGGCGCTTCGCGACCAGGTCCCGCGTCTCGGTCTCGCCGCGCGTATCGCCGGCCGCGACCTCGCCGCCGTCGCGGCGGAGGCCGTCGCGATTGCGCGCGCCGGCCTGAAGCGCCGGGACCGGCGCGACGCGACGGGCCGCGACGAGACGATCTTTCTGGAGCCCCTGGAGGCGATCGTGGCGGAGGGCCGGACGCCGGCCGAGCATTGGCTCGCGCGCTACGAAAAGGCCTGGAACGAGCGGATCGAACCCGTATTCCGGGAAGCCACGCTCTAGCGCCTTTTGCATTCAAGTGGACGCGCCGCAGCTCTTTTCGTCATGCCCGGCCTTGTGCCGGGCGCCCCAAGGCGATTGCAAAGTAATCGTCCGCACGCCGGGCCGACGATTCTAACGTCATAGGGGTCTTCGTGACGGCGCCGCGTGGATGGCCGGGACAAGCCCGGCCAAGACGGTAGAAGCAGCCTCTCCGGAGTCCACTTGTCATGCCCGCGAAAGCGGGCATCCAGGAGTCAAGGGCAAAGGCCTGCGGCGGCTGTCTGGACCACCGCTTTCGCGAGGGTGACAGGCTGTGTGCGCCAACCCAAAAAGCAAAGCGCTGCAAGTTTTGCGCAAAAATAAAAAAAATTTGTATTGCGGCCATTTGCGGAAGCGATTTGGCCGGACGGTTCATATTCGGTTCACGCTGGGACAGGCAAACACCCCGCGACGCCTCGCTGGTGGGGCCTCATTGCCGAATCAAGGACTTAACAATGATTAAGAAGATGCTGACCGCCGCGGCTCTCGCGGTCGGTCTCGCCGCTGCGCCCGCTCTCGCCGACACGGCTGCCGCTCCGGCGCCCGCTCCGATGGTCGTGCACCATCATCACCATCATCATCGCCACCATCACTATCACCACCACCATCATCATCACCACCATCACCACATGGCGCCGGCTCCGGCCCCGGCGAAGTGAGGCGCGGCGCATCCGCGCCGTTCCCTGCCGTTCTCGCTTCCGGACTGGGCTCGGCTCGTCCGGAAGCTTTTTTTATGGGACGACCCTATCCGCCCATGCTGTTGCGCGGGTCATAGGGCTTTTCGTCGCGCCAGCGACGCATCAGCTTGACGAGATCGGCGTCCTCTCCGGGCGGCAGGCCGATTCGCAAGGTCGCCAGCAGGTCGCCATGCGACTGGTCGCCGCTCGCCGGCAGGCCCTTGCCTCGCAGCCTCAGCACGCGGCCGCCGTTGGTCCACGGCGGGATCGCCATTTCGACCTCGCCGGAAAGCGTCGGGACTCGAACCTTCGCGCCGAGCGCCGCTTCGTAGAGCGTGATCGGGAGATCGAGCCTGAGATCGCGGCCCTCGACCTTGAACAGCGGATGCGGCGCATAGCGGACGGTGACGATCGCGTCGCCCGCCTGTCCGCCTCGCGTCCCCGGCTGACCCTGACCGCGCAGGCGGATCGACTTGCCGTCCTCCATGCCTGCGGGAACGGCGACGTCGAGCGTCTTGCCGGTCGGCAAAGCGACGCGGACCGTTCCTCCGGCCGCAACCGTCGCGAGCGGCGCCGACACCGAGACCGCGACATCCTCGCCCTTGGCCGCACGCGCGCGCCCCGCGGCCCTTCCCCCGAACAATTCCGCAATGATGTCGGGATCGATCGAGCCGCCGCCCGAAGAGAATCCCCCAGAGCCGAAATCGAAGCCGAAATGACGCGAATCGGCGCCCTCGCCGGCGCCGCGCCGGTAGCCGAAGCCCTCGAATTGCGGCGCGCGCGGCTTGCCGTCAGCGTCGATCTCGCCACGGTCGTAGGCGCCGCGCTTCTTCTCGTCGCCGAGAATTTCGTACGCCGATCCGATCTCGGCGAAGCGATCCTTGGCTCGCGGCTCCTTGCTCTGGTCGGGATGATACTTCTTGGCCAACCTTCGATAGGCTGACTTGATGTCACCGGCGCTGGCCGACTTGGCCAGCCCCAGAATCTCGTAGGGGTCGCGCATCAATGAGCCCAGTTTTTCGCGCCCGCCCCTTCAGGCGCGGACGCCATTGTCTCCGCGCATATGTGGGCCGCCCTGCCTGAACACGCAAGGCGCCGGTCAGAGGCCGGTCCAAACCGTCGCGTCGAAGATCGCGACCTCGCCGCTGTCGTCAGGGCAGCCGACCGCCTTCAGCTTCCTGGCGGCCTTGCCGTCGACAAGCTGCGCGACGAAGCTGCGGCAGGACTGTCCGTTCCGATCGAAGGGCTCCGCGAGCGCGAGGAATTGACCGTGCGCGCCGGTCTCCGCGTCGGACCAGATAGCGGGCGCAGCGCCGCCGGGCCCGCGCAGACTGGAGGCGAGCACCGGCTCGGCGATGCGCCAATCCCGGGGATCGTAAGCGGCGGAAAGAGGCGAAGCCTTCGGCTTGATCGAGCCGATCGGCTCATCGTCGATGAGCGAGGGCAAAGCGGTCGAGCAGCCCGCAAGAGCGAGCGCGGCCGCCAGGACGGAGAGGCGCCAGGACTGCGCCAGCCGCACGGGCGGCCAAAATCTTTCGCGTTTGCAACTCTTAAGGTCTATCATTGAGCAACGTTCGACAGCGCCAATCGGGAGCATGCTTGCCTTGAATGCGTTAAATTCGAGTGACTTCACCGAGGCGCGCGAACCTTTCGCCCTGCTGACGACTTGGCTGGCCGAAGCGAGCCAGCGCGAGATCAACGATCCGGAGGCGATGACGCTCGCGACAGTCGACGCATCCGGGCTGCCGGACGCGCGGATGGTGCTGTGCAAGCAAGCCGACGAGCGGGGGCTCGTGTTCTATACCAACATCGAAAGCGCCAAGGGCGTCGAACTCGCCGCCATCCCCAAGGCCGCCGCGCTTTTCCACTGGAAGTCGCTGCGCCGCCAGGTGCGCGTGCGCGGAGCGGTCGCGAGGATCTCGGACAGCGAGGCCGACGCCTATTTCGCCAGCCGGGCACGCATCAGCCGCCTCGGCGCCTGGGCGAGCCAGCAGTCGCGGCCGCTCGAATCCCGCCTCCACCTCGAGGAGGCGGTGGCCGCCTATGCGGAGAAATTCGGCGAGGGCGACATTCCGCGACCCGGCTATTGGGTCGGCTACCGGCTGACGCCGGTCCAGATCGAATTCTGGCAGGATGGCGACTACCGCCTGCACGACCGGATCGTGTTCCAGCGCGCCGACGAGGGGCGAGCCTGGAGCCGGGCGCGCCTTTATCCTTAAGCCGGCCCCGTCTCGCATGACGCCTTACGCTCTCACCCCTGCCGCGCCTTGCAAATTGCGGGAGACCGCGCGTGGATGACAGGACCTTTCCTGCGCGACCGGTCGTCGCGGCGTCGGTCGCCGTCTTCCGCGAGGGGCGCGTGCTGATCGCGCGGCGCGTGCGCGGTCCCTGGGTCGGCGCTTATTCCCTGCCGGGCGGCGGCGTCGAAGTCGGCGAGACGCTGCGCGAGGCCGCGTTACGGGAACTGGCCGAAGAAGTCGGCGTCGAGGCGGAAATTTTCGCCTTCGTCGATCACGTTGAGCCGATCGTCCGCGAGGGCGGCCGGGTGCGCGAGCACTATGTCATCGCCGTGTTCGCGGCTCGCTGGCGAAGCGGCGAGCCGAAGACCGGCCCCGAGGCGGATGCGGTCGCCTGGATCGCACCGGAGGAGATCGGCCGCTTTCCGACGACGCCGGAACTGCCGACGATCATCGCCAAAGCGGCGCGCCTCGAAAGGAGCCTGACGTGAGCCGTCTGGGTCTTCGGCTTGCAGCGGCCTTGGCGCTCGCCGGGCTCGCCTCGGGAGCGCTGGCGGCCCAGACATCCGCGGCCAAGCCCGCCCCTCCCTCCCCCGCGCCGACAGCGCAAGCCTCGCCGGCGCCCGAGGAGCCGCCGCCATATGAGCCTCAACTCTTGCGGATGGCGGAAGTGATCGGCGCGCTGTCCTATTTGCGCGATCTCTGCGGCGACGGCGACGGCGCCGCCTTCCGCGCCAAATTCGCCAACCTCCTGGAGACGGAAGGAAACACGTCCTCGCGCAAGGAGACGCTCGCCGGCGCGTTCAACCGGGGCTTGCGCGACTATGAACTGACCTATCGCGCCTGCACGCCGGCGGCGCGCCAGATCATCGCGCGATTCCTCGACGAAGCGGCGCGAATCGCCAGGGACGTCGCCAACCGCTACGGCGGCTGACGCTCTACGCCTTGCGGCCGAACCAGCGGCGCACCCGGCTCGCATAGGCGTCGAACTCGTCGGGATGCAGCCGGCGCAACATCGCCTCTTCGCTCGGCATGACGATCCAGTCGTTGACGAGGAAGAACAGCGCCGGCAGCAACAGGGCCGCGGCGAGCATCGTCGGACGCCAGGGCGCGAAGATCTGGAGATAGAGCGCCAGCGCACCCCACAGCACGAACTGGACCATTGCGAGGAGATAGGTCGGGTTGCGCGACCACGCGTAAGGGCCGTCCGTCACCAGGGCCGAGGATTTGACGTAGGTCCGCGCGTCGCCGCCCGCTTTGTCGAGGTGGGCGATCACCAGCACCTTGCCGGCGTAGCAGGCGAGCAGAGCGAGGCCAAGCAGGATGGTCGGCGCCATGACGAGGCCGCGCTGCGTCTCCGCGATCCAGACCGGAACGACGGCGGCGACGAACAGCAGCGAGAAGGCGAGATCGATGACGAAGGTGGCGGCGAATTTGAACCGCTTCGGCGCGGCTCCGGCGTCGGCCGCCGCGGGCTCGTCGAACAGGGCGCTTTTCATCGGTCCTGGTCCTGGCGCGGCGACATCGCCGCCGAGAGAAGATGACGCGAGGCGGTAAATTTTCCGCCCTCGGGATCGCCAAGGACTCGCCGGCAACGGACCGGCCCCCCGCGTCATGGCCGGGCTTGTCCCGGCCACCCACGCCGAGCCGCTCGCTCTGGCCACAAACCTTCAGGCGTTGAGCTGGTCATAGAGGTCGCGCCAGCCAGGGTTGGTCTGCAGGATGAGCCGGACTTTCCAAGCGCGCGGCCAATGCTTCATGTTGCGTTCGCGCGGCGCATCAACGCGTTGAAATGCCATCCAGCATGTCGGCTCGGCGTGGATGGCCGGGTCAAGCCCGGCCAAGACGCGGGGGGCGGGTCCGTTGCCGTCATGGCCGGGCTTGACCCGGCCACCCACGCGGCGCCGTTTGCTCCGGCCCAAACCGTCAGGCGTTGAGCTGGTCATAGAGGTCGCGCCAGCCAGGGTTCGTCTCCAGGATGAGCCGGACTTTCCAGGCGCGCGGCCAATGTTTCATGTTGCGCTCACGCTGGATGGCGTTCGCGATGTCCTCGTAGCGCTCCATATAGACGAGGCGCTTCAGGCCATAGCGTTTGGTGAAGCCTTCGACGAGCGCCGCCCTGTGTTCGAAAGCTCGACGAGCGATGTTGTTCGTCACGCCGGTGTAGAGCGTGCCGTTTGGCCGGTTCGTCATGATGTAGACCCACCCGCCGAGCATCAGGATAATATACGCATAGGGCGCGTTGAAACGCCATCCGCCAGCATGTCGGCTCGGCGTGGATGGCCGGGTCAAGCCCGGCCAAGACGCGGGGGGCCGGTCCGTCGCCGTCCTGGCCGGGTTTGAACCGGCCCCCCACACGGCGCCGGGCCAAGACGCGAGAACGCGGCAAGGCGCCCTTTGTCTCAACGCCGTCATGGCCGGGCTTGACCCGGCCACCCACGCGGCGCCGGGCCATGACGCGAAAAGCGAAGCGGGCGCCCCGAAAGCTGCGGGAATGGCTTTCCGGCCGCCCAGCTGACGCTTATGAAAGCGCGCGGACAAGGCCACGACACAAGGGGGCGAAGCGATGAATTCAAAAGAAGGGACGACGAGCCCCCCGCTGCCGGAGCTCGATCACGAGGCCTTCCTCAGACGCTCGTTCGACGTCGCGCGGCGCTCGCGCGACAACGGCGATCATCCCTTCGGTTCGATTCTGGTTGGGCCGAGCGGCGAGGTTCTGCGCGAGCAGGGCAACGGCTTTTCTTCCGAAGGCGGCGACATGACGGCGCACGCCGAACGGCTGCTCGCCACCTGGGCGTCGAAGACTCATGGCGCGAAGTTCCTCGCCGGGTGCACGCTCTATACGTCGGCGGAGCCCTGCGCGATGTGCTCGGGCGCGATGTACTGGGCCGGCATCGGCCGCGTCGTCTATGGCCAGAGCGAGCGGAGCCTCAAGGACATGACGGGAGCGCATGAGGAGAATCCGACGCTCGACCTGCCCTGCCGCGTCGTGTTCGAAGCCGGGCAACGCAAGGTCGAGGTGATCGGCCCGCTACTCGCCGACGAGGCGGCGCAATTGCAGCGGGACTTTTGGGCGGCCAAGGCGTCGTAAACATTCCGCAGCCCGTCATGGCCGGGACAAGCCCACGGCTGTCCGGCAGAGGTTTTGCTTGAGGTGGCGCACGACATTGATTCTACTCGTATCCAGAGTTTCGCGACTCACTTGGACACGAAAAAGGATCAACGCCGTGCGCCATATCAATAGCGTCTTCCACGACCTGCTCAAACTGGTTCCGTGGGCGACCTTCGACAAATTGGTCGACGAATTCGGAACCGACGAGACGGTGCGGCGCTTCACGACGCGGCATCAGTTCCTGGCGCTGCTGTTCGCCCAGTTCTGCGGCGCGTCCTCGCTGCGCGAAGTCGAAGCGGTGATGGCGAGCCATCAGGCCCGGCTCTATCACGTGGGCGCCAGCGCGCCCAAGCGGTCGACGCTCGCCGACGCCAATCGCGACCGCGATCCGCGCGTCTTCGCCAAGCTGTTCGCGCACATGCTGGCCACCTCCTCGCGGGGCTTTCGCCGCAAGATGGGCGACGCGGTGCGCCTGATCGATTCGACGAGCCTGCGGCTCGCCGGGGCCGGCGCGCAATGGGCGCGCTTCTCCAGCGACGTCTTCGGCGCCAAGGCGCATGTGATCTACGATCCCGACCTCGGCCGCCCGGTCTATCACGCGGTGACCGCGGCCAACGTCAACGACATCACCGCCGCCAAGGCGATGCCGATCGAAGCGGGCGCGACCTACGTTTTCGACCTCGGCTACTACGATTTTTCCTGGTGGGCGCGGCTCGACGCGGCGGGCTGCCGCCTCGTGACCCGCTTCAAGGCCAACACGCCGCTGAGCGACGCCAAGACCATGCCGTTGGCGGAAGGCTCAGACGTGTTGAGCGACCGCATCGGGTTTCTACCCGCCCGCCAGGCCGCCAATCGCAAAAATCCGATGCGGGACGCGGTGCGCGAAATCGTCGTCGAGACCGAAACCGGCAAGCGGCTGCGCATTCTCTCCAACGATCTCGACGCCCCCGCCCAGGAGATCGCCGACCTCTACAAGCGCCGCTGGCGGATCGAGCTGTTCTTCCGCGTGATGAAGCAAACGCTGAAGATCACCAAATTCCTCGGCCGCTCCGAGAACGCCGTGCGCACGCAACTCGCCGTCGCGCTGATCGCCTTCCTGCTGCTGCGCGCGCTGCAAGAGATCACGAAAGCAAACCACGGCTTCCTCGAGCTGGTTCGACTCGTGCGCGCCAATCTCATGCACCGGCGCGACGCCGCTCGACTCCGTCACAACCATCCCCCGCCACCCCGCGACTCTCGCCAACTCGAACTCCACTTGGCGATGACATGAACCGGACAGCCGTGGGACAAGCCCGGCCAAGACGGGGGCGCGATCGTGCGGAGCCTCAGCTCAGCTTGCCCTCGATCCCCTGCACCAGCCACTGCAAGCTGGCGAGCGTGCCGTCGTCCATCACCTGGCCGGCCGGCAGCTTGGTCGCGCCGCTTTGATCGACCAGCGGGCCGACGAAGATCTTCTGCTTGCCTGAGGAGATTTCGTCGACCGTCTGCTGGGCAAGCGCCTTCACGTCGTCCGGCATGTTGGAGAACGGCGACATTTTCAACATGCCCGTGCTGAAGCCGCCCCAGACGTCTTCGCTCTTCCATGTGCCGTCGATAACGGCCTGGACGCGCTTGATGTAATAGGGGCTCCAGACGTTGACGTTGGCCGTGAGCTCGGACTTGGGCGCGAACCGCGCCATGTCGGTCGCCTCGCCGAAGGCGAGCACGCCGCGGCTTTCGGCGACCTGCAAGGGCGTCGGCGAGTCGGTGTGCTGGGTGATGATGTCGCAGCCTTGGTCGATCAGCGCTTTGGCGGCGTCGCCCTCCTTGCCCGGGTCGTACCAGGAATTGATCAGGATGAACTTCAGTTTCGCGTTCGGATTGACGCTGCGCATACCCAGGATGAACGCGTTCATGCCCTGCACGACTTCCGGCACCGCGATCGAGCCGACGTAGCCGGCGACGCCGGATTTCGACAGTTTGCCGGCGATCACGCCCTGGACGAAACGGCCTTCGTAGAAGCGGATGTTGTAGGTCGAGAGATTCGGCGCGCGCTTGTAGCCGGTGCAATGCTCGAACTTGACGGCCGGAAATTTCTTGGCGGCGTTCACGGTGTAGTTCATGTAGCCGAACGACGTGGTGAAGATCAGCTTGTTGCCCTTGGCGGCAAGGTCGGAGATCACGTGCTCGGAGTCGGGCCCCTCGGGGACGTTCTCGACATAGGCCGTCTTCACCGCGCCCTTGAAATGCTCCTCGACCTCCTTGCGCGCGACATCGTGCTGGAACGTCCAGCCGAAGTCGCCGACCGGGCCGAGATAGACGAAACCGACCTTCAGCGGCTCGGCTGCGCGCGCCCCCCCGAGCGCCAACGGCGTCGCCGCCGTGGCGAGCCCCGCGCCTAGCAGCTTGTTGAATGTACGACGATCCATGGCCCTTCTCCTTTTTTGCCCCTGGTATTCATAAACCCGCGCGCCGCGATTGCCTATCGCGCTGAAATCGATCGACGATTGCCGCATCGGCAAGCAAGGCTCAGGCCAGACCGTCGCGCGCACGGCGGCGCTTCCGTCCCCGACAGGCGCCTGTTCGATGGACGCGGCGCCTGCATAGTGATCAGATCCTCGAAGCCATCAGGCGCCCGCGTAGAACGGTCTGCCGAGGCAGGCGGGCTGGTTGAGCCGAACGCGGCGGCGGTCGCGCGATATGACCGCCAGCACCACCACGGTGACGATGTAGGGCAGCGCGGAAATGAACGGCGACGGGATCGCGACGCCGATCCCCTGCACATAGAGCGAGAGGTACATGATCGCGCCGAAGAGATAGGCGCCGCCGAGCAGCCAGGCCGGACGCCACGTCGCGAACACGACGAGCGCAAGCGCGATCCAGCCGCGCCCGGCGGTCAGGTTCTCGGCCCACATGGGGCTGTAGGCGAGCGACATATAGCCACCCGCCAGGCCCGCCATCGCGCCGCCGAACAGAACGGCGCCGAGCCGGATGCCCCCGACCGAATAGCCGATGGCGTGCGCGGCGTCGTGCGAGTCGCCGACCGAGCGCAGCACCAGGCCCGCATGGGTGCGGTAGAGGAACCAGGCGACGACCGCGAGCATCACGAAAGAGAAGTAGACGAGCGCGTCCTGTCCGAACAGCACCGGGCCAAAAAACGGAATATGGGAAAGGCCCGGCACGTCGAGCTTGACGAGTTCGGGACCCTTGATGCCAACGAATGCGGCGCCGACGAGGGAGCTGAAGCCGCGGCCGAAGATCGTCAGCGCGAGCCCGGCGGCGGTCTGGTTGCAAAGCAGCGTGAGCGTCAGAAAAGCGAACACCGCCGACAGCGCCACCCCGCCCAGAATCGCCGCCAGGAGGCCGAGCGTGACGCTGCCCGAGAGATCGCCGGCGACGAAGCCGGTGACGGCGCCGACCAGCATCATCCCCTCGACGCCGAGATTGAGGACGCCCGACCGTTCCGTCACCAATTCGCCGGTCGCCGCGAGCAGCAGCGGCGTCGAGGAGGCCATCACGCTGACGAAGAAACTGGTGAGGAAGAAATTCATTCGGCCGCTCCGATGGCCTTCGCGCGCGGGCTCGCGAGCTGAAAGCGGTAGAGGATCAGGATATCGCAGGCGAGCAGAAGGAACAGCAGGATGCCCTGGAAGATTCCGGTGACGGCATTCGGCAGACCGAGATCGATCTGCGCCGCATCGCCGCCGAGATAGGACAGCGCCAGCAGCAGGCCGGCGAAGATCGCGCCGATGGGATGCAGGCGGCCGAGAAAGGCGACGATCACGGCCGTGAAGCCGTAGCCTGGCGAGATTTGCGTGGTGAGCTGACCGATCGGTCCCGTCACCTCGAACATGCCGGCAAGGCCGGCGAGCGCGCCGCTCGTCAGCAGCGCCACCCAGACGAGCCTGCGCTCGCTGAAGCCGGCGAAGCGCGCCGCGCGGGGCGCTTCGCCGACGACCCGCAACTGAAAGCCGAGCGTCGACTTCGACATCAGCGCCCAAATGGCGATTGCGGCGAGCGGCGCCGCCAGGCAGCCGAGGTGCACGCCCGTGCCCTCGATCAGGATCGGCGTCGTTGCGCCCTCCGAGAACATCGCGGTCTGCGGGAAGCCGAAGCCCTGCGGGTCCTTCCAGGGGCCGGTGACGAGATAGATCAGCAGGAACTGCGCGACATAGGTCAGCATCAGGCTGGAGAGGATCTCGTTGACGTTGAATTCGGTGCGAAGGAACGCGACCAGCCCCGCCATCAGGGCGCCGCCGATCAAGCCCGCCATGATCGTTCCGGGATAGAGCAACCAGCCCGGCATGTCGGGAAAAGCGAGCGCGAAACCGCCGGCGAAGATCGCGCCGATGGTGAATTGCCCCTCCGCGCCGATGTTCCACACCGAAGCGCGATAGCAGAGCGCGAGCCCCGCCCCCATCATGATGAGCGGAGCCGCCTTGACGGCGAGCGCGGAGAGACCGCCGGCCTGCACCAGCGGCGCGACGAGAAAAGTGTAGGCGGCCGGTCCGGGCGCCTGCCCCATCGCCCAGAAGATGACGCCGGTGCTGAGAATGGTCAGCACGATCGCCAGCACGGGCGAGGCGTAGGTCCAAAATGTCGAGACTTGGCCGCGCGGAACGAACCTCATCGCCTTAAGCATGCTCCCTGACCGAGGCGCCGTCCTCGCTCTTCGCCGCGGCGCCGCTCATGACAAGACCGATCTGCTCGATCGTCGCCTGCTTGACCGGGATCGGCGGCGACAGCCGCCCGCCGGCGATCACCGCGACCCGATCGCAGACGAGGAAGATCTCGTCGAGGTCTTGCGAGATGATGAGCACGGCGGCGCCTTTTTCGGCAAGCTCGGCGAGCGCGCGATAAATCGCCGCTGCGGCGCCGGCGTCGACGCCCCAGGTCGGCTGGTTGATGACGAGCAGCATCGGCGCCTGCATCACCTCGCGGCCGATCAGAAACTTCTGCAGATTGCCGCCCGACAGCGAGCGCGCCTGCGCCTTCGGCCCGGTCGTACGCACGTCGAAGCCGCGAATGATCTGGCGCGCGAAATCGACAGTGCGGGCCTGACTGACGAAGCCGAAGCGCGCCAGCGAGCGCCGCGCGGAAGCGGTGAGGAAGGCGTTCTCGCTCAGCGTCATCGCGCCGATGGCGCCGTGTCCGTTGCGCTCCTCGGGTACGAAGCAGCCGCCGAGCGCGCGCCGCTGCTGCGGGCCGGAATGGCCGATCGCGACGCCGTCGAGCAGGATGCGCTCGGGCGCTCCCGAGGGAACCTCGCCGGACAAAGCGTCCATCAGCTCGGTCTGTCCGTTGCCGGCGATGCCGGCGACGCCGACGATTTCGCCGGGATAGACCGAAAAGCCGATCTCCTTGAGATCGGTCCCGAACGGATGCGGCGACTTGATCGTGAGCCTGTCGACGACGAGCTTCGGTTTGGCGTCCTTCGCGACGACGCGGCGGCTGCGCTCGGGCGGATCGAGCTCGGCGTTGATCATCAGCTCGGCGAGTTCCTTGGCGCTCTTTTCGCTCGGCGTGCAATGCGCGACGACGCGCCCGAGGCGCATGATCGTCGCGGCGCCGCACAGCGCGCGGATCTCCTCCAGCTTGTGACTGATGTAGAGGATCGAGCATCCCTCCGAGGCGAGACGACGCAATGTCGCGAACAGCTTTTCGACCTCCTGCGGCGTCAGCACCGAGGTCGGCTCGTCCATGATCAGGAGCTTCGGGTTCTGCAGCAGGCAGCGCACGATTTCGATGCGCTGGCGCTCGCCGACCGAGAGATCGTGCACGGTCTGATCGGGGCTCAGCGGCAGGCCGTAGCGCTGCGAAATGTCGACGATGCGCTCGCGCAAGTTGGCGCGGTCCTTGGGATCGTTCATGCCCAGCGCGACGTTCTCGGCGACGGTGAGCGATTCGAACAGCGAGAAGTGCTGGAACACCATGCCGATGCCGAGACGGCGGGCGTGCGCCGGACTCTGCACCGTCACCTTCTCGCCGCGCCATACGATCTCGCCCTCGTCGGGACGAAGGACGCCGTAGATGATTTTGACGAGGGTGCTCTTGCCGGCGCCGTTCTCGCCGAGAAGCGCGTGAATCTCGTTGCGGCCGACCATCAGATCGACATGGTCGTTGGCGAGGCAGCCGGGGAATTGCTTGGTCACGCCCCGCAGCGACAGATAGGGCCCGCCGTCGGCCGCCGTCTGATTGAGCATGTTCCCGGACACCCCTTCCCCTTGGCCGCAACCAGCCCTTCGCCGTAGCCAGCAAAATTCGGACCGCGACGGCCCTTTACTTTGCATGCTTGCACGTCGCGCCGCGCGCGCCAAGCGCCGGCGCGCGGTCCTGATGCCTGCTTTCCCAGGCCATGACAATCGCGAGCCGCGGTTGCCTCCCGGCAAGTCGCCCCCTATCAGGACCCCCACGGGCCGCCTTGGGTGGGAATCGATGATGACGACATTGCGGTGGGGTATGCGTTTGGCGGCGCTCGTCGTCGTTCTCGCGACGGCGGGGCCGAGCCTTGCCGAGGGGCTGCGCCAGGAGACGCTGCGAATCCCCGCCATGATCTCCGAAGCCGGCGGCGCCAAGACGTTCGAACTCGAAGCGCTGGTGCTCCGCCCCGACGATCCGTTGACCCATCCGCTCGCGGTTCTCAACCATGGCTCGCCGCGAGACGGCGACGACCGCGCCGCCATGTCTCCCAACGGGCTCTCGGCGCAAGCGCGCGAATTCGCGCGGCGCGGCTTTGTCGCCGTCGCCTTCATGCGGCGCGGCTATGGCCAGTCTGAGGGCGGCTGGGCGGAGAACTACGGCTCCTGCGCCGATCCCGACTACGCCAAGGCGGGCCGCGCCGGGGCCGAGGACATCGCCGCCGTCGCGCGCTTCATGCAGACTGAGCCCTATGTCCGCAAGGGCGGCTGGATCAGCGTCGGCGTATCGGCCGGCGCCTTCGCGACCGTGGCGCTCACCGCCGACGCGCCGCGCGATCTCGCCGCCGCGATCAGCTTCGCGCCGGGGCGCGGCTCGAGCAGCCCCGACACGGTTTGCGGCGACAGCCGTCTCGTCGACGCCTTCACGCAATACGGCAGGACCTCGCGCGTGCCGTTGCTTTGGGTCTCGGCGGCAAACGACCACTTCTTCGGGCCTGCTTTGGTCGACCGCCTGAGCGAAGCCTTCACGCGCGGCGGGGCGAAGCCGACGCTGGTTCGCACCCCGGTGTTCGGCGACGACGGACATAAGCTTTTCAGCGCCAAGGGCATTCCTGTCTGGTCGCCGATCGTCGACGCGTTCCTCGCCAAGAACGGCCTCGCGCCACGTCCCGTCCCGATCGCGCTCGCCGACGTCCCGCCGCCGACGAACCTCGACGCGCGCGGCCGCCACGCCTTCGCCGACTATGTCTTGAGCGGCTCCAACAAGGCGTTCGCGGTCGGGCCTGGAACGCGCTTCGGCTGGGCGACCGGCCGGCGGACGGCGGAGCAGGCGAAGACCGACGCGCTCGCCTTGTGCGCCGGCAGCAGCGCCGCGAAATGCGCGGTCGTGAATGTGAACGACGGCTTGGAGCGGTAGGCGCCGGCCAGGGCGCGCGTCCCTACCCGTCTTGCCGGGCTCGTCCCGGCCATCCACGCCGGTCCGTTTGCGCGTTGCGGGAGCGCTTCGATAAGCGGCGCCGCGTGGGTGGCCGGGACAAGCCACTTTTTTCGCGGGCATGACAGTGGGCGCCGCCCTATCCCTTCCCAACGTCAGCGAACCGGCCCGCATGAGCGAGCGCCTTAAGCATGACGCTGGAGAAGCCCGCGCTTGCCGCGTCTTCCAGCGCGACCCATATCGCGCCTTCGAACTGCTGCGGTGCGCCGCCGACCTCAGCCACGTAGAGCGTCAGCCGCAACGTGAAATGCGTGAAGACCTGTTCGACGAGCCCCGGCGCTTGTCGCCACGCTGCCGGAAAAGGCGCGTCTTCGACGCCGGGCGCCGGCTCTCCGACGCGCCACGGACCTCCCGGCAGTTCCAGGGTAGATCCGAGCAGACCCTTGGGCGGGCGCCGG
This sequence comes from Roseiarcus sp., assembly GCA_036488815.1. Classification (GTDB taxonomy): domain Bacteria; phylum Pseudomonadota; class Alphaproteobacteria; order Rhizobiales; family Beijerinckiaceae; genus Roseiarcus. The sequence continues at coordinate 49,853 of DASXGX010000002.1, forward strand.
CGCGCGAGAATCGCCCCGTCGGCGCGCCGCGCGAAGAAAGCCGCGCCGAGGCGGATCGGCTTCGCCTTGACGGCGTTTTTGCGGGGAAAGGCGGCGGGCTCGCCCAGGGCCAAGGCCGCGCACCCCTCCTGCAGCGGACAGGCGGGACAATCGGGATTGCGCGGGCGGCAGATCGTCGCGCCAATGTCCATCAGCGCCTGTGCATAGTCGCCCGCACGATCCGCCGGCGTGAGCAAAGCCGCGGCCTCGGCGATCTGGCGGCGCGCGGAACCGATCGGCGCTTCGACTGCGTAGAGCCGGGACAAGATGCGCGCGATATTGCCGTCGACCGGCGCCGCCTTGGCGTCGAAGGCGATCGCCGCGACCGCCGCTGCCGTGTAGGCGCCGAGGCCAGGCAGGGCGCGAAGCTCCGCTTCGGTCTGGGGAAAGCGGCCGCCGCGCCGCGCCACTTCCTGAGCGCAGGCGTGCAGATTGCGCGCGCGGGAATAGTAACCGAGCCCGGCGAAGGCCCCCATGATCTCCTCGAGCGGAGCCTCGGCGAGCGCCTCGACGCGCGGCCACTTGCCCGCGAATTTCAGAAAATAGGGCGCCGCCGCTGCGGCGGTCGTCTGCTGCAGCAGGATTTCCGACAGCCAAACGCGATAAGGGTCCGGCTTTTCCCCGGCGCGCGCCCGCCACGGCAACTCGCGGCGGTGGACGTCCCACCAGGCGAGCACGCGCGGGGCGATATCATCCGGCTTCAAAGCGGGGGCGCGAGGGGCTAGACTGTCGTTCATGCAGGGGATGCTAACCTTGGTCGCGCGACGATGAAACCCGCCGGCCAGAAGACGCGCTTCGCGGCGCAGCTCGGCTCGCTGCTCGGCGGCGTCGTCGAGCCGACGCTTGCCGCGCGCGGCCTCGGCGAAATGAGCCTGCTCACCGACTGGCCCGACATCGTCGGCGCGTCGATCGCGCGCTTTGCCCGGCCGATCCAGATCCAATGGCCGCCGCGCGGCGCCAAGCGCGCGATCGACGAAGCCGCGCCGGCGACGCTCGTCCTGCGCATCGACGGCGCCTTCGCGCTCGAAGCGCAACACGCGAGCCCCGTCATCGTCGAGCGCGTGAACGCCCATCTCGGCTGGCGCTGCATCGGCAAGGTCGCCTTCCGGCAGGGCCCGCTGGCGGAGCTGAGGAAGCCGCGCCGCGCAGTTCCGCCGCCCAGCGCCCACGCCAGCGCCACGGCCGCGACGCTCGCCGCGAAGATCGAGGACGAAGAGCTTCGCGGCGCCTTGACCCGGCTCGGCGCGCGCGTGATCGACAGCCGCGGGGGAACGGGGTAAGGCCGCCCTTCCCGCTTGATGCCAGGAGACCCGACCATTTCCACCGTCCCGAGCTCTCTCGTCGGCCGCCGCGTCGCGCGGATGAACGGCGCCGGCAACAAGATCCTGACGCTCGACTTGCGCGGCGGCGCGCCCATGCCGACTCCCGAGGAGGCGCGGGCCATCCACCGCGCGCGCGGACTCGACTTCGACCAGTTGATGGTCCTCGGCGACCCGAAGCGCGCGGGAACGCTCGCCTTCGTGCGGATCTTGAACAACGACGGCAGCGAAGCGGGCGCCTGCGGCAACGGCACGCGCTGCGTCGCCGATCGCCTCGCCAGGGAGACGGGCCTGGCGGCGATGACGGTCGAGACGGCGGCGGGGCTCATCGCCTGCGAGCGGCTCGGCGAGTGGAGCTATCGGGTCGACATGGGCGCGCCGTGCCTCGGTTGGCGCGACATTCCGCTGGCGCGCGAAGTCGCCGACACGACCCGCGTCGCCGTCGAATTGCCCGGCGGGCCGAACTATGGGCCGGCGAGCGTCGTCAATATGGGCAATCCCCATGCGGTCTTCTGGGTCGAGGACGTCGCGTCGATCCCGCTCGAGGCGGTCGGGCCGCGTTTCGAGACTCACCCGCTGTTCCCTGACAAGGCCAACATCTCTTTCGCCGAAGTCGAAGCGCCCGACGCCGTCAAGCTCCGGGTCTGGGAGCGCGGCGTCGGCGCCACGCTCGCCTGCGGCTCGGCCGCCTGCGCGACGCTGGTCGCCGGCGCGCGGCTCGGCCTGACCGGCCGCAAGGCGCGCATCCGTCTGCCGGGCGGCGAATTGACGATCGAGTGGCGCGCGGACGACCACGTGCTGATGACAGGCCCGGTCGAGTTCGAGCGCGAGATCGTGCTGGACGAGGGGATTTTCGCGGCCGCGGAGGCTTAAGGCATGTGCGCCTCTTCACCGCGCGCCTTCTCCCCGGCGCTCGAGAAGACGATATATTTACCGAGATCGTCAGGGGCGGTCCGAGCGCGGGCGACGAACTGATAAAGTCGGTTTAGGTCCAGGATCGGACTGCTCGCGCTGAAGATGCCTGATGGACCTCGACCCCAAGACGCTATTGCTCGCCATGCTTCTGGTGGTGTCGCTGCTGGGGGCCGCCTGCGTGCCGATCTGGTTGCAGGACCGGAGCCAGAAGGTCGTGCTGTGGATGGCGGCAGCCTTCTTAGTGTTCTGTCTCGGCATGTTAAGCCGGGTGACTCTGCCTTTTCTGCCCGCGGTCGCTTTGTGCAATGCGCTGGTGTTCCTCTCTTATGGCCTGGCCTGGTCGGCCTGCCGGGTTCTGCGCCTACGCCCGATCCGCCTCGACCTCCTCGCCGCGCCGATGGCGATCTGGCTGGCGCTGTGCCTCATCCCCGCCTTTCGCAACAACATCGATCTGCGGATCAGCGTCGGCGAGCTGATGATCGTGGCGCAGATCCTGGTGACGGTGCGAGAAATCTGGCTGATGCGGGAGGGGTCGCTCAGGGTCCGCGCTTGGCTGCTGCTGTTGTTTGGCTTCCAGGCCTTGACGAACTTGTGGCGCGCGATCTCACCTCTATTACACCCGCACCACGGCAACGCCTCGTTCAACGCCATACCAGGCATAGTGCCGACCATGATCGGCGCGCTCGTCTTCACGATCCTGCTCGCCTTCGGGCTGATCGCCTTGAGCAAGGAGCTCTCCGACGCCCGCCATCGCGAGGCTGCGCGCAGCGATTTCCTAACCGGCCTCGCCAACCGGCGGCATTTCGACGAGAGTCTGCATCGGCATTTCGACCGGGCGGCCAAAAACGGCCGCAACCTTTCGTTAATCATGATCGATGCCGACGACTTCAAGACCTACAACGACCTTTATGGCCATCCGGCAGGTGACAAGTGCCTGCGTGCGCTCGCCAATGTGTTTCTGACGACGTGCCGGCCGCACGACGTGGTCGGCCGTTATGGCGGCGAAGAATTCGCCGTTCTACTGCCCAATACGAGCGCCCGCGCGGCGGATGCGGTCGCCGGGCGCCTGCTGATGGCGGTGCGCGGCCTGCAACTGGAACATGCCAAGCGGCCGAACGGCTTCGTCACAATCAGCCTTGGGGTCGCCGCGTTGACGCCGGACGCCGAACGAATGACAGCCGGAGACCTCTTGGAGGCCGCCGACCGAGCTTTGTATCGCGCCAAGCAGCACGGGCGCGACCGTGTCTGCCAGACGGTCGACGTAGAGCCCCCAACCCTCGAGCCCGCAATGCTATTGGAGTCTAACCGCTGACGCGGCAGCACCGCGGGTGACGCTCGCGGGGAGGACGAACAGGACGGCCTGAATCAATCGGTCGCCGATCTTGCTTTGACAATCCTAACACCGATGTTATGATCCTAACATCGAGCGGAGGTCGCCGTGAACGAAATCAGCCTAGCCCCATCGGCCGCGCCGACCGCGGGACACAACCGCCCCCGCAATGAGGGGACGGGCCTCGACGTCTCCTGGTTCGAATCCGTCGGCGTCAATTCGAGCGCCGTCGAGCGCCGCACCACGACGCTGACCGCGCGCCGCTCGGTGAAGAAGGAATTCCAGGCGGCCTGGCTCGTCCAGGCGATCGCCTGCCTCGATCTGACGACCCTCGCGGGCGACGACACGCCGGGCCGCGTGCATCGCCTCTGCGCCAAGGCGCGCCAGCCGCTCGACGAAGATCTTCTCGAAGCGCTCGGCCTGACCGATGCGCCGCCGACGGTCGGGGCGGTCTGCGTCTATCCGACGATGGTGGGGCCCGCGGTGAAGGCGCTCAAAGGCTCCGGCATTCCGGTCGCTTCCGTTGCGACCGGCTTTCCCGCCGGCCTGACGCCGCTCAAGCAGCGCCTCGCCGAAATCGATTATGCGGTGGGCGAAGGCGCGGCCGAGATCGACATCGTCGTCACGCGCGCGCACGTCCTCGATCGCGAATGGACCGCGCTCTACGACGAAGTGAAGGCGATGCGCGAAGCCTGCGGCTCGGCGCATCTCAAGGCCATCCTCGCCACCGGCGATCTCAAGACCCTGCGCAACGTCTACGCGGCGAGCATGGTCGCGATGCAGGCCGGCGCCGACTTCATCAAGACCTCCACCGGCAAGGAGGACGTCAACGCGACCCTGCCGGTGAGCCTGACGATGCTGCGCGCGTTGCGCGACTATCGCGACCTCGCCGGCTTCGACATCGGCTTCAAGCC
>DASXGX010000008.1:0-8694 GCA_036488815.1 Roseiarcus sp.
CAGGGGCTCCTTGGTGCAGCCGCGGATGTCCAAGGTGGTTGCGAGGTGGTCGCAGAAAAAGGCGCGGTTGCGCAGGCCGGTTAGCGCATCGTGATGGGCGAGATAGGCGACCTCGGCCTCGAAGCGCTTCCGCTCGGTCACATCGACCGCCGCCACCAGTTGGGCCGCCCGCTCGGCGTAGACCACTTTGCGCGCGAACATAAGCACTTCGATTTCGCCCCCGTCGGCGCGCACATGCCGGCAACTCGCATTGGATTGCACCGGCTTGGCCGAGTCGGAAGGCATGCAACAGGCGTCGTTCAGCATGTCGCCGCGACAGATCTGCTCCGCCGACATTGAGAGGAACCGCTCGCGCGAATAGCCGTAATGGGCGACGGCGGCGTCGTTGACGGCGAGAAAGCGCTGCGTCTGCGTGTCGACGATCCACATCGGCATGGGGTTGGAGTCGAACAGCAGCCGGTAGGATTCTTCCCGCATCTTCAGCGCGGTGACGTCGGTGAGCGAGGCGCAAATGAGATCACCCATCAGCGTCAGGCTGACGGCGACATGGGTCGTCGCGCCGCGCGACTGGGTGGTGATCTCGAACCGCTCCTGGCCCCCTCCTTCGAGCAGATGGTAGAGATGATGCATCACCAGCTCTTCGCTGAACGCGTGCTGCCCCTCGCCCAGGCGCCGCCATCGCAGCTTGTCGGCGCTGTGGCCCAGCAGCTTCGTCGCGCTGGCGTTGAGGTCGATGATCTGGAAATCGATCGGCCGGCCGCCTTCGTCGCGGATCACGGCGAGAGCGATCACGCCCTCGTCGCTGGAATGGAAGACCGCGTCGACGAGGCTGTAGCGCGGTCCCCGCTCGCCCATGTAGACGGCGACGAAGGGCGGTCCCCATCGATTGGCGAGGGGAAGCGCGAGTATGTCGTAGCACTGCACATGGCCCTCGCGGGCGAAATAAGCCTCGGCGAGGTTCGGAGCGGAATTGCGCACGGCGCACTGAGCGGCGTTCGTGAGCGCCCAGGCGAAATCCGGCGCGAGCTGTGAAAGGTGCGCGTTGCGCTCGGCGCCTTCCAGCCATTGCTCCAGCTTGCGGCCGATGCGTTGGATCGACCAGTCTCCGGAGTTGCGCGTCAGCAGGACGATGTTGTCGTCGATCTTGCCGAGATTGCCGAGCAGAAGCTCCTCGTAGGGGGGCAGACCGTCGGTGTTGGGGCGCGCGACGCGCCAGCGCCGGCGCAAATCGGCAATGTCCTTCGGCTCGAAAATAGGCGCGAACTTTTTGGGCTCGCTGGAAGCCGGGACGGTCATCGTGTTCTCGTGATTGGCGAATGCACGCCGCAATCAACGCGAGGGGAGTAAAATTTCACTGAATCAACCAGCGACAAATGAACTATGACGCTCTTGTGAAATTATACCCTTAATCCCTCGTTCAAAGTCGCCTCCAACATTACGGAGCGAAGCGCGTCCGAGCTTCGCGCAAGCAACGAAACGCTTGCGATACGGACCGTTATGACTGGGCTTGTCCCTGTGGGCCAGCTCGGAAGGTCTCGATGAGGCGGCGGCGCGTGGATGACCGGACACGCCGGCTTCAAAGGCTCGCGAAAACAGCGCCGGCGGCTACGGCTCGAGTTCGCTATCCCAATAGAGATAGTCCATCCACGAGCTGTGTAGATAATTGGGCGGGAACAGCCTGCCGTTCTGGTGCAGGTCGTGCACCGACGGCTGATAGGGCTCGCATGCCGGCCACATGCGCGCGACCGAGGGCAGCATGTCCGCCTTCCTGAGGTTGCACGCCGAGCAGGCCGCAACCACGTTCTCCCAGCTCGTCACGCCGCCTTTCGAGCGCGGAATGACATGGTCGAAGGTGAGATCCTCGCGTTCGCCGCAATATTGGCAGGTGAAACGGTCCCGCAGGAAGACGTTGAAGCGGGTGAAGGCGGGGAAACGGGACGGCTTGACGTAGCTCTTGAGCGAGACGACCGAGGGCAACCGCATCTCGAACGAGGGGCTGCGGACCAGCGTGTCGTATTCCGAGACGATGTTCACGCGGTCGAGGAACACCGCCTTGATGGCGTCTTGCCAGCACCAGACCGAGAGGGGGTAATAGCTCAGCGGACGAAAATCCGCGTTGAGCACCAAGGCCGGACACGCCTCCGGCGATTCCGCATGAACGTGAATCGTCAACAAGACGCTCCATTCTGCAGCTAGCGGGCCGTCGGACCGAATCCGACAACATGTATACTCTACAGCCACCATGACGCCCTTGTGAAGGGCGCCGCCCGTAGCATCAGCCTGCGGCGGCTTCGATCCCCTCCATATCCGCGTCGGATAGGCCGAAATGATGGCCGATTTCGTGCACCAGGACGTGAGTGACGACCGCGCCGAGCGTGTCCTCCCCCTCGCACCAGAAATCCAGCAGCGGGCGGCGATAGAGCCAGATCATATTGGGCATCGCGCCCGTCTCTTCGACCGCGGGCCGGTCAGGCAGGCCGCGGCCGCGGAAAAGACCGAGCAGGTCGAATTCGCTCTCCACCCCCATTTCGTCGAGCGTTTCGTCGTCGGGAAAGTCGACCACCTGGATCACCAGCCCGTCGCAGAGCCCCCGGAACGAAGCGGGCAGTTGCCCGAAAGCGGCTTCCGCCAGCGCCTCGATGTCGGCGCCGCTCGGGGCGCGCATCGCGGCGAAAGGAAGGCGGGTCTCGGATTCTGTCATGGCGGATCGCTTTCCCGGTCGGTTCCCCCTAAAAGGCGCCTCCGGCGTCGACCGCCAGACAGACCGTAACCGTCGGTACGAGACAAGCTGCTGGAGCGGTCCATGTCAAACCCGATTCGCCTCGAGGCCGACGAAATCGCCTACCGCATGGATCCTGCCGCCGCGCGCCGGCAGTTTTCCCTTTCGCTCGTTGTCGGGCTGGCGGTGCTCGCGCTGGCGGGCTTCAATGCGCTTCGCCCTGCGCAGACGGCCGCCGGCCTCTCTGAGTCGCGGCACGGCGGCGTGCGGGGACCGGAATTCGTCGCGCCGCGTTCCGCCTACGCCGCCGCCGCGTCGCCCGCCCGCGCTTACTTCTTGACGGCGAACATAAGAGGCTAGTGATCGAAGGCCCGCGCGCGCACGGCTTCGAGTTCGTCCAGCAGCTTGTGCGAGCGGGCCAGCGCTTCGGCGCGGATCTTCGCCGCGGCTTCTGGAAACTCGGACAGCACGCGCTGGAAAACGTCCCGCGGGATGCGGAGCGTGACGACATCCACGGCGGCGCGCGCGGTGGCGCGGCGCACGACGTCGGCGACCAGCGCCGTCTCGCCGATCAATCCGTTGGGTTCGACGCGCCGCTCGGCGCCCTGCGCGACGAGCGTGATCGTGCCGGAGAGCACGAAATAGGCGGCGTCGGCCAGTTCCCCTTCGTCGAACAAGGTCTGGCCGGACTTCAAGACGGCGCGCGTGCAGGAAAAGGCGATCAACTGCAGCGCTTCGCGAGGCAATAGGCTGAATGGGCGCGTGCGCGCCATCCTGCGGACGTCTGCTTCCAGACTCATCGCCCCCTCCCGCAAGCGCATCTCAGGATAGCAGCTTGTACCCGCCGGCGTCGGTCACGAGAAGGCGCGCGTCGGTCGGATCGTCCTCGATCTTTTGGCGCAGGCGATAGATGTGCGTCTCGAGCGTGTGGGTGGTGACGTTGGCGTTGTAGCCCCAGACGTCGCGCAGCAGCGTCTCGCGCGGAACCGGCTGACGCTCGGCGCGGTGCAGGAAGCGCAAGATCGCCGCTTCCTTTTCCGTCAGGCGCAGCTTCGTTCCCTTCGCGTCGACGAGGTTCTTGGTCGCGGGCCGGAATACGTAAGGCCCGATCTGGAACTCAGCGTCCTCGCTCGCCTCGTGCTGGCGCAATTGGACGCGGATGCGCGCGAGCAGCACCGCGAAGCGGAACGGCTTGGAAACGTAGTCGTTGGCCCCCGATTCCAGCCCGATCACGGTGTCCGAATCCGAATCGCGCGCGGTCAGCATGATGATCGGCCGCTTGAAGCCGGCGGCCCGCAACAGCCGAACCGCCTCGCGCCCGTCCATATCGGGCAGCCCGACGTCCATGATGATGAGGTCGGGCGAAGCGGCTTCGACCGCGGCGCGAGCGGAGGCGACGTCCGCCGCCTCGGTCACCTTGAATTCAAGATGCAGCGCCAGTTGCTCTGTGAGGGCCTGCCGCAAATCGGCGTCGTCGTCGACGATCAGGAGCTGCCGCGTCTGTGCCATCGGGTCAAGTCTCTGCTGGGTCACATTGTTAAATATAGCGGCTTTGGCCTGCGGAAGCGAAGGGCCGCGCCAGGGTTTAGTTTATTTTGTTCACGTTGCCGTCAGATTCGCGGGCGCATAGTCATCCTTGCTGGGGAGCGCAACCGACGGGGCGGGTGATGTCGGCCGCTGATTTGAGTTGGTTCCTCACGTTCAACCGTTTCGGCCTCGGCGCGCGGCTTGATTCGCCGGCGCCAGACTCGGACCCTCGTCAAGCTTTGCTGGGCGAACTCGCGACCCCCGCCGGCGCGAGCCTCGACGATGCCGCGTTGCCGCGCTCGTCAGACATTTTGCAGGCCGTCTATGCAGACCAATTGCGGCGCAAAATGGAACGGGACCGCACAGAAGCTGTCAAATCGACGACTTTTGGCATGCCGGCGCCGAGCCTCGCGCCTTTTCTGGACGCGGATCGGCCGCGCGCTGAGCCCGCGGCGACGCCACCGCCCGCCGAGCCGCGGCCCGCGCAAGCGTTTTTCCGAGCCGACGCCGAGACGCGCCTCAAACAGGCCTGCGCCGCGCCGATCGGCTATGTCGAGCGACTGACCGCCTTCTGGTCCAACCATTTCTGCGTATCCAGGTCCAAGAGCGAAATCGGCCGGGCAGCGGCGGGCGCCTTCGAGCGCGAGGCGATCCGCCCGCACGTGCTCGGACGGTTCGCGGACATGCTCGCCGCGGTCGAGCGCCATCCTGTGATGCTGAACTTCCTCGACAATGCGCAGTCCGTCGGCCCCGATTCGAGGGCGGGCCAGAACCGAAAGGCGGGGCTCAACGAAAACCTCGGCCGCGAAATCCTCGAACTGCACACGATGGGCGTCGGCTCCGGCTATACGCAGGCCGACGTCACCGAACTTGCGCGCATGCTCACCGGCTGGACGCTGGTCGGGCGCGAGGGCAAGCTTGGCGAGCCGGGAACCTTCGCGTTCAACGCCAATGCGCACGAGCCTGGCCCCGGAAGGCTGCTCGGCCGCCTCTACCCCCAGGACGGCGTCGCCCAGGGCGAGGCGGCGCTCGCCGATTTGGCGCGCGAGCCTGCAACGGCGAACCACATCGCCTGGAAATTCGCACGTCACTTCGTGGCCGATTCCCCCGACGCCGCGTTGGTCGCGCGGCTGGCCGAGGTTTTCCGCAAGACCGACGGCGATCTCGGCGCGCTCGCCCGCGCGCTGGTTCTCGATCAGGACGTTTGGCGCGCGCCGCCGACCAAGATGCGCAATCCCTGGGAGCTGACGGTCGCCGCCTATCGCGCCTTCGCTCGGGAGCCGAGCGATCCCGGTCCCGCTCTCGGCGCGCTGAGCCTGCTCGGCATGCCGCTCTGGCAGCCCAGCGGCCCGAACGGCTTCAGTGACGTCAGCGCCGATTGGGCCTCTCCGGAGGGCATGAAGACGCGTGTCGAACTTGCGGCGCAATTCGCGCGGCAGGTCAAGACCGCGCCGAGCCCGCCGGTGTTGCTCGAGCAGATTTTGGGGCCCGCCGCTTCGCCGGCGACCCGCGAGGCGATCAAGCGCGCCGAGAGCCAGGAGCAGGCCTACGCGTTGTTGATCCTGTCGCCGGAATTCCAGAGGAGATAGCGATGGCGTTCGGCATTCATCTCACGCGCCGGGCGTTCGCCGGCGCGGTCGGGGCGACCTTCGCCTCGGCGATGATCCCGCGTTCGGCGAGCGCCGCCAGCGCGCGCGATCCGCGCTTCGTCGTCGTCATCCTGCGCGGCGCGCTCGACGGGCTTTCGGCCGTCGCGCCGATCGGCGATCCCGACTATGCGGACCTCCATGGCGCGCTCGCGCTCGAATGGGGCGGGGCGCATCCGGCGCTGCGCCTCGACGGCTTTTTCGGCCTCAATCCTGCGATGGCGAATTTCGCGCGGCTTTACCAGGCCAAGCAGGCGCTGGTCGTCCACGCGACCGCGACCGCCTATCGCGAGCGCTCGCACTTCGACGGCCAGGACGTGCTGGAGAGCGGTCTCGCGCCGGGACACGTCGAGAGCGGCTGGCTCAATCGGGCCGTCGCGGCGCTGCCGGCGGGCGAGCGCGTCGGGGCAGGGGGCGCGCTGGCGGTCGGCGCCATCGCGCCGCTGGTGCTGCGCGGCCCGGCGCCGGTCCTCGGCTGGGCGCCTTCCGGCCTTGCGACCCCGAGCGACGATCTCGTCGCGAGGCTGACCGATCTCTACAACCACGCCGATCCGGCCCTCGCCAAGGCGCTGCAGGCGGGCTTCGACGCCGACCGCATGGCCATGCAGCACGGCATGGACGGAGTGAAGCCCGGCGGCGATGTCGCGCTCGCGATGCGCAAGGCCGCCGAGGGCGCCGCGCGCCTGATGAGCGCGGACGATGGACCGCGCATCGGCGCGCTCGCCTTCGACGGCTGGGACACCCACGCCAACGAGGGCGGCGCGACGGGACGTCTGGCCCAATTGCTCGGCGGCCTCGACGGCGCGTTCGCCGCCTTCGAGAGCGAGCTTGGCCCGCGCTGGAACGACACGGTCGTCGTCGCGATCACGGAATTCGGCCGCACCGCCCATATCAACGGCACGGTCGGCACCGACCACGGGACGGCGACGGTCGCCTTCCTCGTCGGCGGCGCGCTCGCCGGCGGGCGTGTCGTCGCGGATTGGCCAGGCCTGAAGACCGCGGATCTCTACGAGCAGCGCGACCTGAAGCCGACGACCGATCTGCGCGCGGTTCTGAAAGGCGTGCTGGCCGACCATCTCGGCCTCTCCGCGGCGACGCTCACGCAGTCCGTGTTTCCGGACACGCTCGGCGTCGCGCCGATGAAGGGTCTGATCGCGGCGTGAAGGAGCGGCCCTTCTCCCCTTGCGGGTGCGGACGAATGCTCCGCATTCGCCTTGAGAAGGTGGCGCGCAGCGCCGGATGAGGGGTGCGCCGCGGGCGCGAGGAGGCGCTTCACGTTGGAGCCCGCTCTGCGACGCTGTGGGCGAGACCGATCAACGCGCCTGCGGCGCGACCCCTCATCCGGCCGGCTTCGCCGGCCACCTTCTCCCGCAAGGGGAGAAGGGGTTCAGCGGCGCCGCCCGGTGAGGCTATTCACCCAAGGCTCCAAACAAAAAGGGCGCCCACACGGAGCGCCCTTTCCATTCTCGAAGCTCGCAGCCTCAGTAGGAATAGTACATGTCGAATTCGATCGGGTGCGGCGTCATTTCGAAGCGGTAGACGTCCTGCATCTTCAGTTCGATGTAGCTGTCAATGAAGTCGTCGTTGAAGACGCCGCCCTTCTTGAGGAAGGTGCGGTCACGATCGAGCGACTCCAGCGCCTGCCGCAGGGAACCGCAGACCGTCGGTACTTCCTTCAACTCTGCCGGCGGCAGTGCGTATAGGTCTTTGTCCATCGGATCGCCGGGATGGGTCTTGTTTTCGATACCATCCAGGCCGGCCATCAGCATCGAGGCATAAGCGAGATACGGATTGGCGCCTGGATCGGGAAAACGCACTTCCACCCGCTTGCCGTTCGGCGAGGCGGAGAACGGGATGCGACACGACGCCGAGCGGTTTCGCGAAGAATAAGCGAGCAGGACCGGCGCCTCGAAACCGGGGATCAGCCGCTTGTAGGAATTGGTGAGCGGATTGGTGAAGGCGTTGAGCGCTCTCGCGTGCTTGATGATGCCGCCGATATAGTGAAGGCAGGTGTCCGACAGATCGGCGTAGCCTGAGCCGGCAAACAGGGGCTTGCCGCTCTTCCAGATCGACTGATGCACATGCATGCCCGAGCCGTTGTCGCCATAGATCGGCTTCGGCATGAACGTGGCGGTCTTGCCGTAGCTGTGGGCGACGTTGTGGATGCAGTACTTGTAGATCTGCATGTGGTCGGCGATGCGCACCAGCGTGCCGAACTTCATGCCGAGCTCATGCTGGCTCTGCGCCACCTCGTGGTGGTGCTTCTCGATGTTCACGCCCATCTCGCCCATGGTGGACAGCATCTCGGCGCGCAGGTCGCTTTCGCTGTCGACCGGCGGCACGGGGAAATAGCCGCCCTTGACCACCGGACGATGGCCCATGTTGCCTTCCGGATAGTCCTTCAAGCTGGCCTGTGGGCCTTCCTGGCTATCGAGTTGATAAGTCCCGTAGTTGCCGCCGGTGCCGAACCGCACGCTGTCGAACACGAAGAACTCGGCTTCCGGCCCGAAGAACGCCGTGTCGCCGACGCCGGACGACTTCAGGTAGGCCTCGGCCTTCTTCGCGGTGGACCGTGGATCGCGGTTGTACGCTTGGCCGGTCGAAGGCTCGACGATGTCGCAGAACAGGATCAGGCTTGCCTTCGCCGAGAACGGATCCATCACCGCAGTGTCAGGGTCCGGCATCAGAATCATGTCGGACTCGTTGATCGCCTTCCAGCCGGCGATCGAGGAGCCGTCGAACATGATACCGTCGCGGAACACTTCTTCGTCGATGGTGGAGACATGCTGCGCGGTATGCTGC
>DASXGX010000010.1:0-93626 GCA_036488815.1 Roseiarcus sp.
CATCGTGACAATGCCGCACAACGTCGCCGGCAGCGCCAAGATGACGACGAACGGATCGCCGAAATTCTGATAGTTCACGACCATCAGCAGATAGACGAACACGGCTGCGAACAGGAGCCCGATGCCCAGATCCCGAAAGGAATCATTCATGCTCTGGATCTGGCCGAGAACCTGAATCGTGTTGCCGGGCTTGAGCTGCTTCTGCAGCCCCGCGACGATCTTGCCGATGTCGCCGGACACGCTGCCGAGATCGCGGCCCTGCACGCTGGCGTAGATGTCGTACACCGGCTGGATATTGGTCTGGTTCAGATTGGTGGGAACGGCGTCGCGCTGCAACGTCGCCACGTTGCTCAGGAGCCCCGGTATCGGCGGGCCGGCGGAAGCGAGCTGGGTGGACACCGGGGTGTTGCCGAGCTCGCCGAGCGAGCTCTCCTGATGCTCGGGCGTCTGGACCGCGATGTAATAAGGAATTCCGTTGGCCGGATCGCTCCAGAAATTGGGGGAGACCTGTTCCGACGAGCTGAGGCTGATGTTGAGATCGGTGGCGACCGTTTGCGCGTTGAGGCCGAGCTGCAACGCCCGCGACCGGTCGATGTTGGCCATGAAGGCGGGCGCATCGAGCTCCTGCTGAAGGTGGGCGTCGGCAATGCCTGGAATGGCCGCCATACGACGCCGCAGCTCATGCGCCACCTCAAGGTTCGTCGCGCGGTCGCGGCCGACCACGCGAGCGTCGATCTGCGCCGGCAACCCAAAATTGAGAATCTGGGTCGTCATGTCGGCGGCCTGGAAATAGAAGATGTCTGACGGGAAGGCGGCCGGCAGCGCCTCGCGGAGCCTGCGCACGTAGTCGGCGGTCGGCGCGTGTCCCTCGTTGAGGGACACCAGGATCACCCCGTCGTTGGCGTTGATGGTCGACCCGTCGGTGAAGGCGAGGTTGTAAGTTCGTTGCGGGATCCCGAAATCGTCGACGATGAGGTCGCGATCTCGCTTTGGTATGACCTCGCGGATCTTGTCTTCGACCTCCTGGAAGATGCGCTCGGTGGTTTCGATGCGCGTGGCGGCGGGCGCGCGGACGTGAAGCTTGATCTGGCCGCCGTCGATCGCAGGGAAGAAGTCGCGGCCAACAAAGATGAGCATGACGCCGCCCAGCGCGAGGATCAGCGCAGCCACGGCCGCGATGATCCAGCGCCGCATGAGGAGCATCGTGAGCACGCGGACATAGCCGCGGCGAAATCGCTCGAAGGCGCGCTCGAACCCCTGGTGAAAGCGTGTGAACCAGTTGCGCGAGCCAGGCGTCGCGTCGTGGTGTTCGCCCTTGAGCAGCACGCCGATGACGATGGGCGTCAACGTCCTCGACAGCGCATACGACGCCAGCATGGCGAACACCACAGCAAGCCCAAGCGGCGTGAAGAGGAATTTGGCCGGCCCTTCCAGGAACACAACCGACGTGAACACGCAGCTGATCGCGAGCGTCGAGACCATGGTCGGGACAGCGATGCCGGCGGAGCCGTTCAGTGTCGCCGCCGCAAGGCTCATCCCTTCGCCGCGCAGGCGATGGGTGTTCTCGATCGTCACTGTCGAATCGTCGACCAAGATGCCGACCGCAAGCGCCATGCCGCCGAGCGTCATGGTGTTGAGGGTGTCGCCGAGAAAGTACAGGACGACGATCGAGGCCAGGATCGATAGCGGAATCGAGATCAAGACGATCAGGGTGGACCGCCACGAGCCGAGAAACAACAGGATCATCAGCCCCGTAAGCCCGGCCGCGATCGCCCCCTCGCGGACCACGCTCGCGATCGATGCAGTGACGAGTTTCGACTGGTCGAACAACTCGTTGATGCTCAGGCCGGCGGGCGCCGCCGCGCGCGCGATTTGCAGGGCCTTGCGAACGCCGTCGACGACGGTAAGCGTCGATGCGCTGCCGTTCTTGATGACGCTCAGCAATACGGAGCGTCGACCATTTTCGCGCACCACGTTCTGCTGCACCGCCCAGCCGTCGTGCACCTGGCCGATATCCCTCAGGAACACCGTCTGCCCGTTGACGTATTTGATCGGAATGTTGTTGAGGTCGGCGATGGTCGTTGGCATCGCATTGGTGCGCACCGTGTATTGCGTGTCGCCGATCTTGGCGAGACCCGACGGCAAAGTGAGGTTCTGCGCGTTGACCGCGTTGACGATATCCACCGGCGTGAGCCCCTTGGCCTGAAGCTTGACCGGGTCGATGTCGACCATGATCTGCCGGTACTTGCCGCCGTCGGGGGTCGGGAAGGTCACGCCCGGAACGGGGGCGAGCTGCTGGCGCAGATTGTAGATTCCGTAATCGTAGAGCTGCTGTTCATTGAGCCGATCCGAGCTCAAGCTGAGCTGCAGCACCGGCACGCTCGAGGCGTTGTACGACACCACGGTCGGCGGCTGTATGCCGGTTGGCATCAGGGCGCGGATCGAATTGGTCGCCGAAACGATCTGGGATATGGCGAGATCGAGGTTGACGCCCGGTTGGAAATAAATCTTCTGCACCGATATGCCGTTGAGTGTCTGCGCCTCCATATTTTTGATGCCGTCGACGTTCGAGCTGATGGAGTACTGGCTATAGGTGCTGACGCGCTGCTCCATCTCCGGTGTGCTCAGACCGGTGTACTGCCAGATCACCGAGACGACGGGAATATTGATCTGCGGGAAGATGTCCTTCGGCATCACGATGATGGCCGTGACGCCAAGAAATAGAATCAGGGTCGCGAGGACGTAGAATGTGTACGGAAACCTCAACGCGAAGCGAACGACGCCCATAGTTTGACCGCCCTCTCCTAATAACGTTACGGGGCGCCCTCATTCGGCCCACGGCTTGGCCTCAACGTTGCAGCGGCCAGCGGGCTCGCTCGGCTGCCGGCCAAGCATCGCGTTGTGCGACTGGCTGTACCGGCAAGCCGTCTCCGCGCGGCCCGGGGGAGCAGGGCCGTTTGGCAGGCGCGCGATCTGCGCCCTGTCAAGCTCGCGGCGGCCGGAGAATCCAGGATGGCAGGGATGAAGTAAAGTCGTCAGGAGAGGTTCCAGCATTGAACTGAAGTCTTAACAGCCTAAACCTTCGTATAGGGCCTTGGCCGCTTGGCTTCGCCCACACCGTTCCGGGCTTGCTGTCTCACGCCCTCCGCGTTTTTTCCGAGATCGTGCCGTTGCGTGCAGCCACCTGCGCGCGCCGGACTTGGGGCAGCGCGTTCAAAGCGAGCGCGTCCCGCTTCGGGGGCTCGCAAAGCCGTCAGCGTCTGGCGATGCCCCGGTCGCGCCGCGTCGCCTCGCCGCCAGCGCTCAGCTCTCAAGCGGGCGCAGCGCCGCCTCCAGCGCGTGCAGCGCAACTGGGCGAACCGGGCGACGGCGGCGGGGAGGTGCTGACCCCGCCTCCAGCCTCGGCGACCTTGATGCACGGACAAACGTTATGAGAGCTCTTGCTTTAGGGCGGGAGTCAGTTTCGCGTGAGCATCAGAAGCCAATCCGTCGTCGCTCGGCGTCCACAAATCTCGCTAACAAATCATTATGTTAAGTTCGATACCATTAGGTTGCCTTACAAGGCGTTCGGCCACGATACGCGCCAATCGTGCTTCCGCTTGCGGCCGTCAAACCGCAGCGCGAATGCAAAAAGCGTCGGCAAGCTCACATTGGGTCCGCTGCAAAACCCCGATCCGGAGGTCGCGCATTCAGAATTTGGCTCTGGTTCATCGCCCGTTCATGCGCGTTCACGCACCTCTCAACAGATGCCTCACGAGGGGGCTTAGTTCACGAGAAGGGTCGCAAATGAACAAGAGACTTTTGACCGTCGTATTGCTGGCGGCGGGCGTCGCCGCCGCTCCTCTCGCCGCGCAAGCGGAGACGGTCATCGTGCATCCGCACCACCATCACGTCGTTGTGGTGCACCACCACCACCATCACGTCGTTGTGGTGCACCATCACGGGGACGTCGAAAAGAAATAACATAGGAGCCGAAGAGGCCGGTGTGAAATGCCGGCCTCTTATGGTTTCCTGCGGTCGCTATGAATCGCCATCGCCGCGCCGCCGGCGGCTTCTGGACTGCAGCGATAGGCCAGGGGAGGGCGGTCGGCTTTCGAGCGCGCGGCGTGGCTGAGCCGATTGATCAGGACCCGGATGCCTTGGCGGACGCCGCGAGCGCAATTAAGAAGCTCTCATTCCTTACCGCCCAGTTGAAGGTACACGGGAACGGTCGGACGGTGGTGCGCCTTGAGATCCTTCAAGCGCCCGTGTTGTTTTCGCACGGCGCTTCGAAGATGAGCGTCAAGCGCCACGGCCGCCGCGTCGGCCGCGCCGTTGAGCATCAGTTCGATCACAAGGCGATGTTCAGCCAGAAACGGCTCTAGAGCTGGCATCCCAAGGTAAATCTGAAACAGGCGATTGGTGGCGAGCACCGGGAGCTGGCTCTGCCGCAGCGCGCTTATTAGCGAACGGTTCGGACAAGCCTGCGTGCATTCGACATGAAGGTCATTTTCGTAGCGTGCGATATCTGCCAACGATAGATTGGGATATTTGGTTTCCGCCTCGTACAAGTCGTTGCGCATCGCCTCCAGCCGCTCCCGCGCGAGACGCGGCGCAGCGTTGAGAAGCGCCGTCGGCTCGAGCAACCTGCGAACCTCATAGAGATCGCTCATCAATTCGGGGGTCAGTTCGGGCAGGAAGCATTGCGATCGCCCGACCTTCTCGACCAAGCCCCGCGCCTCGAGTCTCGCCAGCAGGTCGCGCGTGACCGCTCGGCTGACGCCGTAATGTTCGGCCATCGCGAGTTCATTGATCTTGAACCGGCCGAACGGCATGCACCCGACAAGATCGCTTTCGACCCGATCCCAAATCTTCTCCCAACTGGCGCGACCACGCACAATTTCGATCGCCTCAGGCGACAGTTCCAGCAGAGGCATTTGGCGAACCGGACTCGATTCTGCGCCGGGCACGCGATATCCGTGCGCCCCATTGCGCGCTATGAAGCCGTCGGCCGTGAGCTTCTGCAGGGCGCGGCTGACCGGCGCACGGCTGACCGCGAGTTGCTGCGCGAGCCGGTGTTCGTTCAGCAGGGCGCCCGGCGGCAGGCGCCCTGAGTCGATATTGGCCCGCACCACCTGATAGAGCGCCGAGGACAAAGACGGTTCGTCTTCAGGACCAGATTCAGTGGAATTCATGCAACTTGGTCCGATGGCGCTTGATGAAATCCCAATCGTACGTAACCCCAAGACCCGGGCCGTCCGGAACCGGGAAGCAGCCGTCGGAGCCAACGTCGTCTAGATTATCGCCATAGTCGCAGGCGTAGACCTGCGGCAAAGGATTGCGAGCTTTGGGTCCCACCAGGGCCACCTCGTAGAAGTTCGTATTGCGCAATGCCGCCATCAGCTGGCGGTGAGCCGGGCCGCAGGCGTGAATCTCGACATCGACGCCTAAGGCTTCCGCCAGATGGGCGATCTTCAGAGCGCCGGTGATTCCAAGATCATATTCCGGATCGGCTCTCAAAAGATCCGTGCCGCCCTGAATCAGGAAGTCCGCCTTGGGCTCGACGCCGCGAACGTGTTCCGTCATCAGCAACGGAGTCCGGATCGCCTCGCGCAAACGGCGATGAGCGAAAGCCGAGACGCCGGTGTCCCGAAAAGGATCTTCGTACCAACGAAACCCCGCATCGTCACAAGCACGGCCGACCAGCAAGGCGTCCGAAAACGTGCGTAACTGGCAGGCCGGGTCGAGCATCAGCGCCATCCGCGGACCGATGGCGCGCCCCAGGAGACGCACGGCCGCGGCTTCCTCCTCAGCGTTGCCTTCGAACCAGCCATGCATCTTGAAAGCCCGGTAGCCGATCCCGTAGCAAGCTTCGGCAAATTCCACGAATTGCTCGGGCCGCGAGAGAACCCCGTTGCGATCGCCGTGGGTGGTGCTGGCGTATGCCGGCAACCTCTTGCGCCAGCCGCCGAGCAACGCCGAAATCGACAAGCCCACCCGCTTGCCCAGCAAATCCCACAGCGCGATGTCGATGTAGCCGTAACCCATGTGATCGTACTGGCGCAGCGCGCGTTTGAACTCGTCATAGATGTGTTCGCGCTGCAGGGCGTCGCGCCCCAGCAAATGCGGCGCGAGCATCAAGGTCTGACCGAGCGACATCGGGGTGGCGCCCCAGAGGCCGACATATTCGCCCCGCGAGCCGTCTTTCGTCTCGATCGTTATGGCGAACTTCGAAATCGGGTGGCGACTGCCCGGGCTTTGAACGAGATCAAAGCCGCCGCGATCGGGCGCGACGTCTGTCGCCTCGTAGCTAAATTCGTGGATCTCGACCCGGGTGATTGTCGTCATGGCCCCGCCCGACACTGTCACTTGCATGCAAAGACAATAGCTGCCAACGCCCGGAGAATCAAACCCAATTCGCTCATCTCCGCCGACGCGCCACTTACGCTCGGTTTTTATGGAACCGCACACGGCCCAATGCGTCTGCCGACTGCAGGCGACTTTTGTGTTTGCATGCAAATATCACTCCTGCTAACGTCGGCTCGCCGTAGGACGTCTCGGCCTCGCCGCGTCGGCGATGCGGATGAGAGTCGGCCGCGAAGACGGAGCGGACTCGATCAAAGGGAGGATGAGATGGGCCCCAAGGCCATGGTATTCGCCGCAATGGCGGCGGCGATCGTTTGCGGAGCCGCCTCGGCGGGCGCCGTTCAACCGAATATCAGCATGATCATTTACACCGCGCCCGGCGTGCCGTTCTTCAACCCGCTCATCAAGGGCGCGCAAGACGCCGCCAAGGAGGCAGACGTCGACCTGGACATCCAATACGCCAACAACGACCAGGTTCTACAAAACAACATCATGCAGACCGCCGTCGCCAACAAGGTTGACGGCATCGCCGCGGTGATCTGGGACGACCATGCTTTCAAGAAGCCGATCTGCGACGCCGTGCATGCCGGCATCCCGGTGATCGCGTTTAATGTCGACAACACCAAGGGCGCCGCGGCGAGTTGCCGTCTCGCCTTCATCGGTCAGGACTTCGTCGACGCCGGCTATCTCATCGGCAAGCGGATGGTCGCTGCCGCGCATTTGAAGAAAGGCGACCTGGTGTTCACGCCCGTCGAGTTTCCTGACGCGGCCTACGCCACGCTCCGTCACGAGGGGGTTCAAAAGGCGCTCGACGAGGTTGGCGCAAAGTCGGAGATCGTCGGCACGGGCGGAAACTTGCCCGAGGTTCGCACTAAGATGGTTCAATACCTGATTGGCCACAGCGACGTGAAGGCGATCATCGGACTTGGCGAACAGCCGATGATCGAGGCGCTGCCGTCTCTAAAGGAAGCCAATCTCAAGGTCCCCGTCGGCGGGTTCGACGTTTCAAAAGAAATTCTCGATGGCGTCGCCAGCGGAGACATCGAAGCGACCGTCGACCAGCAGCCCTATTCCCAGGGCTTTTTCACCATCCAGCAACTCGCGCTCAAAATTCGCTATGGGCTCTATCCCTCCGATATGAAAACGGGCGGCTTGGGGTTGGTGGACAAGACCAATTACAAATCTGCAGTCCAGTGGGCGGGCGCCTATCGCTGATCAGTCGCGTAAGCGATGATCCCAACCGCGGATAGCTCCGATATGTCGAGAGTTTCAGCCTTGCCGAAGCGCGGATTCAATCTTCCGATGGGCGAATTCCGGCGTCTCCAGCGTATCCCGGGTGGGAACATCCTGATCGCGTTCATCGCGATTCAGATTGTCTGCGTCGCCGCCGGCCTCGCGTTCCCCGCTCAGTTTCGATATCTGGCGAGCGCCAATGTCTCGGTGATGTTGCAGGCGATTCCGACGCTGGGTTTCATCTCGCTCGGCGTCGGGGTCCTCATGATCGCCGGCGAATTCGATCTGTCGGTCGGCTCCGTTTACACGTTCACCGCGATCGTAGCCGCGACTCTGCTCAACGACTTTTCTGTTTCCGCTTGGATCGGCGCGCTGGTGGCGGTGGCCGTTGGCGCCGCCATCGGTTTGCTAAATGGGCTGATCACGCTCGGCTTCGCCTTGCCTTCCTTCATCGTGACGCTGGGCGCGATGTTGTTTTGGCGTGGCATGATCCTGTTGCTTCATGGAGCCCTGTCGATCGGATTTCAACCGGACGCGACATTTCAAAGCGTGTTCGGCGGCTCCGTCGGCTTGCTGCCGATGAGCTTTGTCTGGCTCGCGCTCCTGTGCGTCGTCTTCCACGTCGTGCTGCAGCATCGACGGTTGGGCAATCATATGTTTGCCGTCGGCGGCAATCGCGACGCCGCCTACGCGATCGGCATTCGCCCTGCGCAGGTGAAGCTGATCGCTTTCGCCATCGCGGGCGGAATGGCGGCGCTATCGGGCGTTTTCAGCGCGACCCGGGTCAACAGCATTACGCCGGTGGGCGGCGCTGGGCTCGAACTGCAAGCGATCGCGGCCTGCGTCATTGGCGGATTGTCGTTGACTGGCGGTCGCGGCAGCATTCTCGGAATTTTTCTCGGCGCAGCCCTGACCTATACCATCCAGGACGTTCTCCTTCTGATGCGCGCACCCGGTTTCTATCTCGACATATTCGTCGGCGCATTGATCGTTGGGGCCGCGATCCTCAATCAGGTCGCTTGGCGGAGCTCGCGGTCATGACCACGCCGATCTACGAAGTGCGCGGCGTTTCGAAACGCTTCGGCGCCGTACAAGCCCTCGATGGCCTCGATTTTCATCTCTGCGCAGGGGAGGTGATCGGGCTCTTGGGGGACAACGGGGCCGGCAAAACAACCCTGATCAAAATGATGTCCGGCATCGTTCGTCCCGACGACGGCAGCGTGTTCGTGGATGGCGTGCCCGTCGTGGTCAATTCACGGCGCGACAGCCAACAGATCGGCATCGAGACAATCTACCAGGACACGGCGCTGGTCGGCAGCATGTCGATCGTGCGCAACATCTTCATGGGGCGCGAGCTGACCGGGCGATGGGGATTTCTCGACCATCGCAAGATGCGCGACACGGCCGTCGACGTGTTGCGCACAACGGTGCACATCAGTGGCATCGACAACCCGGACAAAGAGGTCGGCGACCTATCGGGCGGTCAGAAGCAGGCGGTGGCGATCGCGCGCGCCGTCTATTTCAAACGCCGGATCCTGTTGCTCGACGAGCCCACGAGCGCCCTCTCGGTCCGCGAGACCGAAAACCTGCTCGCCTATATCAAGCGTCTGCGCGACGAACAGGTCTCCAGCGTCCTGGTCACGCACAACCTCTATCATGCCTATCAGGTCTGCGACCGGTTCGTCGTCATGAGTCATGGCCGCAAGGTCTTTGACGTCTCCAAGGCCGACACGACGATCGACGAATTGACGCGCCACGTTGTGCTGACCTGACGCAGGCCCGGAGTCGACTTCGAGGACATGGCGATGATTGTCGATAGCCACCAGCACTTCTGGATCGCGAGCCGCGGCGACTACCATTGGATGGATCCGCACACGGTTCCGATCCTCTGTCGCGACTATCTTCCCGCCGATCTCAGCCCACTGCTGCGTCGCGCCGGGGTCGATCGAACGATCCTGGTTCAAGCCGCCCAAACCGAGGCCGAGACCGACTTTCTGCTCGCGCTCGCCGAAAGGACCGAATTCGTGGCCGGCGTCGTCGGTTGGCTTGACATGGAAGCCGAGGATTTCGAGCAAAAGCTCGCCGCCTACCGGAAACGCCCTAAGTTCCGTGGGCTCCGGCCCATGCTGCAGGATCTCGACGACGATGATTGGATTCTGCGCCCGACCGTTCTGCGCAACCTCGCCTGTCTTGCCGAGCAGCGTTTTCCGTTCGAGCTTCTTACCTACACGCGTCATCTGCCGCACGTGCTGACGGCGTTGGAGAGAACGCCGGATCTGCACGCCGCGATCGACCACTTGTCCAAGCCGCCGATCGCCGCCGGGACGATAGAGCCGTGGCGGGGGTTCATGACGCGGATAGCGGAGCATCAGAACGTAAGCTGCAAGCTCTCCGGCATGATAACGGAAGCTCGTCACGATTCCTGGACGCCGGCCGATCTTCAGCCTTATGTCGACCATGCCTTCTCGGCTTTCGGGGTCGACCGGTTGATGTTCGGCAGCGACTGGCCGGTCTGCCTTCTGGCGGGAAGCTATGGCGACGTCGTCAATGCTCTGCGCGCCATTCTCGGCCCGCGCCTCGACGCCGGCGCGACGGCGAAGATTTTTGGAGGAAACGCCGTCGGCTTTTATGGTTTGGGAGATCCAGCGTGACAGTTGGGCTTGGGATCATCGGCGCTGGAATCGTCAGCGAGCTTTATGCGCAGGCGATCGAGCGGAGGAAGCCAGGAGGCTTCGTCGGAATATTCGACCCTGACCGTGCGAGTGCGCAGACGCTGGCGCGAAGATTGAACGGGCGGGCGTTCGACAGCCGCGCTGAACTGCTGGCCGCTCCCGAAATCGAAGCCTGTCTCGTCCTGAGCCCCAATCACGCACACCTCGACGACGCAATCGCTTGCCTCAGCGCTCGCAAGCACGTGATGATCGAGAAGCCCATCGCGGAAACCCATGAAGCGATCGGGGCGCTAGCGGATGCAGCACGGCAGGCTGGGCGCGTTTGCATGCCGGCGCATAACTACATCTACAATCCATCGCTGCAACGGGCCCGGCGGCTTCTGGCCGAAAAACGATTTGGCGCCGTGGCGAGCTACTGGATCCTCTACAACATCTTCCATTCCGAGGAGGTCGCGCGTCGCTACGGGGGCGTGCTGCGCGAGGTGGCGGTGCATCACGCCTATTCGTTGCTCTATCTTGCGGGACGCCCGCTCGATGTCTCGGCTCGCACAAGCCGCGTTCACTACAAAACGCTGGATGCGGAAGATCAGGTCGCTCTCTGCTGCCAAATGCCCGATGGCGCGCTCGCCAATCTATGGGTCAGCTTCGCCGCCTCCGATCCGACCTCTGATCCGTGGACCGTCGTCTACAAGATATTGGGCGAAAAAGGCGGCGTCAGCTTCACCTGGAACGACGCCATCTTCCCCGACGCCGGCGGCCCGGCCTGGGGCGTGGTCAACTATGTCGACAGCTTCCATGACCAGCTCACGCATTTCCTCGATGAGGTCATACCGGGGCGCGCCGAACCGCTCTCGACCCTACAGGACGCCGCCGACGCGCTCGCGATCATTGCGGCGGCCGAATCCTCAGCGAAGCAAAAAGCCGCCGCCGTAGCGATCGACTATCGACAGCTTAGCTAGGCCTTCCGCTGGCCGGCAGGATCGTTCCTCATATCCGGCATTGGGTCCCGCACACGCTTGCTGCGCGCCCTCGCAGCCATCGATCTCGCCGACATGATCGACGTATCGATTGAAAGGATCAGCCACCGGAATATAATCGAAGGGCCTGGATTACGTGGCGACGGAGAGCCCGTCCTTCTTCCACACTATGGCGCCCGACTTCGCGGCTGGGGAGGCGCTCGCCTCATTGCTCATTGCTCACTGCTCGTCGCCGCCGCGGGCGAATGCGGGCTCGCCGCGGTGCGCGGCATGGAACTGGAGTTCGACGATCTTTTCACCCATTTGCGCGAAGGCGTGCGAAAGCCATGACCCACATCCTTCATCGACAGATCAGCAGCGACTATCCCGTCGCTGTTGGCGGCCGCGGCGTCATGCTCTTCGACCGCGCCGGCAAGAACTATATCGACGCCTCTGGCGGCGCGGCCGTTTCCTGCCTCGGCCATCAGCACCCGGACGTCATCGCGGCGATGCGCGCCCAGATCGATACGCTCGCCTACGCCCATACCAGCTTCTTCACCAACGAGCCGGCGGAGGCGCTCGCCGAGGAATTGGCGGCGCATGCGCCGGGCGATCTCAACCGCGTCTATTTCGTTTCCGGCGGCTCGGAAGGCATGGAGACGGCGCTGAAAATGGCCCGGCAGGTTTTCGTCGAGCGCGGCGAACCGAACCGCCGCCGCTTCGTCGCGCGCCAGCAGAGCTATCACGGCAATACGCTCGGCGCGCTGTCCGTCGGCGGCAACCCTTGGCGCAAGGCGCCTTTCGAACCGATCCTGATCGAAAGCCATCACATCGAGCCCTGCTATGCCTATCGCCATCGCCGAGACGCTGAAAGTCTCGAAGACTATGGCCGGCGGGCTGCGGACGCTCTCGAAACCAAACTCCTCGCGCTCGGTCCTCAAACGGTGATCGCTTTCGTCGCTGAGACCGTCGTCGGCGCGACGCTTGGCGCCGTTCCTCCAGCTCCAGGCTATTTCAAGCGCGTCCGCGAGATTTGCGATCGCCATGGCGTCTTACTCATTCTCGATGAGGTGATGTGCGGGATGGGCCGCACGGGCACGCTGCACGCTTGCGAGCAGGACGGCGTCGCGCCCGATCTCATGGTCGTCGCCAAGGGCCTGGGCGGCGGTTACGCGCCGCTCGGCGCCGTGCTGATCTCGGAGAAAATCTATCAGAGCTTCGCCAACGGCTCCGGCGCGTTCCAGCACGGCCACACTTATATCGGCCACGCGCTCGCCTGCGCCGCGGGGCTTGCCGTGCAGCAGGTCGTGCGGCGCGATGGCCTGCTGGCCGAGGTCCGAACACGCGGCGATCAACTCGAACGCCGGCTCAGAGAGCGTATCGGCAATCACCATCATGTGGGCGACATCCGCGGCCGCGGCCTGTTTTGGGGCGTCGAACTGGTCGCCGACCGCGCGACGAAAGCGCCGTTCGATCCTGCTTTGAAATTGCATGCGAGGATCAAGGACGAGGCGATGGAGCGTGGCCTTATGATCTATCCCAATGGGGGCGCCGCGGACGGCCGGGCCGGCGACCATGTCCTGCTGGCGCCGCCGTTCATCGTTGATGACGCGACGATCGATACGATCGTCGAGCGACTCGGCGAATCGATCGAGGCGGCGGTCGCCAAGGCTCGTTCGTCAGGATGATGGGATCATTGCGGCGCAGGACGGGGCGAACATGTCGAGCGGTGACGCCAACACGCGGATAGCGCTGATCCATGCGCTGGAGGAATCGGTCGGACCTGCGCGCGAAGCCTTCGCCCAGTTATGGCCGGAGGCCTTCACCTACGATCTGCTCGACACGTCGCTTGCGGTCGACCGGGCCCATGCTGGCCGGCTCGACGGCGCCATGGTGGCGAGATTTCATGCCTTGGCCGAGTATGCGAGCGCCTATGCCGGCAAGGGCGGCGCCACGGCCGGGATCCTGTTCACGTGCTCGGCCTTCGGCCCGGCGATCGATGCAGTCAAAAACAGCGCGGCCATCCCCGTGATCCGGCCGAACGAGGCCGCGTTCGAGAGCGCCCTTGAAGCCGGCGACAGGATTGGGCTTGTTGTTTCCTTCGAACCGTCCCGAGCCTCCCTGGAGCGCGAACTGCGGGATATGGCCGGCGCGCGCCATCGTGAAGTGACAGTCGCCTGCGCTGTCGCCGAAGGCGCTCTCGAGGCGCTCAAGGCTGGCGATGGGGCTCGCCATGATCGTCTGGTCGCCGATGCAGTCGCGCGGCTGCCGGCCGTCGACGTGATCGTGCTGGGCCAGTTTTCGCTGGCCCGCGCCCGAGACTTGGCCTCCCGAACAAGCCCCGTGCCGATCATCACCACCCCTCACAGCGCCGTCGAAGCCCTCAAGACCATGGTCCAGGCCCGGCAAAAGCGAGGGTAGGCCAACAAGGGGGGTCCGCGCGGAGCGCAAGCAATACGGCGACGTGCCCGAGAGGACGGGAATAGCCTCGTCGCGTGGCTGCATCCGTCAGACGATCGGCAGCTCGAAAAGGCGCCCGAACGCAGCAAGGCTGTCGTCGACGCCGGCCAATCGCAGGCAGTGCCAAGCCATTGCGTGGTTGCTGGATGTGACCGGCGCGCCGATCCGGCGTTCGAGTCCAGCGACGGCTTCGGCGACCCGCAGGCTCGTGCACGATACGAATATCGCCTCGACGCCGCTCGTTCCGGCCAGCCGCTGCACGGCGGTCTCGATCGATGGCACGGAGATGCGGGCGGCGTCGCGGTCGTCGCGGCGGTCAAAAGTTGCGACCGCGGCGATATCCACCCCGCGCCCATTGAAATAGCGCGCAAGGCTTTCGTTTATCTCGGGCGCGTAGGGCGTCAGGAGGCCAATTCCCTTTACGCCAAGGGTCCGGAACGCGGCGAGCGCGGCCGTGACGGGCGTCGTGCAGGCGACGCCGGGTCGGCTTTTGCGGATCTCCGCGAAGACCGCCTCTTCGCCGAGCGTCATCGTCGCCGACGTGCAGCCGAATGCGACGACGTCGAGCGGGATGCTGGGAAGGATGAGGTCGACGCTCGGGCCGATCCTCGGACCGATGGCGCGCAATGTCGCGGGGGTGATGTCGTTGTCGCTGAACACGCGCGATTCATAGAACGCGACGCCGGGCAGGCGCACAAGCGCGCGAAACTCATGCTCCATCGTCTGATCGGTCGCGAGGACGACGAGACCGATCGCCGCGCGTGAAGCCAAGCCTCGGTCGAGTTCGGACGGGAGCACGCCCAAATCGATCGGTCGGAAAGAAACGGCGCGATCGGATGCCGGGTTGACCGACATGAGAGATCCCTTTCGGATTCAAGCGGCCAGCAGCCCTTCCATGGGAATGGCGGGTGTGCGGCCTGCGATGAGGTCGGCGGTGATCCGGGCCGAACCGTGCGACATGGTCCAGCCGATATGGCCGTGCCCGGTATTCAGGAAGAGGTTGCCAAAGCGCTGACGGCCGAAACAGGGCAGGTTGCTCGGGGTCATCGGCCTCAGGCCCGCCCACATTTCAGCGCGCTCGTAGTCCGCCCCTTCAGGATAAAGCTCCTGCGTCACCCGTTTCATGAATGCGAAATCGGACGGCTTGTGGCTCGTGTCGTAGCCGGCGAACTCCGCCGTCGCGGTGACGCGAACCCGATCTCCGAACCGGGAGATGGCCACCAGATTGTGTTCGTCGACGGACGCGATCGTTGGCGGCAACTTGTGATTGCCGATCGGTATGGTCAGCGAATAGCCTTTGATCGGGTAAATGGGCAATCGAACGCCGATCTTGCGAGCGACGATCGGGCTATGCGACCCGAGCGCGAGCACATAGGCGTCGCCCTTGAAATCTCCCTTCTCGGTCACGACGCGGGAAATTTTGTCGCCCGCATTCTCGATGCTCACAATCGTCGCGCCGGTATGTATGGCGCCGCCGCGCGCGAGGATCTTGGCCGCCAGCGCGTGCGTGAATTTGGCGGGATCGCCGGTCTCGTCGGTTGGGCAATAGATGCCGCCGACGATCTCACCCTTCGCCAGGGCGAGCGACGGGTCGAGAGCGAGCACGCCGTTGCGATCGAGCAGCTTGATGACCTGTCCGTCGGATTCGAGCAGCCTCATGTGCTCCACGCCGGCGTCGAGCGCCTGCTGGCTTCGGTGGAAGTACAGGATGCCGCGGTCGCTGCGATCGTATTCGATGGCTTCCTCGGCGACGACCTGCTGGAGCACGGTTTGCGAATAGGCGGCGAGGCGGTGCTTCAGCAACGTATTGCGCCGCGCCTTCGCGGACGTGCATTCCCTCAGGAATAGCCAGGACCATGAATAGAGCCGCGGATCCGTGGAAAACTTGAAGCGGAGCGCCTGATCTTTCAACGCGAGCGATTTCAATAGCGTCATCGGCGCCTTGGGCGACGACCAGACGAAGGAATGGCCCGGCGCGATCATGCCGGCATTGCCCCAACTTGTTTCGGCGCAGACTTCTGCGTTGCGCTCCACGACCACGACGTCGTGTCCGTCCTTTTGCAATTGGTACGCCGTCGTCACGCCAACGACGCCGCCTCCCAGGACCACGATACGCATGCCGCCTCCCGGCGTTCGAGGCTTCTCCGGCCCCACCGCACTTCTATTCTTGTCGGCCCCGAGCGCCAAGTCGAATCTCACTCCGGCGCCTGCTAGCCGAGGTAGGCGCGCTGCACTTTCTCGTCTTCGAGCAGGTCTTTGCCGCGTCCAGTCAGCACGATCCGGCCACTCTCCATGACATAGGCCGTGTCGGCGATATCCAGCGCCCGCAGCGCGTTCTGTTCGACCAGGAGGATGGTGACGCCTTGTTCGTTGATCGTCTGGATGGTTTCGAACACCTGATCGACCAAAACAGGAGAAAGGCCCATGCTCGGCTCGTCCATAAGCAGAACACGAGGCCGACCCATCAAGGCGCGCGCCGTCGCCGCCATTTGTTGCTCGCCGCCGGAAAGGGTGCCTGCGACTTGTTTCAGGCGCTCGCGCAATCGTGGAAAGAGCCGCAGCATGCGCTCCTTGTCTTCCTGGATCGCGGGTTTGTCCCGGCGGGCGAACGCGCCCATCGCGAGATTTTCCTCGACCGTCAGGCGGGCGAAGATGCGCCGGCCCTCCGGCACATGGAGCAAGCCCATGGCGGCGATCGCGTGCGACGGCGCCTCGCCCAGGCTTTCTCCGTCGAGGCGAACGTCGCCGGCGCGCGGACGGATCAGCCCGCTGATCGCCCGCAAGGTGGTCGTCTTGCCGGCGCCGTTGGCTCCTACAAGCGCGACGATCTGTTTGGCCTCGACCTTGATCGAGACGCCTTTGAGCGCTTCGATATTGTCGTAGAACACATGAATGTCGTCGACTTCGAGTAGCGCCATTTCGCCTCGCTATCGGCTACGGTTCGGGTTCGCTCGGCGTCGCGCTAATGCTTTCAATCGCACGGCGGCGTGCGGCGGCTGGCGCGCGCTTCGGACTGCCGAGATACGCCTCGATGACTTTGGGATGGTTTTGGATCTCGGCTGGCGACCCTTCGGCAATCTTGACGCCGTGGTCGAGCACCGTCACCAGATCCGACATCCCCATGACGACGCGCATTTGATGCTCGATGAGCAGAATGGTGATCCCGAATGTTTCACGCACCCCGCGGATGAACGCCATCATGTCAGTGGTCTCGCGCGGGTTCATGCCGGCTGTCGGCTCGTCGAGCATGAGCAGCTTCGGACGCGTCGCGAGGGCCCGCCCGATCTCGAGACGCCGTTGCTCCCCGTAGGCGAGATTGCGGGCGAGGACATCGCCGCGGCCGCGCAGCCCGACGAAGTGCAGCATATTGAGCGCTTGCTCATGCGCCCTTTGCTCGTCCCGCCTCGTGTACGGCGAGTTGAACAGCGCTCCCCACCAATGTGAGCGCAGATGGAGATGCATGCCGACCAGCAAATTCTCGATCGCGGTAATGTTGCGGAACAGCCGGATATTCTGATAGGTGCGGCTGATCCCGCAAGCCGCGACGCGATCGGGCGTCAAGCCGTCCACGCGTTCGCCGAGAAACCAAATCTGACCGCCGGATATCTGCAAGTTCTGCATGATGCAGTTGAAGACCGTCGTCTTTCCCGCGCCGTTCGGGCCGATGATGCTGTGTATGGCGCGTTCGCGCACGCTAAGATCCAACCCGCTGACGGCGACAAGACCGCCAAAGCGCATCGTAAGCCGGTCGGCCTTCAAAATCTCGCGCTGCGGCGTCGCGCTCGCCATCTATTGTCCCGCCGCTTGCGCGGCGACCTCTCGCGGATCGTCTGGCGCGGCCCCTTGGACGCTGGCGCGCAGCTCTCGACGGCGCGTCGCCGACGGCCATAGGCCTTCGGGCTTGATGCGCATCATGACGATGAGGGCGGCGCCGTAGAACAGAAAGCGGAACTCTCCAAACTCGCGCAGCAGTTCCGGCAAGCCGACCAATGCGACGGATCCGACCAGGACGCCGGGCAGACTGCCCATCCCACCGACGATAATCAGGGCGAGTACGTTGATCGAGATCAACAACTGGAAGCTGCTTGGATAGATCGAGGTCAACATGACCGCGAAGATCGAACCGGCGAGCCCCGCGAAGGCCGCGCCGAGCCCGTATGCGAGCAGCTTGACCTTTACGAGGTTGATCCCCAACGCCTGAGCCACGTCCTCGTCGTCGCGTATAGCCATCCAGGCGCGGCCAAGACGCGAATTTTCGAGCCGCCAGGCGCAGTACGCTGCGAGCGCCGACGCAGCGAGCGTCAAATAGAAGAGCTCAACGGGGTCGGCGAGTTCGAAACTGCCGATCTTCGGCTTTGTGATTTGCAGGATGCCCTGCGCGCCGCCCAGGAGAGGCGCCGCCATGTCCGATTGCACCACGACGCGCACGATCTCGCCGAGGCCCATGGTGGCGACCGCCAAGTAGTCGCCCCGCACGCCAAGCACCGGGATGCCGAACAAGACCCCGACGATGACCGAACACGCAACCGCAATCGGCATGGCGACCCAGTAGGAGAGGCTCGGCAGCGCCGTGTAGCTCGCAAGCGCGTGCGGACTGTCGGCCGTTAGCAGCGCCGTCGCATAGGCGCCGACCGCGAAGAAGGCGACGAAGCCGAGGTCGAGCAGTCCAGCAAGCCCAACCTCGAGGTTGAGACCCATCCCCATCAGGATGTAGAGCCCGACAAGCAACATCACCTGACCGATGTACGACCCCGCCACGACAGGAAACAGCACCAAGAGGAGGACGAACAGCAGGCCCCGCGCCACGCCTGCATAGCCGCGCCGGACCAAGGCTGAACGAGCAAACCGGGCCTGCAAAGGCGCCCGCAGCACGCTTGTCCAGAGCAGGGCGCCGCCGCAGCCACAAGCGAAGATCACCAAGGCCCCGAGAGGGCTGAGGCCTTCCCAGGTATAGATCGCGTCACGCAAGCCGCCGATGAGCGGGCCGAACTGCATCATGATCTGGATGAGTTCCTGAAAGACGCCGAAAATGATCACGAGGATTAGGCCCGCCAAGACGGGCTTGCGCACGCCAGCGGGGGCCCGAGCGAGCGCGGCGCCGAGAACCGCCAGCAATGCCGAAGCGAGGATCAGGACAACCGGGCCAGTCGGCGCGCCAAGGCCAAAGGTCAGCGTCTTCTGCACGGCAGGCGAAAGCGCGATGAAGATCGCGCGAAGGTTCAGGAACTGCATCGACAGCGCGAGCAAGGCGAGGAGCCCGCCCGCGATCGCACCGGCGAAAAGGCTGGCCAGGGCGAGCGGCAAGAACTCGGAGGCCTTCATGCGCGCCGTGACCGCAGCGCCCGCGCCCAATCCGATTGTGATCAAGGCGGCGTGGCCAAGCGAGACAACGCCAACGACAATCCAACGCGTGTTGAACATTGGCAGGATGCCGACGACCGTGATGTAGACAGCCACGACGCCGAAGACGAGACCAATGTTGAGCGCTCGCGCGAAGGGAGAGCGCTCTTGCCGACGGGCGCGGCTGACGGGATCGGTCGTCGCTTGGTTCATGCGCGCTTCTTCGCCATGCGCTCCCCCATTATTCCATACGGCCGGAAGATGAGAACCATGATGAGCAGCGTAAAGGCGATGAGGTCGCGCAACTGGTACGGCGCAGGTATGCCGATGCCGTCGAGAAACAGGGCGGGCCCGATCGATTCGACGATGCCGAGAAACAGCCCGCCGAGCATCGCGCCGGGCACGCTGCCAATTCCGCCGAGCACCGCCGCGCCGAACGCTTTGATGCCCGGCGTGAAGCCCATGAAGAAATAGACTTGCTTGAATACAAATGCGTAGCAGACGCCGGCGACGCCGGCCATGGCGCCGCCCAAGGCAAAAGTGAACACCACGACCCGGTCGACGTCGATACCCATCAGGGCTGCGGTGTCAGCGTCCTCGGAAACCGCGCGCATCGCGGTTCCCATGCGCGTGCGTTGTACGACGACATAGAGGATCAACATCGAGACGAGAGCGGCGATCACAACCAATATTTCCACAAGAGGAATGCTGAGTCCGTGGATGGACAGCGCCTGCCTTTGCCATTTCGGATCGGGGTAGGCGCGGATGCTCGAACCGAACGCGCCGCGGAACGTTTGTTCGAGGAAAAACGATACGCCGATGGCGCAAATCAATGGCGCCAAACCGCGTACATGCCGAAAGGGCCGATAGGCGAGCCTCTCGGTGAGCAAGGCAATGATCGTCGATGTGCTGACTGCGACCGCCAAGACGCCTAGCATCGCCAGCGCCGGATTGCGGTCGAGAAGTCCGGTGTCGGCAAAATGAGACGCCACGAAATATCCTGAGAAGGCGCCCGTCATCATGATGTCGCCATGGGCGAAGTTGATCAGCCGCAAGACGCCGTAGACCATAGTGTAGCCGAGCGCCACCAGGGCATAGACGCTGCCTATGGTGAGGCCGAAGAGCAGGAAGTCGAACCATTGGGCGGCGCCATATCGCCCTTTGATCAAGGTCCCGACGGTGCCGCCCACCACGATGAGGACAACGCCAACGCGCAAGCCCCAGAGAACAACATCGACAAATGTGAAGCGAGACATGCGACTGAGTTTCGGAAGCAACGTCCGGTTCGCCGCGCCCTCGCTCATCTCGCTTCACCGTTCTGCTTGCTCGGCGCCGTAGCGGTTACGGCCAGACCTTTTTGGGATTCACGCCGATCTTGAAGGTCTTGGGATCGCCGTTGGTGAACTCGTAGACGGCGGGCTTGAATTGCGCGCACTGGCCATGTTCGTCGCAGGCGATCGGACCGCTGACGCCTTCGAACTTGATGGTCAGCACCGCGTCGCGCAACGCTTTTCGACCGATGTAGGTCGCGCCGTTCGCGTCGGTTTGCGCCACCTTTTCGATCGCCTTGAAGGCGAGATCCGCGGCGTCATAGGCGTTGGCGTGATAGCCGGAGATCGGAGCTTCGCCGTAGTCCTTCTCGTATTCGTCGACGAATTTCGGATAATTCGTTCCCATCGCCTCTGGCGAAACGTCAGGGTAGGTGATTCTGTATCCAACGACAGCGTCGCGGGCTGCCTCGATCAAGTCGGGCGCCATTTGTCCCGAACTGCCGATGAGCGGCACTTTCTCGAGTCCAGTTATTTCCTTCGCTTGCCGCAAGAGTTGCGCTCCGGCGGCGACAAAGACCGGGGCATAGATGACGTCGGGCTTCTCGGTGGCGATGCGCGTCAAGACGGGATGCATGTCCACGTCGGTCGGCGCAACGGCTTCCTGGGAAAGAACGGTCCCGCCGAGCTTCTTGAAGTTTTCTCCCATCACGGTGACGAGTTGTTGCGCGTAAGCGCTGCCGTCGTGAACGGTGACGATCTTTTGAGCCTTCAGGACGTCATGAACGTATTTCGCGTCTGAGGCGCCCTGATCGATGTCGCTGTACACAGTGCGCATGTAGCCGTCATACTCGGGCTTGCGATCCGGAGCGGTAAGCTTCGGAGCGGTCGTCGCCGTAGCGATGTCCGTGATCCCGGCTTTCCAGAGGATAGGCGCTCCCGGGGTTGCGGCGCTTGAGCAGGCGGGCCCCAGCACGATCGCGACATTGGGGTTCGCCGCCAACTTTGTCGCGGCGGTTTGACCGCCCTCGGCATTGCACTGGTCGTCTTCAGTATTCAGTTTTATCGGGTGTCCCAGGAGCACGCCGCCATGGTCCTTGATGGCGATTGCGACGCCGCGCTGCTCGTCCACGCCGAGCGCCGAATCGGCGCCTGACATGACCCAATAGGCGCCGATTTGAATTGGCGCGCCCTTCGGGATCATGAGAACGCCCAGATCGTCAGTGACCGGGCCCTTGGTCTCGGCGACGGCCCCGGAAGCAGCAAGCGTCGCCATAGTGAAGGCCGCGCATGTGGAAAGCAGAAGGCGCTTGTCGCATTTCATGATTACGTCCTCCCTTTTTGCAGTGTTCTCCTTTTAGTCTCTGACGCAATTCGTGTATCCGCTAATATACCTATTATGAGGCTAATCGAGTATTCGCTATGACTGCGATCAATTTATGTATTCGCAACGACGTCGAACCGCCTCAAAGGTCTTCAAAGAGGAATGAACCTGGGAATCGGCGAAAGCCATCAAGCTCCAGCCGCGCCGCCTGTCGGCAGTGATAAGCGGGACCTTGCCGCCGCTTTGTTGGGAGAGGCCTTTGGTATCGCGGTGCGTTGTGGCGGGAAGCACGCGCCCTTGCCGACGTCTCGCCGACGATCGAAGCGCCGTCGCGGCTGCAGGGAAGCTGCTTCGATCCGAAGGGGATCCGCGCAACACCGCATGATCCTCCCGGACCATGCCCTCATACCCACCGCCCGAGCATTTGCAGACGCAACGCCCCGAACTAAGCGCTGGGATGAGGGCCAGACTTGAACGTTATTAATAGTCTATCAACATAACTCCGGCGGTTGCAATGAAAATCCGGAACGCTGCGGGACGGCGGTTGCTGTCAAAATTCTCGTGAACGCCGAGGAGAACGACCAGATCACCGTCGCTGAGCCAGGCCCCCGCCAGGTCTCGTCGTACGCGGTCACGATCGCAGCAGCACTTTAGAAGGGCTCAGGCTCGAAGCCGCCGATGCACACGCCTTCCTCGTGCGGTGGGCCAACCCTTCGCATGTGCGCCTAAGCGGCTTGCACCGGCAATCGGCTACGCTCGCGGCGGACAAGGTCATGGTAGACGCCGCCTCGACGCACCAGAGCTCCCGGCTCGCCGTCCTCTACCAGCCGGCCGTCCTGCAGCACGAGAACGCGATCGAAATTGCGCAAGGTCGAAAGTCGGTGCGCGATGGCGATCACCGTGCGGCCGGTCATGGCGCGCTCCAGCGCCTCGCGGATCGCCTCTTCTTCGTCGCCGTCGACGGCCGATGTCGCTTCATCGAGGATCAGCAGCGGAGCATCCTTGAGCAAGGCCCGAGCGATGGCGATCCGCTGGCGCTGGCCGCCCGACAGCTTCACGCCGTGGTCTCCGACCACGGTATCGAGCCCCTCCGGCAGGGCCTCGATAAAAGGCGCGCATCGCGCGGCTCTCGCGGCTTTCCAGACTTCCTCGTCGCTCGCCTCCGGTCGGCCGTAGCGGATGTTCTCGAGCAGCGTGCGATTGAGCAGCGCCGTGTCCTGGGGCACGACGGCGATCGCATTCTGCAGACTCTCCGTGGTGGTTCGCGCAATGTCGTGGCCGTCAATGACGATGCGACCGGACTGAACGGGGTAGAGGCGCTGCGCGAGTGCAGCCAGCGTCGACTTGCCGCTGCCCGAGGGACCGACGAGACCAACGCGTTGGCCCGGCTCGATGTCCATGCTGAAGCGATCGAAAACCTGCGCCCCCTTGGGATAAGCGAACGAGACGTCTTCAAAGCGCACGCTGGCGCCGCTGGGCACGAGATCCGAGGCTTCGGGATGATCTTCGAGCTCGTGCGGAGAAAGAAGCGTCGTCAGCGCCTCCGCCAAGCGCGCCATGTGCTGCGTGACGTCCACGAGCGCGACCGCAAGGTCGCGGGTCGCGCTGAGCACCGACAGACCGAGCGTGCATACAAGCACGACGTCCCCGGCGGTCGCCAGCCCGCGCTGCCAGAGCGCAATCGCCCAGGCCAATAGCACAAGGGTCATCACGACGACCACGAGCGCGTGGGTCACGCGCAACTTCTCGAGATAGCGCAGGCTCGATTGACGCGCCGTCATCTCCTCCGCAACGGTCGCATCGAAGCGGGAATGCTCTCGGGCGGTCGCGCCGAACGCTCGCACGAGGGGCATATTGCAGATGACGTCAACCATTTCGCCATCGACCACGGCCGCTTTGTTCGCGAATTCGTGATGAAGGGGACGCCCGGCCGCCGCGAAGCGAAACATGACCGCCATGACAATCGCGGCGACGACGACGAGCGCTACGGTCATCTTGACGCTGACCATGGCGAGGAACGCGATCGCGCCCACCGTCGCGGCGCAGGGCGGCAAGACGTTCCACACGAACATGTTCTCGATCTGAAACACCGCGTTGGACGTGGCGGTGATGCGACTCGTCAACATGCCGGGCAATCGGTCGGCGAAATAGCTTTGCGCATGGCCGGTGAGGTGACGGAACAAATCCGACCTCAAGTCGCCGGTCACCTTGACGAATGCGCTGCTCGCAACCCAGCTCGCGACGCGCCACAGCAGATTGTCCGCGGCGACAAAGGCGACGAGGATCGCGAAGGCGAACCAGGGAGTCCCGCCTCGCGTTCCACCCTGCGACAATGCGTCGACCAAGCGCTTGACGCCATATTGCGTACTGACCGAGCAGGTCACAGCCCCAAGCACGGCCAGCAGAATGACCGCATGAGCCAAGGCGCCGCGTCCGACGTAGCGCGCGAGGAACGCTAACGGCCGATCCCTAAAGCGACAAAGATCTTTCGACAATGGCGAATACGCCTCCTCGTTGGATTTTCGTCGTTCGATGCTCGTCGCGTTGGTCGGTTTGGAGCCCGAGCGGAGCATTCGTGAGATGTCTCGCCGTAACAAAGACAAAAATCTCATCGGCAATATGGCGTCGCTGCTCAACTTTGAGTGAGGAGACTGCTTTCATGCGAATTGCCCAAATTGCTCCGCTGACCGAGGCTGTGCCGCCGACTCTTTACGGCGGAACCGAGCGGGTCGTCTCATGGTTGACCGAGGAGTTGGTCGCGCTCGGGCAAGACGTCACCTTGTTCGCCAGCGGAGACTCGGTCACCAGCGCCAAGCTGCAGCCGATTTGGCCGCGCGCGCTGCGACTCGATGGCAGCGTGCGCGATCCCAACGCGCTCCATATGATGATGCTTGAACACGTCTATCGGCGTTCCCGTGAATTTGATCTGATGCATTTTCACCTCGATTATTTTCCCTTCTCGCTCATGTCGCGACAGCCGACGCCCTTCATCACCACGCTTCACGGCCGATTGGATCTGGCTGAGCACCAGCCGACCTTTGCGACCTTTTCCTCGGTGCCCGTCGTCTCGATTTCGAACGCGCAACGGCGGCCGGTTCCCCAGGCGAACTGGATCGCGACGGTGCATCATGGACTGCCTGAGGGCGTCCTGCGGCCGCAATCGATTCGGCCGTCGTATCTCGCCTTCCTTGGTCGCATCTCTCCCGAGAAGCGCGTGGATCGGGCGATCGACATTGCCCGACGCTGCGGGATTCCTCTGAAGATCGCCGCTAAGGTTGATCGCGCGGACCAGGACTATTTCGACGAGGCGATCCGTCCGCTGCTCGGATCGCCCAACGTGGAATTCATCGGCGAGATCGGCGACGACAGGAAGTCCGAGTTCCTGAGCGGCGCGTTCGCGTTGCTCGCGCCGATCGATTGGCCGGAACCTTTCGGACTCGTCATGATTGAAGCCATGGCCTGCGGCGCTCCGGTCATCGCTTTCAATCGAGGATCGGTCGCTGAAATCGTCGAAGAGGGCGTTACCGGTTTCATCGTGGAGGACGAAACGAGCGCGGTGGCCGCAGTGCGCGAAGTCGCGTCGCTGTCGCGAAGCGTGATCCGCCGACGGTTCGAAGAGCGCTTTACCGCTCGGCGCATGGCGGAAGACTATATCCGCGTCTATCGCGGGCAAATCGACGGGGTCCGGGCGCCGCCTCGTCTCAAGACGGTTTAAGGCGCTTCGCGCGAAGGCGCCGACACCGGCTTCGTCTCCGGCATCGCCAGTGCGACGACGGCGAAGGCGCCGACCGCGAGCGCCGTCAACACGTTGAAGGCTGCATGACTGCCGAAGCGGTCGGTTAAATATCCGGCGAGCGTCGTGCTTATTGCGGCGCCAATGCCCACCGCGCAACCGATCGTTCCCTGCGCGAGATTGAAATGCCCGCGCTCTCTGGTCAGATCGACGATCGTGAGCGGGGTGAGCACGCCGAGCGTCGCCGCCGATGCGCCGTCGAGGATCTGGATGAGCACGAGCAGGTGCGGCTCGCTCGTCGCGGCGAACAGAAAGCCGCGGATTGCGAGCGCGCCGAAGCCCGCCAATAAGAGCGGCCGTCGTCCCCAGCGATGAGCCGTCCAGCCGACCCAAGGCGAAAGAACCGTCACGATGAATTGCGGGACGACGATCGCGGCGGCGACCATCAGCGTGGCCGCGTTGCGCGAGCGGAGGGTCAGCATGCTCGCCGCCAGTGGCAGCATGGCGGCGTTGGCGAGATGAAACAGGACGAGGCAGATGGCGAAGGCGACGAGCCGGCGGTTGCGAAGGATCTCGCCGAAACCGAGGGCGAGCGATTTCGGATTCGTCGGCGTGCCACGGGCGGCATCGGACGCGGGGCCGATCTCCTCGCCGCGGATCGACAAAAGCGCAACGATAGCGGGAACGACAAGCCCGCTCGCGAGAAAAAAGACGGCGCGCTCGGATAGATAGTAGCCGCAGGCGCCCATGATCGCCGCGGCGATCCCCGTGCCGGCCGAAGCGAAAGCCGCGTTGCGGCCAAGCCGCTCGCTCATTCCGCCTTGTCCGACGAGGCCGAGAGTGATCGAGACCAAGGAAATGCCGAGCACGCAACTCGCCGCGGCGTGGATGATGCGCGAGACGAGCACGACCGGGAAAACCGGCCAGGCGGCGAAAGCGAACGCGCAGACGCCGATCGCAACGAGCGCGAGAACGGCGACAACGCGCACCGAGCGCGCGCCGTCGACAAGCGCTCCCAAGGGAATCTGGCCGATCAGGCTGACGAGCCCGCTGACCGTCAGAACGAGGCCGATGTCGACCTGCGTCCACTTTTGACTCGTCAGAAATACGGCGACGAAGGCGCCGAATCCAGTCTGGATATCCGCGACAAAGAAGACGAGCCAGTCGATGCCGCGGCGGCTGCGCAGCGAGATCGGGCAGGCGCTGTTTCCGCTTGAAGCTCCTATGGCCGCGCCTTCGCCGAGGCGTACGGTTTCGACAACGGACGGAGGCGCTCTCGTCGCCACGGCGTGAACGCCATCACGGCTTGGAGGAGGAGGGCGCCGGCTGCGCCGGCGCGGTCGGGGTTGGTGACGATGGAGCCGGCTCGGCCGCCGCGGCCGGCGCAGCATTCGCCGGCTCGATGATGACGACCGGTTCGCCTGGCTTATAGGCCGGCGCCGTTTGCAACGGATCTCGCGACAAATCGGCGATCAGCTTGTCCATGTGACCGTCCGGCGGAAAATGCAGCGCGCGCCAATCGACTGCGATCTTCCTTGTGCCGACGCCGAGGAATCCTCCGAAGTCGATGATGGCGGCCAGCACCTTACCGTCGCGGTCGACGATGACATCGACGATACGACCCAAGTTCTTGCCTTTTTCGCTTTCCACCGGTTTGCCGAGAAGCGTCTCCGCGGCGCTGCCGTTGACGACGAGCGCAGGCGTCGCGGACGCGGCGCTCGGCTGGCTCGCGCCCGGAGCGGTCGCCGTCGGCGAGAGGCTCGGCGCCGGGGCTTGCGCAAACGCTCCGCGCGGGATCGCCAGGGCGACGGCAATCAGACAGCAGGCTGTCAGGGCGCGCGATGACGTTGCTGGCATCCGGGCAAGACCTCTCTTCGACGGCGCTCGTCAATCTGGCGGCGCTTCGTGACGAGGGTGAGGCGCCGCCGCAGAAAACTCACCGGCGTCGTCGCGTCGCGGGCTCCTTTTTCGAAGGGTCCAACTCTTCGGCAGGCTCGTCAAATTGGGCGATGACATTGGCTTGGCCAAGCAATCGAATACCGCTGAGCAAGTACGCCCACTGGGCCCTGAGGATTGCGAAAAGTCTGCGGAGTTCCATGCGGTCCGCCGGTTTGTTTGCGTTTCAGCACTGGAATCGTCGCGTCCGGCCGGGCCGTCGATTGAGTGAACGGCGTCGCTACGGAGGAACTCGGGGCATGGGGGGCCTCATGCGTCCATGATCGCGAGCAAGGGGGCGAGATTGCCACGCCCAGCGTCCAACGCGCCGCTTTCGATCCGCAAAGCGATATTGAGGACATGGCGATTGTACGGCGTCTCGACGCCGACCTCGGCCCCTTTGCGAACTACGGCGCCATTCATGTCGTCGATCTCGCTGCGCCGGCCCTTCATCCAGTCTTGCAGCGCGGCGACTTTGCTGTTCGGCTGCGCATAGCTGTAGATAATGGTGTCCAGCAGCGTCTCGATGAAGGCTTTGGGGTTCTCGGGATCGAGGTCGGGCAGCCCGAACATCGGCACTACAGGGATCGAGGCTTTCTTGGCGACCTCGATCGCCTCGCACCCGACCTTCAGCATCAGCTCCCGCATGCCGGGCGTTTCGATCGCCGCCGCAAGCGAGCGGTCGAGGATGGCGCTGGGCGCGACCTCCGCCGCGTTGACGATCAACTTCATCCACTTCGCCGCGCGGATGTCCGCATAGACCTCGACGCGGCCGGAATGGCGGAGCACTTCGACGACCTCCGCCTCTCGACCCTCCGTCTGGCGATCGTAAGGACCGACCGCAAACCACGCCTTGGCGTGCGGCGTGTCCCGCAGCACAACGCCGGGATCGTACATGGCGCCGCCGTTCTCGATCACGCAGCCCATGGTTCGATGCGCGCCGACAGTCTCGGCGATCGCCTCCATCGTCATGCCGTTCTGCACGCCGACCATCAACCCGTCAGGCGCCAGCAACGGTTCGACGAGTCGCGCCGCCCAGCGGGTGTCGTAGGTTTTCACGACGATCAGAATGACGTCGAAGGTCTCGCGCAACGTCGCGACCTCGCTCAGGTTGAGGACGCGTGCAGTCGCGGTAAACTCCTGATTCTGCAGCCGGACGACGATTCCGCGCCGCCGGATCGCAGCGACGTTCTCCGGCCATTGCTCGATCAGCGTGACATCTCTTCCAGCCAGGGCGAGATCCGAGGCGATGGCCGCCCCGTTCGCGCCTGTTCCGACGACGGCGATCCTGCGGTTCATGGTCATAAGCCCGACCCCCCGTGCCCGCACGCCGTCACCGACGCGCTATGATTTAGCCGGTCATTACAGCCGAGGAAGCGCGGCCGCCAGCCCGCTCGGCGCGGTTCAGAAGAAAGTCCAAATCATTCGTAAGCGCGTCACGATACCGCAGGAGCCGATCCCTTTATCGTCGGTCATCTGGGTGTTGGGCGCGATCAGGTCGCTATCGA
This sequence comes from Roseiarcus sp., assembly GCA_036488815.1. GTDB lineage: Bacteria > Pseudomonadota > Alphaproteobacteria > Rhizobiales > Beijerinckiaceae > Roseiarcus. The sequence continues at coordinate 28,775 of DASXGX010000010.1, forward strand.
ACCTCGGCGGTCGAGTTTCGTCTCCGGAAGCGACGCGACCGCGTATCGGCGTCGCCAACAATCGAATGAGAAGGAAACAGCATGTCTCTGCAAAAGTTCGTTCCAACGCCGAAATTCGAGGAGTATAAAGAGCGGTTCAAGGACTTCTACAAATTGGAACGCCGCGAGGACGGGGTGATCCTCGTGCAGGCGCACACCAACGGCGGCCCCATTCAGCTGAGCGTGGAAAACCACCGCTCGCTCGGCCAGCTCCTCAAGACCATCGGCGCCGATCCTGAGAACGAGCTGATGATCCTCACCGGCTCCGGCGACGAGTTCATGATGGATTCCGACCCCGAGGGATTCGTCCTCGAGCAGGAGAACCTCGATCATTGGGCGTATGAGTACGCCTACAAGGACGGCCGCATCAACGTCAGCTCATTGATCAACGATCTCGAGATTCCGACCATCGGGGTGCTCAACGGGCCCGGGTTTCACACCGAGATCTGCCTGATGTGCGACATCTCGATCTGCAGCGAAGACGCGGTGATCTTCGATCTGCACTACGACATTGGCTCCGTCCCGGGCGACGGCATTCACAGTTGCTTCCAGGAGCTGCTCGGCGTCAAGCGCGCCGCCTACGCGCTGCTGACGGGCGAGGCGATCGACGCCAAGAAGGCGCTCGAATACGGCATGGTCAACGAGGTGGCGCCGAAGGAGCACCTGATCGCGCGCGCGTGGAAGATCGCCGACCACATCATGAGCCAGCCCCGCATCACGCGGCGGCTCACCACTCAGATCGTGCGACGTCCCTGGCGCCAGCGGATCACCAACGATCTCGATGGCGGGTTCGGCATTCAGATGTTCGGACATCTCGCGAAAAAGGCGGCGATGCACGGCCGCACACACATCGCGTCGACTGTCGATTACGTGCGCAAGGGCCGCAAGAACAACTTCGATTGAGTCGTTGCGACGGCCCGCCGCGAGCGGGTCGGGCGAGGCCCAAGTCGTGCGAGGTCGTCATGTCTGGAAACGCGCGTTCGCAATTGCAGATCGGTTGGGTCGGCGTCGGCCGGATGGGGCTGGCGATGGCCCATCGCTTGGCGGCAGCTGGCCTCGACTTGACCGCGTTCAATCGATCGCCGGAAAAGGCGCAGCCCCTGCGTGCGTACGGCGCGAAGATCGCGGCGACTCTCGCGGACCTCGGGGCCTGTGACGTGATCTTCGTCATGGTCTCGACCGACGAGGCGGTCGAAGAGGTGGTCGCGGGCCCACGAGGGCTTCTCGCTCAGGCTCACGACCGGCTGCGGCTGGTGATCGATTGCTCGAGCATTTCGGTCGACATGTCCGCTGGGCTGCGCAAGGTCCTGGCGAGGGCCGGCGTCGCGTTTCTCGCGGCGCCAGTCAGCGGGAATCCGCATGTGGTGGAGGCAGGGCAGGCGAGCTTCGTCGCATCGGGACCGAAGGCGTCGTTCGACGAGATCGAGCCGTTGCTCCTGCTAATCGGCCACGCGGCCACCTATGTCGGAGAGGGCGAATTGGCCCGGATCGCCAAGATCTGCCACAACGTATGGCTTGGGGCGCTGACCCAAGCGCTCGCGGAGGTGCTGGTGTTGGCGCAAAAGGCTGGCATGACCCGCACGGCCTTTCTCGACTTCATCAACCGGAGCGCCCTCGGCTCCCCGTATACGCGGGTAAAGACCCCCCAGTGGCGCGCGCTCGATTTTTCCGCGACCTTCACCGCGCCGTTGATGCGCAAGGATATGGATCTCGGACTCGCTCTCGCAGACAGGATGGACGCGCCGATGCCGCTGTCGACGCTCACGCGCGAGATCATTCTCAGCCAAATCAACCAGGGTTTCGTCGATGTCGATTTTTCGACGCTGCTGCTGCTCCAGGCGCGCTCGGCCGGCCTGGAGATGAAGCCCGAAATCGAACGCTAATCCCGCCGTCGCGTTGCGGGCTTGCGAGGGATGCGCATGCGGACAGAATCGAAGGCGCTGAGGGTCGCGGTGGTCGGCCTCGGCTGGTGGGGCAAGCAGATCATCGCGATCTCGCGAAGAGCAAAAGATTTCAGGTGGTCTGCGGCGTTGACCCTGCGCCGCCGGCGGGAACCGCGCAGCTGTTGGCCGATCTTGGGATCGCTCTCGAGTCCGACCTTCAGCGCGCGCTCGCACGCGCCGACGTCGAAGGCGTCATTCTCGCCACGCCGCATGCGCTGCACGAGGAGCAGTGCCTCGCCGTCTTGGCGCACGGCAAGGAGTTGTTCTGCGAGAAGCCGCTGACGATGACGGGGGCTGGCGCCGCCCGCGTCCTCGACGCCTGCGAACGGGCGGGGAAGGTTCTCGGCATTGGCCACGAGCGACGTTTTGAGCCCGGATTCGAGGAGCTGGGCCGCATCATCGCGAGCGGCGCGCTCGGCAAGCTCATAGCGCTCGAGGCCAATGTCAGCCACGACATCCTCGTCGCGCTCGGGGCGGATAACTGGCGCCACAACGCGTCCCACGCGCCAGCCGGCTTGATGACCGGCGTCGGCGTGCATCTGACCGACCTGTTTATCGCCTTCGCAGGGCCGATCGTAGAGGTCAACGCTCTGACGGCGTCGGTCGCGTCGGCGCCGAGCGTGATGGACTACACGACCGCGCGTCTGGCCTTCGCCTCCGGCGCGAGGGGAACGCTGACGACGATCTCGCGGACCCCGTTCTACGGCCGGTTCACCGTTTTCGGCGAAGCGGCCTGGGTCGAACTGGTCAGCGAAGGCAACGTCGACCAGGGCTTGCCTACCCGTCTCTTCCGCCGCGCCGCGACCGCACTGCCGCGCAAAGAGGCGGTTTTCGAGCCGCTCGACACGGTGACCTTGAACTTCGAAGCCTGGGCCGCAGCTGTAGCGGGCGAAACACCGTACCGCTTCACCCGTCAGCAGATCCAGAACAATGTCGAGGTGTTCGAGGCGATCGTGACCTCGGCCCGGGAGGCTGGAAGGACGGTCGCGATTTCCCAGGGTTGACGCCGGCCTCACGCGAGGGATGCGCACATGGACTGGGTTCGTGGACATTCAGCGCAGGTGGTCACTAGCCCCCGGCGGCTTGATCCCGCCACGGACGGTTGATACGCTTGAACTGACAATGGGTAGAAGACATTGCACCGGTGTGGTCGGTTTCCTCTCGCGAAAGAGAGGGGGATGTGATTCGGACCTGCGGCCAAATGGACGACGAATTTCGTCGCGGCCACAAAAGGGAGGATGATATGCATCATGCGGACGTCGTTCCGATCCGTTCGTATGCCGACGACGATCGCGGCGCACGGTTCGGCATCAGGTCGGGGTCCGTCACCGTGGGAAACCTGCTGCCGCACCGTCACGACTATTTCGAGATCCTTTTCTTCGTCTCCGGCGGGGCGTCCCAGCGCATTTCCATCCGCGAATGCGAAGGCCGTAGCGGCAGCATCTTTTTCGTGGCGCCGATGACGCCGCATCAAATGCGCTTCCGGCCCTCGGATTCGTGCTTCATCATTTATTTCGATCTCGCCTTTCTGCGCCCGGAGTTCGGCTCTAGCATCGAGATCGACGCGGAGCTGCTGTCGCGCGTGCCGGAGCTTGCGCCGTTCGCCTACCAGAAAGACATCGACTTCGTACTCAGCGACGGCGACGTCGGACTGCTCAAGTCGCTTTGCGACCGCATGGTCGCCGAGCGGCAGGCCGCGCGGCTCTGCTCCTGGGAGGTCATCCGCTCTCAGCTCGTTCTGCTGCTCTGCGAGGTTGCGCAGCGCTACGAGCGAGAAATCGTCACGCTCATGCGCGAGCGACCGCCCGGCGGCGGCGCGGAGCGGCACGTCAAGGGCGTCATGAAGTTCATCGCTGGCAATCTCGATAAGAAGATCATGCTCACCGACGCCGCCGATAAAGTGGCGGTCTCCCCCAACTATCTCGCCACCTTGCTCAAGCGGGAGACCGGCAAGACCTTCGTGGAGCTGGTGACGGAAAAGCGCATCGACCGGGCCTGCGAACTCCTGACATTCACGGGCATGCGCGTATCGCAGATCAGCGACGCAGTGGGGTTCGTGGACTTCGACTATTTTTGCCGGCGCTTCAAGCAGATCACCGGAGAGACGGCTTTGCAGTTTCGGGCGCGTAACGCGGTAGCGCGATCGGCCGCACGCGAGGGGCACGGCGCCGGGTCGATGTCGGCGGTGGCTTGATCGCGCCGCACGAAGTCGAAGCCCATCGCTGAAGATGCGAAGATAGTCCAGCCCTCGCGGAAGCGCGAGGCATGGCAGGGCCGCCCCGCAGCGCTATTCCTTGGCGCGGCGGCGATCTCTTCGCATCTGTGGGAAGGAGCCGGCGTCCGCCGAGGCGGAAAGTCGAGCGCAGCGCCACGCTTTTCCCGCGTCGGCGACGGTGTCCGTTCCGCCGCCTCGGAATCCCATTAGCGCGAGGTTGCGATGTCCATCGACGAAGTCCAACGTGTGAAGAAGCTTCTCTATGTCGGCGGCCAATGGCGCGCCGCGTCCGACGGCGATTGCTTCACCGTCGAAGATCCGGCAGACGAATCGCAGATCGCGACGGTGACGAGCGCGTCGCCGCAGGACGCCCTTGCCGCGGTCGACGCCGCACACCGCGCCGGGCCGGAGTGGGCCGCGCGGCCGCCGCGCGAACGGGGCGAAATCCTGCGACGCGCCTTCGAGTTGATGATCGAGCGCCGCGAGCGGCTGGCGCGACTCATCGTGGCGGAGAACGGCAAGGCGTTGTCCGAGGCGCGCGGCGAAGTGACCTATGCAGCCGAGTTTCTTCGCTGGTATTCGGAGGAGGCCGTCAGGATCGACGGCGCGGTCTTTGCCGCTCCGAGCGGTGCCAATCGTATCCTGGTGGCGCGACAACCGATCGGCGTTTCGCTCTTCGTCACGCCGTGGAACTTCCCCGCCGCGATGGTGACTCGCAAACTCGGCCCGGCGCTCGCCGCCGGCTGCACGATCGTGTTGAAGCCGGCGCCCGAGACGCCGCTGACCGCGCTTGCGATGGCGGAGTTGCTCGAGGAGGCCCGCGTTCCCGCGGGCGTCGTGAATGTCATCCCGACGCACCGCGCCGGCGAGACCGTTGGCGCGATGCTGCGCGACCCGCGCGTGCGCAAGCTCTCATTCACGGGGTCGACAGAAGTCGGGCGATTGCTTCTGGCGCAAGCGGCGGCAGGCGTCGTCAAATGCTCGATGGAGCTTGGCGGCAATGCGCCGTTTCTCGTCTTCGCTGACGCGGACCTCGACGCCGCGGTCACCGGCGCGATGGTGGCGAAGATGCGGAACGGCGGGGAGTCCTGCACAGCCGCGAACCGCTTCTACGTCGAGCGCCAGGTGGCGGACGCGTTCGCGCAGCGCTTCGCGGAGCAAATGCGCAAGACCAAGCTCGGGCCTGGGCTCGAAGAGGGTGTGCAACTCGGCCCGCTGGTGAATCGCAAGGCGCTCGACAAGGTCGTGGCCCTCGTTGACGACGCTGTCGCGCTGGGCGCAACGGCGCTCACGGGTGGGAAGGCGATCGATCGAAAGGGCTACTTCTATCCTCCGACGGTGCTCGCCAACGTCAGCAAGGACGCGCGCCTGCTCAAGGAGGAGATTTTCGGACCGGTGGCGCCCATCGCGAGCTTCGACAGCCTCGACGAGGCCATAGCGCTCGCCAACGACACGCCGTTCGGTCTGGCGTCCTTCGTCTACAGCGCCGACCTTGCTAAGGCGTTGCGGGTGGCGGAGCGCCTCGAGACGGGAATGGTGGGTATCAATCGCGGCGTTGTCTCTGACCCGGCAGCGCCGTTCGGGGGATGGAAACAAAGCGGCATCGGACGCGAGGGCGCTCACGACGGGCTTCTCGAATATCTCGAGACCAAATACATCGCTGCGACTTGGTGACCGAATGGCGCGAAGCGACGGCCGTGCGAGCACCTCAAAGGGCAGGGCGCATCGGGCAAAATGAAGCCCATGCCCGGTCGCCTCAACGTCCCCATCCGGTTCTCATCTCTGCGCCGGTCGGCGCGCCGAGCGCTGCGCGCGTCGGTCGTCGTCGACCGCGCAGATCGCGCCATCTCGATCACCGAACAGACGCCCGCAGAAGGGTGGAGAAGAATATCCAGCAACACCGTAATTCGAGTTCTGCCGTCGCGATCCGTCTCCGCCTAATAACATGTCCAGAGCGATGCGGCCCTTTTTCGATAGCCGCGACTTCGGATCCAGGGGATTGTCAAGTGGGGAAGTACCCGACGGAAAACATCGGCGATCTGCGCAGGCTGGCCGCTCGGATCCGTCTCAACGCCTTGCAAATGGTGGCGATCCAGGGATTCGGTTATCTCGGCCAGGCGCTTTCTGCAGGCGACATCTACGCAGCGCTGTTCGGCAGCGGCGCGCTGCGGCCGCGCCATGACCGCTTCATCGTGTCGCCGGGCCACTACATCGTCGTCCTTTACGCCGTCGCGGCCGAGCTTGGTCTGATCGACCCGGCAGAATTGAGTTCCTATGGGCTGGATGGAGCCTTGCTGGAGGCGATCAGCACCGAGCGGACACCTTTCGTCGACCTCTCCTGCGGCTCGCTGGGCCAAGGCCTTTCCGGCGCGATCGGCTTCGCTCTCGCTTCGCGTTTCGCTCGCGACGACCGGCGCGTCTTCGCCTTCCTTAGCGACGGCGAGATGGAGGAGGGGCAGGTGTGGGAAGCGGCGATGTTCGCCGCCCATCACAAACTGTCGAACCTCGTCGCAGTCATCGACGTCAACAATTCCCAGGTCGACGGGACGGTCACGTCCGTGACGACGATTGAGCCCATTGCCGCGAAATGGCAGGCTTTTGGGTGGCGGACCGAAGAGGTCGACGGCCACGACGTCGGCGCCGTGCTGCGCGCCCTTAAGACACGCCAAGCCGACAAGCCGCTCGTGGTGATTGCGCACACCGACATCCTGGGTCGGCTGAAAAGCTTCCCGCCGACGGTCGACGGCCATTTCATCAAACTCGACGCCTCCCTTCAGGAAGTCGTCATCAGGGAGCTCGAAAACTTCGATGCGTAACCCGCCCTACGAGATCGTTCTCAAACCGTATGGCAAGGCGCTGGTCGACCTCGCGCTGCGGCGCGAGGACGTCATCTGCCTTGGCGCCGATCTCACGCGCCAGACCGAGACGGACCTCTTTCGCGATCAGATTCCCGATCGCTTCATCAATGTGGGCATGGCCGAAGCTAACATGATCGGCATCGCCGGCGGCCTCGCACGGGCCGGCCACACCGTGTTCGTCAACAGCTTTGGCGTGTTCTGCACGCGCCGCTGCTACGACCAGATCGCGATGTCCATCGCCTATCCCAATCTGAACGTGAAGATCGTCGGGTTCATGCCCGGCGTCTCGAGTCCCGGCGGCCCTAGCCACCAGGCGATCGACGACATTGCGCTGATGCGCGCGTTGCCGAACTTCACGGTGGTCGACCTGACGGATGCGCGCGAGATTGCACAGGCCGTCGACGCCGTCGCCGACCATCCGGGCCCGGTCTATCTTCGTTTGAAGCGTGGCGAGATCCCGGTGATTTTCGATGACGACCATCACTTCTCGCTGCATGAGGCGAAGGTCCTTGTGGCGGGAACGGAGGTGTGCATCGTCGCTTCCGGCATGATGCTGCCCGCGGCGCTCGTCGCGGCGCAGGAGCTGAAACACCACGGCGTGAGCGCCGCCGTCGTCAGCGCGCCCGTGATCAAGCCTCTCGACCGGCGCACAATTCTGGACGCGGCCAAAGGCGCGCGGCTAGTCATCACCGCCGAGAACCACTCGATTGTCGGCGGTCTCGGATCGGCGGTGGCTGAGGCTCTGGCCGAGGCGGGCGTCGGCGTGCCAATGCGGCGCATTGGTCTGCGTGATGTATTTGCCGAGTCGGGAAGTCGCGAGTTTCTGTTCGACAAATACGGCCTTGGCGTCCGCGACATTGTCCGCGCGGCGTGGAAGGAGGTCGGCGAGGGTCGTCCCGAACCGCAAGTCAAAGAAATCCAGACGGCGCCCGGGGCTTATGCTCCGGTTTGAGGCGGGGCCTCATGAGGGGGCGTCGCTCATAGAGAAACCGAGAACGAATCTAGTGACGTGAATCCAGGTTGAAGCTGGACGATTGAAAAGTGGAGGGATCGGAGATGGTGACGAGACGGAAGTTCATGCAGGCCGGGTTGTCGGTTGCGGCGGCGCTGGCCGGGCCGGCCGGCGTGAGGGCGCAACAGCGGTTGCGAGTCGCGTTCGCCAACTACAACGACGAATCGAGCTTCGGAACGGTTGTGCTGCGCGGCATGCAGGCCGCAGCGAAGCTGCGTCCCGATCTCGACGTCACCTTCTACGACAACAAGTCCGACGCGACGCAGGTCGTCGAGAACGCACGTTTGGTCGTGACCACCAAGCCGAACGTGTTCATCGAATACAGCACCACCACCGCCGCGGCCAATCCCCAGGTCGGTCGCATCATCAAGGCCGCCAATCTGCCGACGATCGCCGTTCAGGCGCCGGTGCCGGGGACGCCGCTGTTCGCCGTCGACAACCGGATGGCGGGATACGCGAGCGGCAAGGGCACGGCCGAGGCCGCGAAAAAGCGATGGCCTGGGATCACGCCCGAGGTGTTTCTGATCGGCATGCCGGAAGGCGGTCCGATGTGGCTCGAGCGCGTCGCCGCGGCGCGGCAGGGCATCCTCGAAGTGTTCCCGGACGCGAAGCCATCCGAGGAATCCTCGAAGGACGACCCGGCGACCGCGAACGCGATCACGACCGCTTTTCTGACCCGCAACCCCGGCAAGAAGGTCGTGATCTTCGCGCATGTGGACGGGATGGGCATCGCGGCGCTTACTGCGGCGCGCAACGCGGGCCGCGAGGCCGACGTGCTGATCGGCTCGACCGGCGGCGAGTCGGTGGTCTTCACCGAGATCCGCAAGCCCAACTCATCCTACGTCGGAACCTTTTCCTTCTTCCCGGATCGCTGGGGCGAAGATCTCCTCGCGCTCGCGACCAAGCTCGCCAAGGGCGAGACCATTCCCGAGATGACGCGGCCGGCGCGGCAGTTGTTCGTCACCGCCGCGAACATCGATCAATATTTCCCAGCCAACTGAACGCGCGCGAAGGCGGCTCGTACAACAGAAGGCTGGCGCGGCTACGTCGAGCACGCAGCCGCGCCGAAGCCAGGATCCCTCCATGACAGCGTTGCACGTCCAGGGCATCGAGAAGCGCTACGGCGGCGTCCACGCGTTGCGCGGGGTGGACTTCGAGCTCAGGCGCGGCGAGGTCCATGCGCTGCTGGGCGAGAACGGCGCCGGAAAGTCGACGCTGATCAAGATCATCTCCGGCCTCGTGCAACCCGACGCCGGAACGATCGCCGTCGGCGATGCGACCGTCACGCTCCGCTCCGCCGCGGCGGCGCACGCTCTCGGGATCCAAACGGTTCATCAGGAGCTCGAACTCGCGGGTCCGCTGACCGTCGCGGAAAACATCTTCATGGGACGGCTACCGACGAAAGGCGGCGTGATCCTCAGGCGCGCGCTGCGCGATCTGGCGACCGAAGCGCTGCAACGCATCGGCGCGGCGATCGACCCCGATGCGATCGTCGCCGAGCTGTCCATCAGCGACCGTCAGGTGGTCGAGATCGTCCGGGCGCTGGTTCGCGACGTGCGGATCCTGATCCTTGACGAGCCCACCGCCGCGCTGCCGCCGCTGGAGGTCGATCGCCTGCTCGACACGGTCCGCCGCCTCGCGGAAAAGGGCGTGAGCGTGATCTATGTTTCGCATCGCCTCGACGAGGTGCTGCGCATCGCCGATCGCGCCACCATTCTCCGCGACGGCCGCAGGGTCGCTCAACTCGAGCGAAGCGGATTCGACCGCGCGACCCTGGTGCGCAACATTCTCGGTCGCGAGCTCACCGAGTTCTCGACGGCGCATGTTCGCCCGGAAGGCGAGGCCGACATCGAGATCCACAAGCTGCAGAGCGGCGCCGAGCTCAAGGACTTGACCTTCGATGTCCGCAACGGCGAGGTCCTTGGCTTCTTCGGCTTGCTCGGCGCAGGCCAGGGGGCGATCGGGGACGCGATTTTCGGTCTACGTCCGGCGGCGGCGAAAAGCTGCAGAATCGGCGACGCGACCGGGTTGCCCACCCGTCCGCGCGAGGCGCTGCGTCGCGACATGGGTTACGTTCCGGCGGACCGCAAAGGCGCAGGGCTCGCGCTGGGGCTCAGCATCGTCGAAAACCTCTTGCTGGCAAATTTCGGATCGGTGACGCACGGCGGGTTCTTTGACTGGCGGCGCGCATATGCGCACGCCGAAGCGCTTCGTGAATCTTATCAAATTCGATGCCATTCGCTCGATCAAGCCGTGCGGCAGCTCTCGGGCGGCAACCAGCAAAAGGTGTCGGTCGCCAAATGGGCCGCGCGCGGCGTCCGACGGCTATTCCTGGATGAGCCGACACGTGGCGTCGACGTTGGGGCGAAGGTTGAGATCTATCGTTACATCAGAAGCTTCGCCGCGGGTGGGGGCTGCTGCATGGTGGCCTCGAGCGATCCTGCGGAAATCGCCAGCGTCGCTGATCGGGCTATCGTGCTGAAGAATGGCGTCAAGGTCGCAGAATTGACGGGCGACACGCTCGGCGAAGCAGCGCTGGTCGCCGTGGCGCTCTGAACTTGCGAGAAGGCGGACAATGAAAGCGACTGTCGAGATGGTGGACAAGAGCGTGTCGAGCTCGGGATTGCGGGACCGCCTCCGCAGCAGCGTGCGCAATTTCGCTTTGTTGGCGGTGCTGATCGTCCTGGTGATCCTCTTTTCGCTGTCGTCGCCGTTCTTCTTTACGATCGAGAACATCTCGAACCTGCTGCTGGCTGTCTCGGTCATTGGAACGATGGCGGCGGTCAGCACACTGGTCATCGTCGGTCGCGGGATCGACCTGTCGCTCGGCTCCATATGCGCTCTGGCGGGGATGGCGACCGCCATCCTGGTGGAGGTCTATCACTGGCCATGGTTTGCCGGCGTCATCGGCGGCCTCTCGGTCGGCGGCCTATGCGGCGCCGTCAATGGCGCCGTCATCGCCGGGATCGGCATCAATCCGATCATCACCACCATTGGTACTTTGTCGATCTTCCGAGGCGTCGCCTACGTGCTGCGCGACGGCCAGCCTGTTCTGATCGAGAACGACGCGCTTCTGCGGCTGGGCGCTGGCCATTTCCTGCATCTGCCGCTGTCGGTATGGGTGCTCGCGGTGGTCTTCGCCGTGACCAATTTCGTCGCCTACTACACGAGGGTCGGCCGGTCCATTTACGCCGCGGGCGCAAGCCCCCGCGCGGCGCTGGTCGCTGGACTCGACGTGGTCGGCATCCGTTTCTGGTTGTCGGTCGGCAGCGGGGTCTCAGCGGCGCTCGCGGGCATCCTGCTGATCGGGCAGGCCGGCAGCGCAAGCCCGAGCTCAGCGAGCGGCTACGAACTTTGGGTGATCACGGCGGTTCTGCTCGGCGGAACGAGCCTCTCCGGCGGCGAGGGCTCGGTCATGAAGACGGCCCTCGGCGTGCTCATCATCGGTGTCGTCAACAACGGTATGGTGCTGCTCTCGGTGCCCGCCTTCTATCAGATCATCGCGAACGGAGCGCTGCTCGTCTCCGCGGTGATCATCGACAAACTGCAAAAGGGGACCGGGTCGCTATTCGCTGACGAGAGCTGATTGCGACATCGCCGAATACCTTCTGACAAAGAACGCACGCTATGCGAGTCCGGCTCGCCGGGGGATGCCGCGCGGCGAGAGGCCCCCGCAACGCATGAGAAGGAGAGCGTAAATGCACGGAGGTGGCAGCAGGTTCGCCGTATTGGGCGCGGGCGCGAATGGCGCGGCGATCGGCGCAGATCTGACCCGCGCGGGGCTTGACGTCGTCTTGATCGAGCAATGGCCCGAGCACGTGGAAACGATGAGAGCCCATGGCGTGCGCGTCGAAATGCCGGGCGAGACAGTGATCACGCCGGTGCACGCGTTTCACTTCTGCGAGGTCGCGGCTATGCGCGATACGTTCGACATCGTCCTCGTTGCCGTGAAGGCCTACGACACGCGGTGGGTTTGCGAGCTCATCAAGCCGCTGCTCGGCCCCAGGAGTCTCGTCGTCGGTATTCAGAACGGCATGACGATCGACGTCGTCGCTTCGGTCGTCGGACCGGAGCGAACCCTAGGGGCGGTCATCGAGATCGCCGGAAACATGTTTGTCCCGGGAGTGGTGGAGCGTCAGACGCCGCCCTCTGGCACCTGGTTCGCGGTGGGCGCCTATGATAGCGCGACCGTCGGACGGGAGTCTGAAGTCGCCGCCATTCTTCGACACGCTGGCGAGGTCGAAATTTCCGATGACATTCGCTCGTCGAAATGGATGAAGCTCGTGGGCAACGCTGCGGAAGTCCTGCCTTCCGCCATCCTGGGCCTTCCCTTGGCGGAGGCGATCAGGATCCCGGGCATGCGGCGCGTGATGGAGGACGCAGGCCGCGAGGCGATCCAGGCCGCGCTCGCGCTGGGGCAGCGCATCATGCCGATGTTCGGCGATACGCGCGTCGAACAGAACGATCCCGACCAATACGCCGTCGCCCTGTTCGACGCCATTCTCGCGCGGTGGACCTTGCCAACAACCAAGGTGGCCGTGCTGCAGGATTGGATGAAAGGTCGCCGCGGCGAGGTCGACGACATCAACGGCGTCGTCGTCAGCGAATTGGCGAAGATCGGCAGGGCGGCTCCTTGCAACGCCAAACTCGTCGACCTCGCGCGACGCATCGAGAAGGGGGAGCTCACGCCTCAGCCTTCGAACGCCGCCTTGCTGCTCGCGGACGCCTAGCCTGCGTTCGCGCGGTCCTCGCCGATCGATACGAACGGCGCCTCGCATCCCTCGCCATCCCTCATTGTGACGAAGAAGGACTTCTCCTATGTGCGATCATCCCAATCACATCTACTGCACGCCCGAAATGCTGCCGAAGGACTTCGTGCCGATCGCCTCCCAGGGCGCGATCATGGGCGTGGACTGGGAGCAGCGGGTCGACTTCGATCGCCTGCGCCGTTATCGAATCGGCAGAGTGCAGCAGCAGCTCAAGTCGTCGCACCTTGGCTCGCTACTGCTGTTCGACATGAACAACATCCGCTATACGACCGCGTCGAACATCGGCAATTGGGCCCGCGACAAGTATTTCCGCTGCACGCTGATCACGCGCGACCAAGAACCGATCGTCTGGGACATCGGATCGTCCGCCAAGCAGCACAAGATGCACAATCCATGGATCAGCCCCGACAATTGGCGCCCGGTCGTGTCGAGTTGGCGCGGCTCGATCAAGGAGGAGGTCGGGATCGAGAAGGCGAACGCGAAGCGCATCGCCGACATTCTGCGCGACCGCGGCCTGGCGAACGAGCCGGTCGGCATCGATGTCGTCGAAATCCCGGTTCTAAAAGCGCTAGAAGCCGAGGGGCTGACAATCGCCAACGCTGAAGGCCTGATGCAGTCCGCGCGGGTGATCAAGTCGATCGACGAGGTCTCGTTGCTCGAGACCGCGGCGACTCTGGTCGACGCGGCCTATGACGAACTGTTCCGGCAGATGCGCGTCGGGGCGAAAGAGAGCGAGATGGTCGCTGTCGTCAATCACGTCCTCTACAATCTCGGCTCGGAGAACGTCGAAGCGGTCAATGCGATCTCCGGCGATCGCTGTTCGCCGCATCCGCACGTGTTTTCGGACCGATACCTGCGGCCGGGCGACATGGCCTATTACGACATCATCCATTCCTTCATGGGCTATCGGACCTGCTATTATCGAACGATCAACGTGGGCGGCGCGAACAGCAAGCAGCGCGACGTCTACAAGAAGACGCGCGAGATCCTCGACGAGGCGATCGCGGAGATCCGCCCCGGCGCCTCGTCCGCCGATATCGCGAAACATTTCCCGAAAGCTACGGACTTCGGGTTTTCGACCGAGGAGGAGGCGTTCGGCTTGCAATATGCTCACGGCATCGGCGTCGGATTATGGGAGCAGCCCTTGATCAGCCGCTACCATTCGTTCGAGCATCCGATTACGATCGAGGAAGGCATGGTCTTCGCCATCGAGACCTACTGGCCGTCGCAGGACGGATCGACCGCGGCGCGCATCGAGGAAGAAATCCACGTCACCAAGGATGGGCCGAGACTGCTTACCAAGTTCCCTGCTCAGGAACTGCTCATAGCGGGCACGCGCTTTTGGAACGGCTTCACGTTCGCCAACGGCGCCAATGAAATTGCACGTGGCGGCAGCGCGAAGATGTCTACGTGACGGTGTTCGCGAACCCGAGATGGCTCAGTACGAGGATCGAGCGCGACGACGAGCGACGTCGGGGTCGTCATACCCCGGGCGCTCCGAGCGCCGCCGCGTCGTCGCGGTCATGAGCCATCGCTTGCTCGTCGCGCGTTTCGGGCATGAACGCGAAAAACACCAAAAAGGCGACCGCTGCGGATGCGGCGAGCAAGGAAAACGACGCCGAGTAGCCGAAATGGTCCATCATTTCCCCAACCGCCAGCGCGCTGATAGTGACGCCGAGCCCCTGCGTAGTCGCGACGGCGCCCTGGGCCAGATTGTAGCGACCCGTGCCCCGCATGATGTCGGCGATAAGGAGGGGCGCAAGCGCTTCGTAAATCCCGGCCCCGACGCCGTCCAGAAGTTGAACGCCGAGCAGCCAGAATGCGTTGTCGTTCAGCATATAGAGCACCGCCCGTATCGGCAGGACGGCAAACGCGATGAGAAAGATCGGTCGCCGACCCCAGCCGTCCGCGTTGCGGCCGACCCATATCGCGATCGGCAGCATCACGCCCTGCGCGGCGATCATGCAGAACGACAGCATCGCCGTCGCTTCCCCAGGATATTGAAGTGCGAGCTTCTGCCCGACGAGGGGCAACAGCGGCGCATTGGCGAAGTGAAAGAGAAGCGCGCAGATGGCGAAGATCATCAAGGGTCGCGTGCGGAAGAGGACGCTATAGCTGGCCGCGGCGCCATCGTTTGCGCCGTCCGCGTCGAGATCCCGCGCGCGGTCGTGATCAATTGCGGCCGCCGGAATCATCAAGACCGAAGCGGAGGTCAGCGCCGCGAACACTGGGACCATCAGGAACACGACCCGCTGCGAGAATAGGTAGCCCACGCCGCCCGCCACCAGCGCGATCGCGATGTTGCCGCCGTGGTTGTAGGCGGAGTTGCGCCCGAGCCGGCGCGCGAGCCGATCCTTGCTGACGAGGCCGAGTGTCAAGGCCGAGACTGCGGGCACGAACGCGTCGCCTGCAAGCGCGAGAATGGCGCTCGCGAGCGCCAGGGGCCAGAACGTCGGGAAGGCGAAGACGATGAGCGCCGACGCCGTCATGGCCGCCATCGTAAGGACGATTACGGCGCGCTTCGCCCGCGTCAGATCGATGGCGGCGCCGATCGGCGTCTGGAGCGCGAGGCCGATGAGGCCACTGCCTGTCGCCACGAGCCCGACGTCGGTTTGGCTCCAATGCTGGCTGGTGACAAGAAAGACGTTGATGTAGGGGCCGAACAGGTTGCGGACGTCCGCCGAGAGGAAATTCAGCGCGTCGAGTGCGTAGGGAATTGACAGCATCGCCGGGCCCCGATGACGACGCCGCGCGCCTCGACGTCGAAAGAACACCGCGCCGAAAGTATTGTTCCGCGCGCTTGATCGGTTCGAACCGGAGGCCTCGAGCTACGACAGCTGAAAGCTGCTAGCGAACGGCTCGCAGGGCCACGAAGCCAACTCTCGGCGCTCATGGGGCTAGCAAGTCTCGCCGCTCACCGGGAAAGCGAGACGACAAGCGCTCGAAGCTGTCGAGTTCGCAAAGCGAGAGAAGTCAGGAGACCGAGAGCGCCCGCACGATGATCGCGTCTGAGCGATTTCGCTCAGACCTAAGCGCGCATTGAATCCGCGGAACGTTTAACGGCTGCGGTGGTTTTCTCAATACGCCGGGGCAGATCAACCAGGAGAGAGCAAAATGACCACCAATCAAGGCGGCTCGCATGAGCAGCACGTTAAGGGTGGCGAACAGAGCCACAAGACCACCTCCGGATCCGAATCCACGCAAGACGCGTTGACCCGCGGCGGCTCGCAAGAGCAGCATGTGAAGGCGGGAGAGAAGGGTCACAAGAGTTCGTCCGAGTCGCATGCTTCGCAGGAAGGGTCGTCCCGCGGCGGTTCGCGTGAGCAGCACGTGAAGGCGGGAGAGCAGAGTCACAACGGTTCGTCCGATTCGCAGGCTTCCCAGGAGGGGTCGACGCGAGGCGGCTCACATGAGCAGCATGTGAAGGCGGGAGAGCAGGGTCACAAGGGTTCGTCCGCGTCGCAGGCTTCCCACGAAGGGTCGACCCGCGGCGGTTCGTCCGAGCAGCACGTGAAGGCTGGCCAGCAAAGCCACAAGAACACCTAGCCGTCGGACGAGGGCGCTAAAGCGCTCCGACCGATTCGATGATCCCCATTGCAACTGCAGACACATCCAGGTGCGAGGTTTACGCCATGTATCATCACGTCAAAAAGCTGATGTACTCCGTCAATGTAGGTGAACCGGAACCCCGCTTCGGCAAGATGCTGCTGGAGCAGTTTGGGGGCGCCAATGGCGAACTCGCGGCGGCGATGCAATATTCCATTCAGGGCATCAATTGCGACGATCCCGGTCTCAAGGACATGCTGATGGACATCGGCACCGAGGAGCTGAGCCACCTGGAAGTCGTCGGCGTGCTCGCAAGAATGCACTTGGCGCCCATGAAGGGAGACCGCGCTGCGGCGGACGCCGATCCTCTCATCGCAATCGCGGGCGGCGGCGGCGTCAGTCTTGTCAACTCCGCAGGCGATGCGTGGACGGGCGACTATCTCAAGATCACCGGCGAGCCAGACGTCGATCTTCGCAGCAACATCGCCGCGGAAGCGCGAGCGAAAATCGTCTATGAGCGCCTGATCAATTTCTGCGACGACGCCGGCACCAAGGACGCGCTTCAGTTCCTGATGACGCGCGAGATCACCCACATGAAGGCGTTCATGCTTGCGCTCGACAGCATGGGCAAGCCGCACTTGGAAGTCGGGTTGATCCGGCCGACGCCGGGTCTCGTTGACCAGTATTTCAACGATTCGACCGGGGAGGGCGACCAAGGCGAAGAGGATGTAACCGGGCCTTGGAACGACGACAAAGCCTTCGAACGGGTGGATAGCCCAGCCTTCAACCCCCAGAAGATGAAACTCAACGGGTCGAGCAAAAAGTCGAGCACGAGTGGTGCTCACGCCAGGAAATAAGCCGTCTTTATTCGGCGCCTGGCCGGCGATCCGAGTAAAATGCAAATTCGCACTATTCGGCGTCGTGGCCGAGAAGATATTCGCTGAGAAGCGGTCCCTGACCGGAGGTTTCGACGGAACCTCGGCGACAGCGTAGACGTCTGCGCTGTCGCGTTCCGCGACCTCGGCCAGCGCGCGGTATCCGCAGCCAAATCAAAGAGACGCCCAGAACAGAAGCGGGGCAGATCGCGCACCGACGCTATGGCGGATCGAGGCGTACGCCTGCGTTGGCGTCCTAATCTCGAATAAGCTGCACCGGTTGCGGTTATTTACGTCCAGCTCGCTCGGCTGGCTCTCATCGTATTTCTCCCAAAGAAGGAAATAATGAAATGAACCGCCACGTCGTTTCGCCCACCAAGTCGCATTCTTATGCGCTGGCCGCCGGCGTCGCAGCCGGTGTTCTTATGATCACCGCGCTGGTCAACCGGCGGCTAGCCAAGAAGGCGGAGAAAGACAATCCACCCGAGGGCGAGTTCATTGAAGTCAATGGCGTCCGCCTTCACTATGTCGCCCAAGGGGAGGGCAAAACATTGGTTTTGCTGCACGGCAACGGCAGCATGATCCAGGATTTTGAATCCAGCGGGCTTATAAACCTCGCCGCGCGGACCTATCGTGTGATCGCATTCGACCGCCCAGGATACGGCTACAGCGAGCGCCCCCCAAGCACGATCTGGACGCCGGACGCGCAAGCCGCGCTGATTCACGCGGCTTTGGTTCGGCTTGGAATCAAGCGCGCCGTTGTGCTCGGGCATTCCTGGGGAGCTTCTGTTGCGGTCGCGCTCGGGCTGAAGTTCCCTGCGATGGTTCGCGGCTTGATCCTCGTCTCCGGCTACTATTACCCGACTGAGCGACTCGAGACGACGCTCCTCGCTGGCCTGTCCATTCCCGTCATTGGGGACATCTTGCGTTACACAGTGGGCCCAATCGCGAGCCGGCTCGCATGGCCTGCAATGGTGCGGAAAATCTTCGGACCTGCGCCGACCCCGGAGAAGTTCAACGGTTTTCCCCGCGAAATGACGTTCCGCCCATCGCAGCTGGGAGCCAGTGAGGCTGAAGCCGCGATGATGGTTCCAGACGCCTGGGCTGCAAGCGACAGCTACCAAGGATTGAAAATGCCGGTCGTCATTGTCGCCGGGGAGAACGACCGCCTCATAAACGCCGACTCCCAGTCGGGCCGCCTTCACTCCGCTATCCCTCACAGCACGTTCCACCGCGTCCCCGGCGCCGGACATATGGTGCACCAGACCGCGACCGATTCCGTGATGTCTGGAATTGAGGAGGTCGCGCGACAGTGCGCGCTACAACAACAAGGAGTTGCGACTCCTCATCGCGTCTCCGCGTGAACGCTATTGGCGACCCAGCGGCCTTGCCGATCTCAGGCGTTGCCGGACGAACCAGCGATCTCGCCGCGATGTCGACTTTGGCTAAAAGCGCGTGACGCGCACGGCCATTAGGCCTAATTCGAGAGCGTCGGCGTTGGGAATGGAACATTAGGCGTCTGGACGCGTTGGCGAGGTGGCAAGTTGCTTTCTAAATATTGCTGGATTTTGCCCTTTTCTGGATGGATCCGTTGCTCAACGTGCGGGAGACGCCAGGGCCGTTCGGCGCAGTCTACGCGGGGGGCCTCGTGGCCAAAGATGGCGTGACTAGGCAGGAGCCCCAGCGGACACGTCGTAGGACAGCGCGGGCACAGCCGCGTTCGACGGATCAGAGTTCGGCTTCCGGTAAGCGGCCGCTGACCGTGGGCATCGGGGCTTCCGCTGGCGGCCTGGAGGCGTTCAAGAGCTTTTTCGCGAAGATGCCGTCCTGCGGGGGGTTGGCGTTCGTGCTCGTGCAGCACCTCAATCCCGACCACAAGAGCATCCTGACGGAACTGATCGCACGGCAGACGAAGATGGCCGTCACGGAAGCGGTGGACGGCATGCCGGTTCGACCCGATATGGTGTTCGTCATTCCGCCGAATGCGACGCTGACCATAAGGGGAGGGAAGCTCCAGGTCGAGCGGCCGGCTCCCCCTAGGCAAATACGCTTTCCGATCGATTCCTTCTTTACGTCTCTAGCGGAAAGCGAGGGCGAAGGCGCCGTGGGCATCATCTTAGCGGGAACCGGCAGTGACGGGACCGACGGTATACGCGCGATCAAGGCGCATGGCGGTCTCACTCTCGCCCAGGCGGGCTTCGACCATGTGGCTCTCAGCGGCATGCCCCAAAGCGCTGCCGCCACCGGGCTGGTCGATCACGTGATGCAGGTCGACGAGATGCCTGCGCAACTCAGCGAGTACGCGCGACACCTGAAAGGCGTCGCGGCGCTCAAAGACGGCGATGGCGCCCGCCGGGACATGGAAGATCATCTCGCGACAATCAGCGCTCTGTTGCGCGCAACGGTTGGACACGATTTCGGGCAGTACAAGCGCAGCACCCTGTCCCGACGCGTTCAGCGGCGAATGCAGGTTCTGCACATCGAGAAAATACCGGAATATATCGACCGGCTGCGTAAGGACCCGCCGCAGCTCGATCTGCTTTTTCGCGAGTTTCTGATCGGGGTGACGCATTTCTTCCGCGACCCCGAAGCCTTCGAAGCCCTGCGTACGAAAGGTCTGCCGGCGCTGCTCGACGCGAAGCCGACCGGCGATCCTCTCCGCATCTGGGCGCCGGCCTGCGCCACGGGCGAGGAAGTTTATTCCATCGCGATTCTGCTGACGGAGGAAATGGTGCGCCGCGGCATTTCGCGCCCTGTCCAATTGTTCGGAACCGACATCGACGACAGCGCCGTGGCGACCGCTCGGTCCGCGTTTTATCCCAGAACCATGCCCGGTATGTCGCCGGAACGGATCGAAAGATGGTTCACGCCGCGCGGGGACGGATATTGCCCGATCAAGCAGATCCGCGAGATGTGCATCTTTTCGGTTCACAGCGTCATTCGAGACCCGCCGTTTTCCCGGCTGGACATGATCTCCTGCCGCAACCTGATGATCTATCTCGACGGAGATTTGCAAGACCGAGCCGTGCGAAGCTTTCACTATGCTCTGAAGCCGGGAGGCATCCTTTTTCTGGGTCCCTCCGAAGGCCTGACGCGTGGGGCGAAGCTGTTCTCTTTGCTCGATCGGCGGCATCGCGTTTTCGAGCGGCGAAACACCGGCGCCCCGGCTCGGCTTCCCGAATTCTCGTCCGCCGGGATACCGATGGGAAACCAACCGATAGCGGCGCCGTCGGCGGTTGGGGGCGCCGGCGAAGACCGTATCGAGCGAAACACACGGAATGTTCTCGAGAAGCATTCGCCCGCTTACGTCGTCATCGACCAACGATACGATGTGGTGCGTTTTTCGGGTGGAGCGATCGGCCGATACCTCGAGCCGTCAGGCGGGGCGCCGAGCCTGAACCTGTTCTCCTTGCTTCACAGGACCCTTCGCCCCGCTGTCCGAGCAGCGGTGCAAAGGGTTTTCAACGATGGCGAGAGCGTGTTGCAAGAGCAGCTATCGATGAGGCTGGACGGCGCGAGTCACGGCGTCACCCTCATCGCGGAACCTCTGGGCGGCGGTCGCGACAATGGGCCGCTTTGCGTCGTCGCGTTTCAGGACCTTGGCGTCGTCAAAGCGCGCGCGCGTTCCGGCCGGCTGCCGGGGCCTGAGGTCGATACGCTCGATCAGGAATTGCGCACCGCAAAGACGCAGGTCCTGGCGCTGGCGGCGGACCTCGAGACTGCGAACGAGAACGCCGCGTCTGCCGCCGAGGAGTACCAATCGATCAACGAGGAGCTCCAATCCTCCAACGAAGAGCTGGAGACCGCCAAGGAGGAGATGCAGTCGATCAATGAGGAGTTGCAGACAGTCAACGCCGAGCTGAACAGCAAGAACGACCAATTGCTACGGGTGAACAGCGATCTGCAGAATCTTCTCGACAGCACCGATATAGCCACTGTCTTTCTGGACGCCGAATTGCGGGTCAAGGGGTACACGCCTGCGATGAGGGAGCTATTTCATCTTCGCGACGCTGATCGTGGGCGTCCCCTGGATGAAGTTGTTTCTCGGATAACGTACGGCGATCTTCGCGAAGACGTGATGAGCGTCCTACGTGACGAAAAAATGATTGAACGGGAAGTGGAGATCGCAAGCGGCAGCGCCACTTTCATCATGCGCATCCGGCCCTACCGGACCGTCGACCGCGCAATCGACGGCGTTGTGATCACCTTCGTCGACATTTCCGGTCGCAAGAAAGTGGAAGAGGTTCTCAGAGAACACGCCGCCATCGTCGAGTTCTCACATGACGCGTTGGTCAGCATGTCTCTCGAGGGTGTCATCCGCTCATGGAATCCGGGAGCCGGACACTTATTTGGCTTCAGCGCGTCCGAAGCGATCGGCAAGCCGGTAGGCCTCTTCCTGGGCGCCCCTGGTCGGATCGACGAGCACAGCGCGCTGATCGAGCAGGCAAGCGGCGGCACCATTGCCGGCTCCGTCAGCACGGGGGGCATGCGCCGGAATGGCGCCATGGTGGACATCGAAGTCGCCGTGATGCCGATCCGTAGCCCCGATGGCGCCGTCACGGCGCTCGCCTTGTCCGCCCGAGACATCGCCGAGCGGAAAGAATCCGACACGCACCGGGCGCTCTTGCTGCGCGAACTCAGCCACCGCGTCAAGAACGCCTTGGCCAGCGTGCAAGCCATCGCAACGCAGACGCTCAAGATGACGGCGACGCCTGAGGCTTTCGCCGCATCGTTCTCCGCCCGCCTGATGGCGCTGGCGAAAACTCACGACCTGCTGACCCGCGGCGAATGGCAAGGCGCGCCGCTCCGGGACATCGTAGAAGCGGAGCTTGCGCCATATCAGGACGAGACGCATACGCGCTGGCGGTGCGAAGGTCCCGCTGTCAGGCTCGCTGCGAAATCGGCGCTTGCGCTCGGCATGGCGTTTCACGAACTCGCCACCAACGCGGCCAAGCACGGCGCCTTGTCGGTTCCCAGCGGCCACGTCGAGGTGAGCTGGGAGCAGCGGCTGACCGAGGGCCACCTTCGCCTTCATCTGGTCTGGGCCGAGGCCGGGGGCCCGAAGGTGCTGGGGGCGGGTCGTAAGGGCTTTGGGACGCGCCTGATCAGCGATGGTCTGGCGTACGAACTGGACGGCGACGTGGCGCTCGAGTTCGGCGCCGCGGGAGTGCGTTGCTCGACATTCCGATTATCGAGCCGGAGGCATCATGACCACCATCAGCAAGCCAGGGACGGAAGCGCTCGCCGGCAGGCGCATTCTCATTGTCGAAGACGAGATGATTGTCGCGATGATGCTTGAGGACATGCTGACAGAGCTTCGCTGCGAAGTGGTCAAGGCGGCGCGAGTGGCCAAAGCTGTCGATCTCGCCGCCACCGCAGAACTCGATGGCGCGATTCTGGACGTCAATGTCGCGGGCGAACCCGTCTATCCTGTCGCGCGCGAACTCCAAAAGCGCGGCATTCCGTTCATCTTCTCGACCGGATACGGCGCGGGCGGACTCGCGAGCGACTATCGCGATCGTCCGACGCTATCGAAGCCGTTTCAGCAAGAGGATCTGGCGCCGACGCTGGCGGGCGCCCTTCACGGCAGGCGTCTCTGAGCGGCGCTCCCGCCGCGCGCAGCTTGGCGCCTTCTGCATTCAGGTGGACGCGCCGAGCCGCTCTTTTCGTCATGCCCGGCCTTGTGTTGGACAAGCCCGGCTATGACGGTGTGCGTCAACCCATTTGCAAATGGCTCTAGCGCCGTCGCGCCGCTGATGGTGATCAAGGTGATGTCCAGCCAGAGCGCATTTTCGCAAGACCCCTTTTTGCGTCCTCGGCGCCGCCACGATCACCCGTAAACGATATGCGTTGCACGCCATCCCTCCCTACGTTTTTCCCAGAACCGGTCTTTTAGCCGGGTTGAAATCGGGCCCGGCCTGTCGTTGCCGAGCACACGCCCATCGATACGCGAGGCGGGCATGATCCCGCCTGCTGTCGTCGCCAAGAAGATTTCATCGGCGCCGCGCAGTTCGTCGGCGGCAAGCGGCCGCACCTCGCATGCGAGACCCAAGTCCCCGCATAGTTCCATGACCGATAGGCGCGTTATGCCTTCCAGCACGCCGCGATCGGGCGTCACTACGGCGCCGTCGATGACGGCGAAGACATTGAAGCCGGGGCCCTCGGTCACGCAGCCGCTGTTGTCCAACAGGACGCAACTGTCCGCGCCGCGATCCAGGGCTTCGAACGAACCGCGAGTGAGATCGGCCCAGTGGAAGTTTTTCACTCTTGGATCGAGCGAGTCCGCCGGAATGCGTTTCGCCTCGGCGACAATCAGATGCGCGCCGCGCGCCTGCACCTCCTCCGATATCACCCAAACCCAGGGAATCGCGAAGGTCGCGAGGTAGTTGCGGCAGTTGGCGGGATGACGAGGGAGGTTCGCCTGCGGCCGTCCGCGCAGGCAATCCATCGCCACATAGGCGCTGCGCAAGCCGGATCGGCGCACGCAGTTGCCGAGAATTTCCTTGATCTCCTCATCCGTCTCCGCGGGCGATAGACGCAACGCGCGCATCGAGTCCCGGAAGCGGCGGATGTGGTCGTCCAATCGGAAAAATGCGCCGTTCCACACGCCGACGACATCATAGGTGACGTCGGAGCGGCGGTATCCCCAGTCGGTGATTGGGATCGCAGCCTCTTCGATGGGCATGTAGCGCCCGTCGATATAGGCGGCGCCTTCCGACCAGGCAGCCGGCGTTGCATCGCGACTCGAAGCCATCGCCGTTAAGCCTTTCCGCCTTTGCCGAGGTCGGCGATTTTCAATCCGTGAAGATGCGCCTGCGCTTCGATGAGGGAGGGCACGAAGCGCTCTCCGTAGCCGAGCGCGGTGGCGAGCGCGAAGCTTTGCTGGACAGCTTGGCCGAGCACGCTGACAGTCCCCAAACCCTCGTTGAGGTGCGCGTAGTAGCGAAGGTCCTTGAGCCCGTTCGAGAGCTGGAACTGCATCCCGTCGAATTCGCCGTTTAGCGCTTTCGGCACGATGTTGCGTAGCAGAGGTCCGCTGACCGGGCCGGCGCTCACGACTTCGTACAGCTTTTGCACGTCGACCTTCGCCTTCGCCGCCGTGATGACCGCCTCGGAGATCAGCGAACAGAGACCCAGCGAAAGGAAATTGTTGATCAGCTTCAACGTGTGTCCGGCGCCGGGGCCGCCGACATGAAAAATGTTCTCGCAATACGCCTCCATCACGGGCTTCAAGCGCGCGAACATGTCGTCGGTGGCGCCCACCAACGTGTTGAGCTTGCCGGCTTCGGCCTCGACCGCGCTGCGCGTCAGCGGCGCATCCACCAAAGTGGCGCCGCGCGCCGCCAATTCGGCGGCCAGTCGCGCGGTCGACGCCGGCTCGCTGGTCGACGTATCGACGATGATCAATCCTTCGCGGGCGCCAGCGAGAATACCGTCCGGACGATGCATCAGCTCCTCGACTTGGACGGAGCCGGTCACGCAAATGAAGAGAATGTCCGAACGCCCCGCGGCGTCGGCGGGGCTGCTCGCCTCTGTGGCGCCGCGCTTGAGAATGTCGTCGACTGGCGCACGGTTGCGGTTGGCGAGGATGGTGAGCGGAAACCCGTGAATGCGAAGATTCTTGGCGATGCCGTGGCCCATCAGGCCAACGCCAATCAGACCAATTCGCGGCTTATCCAATGACATGCAGGCCTCGTTTTTGACTATATCGCAATACAAATAAATTAAAGCGCCGGACACTATAATCGATGTATCGTCGGCGCGCGTCAAATTGTTCGCCGCGATCAATAGCGTCCTATTTGGACAGGGAATTGCCATGCACTGCGCAATTCGACGAAGTCATCTCGCTGTCATTGCCACGGGGCTAAATTTGTTCGCTGTGGTCAGGCCACAGCTTCGTTGTTGAACCTCGGTCATGACGCTCCTCGTATTGCAGCCAACCCGCGACCCTCAGGCCGGTATCACATGGTGGCGCCAACCTGCCAGGGCACGAACTCGCTTTCCCCGTAGTCGTAGCTTTCACTCAGCGTCTGTGCGCCAGAGGCGATGTCCAAAATCTTTGTGAAAATCCGTCGGCCCACATCCTCGATGCTCTCGTCGCCGGAGACGATGGTGCCGCAGTTCAGGTCCATATCGTCCCGCATCCGCTCATACATGGCGTTGTTCGAAGCCAGCTTGATGCATGGCGACGGCTTGAACCCAGCAGTGGAGCCGCGACCCGTTGTGAAACAGATCAGATTGGATCCGCCGGCGACCTGACCCGTCACCGCCACCGCATCGTTGCCGGGCGTGTCCATGAACACGAAGCCCTTGCTGTCGATGCGCTCCGCATATTCGTAGACGCCTGTCAGTGCGGTCGATCCGCTCTTCGTCACGGCGCCGAGCGACTTCTCGAGAATGGTCGTCAGTCCGCCGGCCTTGTTGCCATGGGACGGGTTGTTGTTGAGATCGGCCTTGTTACGCGAAACATAGTCCTTCCACCATGCAATACGCGTAAGCAATTTCTCTGCCACGTCGGCGCTCACTGCGCGACGCGTCAGCAAATGCTCGGCGCCGTAAATTTCCGGCGTTTCGCTGAGCACCACCGTGCCGCCGTTGCGCACGAGCAGATCCGCGGCGTAGCCGAGGGCAGGGTTGGCGGAGACGCCGGAATACCCGTCCGATCCGCCGCATTCGAGCGCGAGCACGAGGCCTGCGGCCGACTGGCGCGTGCGCTGTGCCGCATTCACCAGCGGCAACATCTCGCGGATCGCTTCGCACGCCATGTCGATGGTCTTGCGCGTGCCGCCGCTGCCTTGAATGGTCATCGCACGAAATGTCGGCGATTCCTTCAAACCGAAACTCTGCATCAGATGCGGGATCTGGTTGGTCTCGCAGCCAAGGCCGATCATCACGACGCCGCCGATGTTCGGATGCCTGGCGTAGCCGGCCAGCGTACGCTCCAGATAGGCGAAGCCTTCGCCGTAGCCGTTGATCGAGCAGCCGCCCCCGTGGGTGAGAGGAACGACGCCGTCCACGTTGTCGAAGCCTGCGAGCCCGCCTTCTCGATTGAAGTGGTTGGCGACCGCGCGCGACACCGTCGCGGAGCACGTCACGGAGGAGATCACGGCGATGTAGTTGCGTGTGCCGACCCTGCCGTCCTCGCGCCGATATCCATTGAACGTCGCGCGTTCCGCCTCCGGCACGAAGGCCGTCGGGGCGGCGTCGACGCAGTATTCGTGGCTGCGCGAGCCTTCATCCATCGCGACGTTGTGAACGTGGACATGTTCGCCCGCAGCAATGTCGCAAGTGGCGAGGCCGATGATCTGCCCGTATTTGCGCACCGGCTGCCCTGCCGAGATCGGCTCGACGGCGATCTTGTGTCCCTGCGGGATGAGCCCGGAGGCGGTCAGACCCAGTCCCGTCGACGCGCCCGGCTGCAGCGCGAGACGCGCCACCGCCACGTTATCGGCGGGATTCAGCACGATCACGGGCGAATTCGTCAAATCCATTGGCCATTTTCTCCATGACTCCCGCGGCCACATCGCCGCGGGAGAGGTCGAGCGCGAGTTGGAGGTTAGTGGGCTTCTTTCGAGGCCGTTGATCGTGGTGGCCGGCTTCTCGAGCAGAAGCTCCCGACCGAAGGAGGACACACGCAACTTGGAATGGGCCAGTTCTTCTGCTCCAGGACGTGGTCAGAGAACTCGTTGGCCAGCACGAAGCCGACGCGGCGCTGCCGATGTGGGTGAGGCCGGCGCCGGGTCAAAAGGCAGCGGGCCGGTTCCGGATGATCGATCGGCAGACGAATGCGCTTCTCGGCGAACTTCGGGACAACGGTCCCCTCGAC
Organism: Roseiarcus sp.; assembly: GCA_036488815.1. Lineage (GTDB taxonomy): Bacteria > Pseudomonadota > Alphaproteobacteria > Rhizobiales > Beijerinckiaceae > Roseiarcus. The sequence continues at coordinate 55,858 of DASXGX010000010.1, forward strand.
AATGCCTTTTGCGCCGGCCTTGTCGATGTACTGGATCGCTCTCATGGCGAACGTCCTGTCGATATGGGAAGGGAATTGGAAGTGACGCCCTCACGGATCTCGGCGAGCGCCACGATGATCGCGTCGGTGGGGTAGGCGATGTCGTCGCGCATCGCCTTGCGGGCCCGCTCGGCGTCGCGCTCGTGCAGCGCCGCGACGATCTCCTGGTGAAACCGCGTGCTCGGACGGAGGGGTTCCGGACCTCGCTGATGCAACAGCCGCTGCAGCGGGCCGTTTCGCAACCAGAAGTTCTCGATCATTTCGCGCAGCATCGGCATGCGAGCGGCGTCGTAAATCGTGAAATGGAACGCTCTGTTCGCGTGCTGCATGCGAATCGCGTCGCCGTCCTGCCGCGCCTGCAAATATTCCTGATGGAACCGCTCCACCTGTTCCATTTCGGCGGCGGTTATGCGTGTGGCGGCCTCGGCGGCGGCGAAGCCCTCGAGCTCCATCCGGATCCGGCGACTCTCCCTGACTTCGGCGACCGTCGGGATGGGCACGCCGACGGTGCGGTTTTGCGCGGTTTCCAGCGACCCCTCCGCAGCCAGACGATTGAGCGCCTCGCGCACCGGCGTGTTGCTGGTGCCGAATTCCTTGGCCAGTTCGCGCAATTTCAGCTTGGCCCCCGGGGCGAACAGGCCATCGAGCAGCATGGCGCGCAGCTTGCCGTAGATCATCAGGGCGCGGTGTGGCTCTCCGGTCCCACGCGCCGTGACGGGCGGCTTGGACGATCGCGATGAGAGGGAAGCCTCGGACGTCATATTTTACGATAACAGCGCTTGACTATTGTTGCAACACTTCGCATGTTTGTTACAACAAATGTTGAGAACGGAGTTCAGTCGTGCGCATTGCCCGAGTCGAAGCTATCCGCGTCCCAGAGCCCACATGGACAAACCCGCAGTGGTGGAGCACCAGTCCGATGGACGCGCTCTATGAAGCGGGCGACCGGACGAAGGTCGGCGCCATGGGGATTTTCAACAAGCCGATCTCCGCCGCCGGCGAAGACGTGTTCGCGATCATCGTGCGGGTGACGGTCGAAGACGGGACCACGGGGCTCGGCGTAGTCGGGCTGGGGTCGGAAGCGCTGGCCAGCATCGTCGAGACCCGGTTGGCGCCGCTGGTGATCGGCCAGAGTGCGTTCGACGTGGAATTGCTGTGGGAGATGATGTTCCGGAGCACCATCAACATCGGCCGCAAAGGCTTGGTGCTGGAAGCTATCAGCGGCGTCGACATCGCCCTCTGGGATCTGATGGGCAAGTCCGTCGGCCGGCCGGTGTACGATCTGCTCGGAGGCCGAACGCGCGACAAGATCCGCGCCTACGCGAGCGCCGGCTATGCGATGGAGGATCTCGACCAGGTGGTGGAAATGGCGCGCGGCTATCGCCGCGACGGCTTCACCGCGATGAAGATGCGCTTCGGCTGGGGCCCGCGCGACGGACGCGCCGGCATGCGTCGCAACGTGGACATGGTGAAGCGCCTGCGCGAAGCGATCGGCGACGACATGGACCTGATGACCGACGCCTATATGGGCTGGACGACCCAATACGCCATCGAGATGCTGCATCTACTCGAGCCGTACCAGATCGCTTGGCTCGAGGAGCCCCTGCTGCCGGAGGACTATGACGGCTACGCGCGTCTTCGCGCCGCTTCGCGCATCGCGATTGCGGGCGGCGAACACGAATTCACGCGCTTCGGCTTTAAGCAGCTCATCGCCAATGGCTGCGTCGACATCGTTCAGTTGGACGTGAACCGCTGCGGCGGCTTCACCGAGGCGCGAAAGATCGTCGCTCTCGCGCAGGCCTACCAGTTGCCTGTGGTGCCGCACGCCCCGGACATCCACAACGTCCATTTGGTGATGGCGAGCGTCAACATCCCGCTGATCGAGCACTTCCCGCAGCACGGCCGCGACGGCGATACGTTTTTGGGCGAACTGGTCACGGGCGCGCCCGACGTGCGCGGCGGCTATATGTACGTCGACGCCAAGCCGGGTCTCGGGGTCGAGCTCAACACCGCAGTCGTTCAGCCGGCCGCGTAAAGCTGCCCCTGGCTGTTCTCGGCGCGCATCATCGCGAGCGCGTCGGCAAGCTGGGCGAGGATGGCCGCGCTACTCATCCACCGCTGTCATCCTCTCGCCGGGCAGGGCGCCGCCCCTGATCGACCAGCCCACGGCTCCAGTTCGCGACGCGCTCGGCCATTGTGAGCATGTGGTCGGCGGCGGTGAGGCCGGAGATGGCCTTGCGAGGCTTCAGGTCATGATCGCCGTCTTCGAGCCAGAGGATCTCGATCGCCGGCGAAAGCTTGTAGGCGCTGACTTCGCCACGGTCGCCGAAAAGGTCGCGGGTTCCCTGTACGATCAGGGCCGGGGTCTGCAGGTCGACGAGGTGCGCAGTGCGCAACTGCTCGGGTTTCCCGATGGGATGGAAGGGATAGCCGAGACACAGCAGCCCCGCGATGCGGCCGGAGGCGTAGAGCGGGTCGGCGATCATGCTGGCGACGCGCCCACCCAGCGATTTTCCGCCAATAACGAGACGTCCGGTTGGCGCGAGCGCATCGATCGCAGCGATGTACTCGGCCTTGAGCGCTTCGGCCCGCGGCGGCGGCTTTTTCCCTGAGGGGGTGCGGCGAGACGCCATATAGCCAAACTCGAAGCGCGCGACGCGCAGCCCGGTGGCTGCGAGCGCCTTCGCGTTGGCGCTCAGCGACGCCGAATCCATCGGCGCGCCGGCCCCGTGGGCCAGCAGAATGGTCAGCTCCGCCTCGGGCGGGCCATCGAACAGAAACGTTGTCATTTCGCGCCATCGTATTTGCTGCTGACGCCCATCGCGAGGTCGCCGCCGGCGCGCCGCACAGCATTCGCCGCTTCAGCAAACTGAGAACGCGGCTGCACGCCCGGCTTTCGCGAGGAAGCGCGCAGCCCCGCGAACACGCGTCCTACACGCTCGCCTTTGCGTCCAATTCGTCATAACCCCTGGCGCGATAGATCACCACGGAAAGCAACCAGCTCGCCGCGAACACGCCGATGATGAGATAACCGAGCACGCCGAAATTGTCGTTGAGCGACCCGATCGCGTCCCAGAACGGACCGTCGAGTTTGAACGTGTCCCCGACCAAGCCGAGCGTCTCGATACCGCCGATCAGCACTGCGACGATGACCGACACAGCCGTAATGGTGATGTTGTAATAGAGCTTGCGGATCGGCTTCATGAAGGCCCAGCCGTATGCCCCAAGCATCAGCACCGCGTCGGTCGTATCGACGAGCGTCATGCCGGCGGTGAAAAGCGCCGGAAAGACCAGCAACGTGCTGAGCGACGCGCCCCTGACGGCCTGCGTCGCCGATATGCCGAACAGCGCCACCTCCGTGGCGGTGTCGAAGCCGAGTCCGAACAGGAACCCGATCGGGAAGAGGTGCCAGCTCTCGCTCACGAGTTTGAACAGCGGGCGGAAGAGACGCGCGAGAAACCCACGATTGTTGAGCAGGAGATCGAAGTCGTCGTCGGAGAACGGCTCGCCGCGTTTGACCGCCTGGAACGTCCGCCAAACCGAGATCAGGACGACGATGTTGAAGGCCGCCAACAAAAACAGGAAGAGCGCGGACACACTTGTGCCCAGGATTCCGCCGACCGCTTTCCATTCCTCGAGCCGCGAGTTCACTTGTGACGCAGCGACGCCGACCGCGACCGCCATCAAGACCACCACAGCCGAGTGGCCGAGCGAGAAGAAAAATCCGACGCCGACGGGCCGCTGGCCCTGCTGCATGAGCTTGCGGGTCGAATTGTCGATCGAGGCGATGTGGTCCGCATCGACAGCGTGGCGCAGCCCGAACGTGTAGGCGAGAAACGCCGAACCGAAAAGGACAGGGTTGTCGCGCAGCGCGAGGAACGCCCATAGCCAGACAACGACATTCGCGGCGGCGAGGAGCGCGTAAAGAGCAATCAGACGGCGACGAACGTTCGCGTCGCTTTCATTCCAGAGGCGGGAGACAAATCCAGGCATGACACCCTCGCATGCGTTGGTTTCAACAAATTCGGCGCGATCACACCCCTGCGCAGGCCTCGAGAGGCTTGCTCAGGGCGCGATCTCGCCGCGCGTCGATGGCAGGTCTCCTGGCTCGCGGGTCACCGCTCGACGCCGGCCTTCCCAGGTTTCCCCAGTGGCTCTGAATGGCGACGAACTCACCGCTTACAGTTGCGGGGGCAGCTGCGGATTTGGACGAAACGTCCGCACCGCATTCCCTTTTGATCCCCAACAGGGGAACCATCGCGCCCATGCTAGGCGAGCGAAACCGGCAAAGCAACCGGACTGCCGTTCGCGAGTTTTGAGGGGCCGCGCGTCGCGCTCAGGGTATGAGGACGAGCGATCCGACCGTCGCGCGGCCTTCGAGGTCGGCGTGGGCGCGGCGCACGTCGGGGAGCGGGTAGAGGCGCGGTTGATCCGCGACGACGGCGCCCGAGGCGAGCGCTTCGAAGAGGCGGCGTGACTGCAGTCCAATCTTGTCGGCCGTGTCGGTGTAGTGGCCGTAGTTCGGCCGCGACAGGGTGACGGATCGATTCGCCAAAGCGTCGATCGAACGGGATCCGACGTCGCCGGACGCCTGACCGAAACTGACGAGATGGCCGCGCGGCGCAAGACACGCGATCGACGTTTCGAACGTGTCGGCGCCGACGGCGTCGTAGACGACATCGACGCCGCGTTCGCCGGTCAGCCGGCGCACTTCCTCCGCCAAATCAGGACGTCCCGCGAGAAGCGCCTCGTCGCAACCGGCCCGGCGGGCGGCCTCCGCCTTCGCCTCGGTCGACGTTACGCCGATGACACGGGCGCCGATGGCCTTGGCCCAGCGGCATAAGATCTGTCCGACGCCGCCCGCCGCGGCGTGGACCAGAATGTGGTCGCCCGGCTTCACGGCGTAGACGTCGTGCAGCAGAAAGCTCGCCGTCATGCCCTTCAGCATCAGGGCGGCGGCCTTCACGTCGCTGAGCGACGAAGGCAGGCGGACGAGCATGTCGGCGCGCATGTTGCGCAAATTCGCATAGGCGCCTGGGGGCGCGCAGGCGTAGGCGACGCGATCGCCTGGCTTCAGCGCGGATACCCCAGGCCCGACGCTTTCGACGACCCCCGCCGCCTCCATGCCGAGCACGCCGCCGGGGGGAACCATGGTAAAGCTGCCGCGGCGGCAATAGACATCGATGAAATTGAGGCCGATCGCGGTTTGCCGGATGCGAACCTCGCCTGCGCCGGGATCGGCAACCTGAATCGGGCGAAGCTCCATCGCTTCAGGGCCTCCCCAACGCGCGAGGACGACCGCCACAGCGTCTCTTCCGCCGTGTGGCCGGGGAGGCGCGGCCGAACGCGCCTGCGGCGCCGCCTCGCCGGAGACGGCGCGGCGGAGAGCCTCGAACCCGGCGTCGATGATTTCTTCGCGCACGAAGCGCGTCAGCGGGTCGCGCTCAGCGGGCGGCGGTTCGAACTCCGCGCGCCATTCGCAAAAGGTCGAACCGTCGCTGCTGACGGGGCTCAGTCGCATCTCAGCGACATAATTGCGCAGGGGAACCGGAGCCTCGACGATGAAATAGCGGAAGCTGTGATCCCGGTCCGACAGCGACAGGAGTTGCTCGCGCAGCATGGCGCCGTCGCGTAGCTGGAAATGCCTTATGCAGCCGACCTTGTCGGACGGCTCGCCGAATTCGACCTCGCTGCGCTCGACCGCGGGATGCCAGCGATCGTGACCGTTGAAGTCGCGCAATATCGCCCAGACGCGATCGATCGGCGCCGCAATGACGGTCGAACGGCGAATGCGCGCCATGTCAGCGGCTGAAGCGCTGTTTGAGCGCCTGGAGGCCGGCCGCAAAGACATTGCGGCCGATCTGCTGGACGAGCGCATCCTCGCGATCGGGCGCGGCGTCGAACTCCGCGTCCCATGCGGCGAAGGCGTGATCGAGGTCCGTCACCGGAGAAAGTCGAAAGGTCGCGTAATAGTTTTCGACCCCCATCGGACTTTCCAGGATCGAATAGCCGAACGACATCTCGTAGTCCGACAGTTCGAGCAATTGCTCGCGGATACGGCCGCCGTCCTTGAGGCGGAAATTGCGGATGCAGCCGACTTGATCCGACGGTTTGTTTTGCTCGATCCGGCTTTCCGCGACGAAAGGGGTCCATTTCGGCAAGGCGTTGAAATCCCGCACCACGGCCCAGACTGCGGCGGGCGGCGCGGGGACGACTGTCGAGGCGTAGACTTTGGCCATCGTCTTTTGCCTCAGCGCCGTTCGTCGTCGCGGTCGTCCGCGGATGCGGCGGCGTTCTTCTTTGACACGAGGCTCTGAATATCCTTTGCGTCGCGCAGCACCTCGGTCATGCGCCCGAGGCCGCCCCCTTCAATGCCGATCTCCTTCATGAGGCTGTCGATCATCGGCGCCTGTACGCGGTAGCGCAACGCCGAGTCGATCACCTCGTCCGTTACATTGCGACTGCCGCCGGAACCCGAGCCGCCGACGCCGTCGACGTGAAGAATCTTGATCGCCTCGATCTTTTCCATCGGCCGAACGCTCTCGCGCACGATGCCCTCGATCTTTTCGAGCAGCTTGCTACGCAGGCGCGACTGGCGCGCCGCGTCGTTGAGCACATTTTCGGCCTCGTTGATCTGTTGCGCGCCCTTGGCCTCGACCTCGAAGCGGGTCGCAGCGGCCGCGGCCTTGATCCTCTCCGCATCTGCCTCGGCCTGCGCCGCGATGCGTTGAGCCTCGCCGAAGTCCTCGGCGGCCCGCTTTTCCGCGTCCGCCTTGCTGGTCAGCCGGAGCGCCTCGCGCTCGTTGTCGCGCGTCGCGGCGATCAGGTCGGTCTCCTTTCGCCGGTGGGCGATGGCGCGCTCGCGCACGCTGATCGCACTCTCCTCGGCCGCGATTGCGGCGGCGCGCGCCTCTTCCGCGTCGGCCTGGGCGGCGGAACGCTCGCCGGTCTTGCGCGCCACCTCGATGGCGCTTTGCAATTCTGCGATCTCGATGGCCTTGTCCTTCTCGATTTCGAGCCGCTTGAGGTCGCCGTCGCGTGCGAGCCGCGCTTCCGCCAGACCACGCTCGGTCGCGATCCGCGCCCGCTCGATCTCCTCGGCCGAGGAAATTTCCGCCTCCTCGAAGGCCTGACGTTTGCCGATGCTCAATGCGTCCAGCAACCGCTCGCGTTCGATGCGGGCCTGATCAAGCATGCGCTGCTGCTGAAGCCGGGTCGTCTCGACCTCCTGCGATGCGGCGATTTCAGCGCGCGTGCGCGCGCCCTCGGCTTCCGCCAATTCGGCGTTCTTGGCGGCGACGGCGATCTGCCGGCCGATCTCAGCGAGATCCAGCTTCCGCCGGCGCTCGACTTCGAGCTCCTGCTGTTCGCGCTCGCGTTCGATGCGGGCTTTCTCCAGCGCCAATCCCAGGGCGATCTGCTCCTTCTCCGTGCTTTCGCGGGCGCGGATTTCCGCCTCGTCGACCGCGCGGCGGCGCGTGATCTCGCGCTGCTCCACGTCTTCTTGGTGTTGGATACGGGCTTCGGCCAGGGCGAGGTCCTGCGCGATGCGGGACTTTTCGACCTCCTCGCGGGCGGCGATCTGCGCCTGTTCCGCCTCGCGGTCGCGGGTCGCGCGATCCTTGGCGAGTTCGACGCGCTGCGCGGTGCGGCGAAGCTCGACGCTGTGCTCCTGTTCGAGACGCGCGTATTCGGTCTCGCGCTCGATCGCCAGCGCCTTGCGCTGCGCATCCAGGTTTTGCGTGCGGATCTCGATCTGCGTGCGCTGCTCGATTTCATTGCGCATGCGCCGCCGCGCCTCGATCAGCTCTGTGAGCTGCGTGAGGCCCTGGGCGTCGAAGGCGTTCGAACTGTCGAAGAATTCGAGATTGGTCTGGTCGAGCTCCACGATAGCGACGCTCTCGAGCTCCAGTCCATTGAGCGCAAGACCGTCGGTGGCGGACTGCTTCACCTTCTCTGCATAGGCCTGCCGCTGCTCATGCAGTTCCTCAAGCGTCATCTGCGCCGCTGCGGTGCGCATGGCGGAGGCGAAGCGCCCTTCCAGGAGGTCTCGCAGCCCATCGGGCTCCAGCGTTCGGGCGCCGAGGGTCTGCGCGGCCCGGCTGACCGCCTCTTTGCCGGAGCCGACCTTGACGAAGAACTCGGAGATTGCGTCGACTCGTATCCGGTCGCGCGTGATGAGAGCGTGAGTTTCGCGCCGCGCGACCTCGATACGCATCACGTTCATGCCGACCGGCGTGATCTCGTGCAGGACGGGGATGACGAACGCGCCGCCGCTGATGACCATCTTCTCGCCGCCGAGGCCCGTGCGTACGAACGCGATCTGCTTGGTCGAGCGGCGATAGAGCCATCGCAACAGATAGACCGCGACGACGACGACAATCGCCAGCGCGATCAGCCACAAGATAAGGGCCCCTAAAGTGTCCGCGCCCATGACTGTCTCCTCACACCTTGCTTGCGCCGCCGGCGATCGCCTTGAACCGGCGCGTCTGTTCCACCATCGCCTTCTCCGTCGGCAGCCGCTCCATCGATGAGGCGCCGTAGAAGCCGTGGCAATTCTTGGTCGAGCGGAGAATGAACTCCGCGTCGTCGGGTTCGGCGACCGGGCCGCCGTGAACGAGGATCAGCGCGTCGGGCCTGACCGCCAGAGCCGCGTCGGCCCAGGCGTCGACCAGATCGGGACATTCCGCCAACGTGCGGCCTGTCTTGGCGCCGATGGCGCCGCCGGTCGTCAAGCCGAGGTGGCAGACGATCACATCGGCGCCGGCCTCGGCCATCTTGCGCGCTTCGTCGGCGCTGAACACATAGGGCGTCGTCAGCATGTCCTTGGCGTGCGCGCGCGCGATCATCTCGACCTCGAGGTCGTAGGACATTCCGGTTTCCTCGAGATTGGCGCGGAACAGGCCGTCGATAAGGCCAACGGTCGGGAAATTCTGAACTCCGGCGAATCCTAGGCGCTTCAATTCGTCCAGGAAGGGATCGAACAGGCAGAACGGATCGGTGCCGTTGACGCCGGCGAGCACCGGCGTGCGCTTGACGACGGGCAGCACCTCGCGCGCCATCTCGACGACGATCTCGTTGGCGTTGCCGTAAGCGAGCAGGCCAGCCAGGGAGCCGCGGCCGGCCATGCGATAGCGGCCCGAGTTGTAGATGACGATGAGATCGATGCCTCCCGTCTCCTCGCATTTGGCCGAGAGGCCCGTGCCTGCGCCGCCGCCGACGATGGGGCGGCCAGCCTCTTTCAGCGCCCGCAAGCGAGCCAGGATCTCGGCGCGCGAATTCGACATCAGGCGATCCTCTCGCGACGGGGAGCAATGGATTGGAAGTTGGCGACGACCGCCGATACGAAGGCGTCGTCGTTGATGTTGGCGGGAACGCGGACGATGCGCCGCTGCGACGTCTGCCGCACGGTCGATTCCAGCGCCTCGAACAGCGCCGCGTCGGCTGCGGGATCGTGGAACGGCTTTCCCGGCGCGTCCAGCGCGGATACCCCGCCTTCGGGCAGAAGCAGACGGACGGGACCCTGCATCTGGTTGAGGCGGCCGCCGATCCATTCGCCGATAGCGCGGTTCTCGTCAGGCGTGGTGCGCATCAGCGTCACATTGGGATTGTGGATGACGAAGCGCCGGTCTTTGAACTTCTCCGGCACCGTGTCGCGCGGGCCGAAATTGACCATGTCCACCGCGCCGACCGAAACGACGCAGGGCAGCCGCGTGCGGATCGCGGCGCCGAAACGGTCGCTGTCGGCCGAGAACACGCCGCCGACCAGCATATCGGCGACTTCCGTCGTCGTCAGGTCGATGAACGCGGCGAGCAGGCCGGAATCGGCAAGGCTCTCCATCGACCGGCCGCCCGTGCCGGTGGCGTGGAAAACGAGGCAATCGTAATCGCTTTCCAGCCGTGCGGTAATGCCCTGCACGGCGGGCGTCGTCACGCCGAACATGGTGACGCCGACGGCGGGGCGCGCGCGTCGTTGGCGCGCTTCGAGCGCCTCGGCGGACGGGGCGCCGGAGATCATGCCCGCAAGCGCATTGGCGGCGTTGTCGAGCACGCGTTCCATTATCGGATTGAGACCCTGAACGTCGGAGACGGAATAGAGCATCATGATGTCGGAGGCGCCGACATAGGGCGCCACCTGGCCGGAGGCGACGGTCGAGACCATGATTTTGGGAATGCCGATGGGCAAACGCCTCATGCCGGCGGTTGCGAGCGAGGTGCCCCCCGAGCCTCCTGCGGAGATCACGCCGCCGACGCCGCGCTCGCGATCGATCCAGCGCGCGAAGGCTTCCGCCATCGCCGTCACGGACGCGCCGCGATCGTTGGAAAAGACGGCCGCCGAACCGCTGGGGTGCATGGCGGCGATCTGGCCGGGCGGAACGTCGGCCCGCGACGGCTTGCCGGATGTCGACAGGTCGACCGTCTTGACCGGCACGCGATGCGACAGCAGCCGGTCCCGTATGAATCGCAGTTCTGGCCCCTTGGTGTCGAACGTGCCGACGACGAGCGCCGTGCGGCCGATCCGCTCGGTGAGCGGCATCGGCAACAAGGGTCGGCTGGCCGGCTCGTGCGCTTGGTTTGAAGCCGCGGGCGCCAGGTCGGTCCGCCCTCGCAAGCCCCATTTGTTGGGCATCGTCTCGGCGCGGAAGACAACATCCCCCTCGCCAAGCTCGCTCGCCCCTTGGCGGGAGACGCGGAACGTGCGCGCCTCGCTCGCGCCGACGACGGCCGGCGCCTCCGGCGCCGCCTCGGTCTCATCGTGTCCGTGGCGGCCGACGCCGAGAAGCCGCTGCTGCAACTCGCGGTCGTTCGCGAGCGCGCTCGCGTCCATGATGCGGTTGATGCGACCGTTGACCATGATGGCGACACGCTCGGAGACCGAGGTCGCGACGCCGATATTCTGCTCGACGACGAGCACGGCGATATCTTCTTCGTGGGCGAGGCGGATCATGAGATCGCGCACCTGGGTGACGATCATCGGCGCAAGGCCCTCGGTCGGCTCGTCCATCACCAGCAGGCGAGGATTGCCGAGCAATGCGCGCGAAATTGCGAGCATCTGCTGCTCGCCGCCGGAAAGCTGGCCGCCGCCGTTCGATCGCCGCTCCGCAAGGCGCGGAAACGTCGCGTACACGCGTTCGATCGTCCAGGTCTTGCCGCTTGCGCCCTCGCGGGAGACCAGCCTCAGAGTTTCATCGACCGAGAGGCTCGGCCACAAGCGCCGGCCTTGCGGCACATAGCCGACGCCGGCGCGCGCGATCTCGTGCGGATCCTTGCCGAGAATCTCCTGGCCGTCGAAGCGGATCGAACCTGAACGGGCCGGGATGACGCCCGTGATCGTGTTGCAGAGCGTCGTCTTGCCCATGCCGTTGCGGCCCACCACCGACAACACCCCGCTTTCGAGGGCCAGCGAAACGCCCTGCAGCGCGTGGGACTCCCCGTAATAGACTTGCAGATCCTGGATCTGAAGAATGCTTTTCGGCGCCGGATGGCGCCCGCGCGCGGGCTTATCCACGGGCGGCTCCCAAATAAATCGCCTGCACGTCTTCGTCCTGCTCGATCTCGTTCGGCAGCCCTTCCTTGAAGATGCGCCCGTTGTGCATCATCGTGACGTAGTTCGACACGCGCAGCGCGACGTCGAGATCGTGTTCAATGATGATGTAGCCGATGTACTCGGGCAGGGCGCCGAGAATGGCGACCAGATCGCGCCGCTCGGTCGGCGACAGTCCCGCCGCCGGCTCGTCGAGCAGGATGAAGCGCGGAGCGCCCGAAAGGGCGAGCGCGATTTCCAATTGCCGCTGCTGGCCGTGGCTCAAGACCGCGATCGGCGTGTCGAGAATGTCGTCGAGATGGACCAGATGCGCGATCGTGCGCGCCTGGGCCATCGTCGCGTCCCGCTCGCTCGGCCGCAACAGCGACAGGCGCGAGCGTGACACGCCGCGGCATGCGACGAAGATCGCATCGATGACGGTGAGCCCGTTGAAGAGCTGACTGATCTGATACGTTCGCCGGAGTCCTCGCCGGATCCGCTCTTCGACGGGGAAATCCGTGATGTCTTCGCCGAAGAAGCGGATGCGTCCTGAGGTCGGCGGAAAGTCGCCGGTGATCGCGTTGAACAACGTCGTCTTTCCGGCGCCGTTCGATCCGAGGATCGCCCGGCGTTCGCCGGCGCCGACTTTCAAGTTGATGTCGGCGAGGGCGACCAAAGCGCCGAAGCGGCGACCGACGCCCTCGATCTCCAGCGCATGTGCGCTGGCGCTCGCAAGCCTCTGAACCGCTCCGGTCTCCGCCATGGCCGCTCTCCTAAGTCCGGGCTTACTTGCAGTCCGGGTTGTCGCGGTTGGCGACGCCGAGCTTCATGAAGTCGGCTTCGGGAATGCCGAGCGTCTGATTGACGGCGTGAACGACCTTGACGACCTTGTTGTAGAGATGGCCGTCCTCGGCCTTGGCGACCTCGGTCAGATAATTGTCGGCGATCGCCTGGCGGTTCTTGTCGAGCTTGACCATTCCGGTCGGGGTGTCGAATTCCAGATTGGCCAGGACGTCGCGGTACTTCTTTTCGCCGCCGGAGAGATCCCCGCCAACCTTGTCGAGCGCCAGAAGGACGGCCTTAGTGTCGATGTAGTACCCTTGCGCGAACAGAGACGGCGACGGGAAGCCGTCCTTGTACGCCGCCTGATAGTCGGCGACGAACTTCTTCCACGCCGGGTCGTCGGCGTTGTCGGCGATCGGTCCGGCCGAGGCCGTGCCGACGACGTAATCGCGCTGCTTGCCCTTCGTGCCGAGCACTGTCTGGTCGACGGTGATCGAGCCGCCGATCAGCGGCGCCTGGCCGCCGGCCTGTTGGTACTGCGTGAGGAAGTTCACGCCGTCGGCGCCGCCGAGGGCGACATAGATGGCGTCGACGTTGTCGGGAATGGCGGCGATGATGGAGGAGAAGTCCTTGTTGCCGATCGGCACCCAGAGCTTCTTGGGCACGTGCCCGCCGGCCTTGCAGAACTCGGCCATGAAGCCGAACACCTGCGTATAGGGGAACGAGTAATCCTCGGCGACCGTCACGACCGTCTTGTACTTCTTGACGTTGTAGACGTAGTCGCCCAGACCCGCCATCCATTGCGCGCCGTCAGTCGAGAAGCGGAAGAAATTCGGCGCCGGATTGCGCAGCGTCGTGTCCTGCGCCGCCGAGGTGCCGTTGACGAAGGTGACGCCGGGCTGGGTCTTCGCGTAGTCCTTGATCGCGATGCCCTCGTCGCCGGAGAGCGGCCCGATGAGGATCTTCACGCCGTCCTGCTCGACCAGCTTGCGGGCCGCTTTCACGGCGCTATCCGGCGAGGCGTCGGAGGACCCTTTGATGACCTCCAGCTTCTTGCCGCCAGCAGTGTAGTGGAATTCATTGAAGGCCATTTCAGCGCCGCGCACGCCGTCCTGGCCGAGGACGGTGAACGGGCCTTCCAGCGTCGCCAGCAGGCCGATCTTGATCGTGTCTTCCGCATGCGCTGCGGGAATGAACGCGGCGCCCCCCAAGAGGCCCAGCGCGAACAGGCTCTTCTTCATGACCATTTTCCTCCCTTGACGTTTCGTTGGTATTGCATTGGCTTTCTCAGACGTTCCTGAGCGAGGTGGGCGCGGCGGCCCGCGCGAAGCGGCGCCATAGGCCAAACAATCCATCGGGCGACGCGAACACGATGATGAGGAAGATCGCCCCGATCAGCGTGTTGAACCGGTCGGCCCCGACGATGTCGATGGCGAAGGTTTTGAGCAATACGTAGAGCAGCGCGCCGGCGAACGGGCCGATCGGATGGCGCATGCCGCCGATGACCGCGATGACGAGCACGCCGATCGACTCGGCGACGCTGACCGTGCCGGGCGAAATGCGGCCGTTGAACCAGACGAGCAGCACGCCGGCGGCGCCCGCGATCAAGCCCGACAAGAAATAAGCCGTCACGCGCACTTGCGTGACGTTGTAGCCGACCGCCCGCATTCGCCGCGGGTTGTCGCGGCTGCCCATCAGCGCGAGGCCGAAGGTGGAACGCGCGGCGTAGACGACCGCCGCGTAGAACAGCGCCGCGACGGTAAGACAGAGATAGTAGAACGGAATGGGATTCGACCATTGGACGCCGAACACCGCCGGCGGCGCGAGGCCGCGGAAGCCCGAATGCCCGTTGAAGATCGAGTAGTTCTGCTGGACGAGCAGGAAGAACCCGGTCGAGATCGCGAGCGTGATCATGATCGTATAGATGCCCGCCGTGCGCACGGCGATCGCGCCGACCAGCGCGGACACCACGCCCCCGAGCAGAATGGCGACCGGCACGTACAGCCACCAAGGCCAGTTGAGGCCCAGCACGCCCGTGCTGTTGGCGCCGAGGATCGCCACCGCGTAGCCCGCGACGCCCGCGACGGCGAGCTGCGCGAGCGACACCATGCCGCCATAGCCGGCCAGGACCATCAGCGACAGGGCGATCAGCCCGAATATGAGGGACTGGCAGCCGAGCTGAAACAGCACGAAGGAGGAGGCGACAGCAGGCAGCAGGACCAGGACGACCGCGAGGACGGCGGTCGGTCCGTTCAATTCAGCGACGACAATCTCGGCGCCGCCGCCTGGGCGAGGGGGATCGGCGGAGCGCAGCCTCGCGTTGCCGAGAATGCCCTGCGGCCGCAACGCCAGGGTGACGACCATGATCGCGAAGGTCAGCACCACGCCGTAGGTGGGAAAATAGACGAGGCCGAGTTGTTCGGCGAGGCCAATCAGCAAGGCGCCGATCGCCGCGCCAGTGATCGAGCCCATGCCCCCGACGATGACGACGACGAGCGAGGCGAGGAGGTAGCGGACGTCCTCGCCCGGCGCGATGGAGAGCGCGGATCCGCCGATCACGCCGGAAAAGCCGGCGAGCGCGCCGCCGATGGCGAACACGCCGACAAACAGCAGCCGCACGTTGACGCCGGCGACCGACAGCATCACGCGATCGTCGACGCCGGCGCGAATCATCATGCCGAACTTGGTGCGATTGAGCCCGAGCCAGAGGCAGACGCCGATGATGACCGAAGCGGCGAAGACGACGAGCCGGTAGAGCGGGAAGCGCAGGAAGACCGCCTGCCCGTTGGACTTGATCGCGGTCAGGATCGGCAAAGTGACGGTGCCGTCGAGCGCCGAAGGGATTTCGAACTGATAGGTCTTGCCGCCCCAGACCGCCAGCATCAGATCCGCGGCGACCACCGAGATGCCGATCGTGACCAGCGTCTGGCGTAATTCGTCGCCGGCGAGGCGCTGGAAGACGAGCACCTGCATCAGGGCCCCAACCGCTGCGAGCACGACGGCGCCCCCGAGCGCGCCGATCCACCAGCTTCCGGTCCAGGCGGCGAAATCGTAGCCGACATAGGCGCCGAGAAGATAGAGCGAACCATGCGCAAGATTGACGTTGCGCATCAGGCCGAACACAAGGGTGAAGCCGCTCGCGACGAGGAAATAGAGGCCGGCCAGCGTGACGCCGTTGAGGACTGCGCTCACGAAGGCCTTCTTGCCGCCGAGCAGCGCGTCGAGCCAATTCGGCCAGACGCCGAAGATCATCCAGAGGAAGAGCGCGGCGACGAGAAGCCCGACCCCCGTCCAGATTTGACGCGTGGTCGGTCCTTCCGCCGGTCTGGCCGTGACGAGGCTCACGCGATCAGCCTTCTGCGCTGCTCGTTCATTTTCGGCGCCTTGTGGAACTTGCCGTCCTTCATGATGGCGAGCAGGCGCGCCTTCTCCTGCAACACGCGGATATTGGCGATCGGATCGCCGTCGACGAGGAGGAGATCGGCGAGATAACCCGGCTTGACCATGCCGAGCTCGTTGGGCATCCCCATGATCTCGCCGCCGAGTTTCGTCGCCGAGACGATGGCCTCCATCGGCGAAAAGCCGAGCATTTCGACGAAGGTCTCGAGGTCCTTCGCATTGGTGCCCTGCGGTGTCCAGGCGAAGCCGTAGTCGCCGCCGGGCAGGATGCGAATGCCGCGCCGGTGCATCTTGCGGCAGGTTTCGACTGCATGCTCGAGTTCGCGCTCGTAGGCGATCGTCATCGGCGTGCCGGGCTTGATGCCCCACTCGCCGGCGTGGCGCGCGGTGTTGATGAGCCAGGCGAGACCCGGGGCGACGAAATGCTTGTCTTTCGCCGCTTCGAGCATGTCGAGCGCCTCTTCGTCGGCGAAGGAGGCGTGGTAGATGTTCTGAATGCCGTGCCGCACGCACTGCTTGACGGAACCCGAGGAGCGGGCGTGGGCGGCGAGCACCTTGTTGCGCGCCCTGGCCTCGGAGGCGGCCATGGCGACTTCCTCTTCCGACATCGGCGTCTCCTCCGCCTTCATGCCGGTGATCTCTTCGCCGGAGAGGTTCAGCTTGATGCTGTCGACGCCGTATTTGATCAGCATGCGCACGGTGCGCCGGACTTCCTCCGGGCCGCTGACGACGATGCCGAGGTTCAACCCCTCGTGCGGAATGTGCGAGGGCGACGAATCGCCGAGCCCGCCGACGGTGGTGATCTCCGGCCCGGCGGCCGTATAGCGCGGTCCGGGAATGCGGCCTTCGTTGATGAAATTGCGGATGACGACGTCGAGGCGAGGCTTGGCGGCGGCCGCGCCGCGGCCCATCGTGAAGCCGGCGTCGAGCACGACCTTCGCCATCTCGGCGGTGACCAGCGTGTGCTCTTCCGGTGGCATCATCTGGATCGGATCGATGCCCGGCGCATTGTTCCAGGAGAGATGCAGGTGGGCGTCGCACATCCCGGGCATCAGCGTCGCGCCCATGCCGTCGATGACGGTTTGGCCGCCGGCGCCGGCGCCGCCGATGCGCGAGGACCCTCTCGTCACCGAGCGGATGCGGTTGCCCTGCACGACGACTTCGCCGGTGAAGGGATATTCGCCCGAGCCGTCGAGGATGCGGACATTGGTGAAGACGACGCCGCTGGAGCCGTTCATTCCGTTGTCGTCGGCCATCGTATTTCCTCCCGTTCCATTCCAAACCTTCGTTCGCGTGGCCTTAGTTCGCCTGCGCGCGCACGAAGTCCGCCGCCAATTTACCGCAGTCCTTCGACCGCTCGAGCGGCGTCCAGTGGCCGCATCGCTCGAAGATTTTCAGCCGGGCGCCCTTGAGCCGGTCCGCGAGCCCCTGCGCGACGCCGGGCGGCGCAATCGCATCCTCGTCGCCGGTCGCGATCAAGACGGGACAGCGGATCAATCGGAGATCGGCCCCTCTGGCGTCCGCCAGCGCCTCGCAGGATTGCGCGAAGCCCTCCGGGTCCTGACGCATGTGGCTCTCGCGCACGAAGGCGAGGGTCACGGGCGAACCGGCTCGCGTCGACGAGGAAAGACCAGCGGCCGCGACGGCGTCGGCGACGGCGACCATCCCCTGGCGGCGCGCGATCTGCGCGCGCTCGCGCAAGCGCCCCCTCGCAGCTTCCGCCGGCTCGACGATCGGACCGAACAACGAAAGGCTGCGGACGATCTCCGGCGCCTCGACCGCGACGTGCTGCGCGACCAGCGTTCCCATGGAGTGGGCGACGACATGCGCCGGCGCGCCGGCGACGATCTTCAGCACATCGACGATCGCCGCCGCCATCGCTTCGATCGTCAAAACCTCAAACGGGCGCAGCGATCGGCCCGAGCCCGGCAGGTCCGGCCGGATGCAGCGGAAACCGGCGAAGCTTTCGAGCATCGCCGAAAACGTATTGGAGGTGCCCCCGAGCCCGTGCACGAACACGACGGGCTCGCCCTGGCCGTCGACTTCGATCTGAATCGGGCCAGCGGCGGCGGCTGTCATCGCCGCGCCTCGACGAAGCGATTTTCGAGAACGCCGATGTTTTCAATCTCGATGCGCGCGACGTCGCCGGGCACGAGGTACTTCGGCGGGTTGAAGCCAATGCCGACGCCCGCCGGCGTGCCCGTGGCAATGACGTCGCCGGGCTGCAGCGTCACCCCGGCGGAAATCGTCGCGATGATCGTCGGGACGTCGAAGATGAGATCGCGGGTGTTGGCGCTTTGGCGCAACTCGCCGTTGATCCAGCACTTGATCGAGGTATTGGCGAGGTCGATCTCGTCGCGCGTCACCGCCCAAGGCCCCATCGGGCAGAAGGTGTCCTGCGACTTGCCGAGCAGCCACTGGCTATAGCGGCCCTGGAGATCGCGCGCCGTGACGTCGTTGACGATCGTGTAGCCCCAAATGTGATCGAGGGCGGCCTCAGGGCGAATGCCGCGTCCGCCAACGCCGATGATGACCGCAAGTTCAGCCTCGTAATCGACGGCCTGCGTCGTCTCGCGGTCGATGCGAACTGGCCGGCCGTGCGAGGTCACGCATTCCGGCACCTTGGAGAATATGATCGGATGCTTCGGCACGACGCCGGCGGCGGCGCTGGAGTCGAATCCGCTGGAGGCGAATTCCTTCGCGTGTTCATGATAATTCTTGCCAACGCAGAATATGTTGCGTCTGGGGCGAGGGATGGGCGCCTCCAGCCGCGCCTCACTGAGCGGCATGGGCGAGAGACATTGCGGCGCAGAGGTCCGCCCCACCAAGGCGAGTACGCCCAGCTCCGCTTCGGAACGAGGAATGTCGAAGGCCGCGACCGTTTGCTTGCGCTCGTCTACGACGCCGACACGGCGTTCGTCGCCAATCCTGTAGGCCGCAACCTTCAAGGCGCACCTCCCGAAAATGAACCATCGTGTTTAAATGGTTTCGTTATCGACACAGGATGCACGGGATTGACCCGCATTGCAAGCCGCGATTGGCGCCCTTATCGCGGTGACCGACGGAACGTTTGCAGAATATTCCAGTGGATGGTCGTGAGCCATTGTGCAAAATGGCGCATCAGCCTGGAGACGAGGTGGCTCAGCAATGGCCAGGGGGACGCGCGCCGCGATCGCAGCAAATTTGCGCCAGCGCATCGACGCCGGCGAGTGGTCGATGACGGGCGCGTTGCCGAACGAGCGCGATCTCGCACGCGCCTATGGCGTGGCGCGAAATACATTGCGCAAGGCGCTCGACGAACTCGAGGCGGAGGGGCGCTTGAGCCGTCAGGTCGGTCGCGGCACGCAAGTGCGCGAGCCGATCGATCGCGACCTCGCCGCCATCATGGGGCAGATCCTGGGCTCGAGCCCGCTCGACATCATGAACCTGAGGATGATGATCGAGCCTCCCGCGACAGCGATGGCCGCCACCAATTCCAGCGTCGCGGCGATCGAATCCATTCGCGAGGCGCACGACCAGGCGGCGGCGGCCGACGACGTCGAGGGCTTCGAACATTGGGACATGGAGTTCCACAAGCGCATCTTCGACGGGACGCGCAACGAATTCCTCGCCAATCTGCACGAAATCCTGGCCATCGTCCGCAATCGCGAGCCGATGGTCGAGATCCGCAGGAGGCATTTCAACCTCGAGCGAAAGCGCGCCTATTGCGACCAGCACGCGACCATCGTCGAAGCGCTGATGCGTCGGGACGCGGAAGCGGCTGCCAACGGCATGCGCGAACACCTTCTCGCCCGGCGCAGCAACCTGTTCAACGGGCAGAGCGATTCATGACCGCCTCGAGCGAGACCTTTCGGTCCGGCGCCGGCGCGTTGGAAGTCGGCGAGGACCTCCTGGCGGTGATGCGCCGCATTCCCGGAACGAGCCCGCTCGACGTGATGAATGTGCGAATGATTGTCGAACCTCAAGCGGCTGAAGCGGCGGCGACCAACGCGAGCGAGACCGCCTTGGCGCGGATTCGCGAGGCGCACGAGGCGGCGACGAAAGCGGGAGACATGGAGCCGTTCGAGCGCTGGGACGCAGAGTTCCACCGCCGGATCTTCGCCAGCACCCGCAACGAGCTGCTGACGCATCTCGACGGCATGGTCCAGCTCATCCGGAATCAGCCGCCGTGGATCGAGCTGAAGCGCCGGTCGTTCTCCCCGGAGCGTCGGGCGGCCTACTGCCGCGAGCATGAGAATCTCCTGCGCGCGCTGGCGCGACGCGACGCCCGCGGCGCCGCCGACGCCATGCGGATCCATCTCGAAAGCGTCGCCAGAAATCTGTTTGGGACGCGGCGGTAGCCTTCGCTGACGCGGCCCGTCTTCAGATCGATGTCATTGCCGAGCGAAGCGTGGCGATCCAGCGGTCGAGACGGTCACCGGTAGAAGTTGACTGTCACGATCACGGGATCGCCACGCTTCGCTCGCGATAGGTCCGCATCGCCCGATCGGGCGGAAATTCCGCTTGACGCCGTAACCCGTCACCGCGCGAGCCCCGGTCGAGGCCGCGCTCGCAGACCCGGATCCATAGTCGCCTTCGCAATATGCAGGCGACGGCGCAAAGATGGGCGCTCATGCGCCAAGTTTATGCTGTAAAATCGCCGCGTCCCCATTGACGGCCTAAGTCAAGGCAATGTCTTATCCGGCCCTGGCGGACACGCCGTTGGTCAATCCCAGAGGCTCGTTCAGTGATCTCTCTGTCTGATTTGGAGGCGGCCGAGCGCGTGCTCGGCGTCGCCTACACCGAGGCCGAACGCAGCCAAATCGTCGGCAATATCGAGGGGCAGATCGGTCTCGCCGTCGCCAGCCGCGCTGCGCGACTGACGAACGCCGCCCCAACGGCCACACGCTTCGACCCCAGGCTGTCGTCGTTTCGCATGCCGACGGCGACGGCGCTGCGCTTCGCCAGGCCCGCGCCGTCGCAGCCGCCGCAGGACGACGTCGACATCGCCTTCGCGCCGGTCGCCGAGCTTTCCCAGTGGATCGCCTCGGGAGCGCTGACCAGCCGCAGGCTGACGGAAATTTATCTCGCCCGCATCGAAGCGCTCGGGCCGAAGCTCGAATGCTTTGCGACAGTGACGCGCGATCTCGCGCTCGCCGAGGCGGACGCCGCCGACGCAAAGCTTCGAGACGGCGTCAATCTTGGGCCGTTGCATGGCGTTCCCTACGGGCTGAAGGACCTCTTCGATACCAAGGGCGTCGTGACCGGCTGGGGCGCGGAACCTTACCGTAACCGTATCCCCGAGAGCGACGCCGAGATCGTGCGCAAACTTCGCGCGGCGGGCGCCGTGCTGCTCGGCAAGACGACCGTCGGCGCTTTGGCGCTCGACGACATCTGGTACGGCGGACGGACGCGCAATCCCTGGAACCTCAACGAAGGATCGAGCGGATCGAGCGCCGGTTCCGCCTCCGCCACCGCGGCGGGACTTTGCGCATTCTCGATTGGCACAGAGACCTTGGGATCGATCACCTCGCCGAGCCAGCGCTGCGGCACGACAGGCTTGCGGCCGACCTTCGGGCGCGTCTCCCGTGCGGGCGGGATGACGCTCTGCGGCACGCTCGACAAGGTCGGGCCGATCTGCCGATCGGTCGAGGACACGGCGATCGTGCTGTCCGCCATCAATGGATTCGACCCGGCTGATCGCGGGTCGATCGACGCGCCGTTCGATTACGACGCTGAGGCCGCTATTTCCGGCCTGCGGCTCGGCTATCTCCCGGCGGCGTTCGGCGAAGGCGCGACCGACGTCGATCGCGCGGCGCTCGAGGCGGCGCGGCGGCTCGGGGTCGAGATCGTCGAAGTCTCGCTGCCGGACCTGCCTTACGGCTCGCTGATGAACATCCTCAGCGCCGAGGCGGCTGCCGCCTTCGAGGACCTGACGCTCAGCAATCGCGACGACGAGCTGAAGCGCCAGGACGAGGGCGCGTGGCCCAATGCGTTCCGCATCGCCAGATTCCTTTCCGCCGTCGACCATGTGCAGCTCGATCGACTGCGCTACGAGGTCATGCTGGCGGTCGATGGCCTGTTTTCGAAGGTCGACGCGCTGATCGGGCCGTTCATGACCGGGCCGATGCTGATCGCCAGCAATTTCACCGGCCATCCGTGTCTGCACCTTCGCGCGGGCTTCCTCGAACTTGCCTCGCGAACGGCTCCGGCTTCGCTCGCCTCGGGCAAGATCACGATCGGCGCGCCGGCGGCGGACAGCAGGACCTTCACCGTTCCTCAAGGCATTTCGCTGTGGGGCCGGCTGTTCGAGGAGGGGACGATCCTGAACCTCGGCGCCGCATTGGAGCGCGAGTTGGGCGTCGCTCGGCGGCGGCCGAGCTTTCCCTCTTGATCCCGCCGTCGTTTCGTATGTGACATGCTCCGCGGCGCAAAGTCGCGGAATGAAGAACCGCTCGCCGCGCTCCGTTCGGGCGCGAGCGAGAAGGTCCAAACGGAGGAGGCGCACCATGAAGCGTAGGGACTTTCTCAAATCGACTGCGACGCTGATCGGCGGCGCGGCGATCGGCGGCGGGCTGAACCCGTCCGCATTGTTTGCACAATCCGTCCCGGTCAAGGGCGGCACGCTGATCTGGGGCCATTCCGAGACGACGCAAAACGTCGACATTCACCAGACCGGCACCGCCTCGACGCTTCGCGTGTTGCAGAACGTGCACAACTCGATCGTCACCGTCGACAAGAAACTGACCGTCATTCCGAGCCTCGCCGAGCGCTTCGAGCAGAGCCCCGACGGGCTCACCTATACGTTCCACCTTCGGCCGGGCGTGAAGTTTCACGACGGCTCGACGATGACCTCGGCGGACGTGAAGTACTCCTTCGAGCGCTGCAAGAGCAAGGATACCGGCGCCGTCAACTTCGAGGTGTTCAACGACGTCGCGGCGATCGAGACGCCGGACGATTTGACCGTCGTCATCAAGATGAACCGCATCAACGCGCCTTTCCTCAGCCGTCTGGCGGAAAACGGCGCCGGCGCGATCATCCCGCGCGGCTCGGGCGACAAGCAAGGCAAGACGCCGGTCGGCGCGGGTCCGTTCAAGTTCGCGCGATACGAAGTCGGCCATGAAGTCGAACTGCAGCGCTTCGACGACTATTGGGACGGTCCGGCCTATCTCGACCGCGTGATCGCCCGCGAGGTGACCGAGCCCACCGTTCGCCTGACTGGTCTGCGCACCGGCGAGATGCACATGATCAACGACATTCCGGCCGACCGGATGAAGGAGATCAAGGCCGATCCGAAACTGCAGGTCGAGACGTGGTTCCCACTGAACTGGGACTTCGTGAACCTCAACCACGAATTCGAGCCCTTCAAGGACCCCAACGTCCGGCTCGCATTCGACCTCATCATCGACAAGGACGCGCTGCTGCAAGGCGCGCTATGGGGCGAGGGCAAGGTCACGGCGTCGCCCAGCTACCCGACGTCGAGCTCCTACAACAGCGCGCTCAAGAACCGGGCTCAGGACATCGCCAAGGCCAAGGAATTGCTGGCCAAGGCCGGCTATGGCCCGGGCAAGCTCGACATCGTGTTCAAGGCGACGACGAACTACCCCTACCATGTCGAATCCGCGCAGATCATGCTCGAGTGGTTCCGCGACGCCGGCGTCGGAATGAAGATCGAGCAGCTCACCTGGAGCGACTGGCTAAGCCAGGTCTGGGTCAACAAAGACTTCCAGATGTCGATGATGAACTTCTTCACGCTCTGGGAGCCGGACTTCCTCTACTACAGCCTGTGGCATTCGACCGGCGCCTTCAACTATCGGAAGATCAAGGACCCGGTCCTCGACGAGCTCCTTCAGAAGGCGCGCGTGACGATCGACCCCAGCGCGCGGGCGGACATCTACAAGGAGGTCCAACAACGCATCTTCGATCAGGTCCACGACGTGATCCTCTGGTTCCGCAACGGTTCGATCGGCGCGCAACCCAGCGTCGGCGGCCTCGATACGGTGGTTCATCCGAACGGCAGCAATTTCAACTTCCACAAGGTGTGGCTGCGCGCGTGAGCGAGCCTGCGGCCGGCGCGTGATCCGCGCCGGCCTTTCCTCTTCGCGTCGGGCCACTTCGAGCGTCGAATGACTTATGTCCTCAACAGGTTGCTCTCGATCCTCGTCACGCTGTTTCTCATCTCGTTGATCACCTTCGCCGTCACGAGCATTCTTCCCGGCGACGTGGCGACGATGATCATGGGGACGCAGAGCAATCCGGAGGCGCTCGCGGGCCTGCGCAAGACGCTCGGGCTGACCGACCCACTCGTCGTCCAGTACGCGCATTGGATCGGCGGCATGGCGACTGGCGACTGGGGACATTCGCTGGTGTTCAAAGCGCCGATCGCCGATCTTCTGATTCAAAAGATCAAGGCGAGTTCGCTCATCGTGGTCTTGTCCATGCTCATCGCGCTCAGCTGCGCCGTGCCGCTCGGCGTCTGGGCCGCCGTTCACCGCGACCGGTGGCAGGACGGCGCCAGCAGCACCATGGCCCTCGTCGGCGTCAGTCTGCCGGACTTCTATTGGGGGATCATGATGATCCTGCTGTTCGCGCGGACCCTAGGCTGGTTCCCCTCGAGCGGCTTCGTCGATCCGGCGGAAAACTTGTGGGGCGCGCTGACGCATGCGTTTTTGCCCTCGCTCGCGCTCGGGCTCGGCCTGATGGCGCATTTGACGCGAATGACCCGCTCCACGATGACCGGGATTCTTGGTCAGGAATTCATCCGCGTCGGTCGCGCCAAGGGCCTTTCCGAGCGCACGGTCGTCTGGCGCTACGCGCTCGCCAACGCGATCGGCCCGGTGATGACCGTCGCCGGACTCCAGGTCGGCTATCTCTTCGGCAGCATCATCGTCGTCGAAACGCTGTTCAACTACACAGGGATGGGCTGGCTGACCTACCAGGCGCTGCTGAACCGCGACATTCCTTTGATTCAGGCGACGGTTTTCGTCATTGCCGCGGTGGTGATGCTGACCAATCTCGTGGTCGACATGCTTTACCTCTACGCCGATCCCCGGGTTCGCTTGGAGTAGGGGCGATGAAGCGGTTTCTGAACCCCAAGGGCGCCATCGGGTTCGCGCTGGTCGCGCTCATGTTCGCAACGGCGATCCTGGCGCCGCTGCTCATTCCGGCGGAATGGGCGACGCGCATGGACATCAGGGCGCGGCTGAGCGGGCCCTCCGCCCATCATTGGCTCGGCGCCGATCAACTCGGGCGGGACCTCCTCTATCGCGTGATGCTCGGCGCGCAGACGTCGCTGAAGATCGCAGGCGCCGCCGTGCTGCTGAGCGTGCTGCTCGGGCTGCCGCTCGGCGTCATCTCGGGCTTCTATCGCGGACGCGTCGACAACGTCCTCATGCGGCTCGTCGACACTTTGCTGAGCTTTCCCGTGCTGCTGCTGGCGCTGACCATCAGCGCGATGCTCGGTCCGAGCCTGCCGAACACGATCATCGCGATCGGCGTCGCCTTCGCGCCCTTCCTCGCGCGCATCGTTCGCGGCGAGGCGCTGCGCGTCACGCAGATGCCCTATGTGGAAGCTGCGCGGTCGGCGGGGGCCAACGATTGGCGGTTGATCGTCCGGCACGTTCTGCCGAACATCATGCCGCCGATCATCGTGCAGGCGACGATCAGTCTGGCTTTCGCCATTCTGGCGGAGGCGGGGCTCTCCTTTCTCGGCCTCGGGACGCAGCCGCCGGATTCCTCCTGGGGCCTGATGATCCAAGCCTCACGCGACTACCTCGACGTCGCGCCGTGGACCGCGCTCGTGCCAGGCGGAGCGGTGGCGTTGACGGTTCTCGGTCTCAACATGTTTGGCGACATTCTTCGCGACGTGTTCGATCCTCGATCGAATTGACGCCGGTTACGTCGCTCTCAGGCAAAGGACGCGCGCTGATATGTTGCGGACGGAAAGCGGCCCTTCGCCGGAGACCTTGGTCTCAGTCGAGAACCTGCGGGTCGAGTTCGACACCGACGGCGGGACCGTCGTCGGCGTCGACGGCGTGTCGTTCTCGATCAAGCAAGGCGAGACGGTCTGCGTGGTCGGCGAGTCCGGCTCCGGCAAGTCCGTCACCTCGCTCTCGGTGATGCGGTTGGTCGAATTCGGCGGCGGCCGCATCGTCGACGGCCGCATGAAGCTGGCCCGGCCGGGAGGCGAGGCCCTGGACCTCGCGCACGCCGATCCGGAACTGATGCGCTCGATCCGCGGCGTCGAAATGGGGATGATCTTCCAGGAGCCCATGACGGCGCTCAATCCGGTCTTTACGATCGAGCGCCAGCTCACCGACGGGCTGCGCGTTCACAAAGGTCTGAGGCAGCGCGAGGCGCGGGCTCGTGCGCTCGCACTGCTGAAAAGCGTGCGCATTCCTGAGCCGGAGCGGCGGCTCGCTCAATATCCGCACGAACTGTCGGGCGGGATGCGCCAGCGGATTGTCATCGCCATGGCGATGGCCTGCGAGCCGCGGCTGTTGATCGCGGACGAACCGACCACAGCGCTCGACGTGACGATCCAAGCCGAGATTCTGGCGCTGATCGATCGGCTCAAGCGCGAGAACCGAATGGCGGTCCTGTTCATCACGCACGATATGGCGGTGGTGGCGCAGATGGCCGACCGCGTCGTCGTGATGTACCGCGGCAAGATCGTGGAAGAGGGGCCGGTCGCGCAAATCTTCGAAAATCCGCGTCACGACTATACGAAGATGCTGCTCGCCGCCGTGCCGAAGCTCGGCGAAATGCGCGGCACGAGCGCGCCCGAGCCGATGCGAACGCTGGACGCGAAGCCCCGGCCGTCGCCCTCGATGGCGCCGGCCGCATCGATGTCGGCCAAACCCGAGGTCCTTCTCGACGTTAAGAACCTGACCACCCGCTTTCCCGTCAAGGGCGGCGTTCTGCGTCGCACGGTCGCCAACGTCCATGCGGTCGAGGACGTGAGCTTTTCGATCAATGTCGGCGAAACGCTTTCGCTGGTCGGCGAATCCGGCTGCGGCAAATCCACCTGCGGGCGCTCGATCCTCAGGCTGGTCGAACCGCAGGACGGAGAAGTCTGGCTGAACGGCTGGGAGGTCCGCAAGCTCGCGCCGCTGGAGCTGCGGCGCGCCCGGCGCGAGATGCAGATGATCTTCCAGGACCCTTTCGCCTCGCTCAACCCGTATCGGCGCCTGCGCGACCAGGTGGCGGAGCCGCTGGTCAATTTCGGGCTCGCCTCCAGGAGCGAGATCGAGGATCGTGTCGCGCAACTGTTCGATCGCGTCGAATTGCCGCGCAGCTTCCTGAGGCGGTATCCTCACGAGCTCTCGGGAGGCCAGCGCCAGCGTGTCGCAATCGCGCGCGCCATCGCGCCCAATCCCAAGCTCGTCGTCGCCGACGAGGCCGTGTCGGCGCTCGACGTCTCCGTGCAGGCGCAGGTTTTGAACTTGTTGATGGAGCTCCAGGCCGATCTCGGTCTATCCTTTCTGTTCATCAGCCACGACATGGCGGTGGTGGAGCGCATTTCGCATCAGGTCGGCGTAATGTATCTGGGTCGGATCGTCGAACTGGGCCCGCGATCGGCTGTCTTCGAAGATCCGCGGCACCCCTATACGAAGTCGCTGATGGCGGCGGTGCCGATCGCCGATCCGCGCCATCGGCGCATTCACGAAAACGCGAGTACGAAACCGCTCAGTTCTCCAATATTCCCAATTGGGCGCCAGGCGGAGCGGTCGACCTACGACGAGGTGACGCCTGGTCATTTCGTTCTGCGGCGGAATTAGCGGCGCGGCCGGCCGGCGAGTCGGCAAATCGCGCCTAACGGACAAGAACGAGGAGAAGACAATGCCGATCAAGAACCGACTTGCCGAAATGCAGGACGAAATCGCCGGGTGGCGGCGAGATTTCCACGAAAATCCCGAGTTGATGTACGACACCCACCGGACTGCGCAAATCGTCGCGGCGAAGCTGCGCGAATTCGGCTGCGACGAGGTGGTCGAGGGCATCGGGCGCACAGGCGTCGTCGGCGTCATCAAGGGCCGCAACGACGCGGGCCGCGTGGTCGGCCTGCGCGCGGACATGGACGCGCTGCCGATCTTCGAGGCGACCGGATTGCCCTACGCCTCCAAGACGCCAGGCAAGATGCACGCCTGCGGTCACGACGGCCATACCGCGATGCTGCTCGGCGCCGCAAAATATCTCGCCGAGACCCGGAATTTTGGCGGTTCGGTCGCGGTGATCTTCCAGCCCGCCGAAGAGGGCGGCGCCGGCGGCCGAGCGATGGTCGAAGACGGCCTCATCGAACGCTTCCGTATCCAAGAGGTCTACGGCATGCACAATTCGCCGGGCCTGCAGGCCGGCGCCTTCGCCATCAAGCCGGGACCCTTCTATGCCTCGACCGACCAGTTCACCATCAAGGTGACCGGCCGCGGCGGTCACGCCGCCAAGCCGCATGTGACGATCGACCCGACGGTCATCTCCTGCCACATTGTTCTGGCGCTGCAGACGATCGTCTCGCGCAACGCGGATCCGCTGCACTCGATCGTCGTTTCGGTCACCAGCATGCGGACCGAGAGCGACGCGTACAACGTGATCCCCGAACACGTAGAGCTTCGCGGCACCGTTCGCACCTTCGACAAGGAGCTGCGCGCCGCGGCGGAGCAGCGGCTCAAGGCGATTGCGGCCCAGACCGCCGAGGTGTTCGGCGGCCGGGCGGACGTCGACTGGCACGTCGGCTATCCCTCCATGGTGAACCACGACAGGGAGACGATGTTCGCGGCCGAGGTCGCGCGCCGCGTCGCCGGAAACGTGAACACGGAGACGCCGGCGATCATGGGCGGTGAGGACTTCGCCTATATGCTGGAAGCGTGCCCTGGCGCGTACATCCAGATCGGCAACGGCGACACCGCCGACGTCCATCACCCCGCCTACAATTTCAACGACGAGATCATCCCGGCCGGCGCGTCCTATTGGGCCGAGCTGGTCGAGTCCCGGATGCCCGCCGCCTGAGGCTCGGCGTCCCGCACACGCCTCGCCGGGCGACAGGCGGGAGGGGAACGCGATTGCGGCTCCGCTCGCTTATGGCTTTCGCCCGCGCTATGAGAAACCGACACGGCCGCCGCGCCGGCGCGCGAAGACGGGTTCTGTGCGAACCGGTTTTCTGTGATGCGCGGAGCCGGCGTCACGGAACCTCGCGCCGTCCACAGACTTGAGTCACTCTCAGGGATGGGCCTCTCTTCATGACGACGGTGTCGATTTGACCGCACTTGCGCCCAGGAGCTCGACTGAGACGCCTCTCGAGGACGACGATCGCGCGGCTCCCGGGCATGAGGACTGGCGCGCGGTCTGCGAAAGGTTCCGCCATTCGAACGACAGGCTTCCTTCGCCCTGGGAGGACATTTTCGGGCCTTTGCGGGCCGGAAAGAGAGACAGTCTCGTCGTCGTCGGCCAGGTCGGCCAATCCCTCGACGGACGGATCGCGACGACGACGGGGCGCTCGCGTTACATCAACGGCGCGGCCGGGCTGGCGCACCTTCATCGGCTGCGCGCCCTCGTCGATGCCGTTGTGATCGGGGTCGGCTGCGCACTCGCCGACGACCCTCAACTGACAGTGCGTCACGTCCGCGGCCGCAATCCCGCTCGCGTCGTCATCGACCCGCATGGGCGGCTCGCGCCGACGGCCAGAGTTCTCGCCGAGGATGGCGTGCGCCGAGTCGTCGTTACGGGGCAGGGCGCGCGGCCCCAATGTGCCGGGGCCGAAATCGTCGGCTTGCCGGCGGAGGACGGTCGCATCGAGCCGGCCGCCGTTCTGGCAAGCCTCGCCGAGCGTGGCATGCGTCGAATACTCGTCGAGGGCGGCCCGGAGACCTTGGCCCGCTTCCTTGCGGCGCGCTGCATCGACCGCCTGCACGTGATCGTCGCGCCGATCATCCTCGGCGACGGCCGTCCAGGGTTCTCGCTCGGACCCATCGACCGGGTCGAGCAAGCGCTGTCGCCGCCGACGCAGGTCCACCGGCTCGACGACGAGGTGTTGTTCGATTGCGACTTCAGTGCTCAGCGCGCGCCAATCGGCGAGGCGAAAAAATCGACGTGACCGACGCGGATTGACGAGCGGCGCTGGGAGACATGCGCACGGCGGCGTTCGAGCCAGCGCTGCACGTCCGCGCGTGGCAAATCACCCATCTCGCTGGCCGCCGCCTCCCAGCCGGCGAGGAATTCCCCCTGAATCGCGGCGTCCTCGGGGCCGAACGCCCAGTCGGAGGGGCCCGTGACGACGGCCCAGCCGAGCGCCTCGAATCGCGCGATGGCGTTGGAGCTGGCCGTTGGACCCAAAGCCGGACCAAATCCCTTGTCGCGCCGCTGATGCCGATTCACGGCCTCGACCATCTCGGCGTCGAACGCCTCCGCCGGCTCGAACGACACGCGCCCGTCATAGGTGAGCGCTGCATAGAAGGGCAGGCGGCGCGCGGCGCATTGCGCGACGAGCCGTTCGAGCCAGTCCTCCGAGACGAGATCGAGCAACGCCGAGGCGGTCAGCAGATCGGCCGGGTCGGCGAAAACCTCCTCAAGGCTGCCCGCTATATCGAGGACCGAGGGCGCCAGGCGCTGGTCGGGGAGCGGGGGCGAAACGCGCTCGATGAGGGCGGCATCGTGATCGACCAGCCGCCACATCTGTTGGATCGGCAGTCGCGAGCCGAGCGCGCGCACCGTCGATCCGGCGCCGCAAGCCAAGTCGACGACCGTAACCGAGCTTCGCTTCCCTGTGGAGGCTGCGAGCGCGTCGAGAACCTCTCGATTGCGGGCCCGCGTGTCATAGGGCTCCCGAAGGGCCAGCCAGGCGGCCGAAAATCCTGTCATGATCGCTCCAGGGCTTGCGAGAACGCCTGCGCTGCGTCGTCCCACGTAGGAAGGGCCGCCGCGGCGGCCCGCGCGGCGGCGGCGAGCCGCTGACGCTCTGCGTCGTCCGTGATCAGCCGGCGTATCGCAAGGGCGAAGGCGGCGGCGTCGCCGGGAGGGGCCAGCAATCCGGCGCCCTCGGGGATCGTCTCGGGGACGGCGCCGCCGGCGGCGCCGATCACGGGAAGACCGTGCGCGATCGCCTCGGCGAACGCCATTCCGTAGCCCTCGAAGCGCGACGCCAGCACGAAGACGTCGGATGTCGCGTAGAGCTCTGCGAGCCTTTCGTCGGGGATCGCGCCGGTCACGCGCACCCGATCCGAGAGGCCGAATTTGGCGATGTCTTGGCGAAGCTGCGCCGCCGCCTCGGCGTCGCGGCCGAGATCGCCGACAACGGTGAGCCGCCACGCGAGATCGCGAAGGCGCGCCGCCGCCGCCAGCAGGACGTCATAGCCCTTGCGGCGCGTGACGGCGCCGACGGACACCATTTCGATCGGGCGGCCGCGGCCTGGGCGAACCGGAGCTGGGTCCTTCCGGTCGTTTCCCGGCCGCACGACCGTGACGCGTTCAGGCGGCGCGCCATACTCGGCGACGAGGACGCGCGCGGTGAAGGCGCTGGTGACGATCACGCGCCGAACGCCGGCGAGGGCTTCCCTCTCGCTTTGCCGCAGCGCGGCGGCGCGGTCCTGGGAAAGCCCGGTTTCGAGCGCCAGGGGATGATGCACCAACGCGACGAGATCGTGGCTGGCGCCAAGTCGCCGCGCGGCCTCGGGGAGGGCTCCGAGCGCCAAGCCGTCGACCACCACCGTCCCGCCCTCGGGCACCGCGGCAAGTCGAGCCAGCGCGTTTGCGCGGACGGTCTCGTCAGGAAAGGGAAAGCCGTCGCCGAGATTGAGCGTCTCGATCCGCCAGCCGTGCGCGCCGAGCCCCTGCACGATGCGCCGATCGTAGACGAAGCCGCCGGTTGGGGTCGCAAGGTCCCCCGGCGCGGCGAATGCCGCAACTCTCACCACAAGGGCGCCTCGTACCACGCGCGAGCGACGTGCGACTCCGAGATGGTGACGCGGATCGCATGGAGTTCGCGTCCCTCGCGGCCGAGCCGGCCGGCTCGCGCCTCAGCCGCCAGGCCGTCGAACACATGCTTGGTCAGGAATTCGGTCGTCGTGTTGTGACCTTTGAATTCGGGCGCGTCGTCGAGGTTGCGATAGTTCAGCGGCCGGAGGATCGCCTTCAGCGCCTCGTGCGCGCGTCCGATGTCGATGACGATCCCGTTCGGATCGAGCCGCTCAGCGAGGAAGGCGGCGTCGACCACGAAGGTCGCGCCATGCAGCGCCTGGGCGGGGCCGAACACCTCGCCCCGGAACGAATGAGCGATCATGACGTGGTCGCGAACTTCAACCCCGAACATTCTGGCCTCCTAGCGGCTAGGCCGCGGGATACGCGATGAGCTGGCAAAGGACGCCGCTGTTTGCGGCGAGAATATCGGGAAGCCGAGCGGGAAGCTCGTGAAAGGCGACGGCCGGAGCGATCAGGGCGTCGAGCGCGGGGTCCGCCAGCAGATCGAGCGCCGCCGACAATCGACGCCGGTGCGTCCAGCGCGGTCGATGCGACGGCGCGACTTGCCCGACTTGGCTCGAAATGAGCTTGAGGCGGCGGCTGTGAAACGCCCCGCCGAGCGGAACCGCGACGTCGCCGGCGCCATGCCAGCTCATCTCGAGAACGGTCGCTTCGTCGCCGGCGAGGCGGATGGCGGTTGCAAGACCCGCGGCGGTCCCGCTGGCGTGGACGACGAGATCGCACTCGCTGCTCGCCGCGTCGGGCGTGGCGAAACGAACGCCGAGCGCCTCGGCGAGACTGGCGCGAGTGGGCTCGATGTCGACGAGCGTCACCCGCCCTCCGGGTAGCCGGGCGCATAGCCTTGCGAACAGAGCGCCGACGACGCCGGCGCCGACGACCGCGATCCGGTCGGCAATAGCGGGTGCGGCGTCCCACACCGCGTTGAGCGCCGTCTCCATATTGGCCGCGAGGACGGCGCGAGCGGGCGGCACGCTATTTGGAATAAGCGCGACCGCTTCGGCGGGCACACTGAAGACGCTTTGATGCGGATGGAGCGCGAAGACCAGGCGGTCCAGGAGGGCGGCAGGTCCGCGCTCGACCCGGCCTACCATCGCGTAGCCGTATTTGACGGGAAACGGAAAGTCCCCGGCCATGAACGGGGCACGCATGCGCTGGCGTTCCGTCTCCGGCACGCGGCCTGCGGCGACCAGCCGCTCGGTGCCGCGGCTGACGCCGCTGAAGAGCGCGCGCACCACGACATCGCCGGATTTCGGCGGCCTGACCGTCTCGCGCCGAATCTCCACCCGGTCGGGGCCTATGTACCAAAGGGCTTCAGCGTTCACTTCCAATTGATCCGCCGCCATGCCCGACTCTCGCCTTGGACTTGCCCTTCACGAACGTTATAGCCTCCAGCAACTGGAAACAGCGGACATCACCCGAATGTTGGATCGATCAGGCGCGCCGGTGGTCAAAGCGCCGCGCCGCACGTTGGCGCTTTCCCGCCGCCGGATAGTGTATTTTGCGCTGGTCGGTTGCACAATGGCCGGGATTCTGCGCCTCGCGACCGCGGCCGTTCCGCCGGCCGACGCCGGCGCCATAGCGTTTCTCGTCCTCTTCACCGTCACTTTGCCGTGGACGGTCATCGGGTTCTGGAACGCGGCGATCGGGTTTCTCCTGATGTGCGGGGCGCGCGATCCCGTGGAGAGCGTCAATCCCATGGCGGCAAGCATCCGCGGCGACGAGCCGATCCTCGCGCGGACCGCAATCCTGATGTGCGTTCGCAACGAGGCTCCGGCTCAGGTCGTGCGCAATCTACGTCCGCTCGTCGAGGGCCTCTCGGCGGCGCGCGTCGCCGATCGGTTCGATCTGTACCTCTTGAGCGACACCAGCGACCCCGAGATCGTCCCGGCCGAGGAGGTCTGCTTTTCCGCCTTCGTCGCGAGCCACGGCGGCGAGCTTCCGATCACCTACCGGCGCCGTAGCGTGAACACCGGGTTCAAGGCCGGCAACATCAGGGACTTCTGCGAGCGTTGGGGCGAGGGCTACGACTTCGCCGTCACCTTGGACGCCGACAGCTTCATACCCGCGGCGCCGCTGCTGCGCCTGGTGCGGGTCATGCAGGCGAACCCGACGCTCGGCATCCTGCAAACGCTCGTGACCGGAATGCCTTCGGAGAGCGGGTTCACGCGCCTGTTCCAGTTCGGCATGCGCTTGGGGATGCGCTCCTACACGCTCGGCTCGGCGTGGTGGCAGGGCGATTGCGGACCCTATTGGGGGCACAACGCCATTCTGCGGCTGCAGCCGTTCACGTCGCATTGCCGATTGCCCGTGCTGCCCTCCCACGGCCCGCTCGGCGGTCCCATCCTCAGCCACGACCAGGTGGAGGCCGCGCTGATGCGGCGGGCCGGCTACGAGGTCAGGGTCCTGCCGGTGGAAGGAACAAGCTGGGAGGAAAATCCGCCGACGCTGCTCGAATACCTTCGTCGCGATCTGCGTTGGTGTCACGGCAACATGCAATATTGGCGGCTTCTCGGTCTGCCCGGGCTCAAGTTGGTGAGCCGCTTCCAATTGGTTCTCGCCATCCTGATGTATGTCGGCTCGCCCGCCTGGATGGCGATGATAGCGCTTGGGGGCGGCGAACTCGCGTTGGCCAAGGCCCCGGCTGAGCCCGTCGACCACGCTGGCGGAGGCGCAGGCGGGGCGCTGCTCGGGATTATGCTCCTGATGATTTTTGCGCCGAAGACGGCGAGCGGGATCGACATCCTTCTCAGGCGGGAGTCGCGCCGGGCCTATGGCGGCGCCGGCTTGTTGCTGGCCAACCTCGGGGCTGAGTTCGTCTTCTCGCTGCTGTTGTCGCCGATCATGGCGCTGAGCCAGACGATGTTCCTGGTGCGGTTGTTGGCGTTCCGGCGCGGCGGCGCCTGGAGCAGCCAGGTGCGAGAAACACATGCTGTCCCCTGGAGCCTGGCCTGGCGACAGCTCTGGCCGCATACGTTCGTGGGCTTCGCTTTGCTGAGCCTCGCCGCAGTCGCAAGGCCTGGCGCAATCGGCCTCGCGCTTCTCGCCGCCGCAGGCTTGGCCTTGTCGGTCCCATTCGCGGTGACGACAGCCGAGCCTCTGTTTGGCGCGCTGCTGTCGCGGCGAGGGATTGGCCGCATCCCCGAGGAGACGGCCCCGACGCCCACGCTGGCGCTATCGGATTTCGAGACCGAAGCCACTTAGCCGGAGCTTCTATCGTCGGTTGGATGTCGGCGCTTTCAATTTTTTTGGCGGAATTGTCGCAAAAGTTGGGAAACCCATCATGTTTATGGACTTTGATTAACCTAGCGGTAACACGCGGAGAAAATAAGTTGGGCGTCCCAGATCATAGAAAACAAGCGAACGGCTCCGCAACAACCAGGGGGAATCATGATTGCCTCACTGAAGAAATTTCTCAGCGAAAAGTCCGGCGCAACGGCGATCGAATACGCACTGATCGCCTCCTTGATCGCGGTCTTCATCATCGGCGCCTTGCAAGTGCTCGGCACCAGCATCAGCAGCGAGTTCACCGAAGTCGGCAACGCTCTGAAGTAGTCTAAAAGACAGGGGCGGATGCGCCAGCCGGCGTATCCGCAACCCTTGCGACGCGCGTACCGCCCTGTGATCCTTGCCGCCGCAGCGGCCTCCCACGACATTTCGGCATCCCGAACACGCCCGCCTCGGCCGCCGGCGCGTCGAAGCGCATGTGCGTACCCGCCACCAGCGATGCGGTCGACTACCTCTTTTTGGGTACAAATCTCGGCAAATTGTTGCTGTGCACGATTTTAGCGCACTTGGGGGCGCGATCGCCTTACCCAAACGGCCATCTTGCGTCAGCGCGCCGAACCTAAAATTGTTGCTGATGCAACAGCTACGAAAAGCAGCCAAAAGCACAAAAACAACAATAACGGAAGCGTGATCTGCGAAATATTTCAATATAGGCGAAGTATAACGTTATTCTCGGGGTGTCGATATAAATAGACCGACGATGAGTGAGCGCGTTGCGTCCGCCGGGCCTGCAAACAGCCCGGAAGCGCCGCGAACCGGGCGTATCGAGGGTGGCAAAAACCTTGCGGAGGCAGTCATGCAATCCCGTGTTGTGTATCTGATGGGCGAGAATGAGTTGCTGCTCGAAGGCCTTAGGCGGATCCTTATCGAGGCGAGCTTCTGCGACGCGGCGACCATCACGCGCATAGATGACATGGTTCCGGTCGTATTGGGAGAAGAGCGGCCGGTCGTTCTGATCATCAGCCTGGGGGAAAATCACGCGACAATACTTGACCGGGTCCAGCAGCTGAAGAAGCAACAGCCGACCGTCCGGGTGTTCCTCCTTGCGGACCACAACCAATTGGACGACGACAAGATCGTCGCCGCGTTCCGCAGCGGAGTGAACGGGTATTGTCTGAAGCCGACGTGCGAGAACTTGCTACGCTCGCTCGAATTGGTCATGGACGGCGAAGCGATCTTGCCCGCGACGACGTTGTCGCACCTTCTCCGCAAGGACGGCTTCTTGGTGACCTGCGAGGTGGACAAGCCGGCGCCGGCGCACTTGGCGCCCATCGCGGTCGAACCACAGGCGATTCACAGTCCGCGGCTGTCCGGGCAAGAGCAATGCATCCTGCGCTGCTTGATCGAAGGCGATTCCAACAAGGTGATCGCGCGCAAGCACGACATCACCGAGGCGACGGTGAAGGTGCACGTCAAGGCGATCTTGCGGAAGATCAGGTTGAACAACCGCACCCAGGCCGCGATATGGGGAATTCACAACAGCGCGTTCATGAATGCGCCCCCGAAGAGCGTGGAGCGGCCGACAGTTCGGCTGCTCAGTCCCTAAGCGAAGCGTCCTGGCCGCCAGTACGCCCTTGCCTCAGGGGAAGAGCAAGGAGGAAGCGGACGGTTTTTCGGGGGGATTCGATGATTCTAGGCTATTGCAGCGTCAGCCCGTTCGAACCCGCCGCGCGACTCGACGCTCAAAAGCGCGATCTGGCGGCGGCCGGCGCGCAACAATTCTTTTGCGAGAAGACGAGCGTTTTCGGCAGGACCCCAGAGCTGGAGCGCGCGATCGAGGCCGCCAAGAACGGCGATGTGATCCTCGTCACGAAACCCTATCGGATCGCGCGCTCGACAAAAGGCGTGGTGGCGCTGATTTCCCGCTTGGGGCGCAAAGGCGTCGGCCTTCGCATTCCCAACACGCCGATCGACACCAGCACGACGACGGGGCGAATGATTCTCGGTTCGGCCCCGCTTTGGTCGCTGGGCGCCTCGCCGATGCGCGCGCTACTGTGGGACGCCGCGCTGGCTTGGCGTCGGCGCGGGTAGGCGGGCAAAGCTCCTGCGTCTACCAAGGCCATTGGGCCGCGAGGTCGCGCAAGTCCTGAAATCCTCCGGTCAGTTCATAGCAGGCCAGCACGCCGAAGGCGTAGAACGTGGGCGCGGAGCGCCTCTCCCAGCGCACGAACCAGAGCCCGATCGGCGTAGTTGCGGGCAATCGCGCAACCTGCGCGAAGGCGGCGGCCAAGGCGAAGCTTCCTACAGTGTCGGCGGGATAGTGAAACCCGAGCGCCACGCGGGAAAGCTCCGCCAGAAGCGTGCAGCCGAGAGCGACCGCGCCGAGCCGCGATCGAACGAGCACGATGGCGATCGCCAATCCCGCGAAAAGAGTCGCGCGTGCGCTTGGAAACGAGTGGGAGGCGACGAAAGACGTCGCCTTGAATGCGGCGATATCGCCGAGGACGGCCGGAGGTTGGAGGTCGATCGCCGGATCGAAGATCGGCTTGGGCGGAGACGCCAGCGCGATATTGGCAAGGTGGGCCGCGATCGCAGCCAGGACCGCCGCAATCGCGCCGCTCGCCAACCGCGCACGCGCTTGGGCGTTCGGTTCAGCTCGCCAGCACAGCCAGAGCAGAAACAAGACGCTGACGGCTTGAAAGGTCGCTGAAGCGAACGCGAAGGCGAGGCGGTCGGCGCCCTGCCAGCGCGCCAGGACGCTGTTGATGGTCCCTGCCAGCGGCCTATCGAGCCAATCCGGCCGGAGGGCTATGACGGCTGCGGTGAGAAACACGAGCAAATAGGCGACGGC
>DASXGX010000050.1:0-2025 GCA_036488815.1 Roseiarcus sp.
CCATCGACCGCGTCTTCATCGGCTCCTGCACCAACGGCCGCATCGAGGATCTGCGCGCCGCTGCGGCGATCGCCAACGGCCGCAAGATCAGCGAGCGCGTCAATGCGATGGTCGTGCCGGGGTCCGGCCTGGTCAAGGCGCAGGCCGAGGCCGAAGGGCTCGACAAGATCTTCCTCGCCGCGGGCTTCGAGTGGCGCGAGCCCGGCTGCTCGATGTGCTTGGCCATGAACCCGGACAAGCTTGCGCCCGGCGAACGCTGCGCTTCGACCTCGAACCGCAATTTCGAGGGCCGCCAGGGCTACCGCGGCCGCACCCACCTCGTGTCGCCGGCGATGGCCGCCGCCGCTGCGATCGCCGGCCGGTTCGTCGACGTGAGGGAGTGGCGCTAGGGTCATGAAAGTCGGCGATCTCCTCATCGACGAGAGCGAGATCGTCGAAAACTTCGTCCGTTCGTCGGGGCCGGGCGGGCAGAACGTCAACAAGGTGGCGAGCGCGGTCGAGCTCCGGTTCGATGCGCGCCGTAGCCTAAGCCTGCCGAACGACGTCGCGATCCGGCTCATCAAGCTCGCCGGGGCGCGCGCCACGCAGGACGGCGTGATCGTCATTTTCGCCCAGAGATACGCGAGCCAGCCGCGCAACCGCGAGGACGCGCGCGCTCGGCTCGTTGACCTGCTCATGAAGGCGCAGGCGCGGCCAAAGCGACGTCTCGCCACGCGGCCAACGCTCGCCTCCCGAGTGCGCCGCGTCGACGAGAAGACGCGCCGCGGCGCGGTGAAGGCGCTGAGGGGCAAGACGACCGGGGCGGACTGATTCATGCTGGCGCGGGCCGAACCGAAGCAGGAACCGCCTATCGCCGCGATGCCCGAGCGTCGCCTTGCCGGGGCAGACGCGCCGCCCCGCGCAATGCGCCGTTGAGCCGAGGCGGACGAACAGGCGCCGGGGCCGGTTGAGCTTCGCGCTGCGCGCTTTTCATCCCGAAAAAATCGGAAGGGTCGTGCGAGCAGATGAGCTTCACTTCGCCGAGCGCTAGGCGCGCGAGTTCGCGCAACCGCGCCAGATTGGCGCGTCGCTGCGCGCCGTCGATGTTCACCAGCGACTCGAAGAAGCGCACGCCTTTCGGCGCGAGGCCGCCGTCCGGCTCGACTTCGGAGTGATGGAAATAGGCGTCGCCGCAATGGAGCAGCCAATCGTCCGCGCGCCTGACGGCGACGCCGCAATGCCCGCGCGAATGTCCGGGCAGGGGCACCAGCAGAACCTCGTCGCGCGTTCCGGGAATCGCGCGCACGGCAGAAAAGCCAAACCAGGATTCGCCCTCTTCCTCGACCGCGTCCCATTTCTTGACCGCGGCGATCTGCACTTTGCGATAGCGGCTGCGTTCGCTGAGGCTCGACCGATGGGAGGCCGCGCGAAGCTCGGCGGCGAAAACATGGACCGTAGCATCGGGGAAGTCGCAGATTCCTCCCGCGTGGTCGAGGTCGAGATGGGTCGGCACGATGTGACGAACATCGCTCGGGCGGTAGCCCAAATCCGCGACTTGCCTCAGCGCTGTCTCGGCGACGTCAAGGCGCGGCCGCACCATTGCGTTGAACAGGAATCCGAGCCGCCGCGGCTCGTTGACATCCTCGACCCCGAGCCCGGCGTCGACTAGGATCAGCCGGTCGTCGCCCTCGATCAAGAGACAGTGGCAGCACATGGGCGCGGGCGACAGCAGCCCGCCTGAGGCGCCGAACAATCTCCCGCCGCGTGGACAGAGGGACCCGCAGTTGAGGTGATGGATGCGCACCCGCTTGATCCTTTGGCCGGTCTTAACCTGTCACCGATCTGTCGTCCACCTACGGCGCCTGCAGTTGGCCTCTCCAACTGCTTTAAAGGATATGTCTCCATACGAGCATCGGGTGTACGTAGATTGTCGGGCGTACGAATGGATGGGTCATGAGACAAACCGCGCGCATCGCGAGAACCAAGGTTGGCCGCAACGACGCGTGCCCGTGCGGCAGCGGCGCAAAGTACAAGCACTGTTGCGAG
>DASXGX010000111.1:0-1545 GCA_036488815.1 Roseiarcus sp.
GGCTTCATCACCAAGCAGGTCTTCGAACAGCGCAAGCGCAATTTCGACTCTGCGGTCGCGGCGGTGCAGAGCTACACCTCGCAGCGCGACCAGGCCTTGTCGCAGATCGCGAACGCGGAGGCGGAGGTCGATCGCGTTCAGTCAATCATCGACGATCTGACGCTCGTTTCGCCAAGAATGGGCCGGGTGCAGTACCAGCTCGCGCGGGCCGGCGAAGTCGTCGCCGCGGGCGCGCCAATCGTAACGATCCTCGACCTCACCGACGTCTATATGACGATCTTCCTGCCCGCCGCGGACGCGGGTCGGCTGGCGGTTGGCGACGAGGCCCGCATCATCCTCGACCCCATTCCCGATTACGTCATCCCGGCGAGCGTGAGCTTCGTCGCCGCCGACGCGCAATTCACGCCGAAAACCGTGGAGACTTCGGACGAGCGGGCGAAACTGATGTTTCGCGTCAAGCTCAAGGTCGATGCGCAGGTTCTTCAAGCTTTCTACACGCGGGTGAAGACGGGCATCCGCGGTTTGGGCTTCGTCCGCACGAAGGGCGATGTGGAGTGGCCGGCCGAGCTTCAGGTCAAACTGCCGAAGCCGCCGGCGGACAAAACCACTGCGGCGCCCGCAGCCGATACCGCCGCGCCTCAGGCGACCGCGCCCGCAACGAAGACTCCCGACAATAACGCAGCCGAAACCAAGACACCCGACACCAAATGACCGTCGAGGCGATCGCGCGAGTCAAGGCCGTCTCGCACCGCTATGGCGCGACCGTCTCGCTCGACGATGTCAGCATCGACATTCCCGCCCGCATCATGATTGGCGTGATCGGGCCGGACGGCGTCGGCAAATCCACGCTCCTCGCGCTCATCGCAGGGGTGAGGACAATCCAGCAGGGCGAAGTCCTCGTCTTCGACAAGAACGTCGCGGACCAGCGCAACTTGAAGGAGATTCGTGGCCGCATCGCCTATATGCCGCAGGGTCTCGGACGCAATCTCTACCCAACGCTATCCGTGTTGGAGAACATCGACTTCTTCGGCCGTCTTTTTGGACAGGGCGCTGAAGAGCGGCGGGAGCGCATCACCGAGCTCCTGACCGCGACGGGCATGGAGAAGTTCGAAGCGCGTCCCGCCGGCAAGCTCTCGGGCGGCATGAAGCAGAAGCTGAGCCTGTGCTGCGCTCTGATCAATGATCCCGATCTGCTCATTCTCGACGAGCCGACGACTGGCGTCGATCCGCTGTCGCGCGGCCAGTTCTGGGACCTTATCAACTCCATCCGCGCGCGCCGGCCGCAGATGAGCGTGATCGTCGCCACCGCCTATATGGACGAAGCCGAGCGCTTCGATTGGCTGATGGCGATGGACGAGGGCAAGATCATCGCCACGGGCACGCTGAAGGAGCTCTTGACCAAAACCGGCGAGCCCAATCTCGACGACGCCTTCATCGCGCTGATGCCGGAGGCCAAGCGCGCGTTGCACAAGAAGGTCGTGGTGCCGCCACGCGTCGCCTCGCCGGACGAGGCGCCGGCGATCGAGGCCGAGGGATTGACGCGGC
>DASXGX010000108.1:0-42372 GCA_036488815.1 Roseiarcus sp.
GTAGAGCAATTGCTCGACCACGATCGAGCCGCCGATCGTGACAAGAATCTGTTTGAGATGCTGGCCGTAGACGGGCGCGATGAGCAGGCGCTCGAAGACGTAGCCGAAGACGCCGCAGGCGACCGTCGCCGCCGCCAGCGCAAGCACAAGCACGCCGAGATTGACGAGGAGCGACGGGGATTGCGACCAGGCGACCAGCGGCAATAGGACCAGGGTCGCCACATAGGCGCCGAGGGCGATGAAGGCGCCGTGGCCGAAATTGAGCACATCCATCATGCCGAAGGTGAGCGTCAGGCCCGACGCCATGATGAAAATCATCATGCCCATCGCAATGCCCGCGGCGGTGAGCGTGACGAAGGTCGAGACGGAGCCGACGAAGGGAAAGGCGATCGCGGCGACGATCAGCGGCGTCAGCGCGGGGGTGAGGTCGATTTTGGCGCGTGGCAGCGCGGCGCCGGCGTCGATCGCGGTCATTGGTGCGAATCCAGGGAAAGGCCGAGCAGGCGGTTTTGCAGCGCCATGTCGGCGGCGAGGTCGGCCATCCCACCGGAATGGACGATGCGGCCGTTGTCCATCACGCGCACAAGATCGCCGACCTCGCGCGCGACGCGGAAATTCTGCTCGACCATAAGAATGGTGACGCCGGTGCGCTTGATCTCCTTGAGGCAGTCGATCAAGCCGCCGATGATCGCCGGCGCGAGGCCCTTGGTTGGCTCATCGATCAGCAACAGGCGGCGCGGCTCGATGATGGCGCGTGCGATCGACACCATCTGCTTCTGGCCGCCCGAGAGCGAGCCGGCGCGCGACAGCCAGAATTTCCTGAGCGCGGGAAAGAAGCCGAAGATCCACTGCAGCCGCGCTTCGTCCATCGGCCCGTCGCGCGCCGCCAGCACGAGATTCTCGCGCACCGTCAGATCGGCGAAGATCGCCATCGTCTCCGGGACATAAGCGACGCCCGCGCGCGCCACAGCGCTCGCCGCCAGCGCGGCGATCGGCGTCGAGCCGAGCGTGATCTCGCCGCGCGAGGCGCGCCATAGGCCCATGATGGTGCGCAAAGTCGTCGTCTTGCCGGCGCCGTTGCGCCCGAGCAGCATCGTCGTCGCGCCTTCCGGCGCGTCGAAGTCGACGCCTTGCAGAATGTGATAGCGCCCGATGTGGGTGTGAACGCCCGAAAGAGCGAGGCGCACGCTCATGTCGCCGCTCCCTTGGTCACGCCGAGATAAGCCTCCTGCACGATCGGCGAGGCGATCACCGCGGCGGGTTCGCCGTCGGCCGCAAGGCGACCGTTGTGCAACACGATGATGCGGTCGGCGAGCGAGCGCACGACGTCCATCTTGTGCTCGACGAGCAGAATGGTCTTGGCTTTGTCCTGCTTGAGGCGGGCGATGAGATCGAGCACGACGGGGGCCTCGTCGACGCTCATGCCGGCGGTCGGCTCGTCGAACATGAAGACGTGCGGCTTGAGGGCCATCATCATGGCGACCTCGAGCTTCCGCTGGTCGCCGTGCGAGAGCGAGGCGACGCGCTGCTCGCGTTTGTTCGCGAGACCGACCTCCTCGAGCACCGCCTCGGCGCTGCCGATCAGATCGCGCCGCACCATCCACGGCCGCAGCAGATCGTAATGAACGCCCGCCGTAGCCTGGGTCGCGAGGCGCACGTTCTCGATCACGCTGAGGCCGGAGAAGAGATTGGTGAGCTGGAAGGCGCGGCCGAGCCCCAGCCGCGCGCGCTCCGGCGCGCCATAGGCGGTGACGTCGGCCCCGTTGACGAAGACGGCGCCGCTGGTCGCCCGCAACTGACCGGACATCAGATTGAAATAGGTCGTCTTGCCGGCGCCGTTCGGCCCGACGATGGCGGTGAGTTCGCCGGGACGAAACGCGCAGGTGACCGAATCGACAGCCACATGACCGCCGAACCGGATGGTGAGGTTCTTGGTTTCGAGAGAGGGGGTCATGGCGGCGTTGAGGTCTTTGATCCGAGCGGAGCGCGTCCCCTCTCCCCGCGCGCGGGGAGAGGGTTAGGGTGAGGGGCCGGGTGATGATCCGCGAACGACCGGAATCTATAAGCTCGACCTTCGCTCCATCGCCGCCAAGATCGTCTCAAGCACGCCGTCCATATTCCGATACACCTCGTCGTTGACGACCCGCACGATGCGATAGCCGTGCGATAATAGGAAATGTGCACGGCGCTCGTCTCGGCGAATTTCGTCGTCCGTGGAGTGCGTCGCGCCATCTACTTCCACAATGAACATCTCTTCACGACAGACGAAATCGACCACGTACGGCCCGATCGGTTCCTGCCGCACGAACTTGAAGCCGCTAAGGCCGCGGCCGCGTAGGCGACGCCAAAGCTGACCCTCGGCATCCGTCTGTTCGCGACGAAGATTTCGCGCGCGATTCGTTTCGAAAATGCGCAGGCCCCGCATCGCCCTTGCCTGGTACATGGGTCTGCGGCTAACCACCCAGCCCCTCACCCTAACCCTCTCCCCGCGGGCGGGGAGAGGGGACACTCCTCACCGCTTGTTGCGGATCGGGATGTCCATGTCCTCGATCTTGAGCTCGCGCACGAGCTCCGGGATCGCCCAGGCGACTTTAGGGTCGACCTTGATCTTGAAGTGATACATCGACTGGAGCGCCTGGTGGTCCTCCTTGCGGAAGATCATCGTCCCCTTGGGCGTCTCGAACGACATGCCCTCCATGGCGGAGATCAGCTTCTCCGAATCGGTCGACTTCGCCTTCTCGACCGCGGTGACGACCGCCATGGCGGCGGAGAAGCCGCCGGCGGTGAAGAAGTCCGGCGGGGCGTTGAAGCGCTTCTCGTGCTCGGCGACGAGCCAGTCGTTCACCGGGTTCTTGGGGATGCCGTAGTAGTAATAGGCGGCGCCCTCCATGCCGGGGAAGCGCTTGTAGGCGGCCAGCGCCGGCAGGATGTTGCCGCCGGTCGAAAGTTCGATGCCATAGCGGCCGGGATCGAGGTCCTGCACCTTGCTCATCGGATCGCCGGCGCCGGCCCAGATCACCCAGATGATCTTGCGGCCCGGCTTGTCCTTGAGCGCGTCGAACAGGCGCTGCGCGACGGCGGTGAAATCCGTCGTGTTGGCGGGCGCGTATTCCTCGTCGACCAGCGTCGCGCCGGTCTTGGCGAGCGCCTGTTTGAAGGCGGCGACGCCGTCGCGGCCGAAGGCGTAGTCCTGGCCGAGCGTCGCGACATAGACGCCGGGCTTGCCGATCGCCACCGCGTTCGAGATCGCGTCCTGAGAGGAATTGCGACCGGTGCGGAAGATGTAGCGGTTCCACTTGTCGCCAGTGATCTGGTCGGCGACCGCCGGCTCGACGATGAGAATCTTCTTGTGCTCCTCGGCGACCGGCAGCATGGCGATGGCCGCCGCGGAGGAGGAGGTGCCGATGGCGATGTCGGCGTGGTCGTCCTCATAGGCCTCGGCGAGCGC
Source organism: Roseiarcus sp. (assembly GCA_036488815.1). Classification (GTDB taxonomy): domain Bacteria; phylum Pseudomonadota; class Alphaproteobacteria; order Rhizobiales; family Beijerinckiaceae; genus Roseiarcus. The sequence continues at coordinate 3,449 of DASXGX010000108.1, forward strand.
GGTCTTGGCGAGGTCCGGCTTCGACTGATCGTCCTTGAGGATGATGTTGATCTTGCGGCCGTCGACCTGCATCGTGCCGTGCGTGGCGTATTCGAAGCCCAGGCGCAGGCCGGTCTCGGTCTGCTTGGCGTAGGCTTCGAGCGGACCGGTGCGGCCGTAGATCAGCGCAATGTTGAGGTCGTTCGCGCGCGCCGCCGCGGCGCCGATAAGGACCGCCGTGGCCGCCAGCAAAACTTTGGAAATAACGCTCATGGACTCCCCCCGCGCCGACTGCATCGCGCTTGCGTCCGTCGCGACTGCGAAGCGGAAAACCGCAAGACCGGGAAGGCGCTAGCGCTCGCCCCTCCCTGCTTCGCGGGGACCTAAGCATCGCGGGCCCGCCCGAGCAAGGGCAAAAAGGGCGTTTGCGCCAAGATGAAACGCGGATGCGTAAAGGCTCGCATCGCCCTTGCGCGCCGGGTTGCCGCCCACTATAACCCGCCTCAGCCGTTCGCGGCTATGTCGGAGTGTAGCGCAGTCTGGTAGCGCACCTCGTTCGGGACGAGGGGGTCGTAGGTTCGAATCCTATCACTCCGACCATTTTTTCAAGCTCTTCTGCCGGCTGTAGACATCCCTGGCCGTCACGGCCGGGACAAGTCGCGGTTGCGTCGCGTGAGGCGTCGCGCGCTACCTCGCCAAAACCCTCTTCCCCCGCCCTGGAATCGCTAGCCAGGCGCAGCCCGCCGCGCCGAGCCCGCACGCCGCGATGATCCATCCCATCGACCAGGGCGTCCCGTCGGCGAAAGCGCCGACGAGGCCGGCGGTCACGACGCCCGCGCCGTAATGGATGGCGCCGACCAGCGCCGACACGGCGCCGGCGCGGTCGGGATAGCTTTCCAGCGCGCCGGCGATCGAGTTGGCGATGATGAAACCGGCAAGCCCGACGTAGACGAAGAGCGGCGCGACGAGCCCCGGCAGTCCGCCGAAACCGGTGCGCGCATCTATCGCCACCACGACGCCCGCAACCGCGGCCCCCGCGGCGCCCATTTTGATCAATCCGCCCGCCCCGTGCCGGACCACGAGGCGTACATTGATGAGATTGCACGCCATGATGCCGAGGATGCCGCAGCCGAACACGACGCCGTACCACTGCGCCGGCAGGTGGTAATAGTTGATGTAGGCGAACGGGGTGCCGGAGAGATAGGCGTAGATGCCGCCGTAAAAGAAGCCGCCGACGCCGGCGAAGCCGATGACGCGGCGGGTGCGCAACAAAACGAGATAGCCCGCCCAGGCGCGCCCGAGCGGTTCGCGGTTGCGACGCGCCGCCGGCAGGGTCTCCGGCAAGGTGAACAGCGCCGCCAGCGTCATCGCGCCGATGGCCATCAGCAGCCAGAAGATCGCCTGCCACGAGGCGAAGCGGATGATCTGGCCGCCGACGAACGGCCCGAGCAGCGGCGCGATCGCCATCACCGTCATCAGCGTCGAGAGCATCTGCGCCGCCCGGACGCCCGCGTAGAGGTCGCGCACCATGGCGCGACCCAGCACGACGCTCGCGCAGGCGCCGATCGCCTGCACGATCCGCCACCCAATGATCTCGCCGGCGTTCACCGACAGCGCACAGGCCGCCGAGCCGATCACGAACAGCGCGAGCCCTACGGCGACCGGCAAGCGGCGCCCGTAGCGGTCGCCGATCGGTCCCCACAGCAACTGACCGATGCTGAAGCCGATCAAGTAGCCCGAGAGCGTCCAGGCCATCGCGTCTTGATCGGAATGCAATTGCGCCGCCATGGTCGGCAACGCCGGAAGGTAGATATCGGTCGACAGCGCCGCAAAGGCCAGCAATACGCTGAGGATCGCGAGAACGCGCAGCCCGATGTCGCCCGAGCCTCCGCTCGCCGTCAGGGTCGCGACGCGGTCGTCCGCCTCCGAGACGGTAGTCCCGTCGATCGAAACCGCGTCTGAACAAGAATCCATTGACGTGACAGCTCCTGCGACGAGGCCGGAGAGATCCGGCGGCGTCGGCGTTGCGACGACTTGTCGTGGCCGAGACCATACGGGCGAACGGCGCGGCCGGGGGCGCTCAATCGGCATGGCTGCCATGAGTAAACCGTAAGGCCGCACGGTTGAGGGACACGCCCTACGTCGCAGCCTCTACCTCTTCCCTTGGCCTCCGATGACCGCTCATCACGGAGCCGGCGTCGCGGCGGTAGGCGAGGCACATCGGGGCGGCGAGCAGCGAGATGGTGGTGACGACCAGGAAGGCGGCCGAAAAATCTCCCGCCGTCGCGTGGAGATGGCCGGCGACCAGCTTCGACGTCGTCAAGGCGAGCGCGCCGGTGCAGATGCCGAACGACAGCATCAACTGCTGGAACGTCGTGTAGAAGCTGTTCGCCGAGGCGGTGCGCTCGCGCGGAATGTCGTCGTAGGCCACAGTGTTGTAGGCCGTGAATTGCAGCGACATCGAGAAGCCGCAGACGCCGAGTACGGCGAAGATGGCCCAATGCGGCCACTCCGGGCGGAAGGCTGCGCAGACCGCGTACATCAGGCTGGAGATGATTGCGTTCCACACCAGCGTCGTGCGAAAGCCGAATTTGCGCAAAACGGGCTGCGCCGCCGCCTTCATCGTCATGGCGCCGCAGGCGGTGGCGAAGGTCAGCAGGCCGCTTTCGGCCGCCGACATGCCAAAGCTGATCTGCATCATCAGCGGCAGCAGAAAGGGCTGTGCGCCCTGGGTGATTCGCGACAGCGAGCCCGCGACCACCGATATCCGGAAGGTGCGGTCGCGCATCAGGCCGAAATCGAGGATCGGCGTGACGCCGCGCAGCCGGCCGGCATGGACCAGATAGGCCGCGCCGCTCAGGACGCCGGCGGCGAGGAGGCCGACCGCGAGCGACGTTTCGCCCGCGCTGCGGCTCAGCGTCTCGAAGCCGAACAGCAGGCAGGCGAGCGATACGCCGGAGAGGGCGAAGCCGACGACGTCGAAGCGCTGGCGGGTCTCAGCGCGCATGTTCTCGATGTAGAACCACGCCAGGATCAGGCCGACGACGCCGATCGGGACGTTGATATAGAAGATCCAACGCCAGTTGAGGTAGGTCACGATCAGCCCGCCGACCGGCGGGCCGAGGATCGGGCCGATCAGGGCTGGCACGAGCAGCCAGCTCATCGCCGAAACGAGGTCCCGCTTGGCGACGCTGCGCAGCAGCACGAGGCGGCCGACCGGGACCATCATCGCGCCGCCGGCGCCTTGCACGATCCTGGCGACGACAAGCAGAGTAAGGCTCGGCGCTTGGGCGCAAAGGATCGAGCCGGCGATGAAGGTCGCGATGGCGGCGGAGAAGACAGTCCGCGCGCCGAATCGGTCGGCGATGGCGCCGCTGGCGGGGATGAGAACCGCGAGGCTCAACAGATACGACGTCAGCGCGACGCTCATATGGCTGGGCGAGACCTCGAAATGCCGCGCCATCGTCGGCAGCGCCGTGGCGAGCACGGTCGAGTCGAGTTGCTCCATGAACATCGAGCTGGCGATGATCAGCGCGGTGGTGCGGTAGTCGGGTCTATGGATTTCGGCGGCTTCGCCGGCGGCCAATTCGGACATGGCGACTGGGTTTCCAACAGCCGCGGAGGGCCTTGGGTCGATCAGGCGCGAGCAAACCCACTACGGGTTGGGGCCGTTTCAAAACCGGTCAGGGGCGGCGGCGTCATCATCCATAGACCTGTTTGACATTTGATGAAACCGGGAATCAAATGTTGAGGCCGCCGAAAAATGCACCTCTGACCCTCGCCGAACGCAGGGGCCTGCCCGCGGCCGTCGGCTTCTCCGCGCGCTACGGCGCGCCAAGCACCCTCTCATAAACCTGTCGCACCGCCTCGCGCGTCTCGGCGATCGCGCCGTGCAGCGCCTCGAAATTCGGCAAGGCGGCCGCCGCGGCGATGCGGCGCCTGACCCCTTGGGTCGCCTTCTCGGGGTCGAAGGGGCCGGCGACGGCGAGGCGCATGATCTGGGTCGCGTCGGTATAGAGGCGATGCGCGTCGGCGAGCGTCTCGGCGTCGGCCGGCGTCAGCAGCCCCAAGGAGCCGGCCAGCGCAATGACGGCTCGGGTGGATCCCCCGATCAGTTCGGGATGGCGGAGGGCATGCGTGAGCACGAGATATTGCGCGACGAATTCGATGTCGATCAGGCCGCCCGAGACGAGCTTGAGGTCCCACGGGTCCTGGTCGCCCTTCTCGGCGGCGACCAGATCGCGCATCGCCCGGACGTCGCGCGCCACCGCGGCGGCTTCGCGCGGCAGAGCCAGCACGCGCGCGACAGCGGCCGCGACCTCGGCGGCGAAGGCGGGTTCGCCCGCCACCGCGCGCGCCCGCGTCAGCGCCATGCGCTCCCAGGTCTCCGCCTCGGACGACTGGTAAAGGGTGAAGGCGGAGAACTGCGTCGCCAGCGGTCCTTTCCGCCCCGAGGGGCGCAGCCTGAGATCGACGTCGTAGAGCTTGCCCGCTTTGGTCGGCGCGGTAAGCGCGGCCAGCAGGCGCTGCGTCAGCCGGGAATAATAGACCGCTGCGCCGAGCGGCCGGGCGCCGTCGGATTCGCCGGCGTCGGCGGGGAAATCGTAAATGACGATCAGATCGAGGTCGGAAGCGGCCGTCATCTCGCGCGAGCCGAGCTTGCCCATGGCGAGCACGGCGATGCGGCCGCCGCGAATCCGCCCGTGGTCTTGCGCGAAGGCGTCGCCGACTCGCTCCAACAGCGCGGCGACAAGGCTCTGCGCGAGCGCGCTATAGGCGCGTCCCGCCCGCTCGGGGTCGAGCGCTCCCGACAGGAGGCGGACGCCGATGAGGAACGACTCCTCGGCGGCGAAGTCGCGCGCACGGTCGAGCATGGCCTCGAAGCTCTCCGCCGCGTCGAGGAACTGCGCCACACGGGCCGCGAGGCGCCCTTCATCGAGGCTCTCGCCGATCGCCGCGACCCGGCCGGGATCGATGGCGGCGTCGAGCACATGCGGGCGGGCCGCGACGACTTGCGCGAGGCGCGGCGCGCTGCCGAAGAGATCGCCGAACAGTTCGCGCACCGGACCGTTCGAGCGCAGGATCGACAGCAGTTCGACCGCGCCCGGCATCCGGGCGAGCGCGGCGTCGAAAGCGTCGAGGGCGGCGTCGGGATCGCCCGAGCCGGAGAAGGCGGCGAGCAACGCCGGCACGAGCTCGGTCAGCACCTCCCGCGCTCGGGCGCTGCGCACGGCGGGACGGCGGCCGAAATGCCAGCCGCGGATGGTCTCGGCCGCGGCTTCGGGCCGCTGGAAGCCCAGGCGGCGCAGCGTCGTCAGGGTCTCCGGATCGTCGGAGACGCCGGTGAACACGAGACTGCCGGCCTCAGAGCCCAAAGTCGGCGCGTCCTCGAACAGGCGCGCGTAATGCGTCTCGACGCGCTTGAGATGGCCCGTCATCGCGGCGACGAAACGCTCCAGCCGCGAATAGCCGCAGAATTTGGCGAAGCGCGCGAGCGCGGCCGTCTCGAAGGGCAGGCGCTGCGTCTGCTCGTCCGCCACCATCTGCAAGCGGTGCTCGATCCGCCGCAAGAAGGCGTAAGCCTTGGCGAGATCGTCCACCGCTTGCGCGCTGACCCAATGTTCGGCGTGCAATTGCCTGAGCATGTCGAGCGTGCGCGCGCCGCGCATCGTCGGGCGGCGGCCGCCGAAAATGAGCTGCTGCGTCTGCACGAAGAATTCGATTTCGCGGATGCCGCCGCGGCCGAGCTTGACGTCGTGGCCGGGCACGGCGACCTGCTCATGGCCGCGCACCGCGTGGATCTGGCGCTTCATCGCGTGAATGTCGGCGATCGCGGCGTAGTCGAAATATTTGCGCCAGATGAACGGCGCGAGCTCGTCGAGGAAGCGCCGGCCGAGTTCGAGATCGCCGGCCGCCGGCCGCGCCTTGATCATGGCGGCGCGCTCCCAGTTCTGCCCAAGCGTCTCATAGTAGATGCTCGCGCTGGCGGTCGAGAGGGCGATCGGCGTCGCGGCGGGGTCGGGTCTCAGGCGCAGGTCGACGCGAGCCACGTAGCCGTCCGGCGTGCGTTCTTGCAGCAGACGAGTGAGCGCCTTGACGAGGCGAACGAAAAGCGGGCTCGGCTCGACGCCCTGGGGAAGCGAGGCGGCGGCCGCGTCGTAGAGCACGATGAGGTCGACGTCGCTCGAGTAATTCAGCTCGCGCGCGCCATGCTTGCCGAGGGCGAGAACGACGAGCCCGCTGCCCGCTTCGATCGCGAGCGCCTCCGGATCGAGATTGAGCCGGCCCTCCAGCGCCGCCCGCCGCAACAGGAAGCGCAAAGCGGCGGAGACGGCGGCGTCGGCGAAACGCGTCAGCGCCTCGGTTGTCGCCTCGACGTCCCAGACGCCGCCGATGTCGGCGAGCGCGATCAAGAGGGCCGCCTCGCGCTTGGCGCGCCGCAGCGCCTGCATCAGCGCGGCTTCGTCCGCGTCGCGCCGCGCCGCGAGCGCCCCCAGCAGCGCGTCGAGGGCCGCTTCGGGCGGCGAGCGCAGCAGCCGAACGAGCCGCTGCGGATCTTCGCTCGCCAGAGACCAGAGGTAGGGCGAATGGTCGGCGAGACCGAGCAGCAGGTCGCCCGCGCCGCGCCGCGCCGCGATTGCGTCGAGACCCGCCGCCTCCGGCTCGGCGAGCAGCGCGTCGAGGCGACGGCGCGCTTGGCTCGGCGCCGCGAGGACAGGCGCATCGACAAGGCGCTCGGCGAGCGGGCGGGTCATGCCGCCGCCTTCGCCGCCGGCGACGGCAGCGCTGGGGCGCCGGCCGGAAGCGAGACCGACACTTTGAGCCCCGGCGCATTGTCCTCGAGCCGCACCGAACCGCCATGCAAGCGGACCACGGCCGCGGCGAGCGACAGCCCGAGGCCTGAGCCGGGGCGCGAACGGGCGCTCTCGAGGCGTACGAAACGCTGCACCGCCCGGCCGCGCTCAGCGTCCGGTATGCCAGGGCCGCGGTCGCCGACCTCGATCGTGATCATGTCGCCCTCGCGCTGCGCCGTCACGCCGATCTCCGGCCGGGTCGACGCCGCCGCGCCGACGCCGCCGGCGCCGTATTTGACCGCATTGTCGATCAGATTGGCGACCGCCTGGCCGATCAGCTCGCGATTGCCTGTGATGAAAAGGCCGCGGGCCGCCTCGACCTTGAGGGCGGCTCCCTGCTGATCGGCGAGCGGCTCGTAGAGTTCGGCGACGCTGGCGACGGTTTCGCCGACGTCGAAGGCGCTCATGCCGGCGCGGTCCGCGCCCGCCTCCGCCCGGGCGATCAGCAGCAGCGCGTTGAACACTTTGATCAGCCCGTCCGATTCCTCGATCGTGCGCTCCAGCGCCGCGCGATAGGCGACGGGATCAGCAGCGCCCCGCAAGGCATCCTCGGCGTGGTTGCGCAGCCGCGTCAGGGGCGTGCGAAGATCGTGCGCGATGTTGTCGGAGACTTCCCGCATTCCGGCCATCAGATTGGAAATGCGCGCCAGCATTTCATTGAGGCCGCCGGCAAGGCGGTCGAGCTCGTCGTCCGAGCCGGAGACGGGCAGGCGCCGCGTGAGATCGCCGGCCATGATTGCGTGCGCCGACTGGTTCATGGCGTCGATGCGGCGCAGCACCCGCCGCGCGACAAACAGGGCGCCAAGCGCGGCGAGAGCGACGAAGACGATGAGCGAGAGCGCCATCGCGCGAATCATCACCGCGCCTATGCGGCCGCGGTCGGCGAGGTCGTGCCCGACCAGCAGGCGGAAGCCGCCGGGAAGCTCGAAGATGCGCGCCAGCGCGCGCCGGCGCGGCGCCGATTCGTCCGCGCTTTCGTAGATCGTATTGATGAAGCCGGCGTGATCGAGCGCGTCGGGCGGCATCTGCGCGACATTGCCGGCGAGCGGTTCGCCCGCGCTGTCGGTGAGAAGATAGAGCGAGGAGCCCGGCCGGCGCGAACGCGCCTCGATGACCGCGCCGAGGCGGCGTATGCCGCCGATGTCGTATTGCTCGGAGAGGCCGCTCGCTTCGGCGTCGATCGTCTGGCGCATTTCGTCGTCGACGAGCTTGATCACCTGCCAGGCGACGCCGGCGAGCACCAGGCCGGCCCCCACCGCGCTGAGGCCGAGAATGGCGAACGTCAGGCGAAACGCCGTCGCGCGGAAGAGTTTAGCGAACGCCGTCACGGATCATGTACCCCGCGCCTCGCACCGTATGCAGCATCGGCGCGTCGAAATCGCGATCGATCTTCGCCCTGAGACGCGAGACGTGGACGTCGATCACGTTGGTCTGCGGATCGAAATGATAGTCCCAGACGTGTTCGAGCAGCATGGTGCGCGTGACGACCTTGCCGGCGTTTTGCATCAGATATTCGAGCAGGCGGAACTCGCGCGGCTGAAGCAGGATCTCTTCGCCCGCGCGCGTGACTTTATGCGACAGGCGGTCGAGCACGAGATCGCCGAGCCGATAGACCGTCTCCTCCGGTGAGCCTTTCGGGCTACGGCGCGCCAGGATCTCGACGCGGGCGAGCAGTTCGGAGAAGGCGTAGGGCTTGGCGAGATAGTCGTCGCCGCCCGCCCGCAGGCCCTTGACGCGGTCGTCGACCTGGCCGAGCGCGGAGAGGATGAGGGCTGGCGTCTCGACGCCTTGCGCGCGCAGGGCGCCGATCAGCGCCAGTCCGTCCATTTTGGGCAGCATGCGGTCGACGATCGCGACATCGTAATGGCCCTCGTGGGCGAGATCGTAGCCGAGCACGCCGTCGGCGGCGTGATCGACGCTGTGGCCCGCCTCGCGAAAGGCTTTCACGAGATAGGCGGCGGCGTCGCGATCGTCTTCGATGATGAGAATGCGCATGGAAGACATATAGCGTCTCCCTGATCTCACACAAAAAATGGCGGCAGGCCAGGGGGAGTTGACCTGCCGCCCAATTCACCGGAGCGCTAAGCGGGGGGACTGGCGCACCGGCGTATGGCCTCGCGTTGGGGGAACGAGGCCAAACTCGGTTCAGGAGGCCGATTGCGCCGGCAGCGCCAGGAAGCGCACCGCGTCGCCCGACTTGACGCGCAGCAGCACCGACTTGTGGCCGTCCGACTTCGCCGCGTCGATCGCCTGCGAGATGTCGCCCGGACGCGACACCGGCTTGCCGCCGGCCTCGATGATCACGTCGCCGGACTGCAGGCCGCGGTCGGCGGCGACGCTGTCGGGATCGACCGACACGACGGTGACGCCGTCCTGCCCGCCGCGCGCCCGCTCGAGGCTGAGCCCCAGCTTGGCGAACGACGTCGGCTCTTCATGCTGCGGCTTGGCGTGCGTCTCCGCCATCGCCTCCTTGTCCGTCGGCATCTCGCCGAGGGCGACGGAGATCGACTGTTGCGAGCCGTTGCGCCAGATCGACAGCTCGGCGTCCTTCTTGGGCCCAAGCGAGGCGATCTTGCGGGCGAGGTCGCGCGGATCGGTGACCGTGTCGCCGTTCACCGCCGTAATGACGTCGCCGATCTTCACACCCGCGTTCGCCGCCGGAGAATTGGGCGTCTCCTTGGCGACGAGCGCGCCGGAGGCGTTCTTGATGCCCAGGCTGTCAGCGAGATCCGGCGTGACCTGCTGAATTTCGACGCCGAGCCAGCCGCGCGCGACCGAGCCGTTCTCCTTGAGCTGCTGCACGACGTTCTTCACGACGTCGCTCGCGATCGCAAAGCCGATGCCGACACTGCCGCCGGAAGGCGAGAAGATCGCCGTGTTGACGCCGACGACCTGGCCGTCGGTGTTGAAGGTTGGGCCGCCCGAATTGCCGTGATTGACCGGTGCGTCGATCTGCAGGAAGTCGTCGTACGGGCCCGAGCCGATGTCGCGGCCGCGCGCCGAAACGATGCCCGCCGTTACGGTGCCGCCGAGGCCGAAGGGGTTGCCGACCGCGATCACCCAGTCGCCGACGCGAGGCGCCTGCGGGGCGAAGGTGACGAACGGATAGGAGCCGCCACTAACCTTGAGCAAAGCAAGGTCGGTCTTCGGGTCGGTGCCGATCACCTTGGCGGTCAGCGTCTTGCCCTCGGAGGTCGTCACCGTCACCTCGGTCGCGTGATCGACGACGTGGTTGTTGGTGACGATGTAGCCGTCGGAGGAAATGAAGAAGCCGGAGCCCTGCGCCATCGTCAGGTGGCGGTGGCGGTGCAGCGGCATGTCGCCGTCACCGTCGTCGTTGCCGTCGGGCAGGCCGAACTGCTTGAAGAACCGGTCGAACGGGCTGCCCGGCGGGAACTGCGGCATGCCCTGCGTCTCGACGTCGGCGTCGCCGCCGTCAGCGAGCTTGACCTTGACCGAGACGACGGAAGATTTCACGCGGTCGACCACATCGGCGAAGGACGCGGGACCCGCGGATGTTTGCGCCGTCGCGGCGACGGCGTGTCCGGGCGCGAACGCGCCATTTTCGACCGCCGCGGCGCCGAGCGCGACGAGCGCGACCGCGCCCAGTAGCGCGCCGCGCAGCGTGTGACGACGAGGTTTCGGGAGGGGGGCAAGCGACACGGACCGACTCCATCTTTAAAGCGTTTCGCCGCGCCGATGCGTGGCGGGATGACGGGCAAGATGGCGCCGCGCGCCTAACACAGCGATGGCGTGAATATGAAGGATTGGTAATGCTGTGCGTCGGCCACTCGGCTGCTCGAGTCAGCGCAGTGGCGGCGAGCCGCTCGCTCGCCGCGTTACGCCACACGAGGGACACGACTTGGCGGGCCGTCGCCTTGCGGCGGTCTCTCGCAGGTCGTGTCGGTTCTCGCTGCCCGAGATGCGCGCTACGCTGTTTGGGAATTCTGAACAGCCGTTGCGGCGGCGCGGATCGCGTCCAGCACAGCACGCGGTTGGGAGAGCATCGCGACGTGGCTGGAGCGCACTTCGACGGTTGTGGCGCCCATGCGCTTCGCAGCGGAGCGTTGGAGTTCGGGTTGGACGGTGCGATCTTCGGTGGCCACAACGTACCAACTCGGCTTCGAGCGCCACGCTACGCCATCGACCTTTTGCGTGAACAGGTCAGGCACGGGCACGGCTTGGGTCGCCCAGACGACCTTCTGCTCCGCCTCGGGCAGATCCCCTGCGAAACACCCGATGCCGTCAGGCTTTAGCCAGATCCGCCCATCGGCGACCTCGATGTGGGAGAAGACGTCCGTGACGGGGAATTTTTGCTGCTGGCCTTGCGAGGTTTCGGTCTCGTCGGGCGCCAGCGCCGCGATGTAGACCAGGGCGGCGACCCGGTCCTTCGTCCCCGCATGCGTAATCAGCGTGCCGCCGTAAGAGTGCCCGACGAGGACCACAGGGCCGCTGACCCGGCCGAAGCAACGAGCGACGCAGTCCACGTCGCTCTTCAGGGAGTCCAGGCCGTGCTGGGAGCAGATCACCTCGTGCCCATCCGCCTGTAGCGCGGGGATCAGCTTCTGGAAGCATGAGCCATCGGCCCAAAGCCCGTGGGCGAATACGATGCTTGGTTTCTTCTGCGCTGACATGGTCCACTCCTTGCGCTCGCTGTAAAACCGTGGCCCTCAGAAACGCCAAATGGAATTCCGCTATCCAACGCTCGAGATTGGAACTGTGCTCTATCCGGGCGTTGCATTTGCGAGTGTGCACGGGCTGACCGCCAGGTTCTCCAGTCGCGGCAACGCTCGCAAGCGAAGGTATGGGGGGCGAATGCGCCGATTATACGCGTCAGCCATTGGAGGTGGAAGGATTGAACGACGCCGTCGTCAGTTCATAGTCGTCGATCCAACAGACCCAGAGCAATATGTTACAGCAACGTGGCGCCCAGGCGGCGCCAACGCGACGCGCTATTTTAGCGCCTGTTGCGATTCGACCGAATTGCAACAGGCTGCGGGACTACGCCGCCGCGAGTTCCGTTGCTGGAAGCAGGTTCTCGACGTCGAGCACGCCGATCAGGCGTCCATCCATCGCGATCACGCCGCGCAGGAACAGTTTGGCGGTCTCGGCGGCGATGTCCGGCGTCGGCTGAATCTGTTCCTCGGCCGCGGTGAAGATGTCGGACACGCCATCGACGAGGAGGCCCGCGACCTGCCGGCCGAATTCGACGACGATGATGGCGTGGCGAGCCGTAGGCTGCGTGGCGGGAAAGCCGAGCCGCACCGCCAGATCGACGATGGGCAGCACGGCGCCGCGCAAATTGACCACGCCGAGCACGAACATGGGCGCGTGCGGCAGGGTGGTCGCCGGGGTCCAGCCGCGAATCTCGCGAACCGAGGTCGTGCCGACGCAGAACTCCTGCGCGCCGATGTTGAACGCGATCAGCTCGCTGCCTTTGCCGGTCCCGACTTTCACGCGATCGCTCATCTGCATACCCCTCGACGCCATGTTCAACGTTGCGGGCGCGCCAAACGGTTCGGCGCGTCCCCGTTCGTCGGCTTCATGTAGCGCCGACGACGACCCTTGGCTGGCCTAAGATGAAGAATGGGAGCTAAGAAAGCGTTCCGGGCCGAGCGCGCTTTCGACCGAGGCCCGACGTCGCGTAAGGTCCATCGCCCTTCTCTTGGCTTAAGGAGTTCGCCTTGCCGCTCAATCAGCGCATCCTTCTCGACTCGCGTCCGACCGACAAAGTCTCGCCCGCCAATTTTCGCCTGTCGGAGGAGCCGATCGGCGAGCCAGGTCCCGGACAGGTGTTGGTCCGCCACCATTACCTCTCGCTCGACCCGTACATGCGCGGCCGGTTGAGCGACGCCAAGTCCTACGCCAAGCCGCAGGAGCTGGGCGCGACGATGGGCGGCGGGACGGTCGGCGAAGTCGTCGCCTCCAACAATCCTCGCTTCAAAGCGGGCGACTTCGTCGTCGGGATGGGCGGTTGGCAGCTCTATGCCCTGAGCGACGGCCGCGATCTCAACGTCGTCGACGCCAAGACCATTCCTTTGCAGGCCTATCTCGGCGCCGTCGGAATGCCGGGCGTCACCGCCTGGTACGGCCTCAACAAGATCATCGCGCCGAAAGCTGGCGAGACTGTCGTCGTCTCGGCCGCGACGGGCGCCGTGGGGGCTGTCGTGGGCCAACTCGCCAAGGTCGCCGGCGTGCGCACGGTCGGCATCGCCGGCGGACCGGACAAATGCGCTTATGCGACGAGCGAACTCGGCTATGACGTCTGCGTCGACCATAAGTCGCCGCGGTTCGCCGAGGCGCTCAAGGAAGCGCTGCCCAACGGGCTCGACGGGCTGTTCGAGAATGTCGGCGGCGAACCCTTCGCTCAATGCCTCAAGCGCCTCAACGATTTCGCCCGGATCGCGATCTGCGGTCTGATCGCTTCCTACGAAGGGCCCGTGACCGCTCTGCCGGACATGCGAATTTTCCTGGTCCGGCGGATCAAGGTCGAGGGGTTCATCGTCTCCGACCACCTCGACTTGTGGCCGCAGGCGCTCGCCGAGCTCGCCCGCCATGCGGCGTCTGGCCGGCTGCGCTGGCGCGAGACGATCCGCGAGGGACTCGAAAGCACCCCGCAGGCGCTTGTCGATCTGCTGCAGGGCGGCAATTTCGGCAAAATGCTGGTCAAGCTAATTTAAGGCTTACTAAAGCTTGCAACGAATTGAGTTGAACTCAATCGGCGGCCTTCATATGCTCGCGGCATGAAGCTCGCCGAATGGCTCGCCCGCGAAGGCGTCAAGCGCAACGATTTCGCCCGCCGGATCGGCGTCTCGCCGGGGGCGGTGACGCAGATCTGTCGCGACGAGGGCGCCTGGCTCTCGCGCGAGACGGCGCAGCGCATCCTCGCCGAGACGCGCGGCGCTGTGACGCCGAATGATTTTCTCGACGGCGCGGTTCCGTCGGATTGGGGAAACCAAATGTCGCATCACGTCAATCAGGCCATCGAGGCGATCGCGCGCGGCGAGATCGTGGTCGTCACCGACGACGACGACCGCGAGAACGAAGGCGACCTGATCGTCGCCGCTTCGCTCTGCTCGACCGAGAAGATGGCGTTCATCATCCGCAACTGCTGCGGCATCGTCTGCGCGCCGTTGACCGCGGACGAAGCGCGCCGGCTGCATCTCGCGCCGATGGTGGCGATGAACGACGCGCCGCTCGGCACCGCCTTCACCGTCTCGGTCGACGTCAAGCACGGCATGACGACCGGCATTTCGGCCGAGCAGCGCGCCAACACCGTGCGCGCGCTCGCCAACGGCAACATCGGCGCGAGCGATTTCGTCCGCCCGGGCCATGTCTTCCCGCTGATCGCGCGCGAGGGCGGCGTGCTGATGCGTTCCGGTCACACCGAGGCGGCGGTCGATCTCTGCAAGCTCGCCGGGCTGCCGCCCGTCGCGGTGATCTGCGAACTCGCCAACGACGACGGCACCGTGATGGTCGGGCCGCAAATCGAGGCGTTCGCGGCCAAGCATGGCCTCGCGCGGATCTCGGTGGCCGATTTGATCGCCTATCGCCAGGCGCGCGAGAAACTGGTCGAGCGCGTCGCCACTTTCCCCGTCAAGACGCCGATCGGCGAGCTCACGGGCTACGCCTACCGCACCACCTTCGACCCCGTGCTGCATTTCGCCTTCGTGCACGGCGCGATCGGCGACGGACGCGGCGTGCCGGCGCGGCTGCATCGCGCCGACATTCTCGGCGACATTTTCGGCGCAGGAGTGATTCCGCGCGTCCTCCAGCGGTTCAAGGAGGAGGGGCGCGGCGTGCTTGTCTATCTGCGCGACGGCTCGGCGGGCGTGCCCACCAATCTGAGCGGCGCGGAAGAGACGAATTCCGACACCGCGCGGCAGTTGCAATGGCGCGAGATCGGCCTCGGCGCGCAGATCCTGCGCGATCTCGACGTCTCCTCGATCCGCCTGCGCACAGGCAATCCCCGCAAATACGTGGGTCTTTCCGGCTTTGGCATCGAGATCGCCGCGATCGAGGGGATCGACTGCTGAGGCCTTCTGCTCGCCGCCAGTCTATTCCGCCGGCTGCGCCGCCGGGGCGGCGGCGGGCTCGGTCTTGCTTGAACCGGCCGACGCGACGGGGGCGCAGGCTTCGTCGAGCAAGGACCTCGCGTCGTTGTCGACGGGCAGATCCTGCGAAGCGTCCGGTCGCTCGATCAGGCTCACCGCCATGCGGCCGCCGCGGGCGAGGCCGCAGAAGTCGCGCACCGGGATCGCTACGCTCACCGGGCCGCCTGTCGCGTCGGCCTCGGCCCGGAACTGAGCGGCGCGCGTTTGCCCGCCGTTGGGATAGAAGGTCAGCAGCAGGCCGGCGCGATGCGACCCGTCCGCCGAATCGCGCGGCTGGAAGGTGGCGAGCACGGAGCCGCCGCCGCGACGATAAGAAAAGGCGCTTTCGATCTTGCCAGGTCCGGCCAGCAGCGCCGCCGCGCTTTTGGCGACCAGCACCGAGACGGCCCCCGACTGCGCGTCGATCGGGTCGCCGCCGAGCCCGTTCGCGCCCTCGCTCTCGACCACCGGCGAGACGCCTTCGACCCGGATCGTCGCGAGGTGCGAACTGGCGAGCTCCTCGGGCGTGAGCCAGTGTACCTGGCGTTGCGGCGTGGCGAGCGTCAGCTCCATCACCGGCTCGCCGACATCCATTTCGGAGAAGTAATCGGCCACGATGTCGACGACGCTGCTGTCAGCAACGCGCTTGATCGTCGAGGTCGAGCGGTCGACGACCAGCTTGCGGGAGACTTCCCACTTGAACCAGGCGATGCCGACGTATCGCACTTTATAGGCGCGCTTGACGGTCGTCTTGCGCAGCACTTGCATGAGTTGATGCACGCCGACGAACGACAGCGGACTGACGTAACGCTCGACGCCGCCCGCCAGCACGAGCGTACATGCGGAGGCGCAATAGGCGCCGGCGGATTCCGCAACGCCGCGCGCCTCGCCACATGAGGACACGCTCGCGGGGCAGGCGGCGATCCGCGTATGGACGACGGCGACCGCGAGACGCTTGGAGCGGATCAGGCGCCCCATCGCCATCGCGTCCTCCACCGAGCCTCCGGCGGAATTGATGAAGATGGGCAGACGCCGGCCGGCGAGCGCGCCGACGACGCGTTCCAGCGCCTCGGCCGATCCCCTGACGATCTTGCCTTCGGCGGATATCCATTCCGGACAATTCGGCTCGCACGCAGGGCCGCCGCTCATGACTCGCACGAAGCGCATCGGCGCCAGAGACGACGGCGTCGCGTGCGGAGTCGACGGCGTCGCATGCGAAGTGGACGGCGTCGCGTGCGAAGTGGAGGCGACTTTTTCGGACGCTGGCGCAGGACCTGCGGCGGCAAAAAACACCGCCGCCGCCAACAGACGGAACGTATGACCGAATGCTCGACGCGCAACGGCGCGAATGTGGCGAGCTTGGGACATAATGGCATTATCGCGGCGAACGTGCGATGTGTCGAGTGTTTTTCCGCCGGTTTCCCTCACGCGCGTCGCGTGCTAACGAGCCTGCCATGACACCTCGCATCGATCGCAAATTTGCCGCCCTCGGCGCTCAAAACCGGGCGGCGCTCGTCACCTTCCTCATGGCCGGCGATCCGGACGGGGCGACGTCGCTGGCGATCATCAAGGCGCTGCCCAAGGCTGGCGCCGACGTGATCGAAATCGGGATGCCGTTCACCGATCCGATGGCGGACGGTCCGGCGATCCAGGCCGCGGGCCTGCGTGCGCTGAAGAGCGGCCAGACACTGCGCAAGACCTTGGCGCTCGTACGCGAATTCCGCGCCGAGGACGCCGACACGCCCGTCGTTCTGATGGGCTATTACAATCCGATCTACGTCCACGGCGTCGAGGCTTTCCTCAGTGAAGCGCGCGAGGCCGGCGTCGACGGGCTCATCGTCGTCGACCTGCCGCCGGAGGAGGACGAGGAACTGTGCCTGCCGGCGCTGAAGGCCGGCCTCAATTTCATTCGTCTGGCGACCCCGACAACCGACGACAAGCGTCTTCCCGCGGTGCTCGCAAACACCTCGGGCTTCGTCTATTACGTCTCCATCGCCGGCATCACCGGCGCCGCCGCGCCGGAGGCGTCGAAAGTGGGTGAGGCGGTTGCGCGCATCAAGCGCGATACCCACCTTCCTGTTGCAGTTGGTTTTGGCGTCAAGGACGCCGCGAGCGCAGCGACGATCGCGGCCACGGCGGACGGCGTCGTCGTCGGCACCGCCCTGGTGGAGGCGTTGCGCGCTTCGCTCATCGACGGCAAGGCGGGACCGGGAACGGTCGCCGCGGTGACCGGGCTGGTCGAAGACCTCGCGGCGGGCGTCCGCGGCGCCGCCCGTCCGGCGAGGTTGTGAGGGAAGGCGCCATGAACTGGATTTCCAACGTCGTTCCGCCGAAAATCCGCTCGCTGCTGCGGCGAGAGACGCCTGAGAACCTGTGGGTGAAGTGCCCGGAGAGCGGCCAACTGGTTTTCCACAAGGATCTCGAAGCGAACCTGATGGTGGTGCCGGGCTCCGGCTACCATATGGCGATCGCGCCCAAGGCGCGGTTGGCGGCGCTGTTCGACGACGGGCATTACGACGAGTTGCAGCCGCCGGAAACGCTGGCCGACCCGCTGAAATTCCGCGACGTGAAGCGATACGCCGACCGCTTGAAGGAGCATCGCCTGAAGACCGGCTCGAGCGACGCGATCACGCTCGCCGTCGGCAGTATCGAGGGGCTTGCGGCGACGGTGGCGGTGCACGATTTCGCCTTTCAGGGCGGCACCCTCGGCATCGCCGCCGGCGAGTCGATCGTCGCCGGCATGACCGAGGCTGTCGAGCGGCGCACGCCGTTCATCATCTTCACCGCATCGGGTGGGGCGCGCATGCAGGAGGGCATGTTCTCGCTGATGCAGATGCCGCGCACCACGGTGGCGGTCCAGCGGCTACGCGCCGCGAAGCTGCCCTATATCGTCGTTCTCACCAATCCGACCACCGGCGGCGTCACTGCGTCTTATGCGATGCTCGGCGACGTGCACATCGCCGAGCCCGGCGCCGTGATCGGCTTCGCGGGCGCGCGCGTCATCGAGCAGACCGTTCGCGAACGCCTGCCGGAGGGTTTTCAGCGCGCCGAATTCCTCGAGGCGCACGGTATGGTCGACATGGTGGTGCCGCGTCCTGAGATGCGCTCCACGCTCGCGCGCGTGTGCAAGATGCTGATGAACGCGCCCAGCGAGCCGGCGGCGGCGTGAGCGGTGGGGTCGGGAGCGCCGCATGATCCCCGCTGACGCCATCGCCGCCCGATTCGCGCCGCTGCATCCGGTGCGGATCGATCTTTCGCTCGGGCGCATCGAGCGGCTTTTGGGCGATCTCGGCTCGCCGCAGAAACGTCTGCCTCCTGTCATCCATGTCGCGGGCACCAACGGCAAGGGCTCGACCGTCGCTTTCATGCGGGCGGCGCTCGAGGCCGCGGGCAAGCGCGTCCACGTCTACACTTCGCCCCATCTCGTGCGCTTCAACGAGCGTATCCGGCTGGCCGGCGCGCTCGTCGACGACGAACGCCTCGCCGAGGCGCTCGACCGCTGCGAGGCGGTGAACGCGGGGCAGTCGATCTCGGTGTTCGAGATCACCACGACGGCGGCGCTGCTGCTGTTCAGCCAGACCCCAGCCGACGTGCTGCTGCTCGAAGTAGGCCTCGGCGGACGGTATGACGCGACCAACGTGATCGAGGCGCCGGCGGCGACGGTGATCACCCCGGTCTCATTCGACCATCCCGAATTTCTCGGCTCGACGCTCGACAAGATCGCCTACGAGAAGGCCGGCATCTTGAAGCGCGGCGCGCCGGCGATCATCGCCGAACAGGCGGACGAGGCATTGGCGGTGATCGAGCGCGAAGCGCTCAGGGTCGGCGCGCCGCGCATTGTCGCCGGGCGTGATTTCTTCGTGCGCGAAGAAAACGGGCGGCTGATCTTCGAGGACAACGACGGCCTGCTCGACCTGCCGCTGCCGCGTCTCGTCGGGCGTCATCAGCACGGCAACGCCGCGACGGCGATCGCCGCTTTGCGGGCGATGGATCCGTCGTTGCCGAACGAGGCCTTCGAGCGCGGTCTTCTGGACGCCGACTGGCCGGCGCGTTTGCAGCGCTTGCGCAGCGGCCCGCTGGTGGCGCTTGCCCCCGCTCACGCGGAAGTGTGGCTCGACGGGGCGCACAACGAGGCGGGCGGCCGCGTGCTCGCGGCGGCGATGGCGGATTTCGAGGACCAGTCGCCGCGCCCGCTGGCGCTCATCTGCGGCACGCTGACGACCAAGGACACCGCCGCTTTCCTGCGCCACTTCCGTGGCCTCGCCCAGGAGACCCTCGCGGTGCCGATCGCCGGCGAACACGCGGGCCGTTCGGCCGAGGACGTGGCGGCGATCGCACGTGAAGCCGGCCTCTCCGCCGCAGCCTGCGACAGCGTCGCCTCGGCGTTGCGCTTTCTGGCCGCGCGCCAATGGCCGGTCCCGCCGCGCATCCTTATCGCCGGGTCGCTCTACCTGGCGGGCGCGGTGCTGGACGCGAACAACTCGCCGCCGCGGTAGGCCGGCCCCGGCAATCGCGCAGTCGGCGCCTTGCCAGACTTCTTATATCTGCTAATCTGGATATATGGATAATCTTGAGGTCATAGCGGCCCTGGCGGCGCTCGCGCAGCCGACCCGCCTCGACACGTTTCGGCTGCTGGTCGCAAGGGAACCCGAAGGTGTCCCGGCAGGCGAACTGGCGCGCCTCGTCGAGGTTCCCCAGAACACGATGTCGGCGCATCTCGCCATCCTCGCGCGCGCCAAGCTGATCCTCGGCGAGCGCCACAGCCGCTCGATCCTCTATCGCGCCAACCTCGAGCGCTTCCGTGAGGTCGCACTGTTTCTGCTGAAAGATTGCTGCGGCGGCCGCGCTGATCTCTGCGCGCCGCTGATCGCCGATCTCATCCCCTGCTGTCCGCCGAAAGAGGTCGGCCATGGCTGAGCGCATCTTCAAGGAGGTCGCATGATGGATGTCGTCATCTACCACAACCCCGCCTGCGAAACCTCGCGCAACACGCTCGCGATGATCCGCAACGCCGGCGTCGAGCCGCATATCATCGAATATCTGAAATGCCCGCCAACCAGGTTGCTGCTGACGCAATTGCTCGCGCGCGCTGGCCTGACCGTTCGGCAAATCCTGCGCGAGAAAGGAACGCCATTTCACGACCTCGGCCTCGGCGATCCCGCGCTCTCCGACGACGCGCTGCTCGATGCGATCGGCGCGCATCCCATCTTGATGAACCGGCCGCTCGTGGTGACGCCGAAAGGCGTGCGCCTTTGCCGTCCCTCGGAGATGGTTCTCGACCTTCTGCCGCCGCAACGCGGACAATTCATCAAGGAAGACGGCGAGCGTGTGGTCGACGACGCCGGACGACGTGTGGCGACGGCATAGGAATTCGCAAGTGTCCCTGTTCGAACGCTATCTCACCCTTTGGGTTGCGCTGTGCATCGTCGCCGGCGTCGTACTCGGCCAATTGGCGCCAGGCGCCTTTCACGTCATCGGCGCGGCCGAGGTCGCCAAGGTCAACCTTCCCGTCGCGGCGCTGATCTGGCTCATGGTCATTCCCATGCTGGTCAAGATCGATTTCGCCGCGCTGGGCGAAGTCCGCCAGCACTGGCGCGGCATCGGCGTCACGCTGTTCATCAACTGGGCGGTCAAACCCTTTTCGATGGCCGCGCTTGGCGCGTTCTTCATCGGTCATCTGTTCCGACCCTATCTGCCCGCCGACCAGATCAGCTCGTACATCGCGGGCTTGATCATCCTCGCGGCGGCGCCGTGCACGGCGATGGTGTTCGTCTGGTCGAACCTGACGCGCGGCGAGCCGCATTTCACGCTGACTCAAGTCGCGCTGAACGACAGCATCATGGTGTTCGCCTTTGCGCCGATCGTCGGCCTGCTGCTGGGCCTCTCGGCGATTTCGGTTCCTTGGAATACGCTGGTTATCTCAGTCGTCCTCTACATCGTCGTGCCGGTCATTGTCGCGCAGCTCGTGCGGCGCCGCCTGCTGACGACGGGCGGAAACGAGGCGCTGTCGCGCCTGCTGGCGACACTGCAACCCGTCTCGCTGGTCGCTTTGCTGGCGACGCTGGTGCTGCTGTTCGGGTTTCAGGGCGAGCAGATTGTCGCGCAGCCGATGATCATCGCGATGCTGGCGGCGCCGATCCTGATCCAGGTGTACTTCAACGCGGGCCTGGCCTACCTGCTCAACCGCCTGATGGGCGAACAGCATTGCGTCGCCGGCCCATCCGCGCTGATCGGGGCGAGCAACTTCTTCGAACTCGCCGTGGCGGCCGCGATCAGCCTGTTCGGCTTCAACTCGGGCGCGGCGCTCGCCACCGTCGTCGGCGTGCTGATCGAAGTGCCGGTCATGCTATCGGTGGTGTGGATCGTGAACCGTTCGAAGGGTTGGTACGAACGTGACGCAAAACCGGTCGCGCCAGCCGCTGCGACGCCGGCGCGCGGTCCGTAGACGGTGTCCTGTGAGCGAAAATGCCGACAGAAACGCGGTTGTCAGGCCGCGCCATGACGCGGACGCGCGGGCGGCCCCGAAGGTCGCCCTCAATTCTCGATATGCGCGGGATCCTTGGCGCCGATCGTCGGCGTCTGGCCGTGCAGCAGATTGACGGCGGCGATCAACTGCGTGTCCTGCTTGGTGTCCGGCGGCACATAGGCCTCCGAGCCGGTCTTTTCGTCGTCGCCATTCTTGAGGTGGCCGGCCAGCGAGGCTTCGCCGTGGCTGTCGACCTTGCCTTTCAGATCGTCGGGAATGTTTTCCCTGACCTTGATGTCCGGTTCGATGCCCTTGGCCTGGATGGAGCGGCAGGACGGCGTGTAATAGCGCGCCGTCGTCAGCTTGAGCGCGCCGTTGTCGCCGAGCGGCAGCACGGTCTGAACCGAGCCCTTGCCGAACGAGCGGGTCCCGATCAGCGTTGCGCGCTTGAGGTCCTGCAACGCGCCGGAAACGATCTCGGAGGCCGAGGCGGAACCGCCATTGATGAGGACGACCAGCGGCTTGCCCTGCGACAGATCCCCTCCGGCGCGGGCGTTGTACTGCTGCGCCTGGTCGGCCGTGCGTCCGCGCGTCGAGACGATCTCGCCGTGATCGACGAAGGCGTTGACCACCTCGATCGACTGGGTGAGCAAGCCGCCAGGGTTGTTCCGGAGGTCCAGGATGTAGCCCTTCAGTTTGTCGCCCGGATCGGAGCGGAATTTGGCGATCGCCTTCTGCACGCCGTCGAAGGTCTGCTGATTGAACTGCGTGATGCGGATGTAGCCGATGTCGCCCGCTTCGACCCGCGAGCGCACTGGCAGCACCTTGATGATTTCGCGCACGATCGTGAATTCACGCGGCTCCTTGGCGCTGCCGCGGAGCACCTTCAGGCGGACCGACGATTTTGCCGGGCCGCGCATCTTGTCGACCGCCTCCTTCAGGCTGAGGCCCTTCACCGGCGTGTCGTCGATGCCGATGATCACGTCGCCCGACATCATCCCAGCGCGCGCCGCAGGCGTCTCGTCGATCGGGCTGACGACGCGCACGAGCCCGTCTTCCTGCATGACCTCGAGCCCCAGGCCGCCGAATTCCTCGCCCTTCATCGTGGTCTGGAAGTCGTTCAGCGCCTTGGCGTCGAGATAGCTCGAATGCGGGTCGAGCGAGGTGAGCATCCCGTTGATCGCGCCGACGACCATTTTTTCTTCGTCGGGCTTGTCGACGTAGGTTTCCCTGACCTTCTCGAAGACGTGCGCGAACAGCGCCACCCCGTCCGAAGGAGAGGTGGCGGCGGGCGCCGCGCCGCCGCCGACATAGGCGACGATGCCAGCGCCGCAAACGACGCCCAACGCAAGATATGAGATTCCCCGCGGCATGGCGGCGATGTCCCTAAAAGACTGTGTCAGTTTGGCTGGGCCCCGTCAGGCTTCGGCGTCGGCGCTGTTTTCGGGGCGTCAGCCGCAGGCGCGGGCGCAGCAGGCGCTGGCGAAGGCGTTGCGCTTGCGTCCGTCGGCGCCACCGCCGCATGCTTGACGCCGTGCAGCAGGTCGACGGCCGCGATCAGCTGCTTGTCGTTCTTCGGATCGGGCGGCACGTAGGCCTGGGAGCCGCTCTTTTCGTCGTCGCCATTCTTGAGATGACCCTTGAGCGAGGCTTCACCCTTCGTGTCGTCCTTGCCCTTGAGGTCGTCCGGAACGTCCTCGAGGATCTGGATGTCGGGTTCGATGCCTTTGGCCTGGATCGAGCGCCCCGAGGGCGTGTAGTAGCGCGCGGTCGTCAGGCGCAGGGCGCCGTCCTGGCCGAGCGGCATGATGGTCTGCACGGAGCCCTTGCCGAACGAGCGAGTGCCGATCAGGGTCGCGCGCTTGTGATCCTGAAGCGCGCCCGAAACGATCTCCGAAGCCGAGGCGGAACCGCCGTTGATCAGCACGACCATCGGCTTGCCACCGGAGAGGTCGCCGCCCGGCCGCGCATTGAAGCGCTGCGCGTCGTCGGGGTTGCGTCCGCGCGTCGAGACGATCTCGCCCTTGTCGATGAAGTCGTTCACGACGTCGATCGACTGATCGAGCAAGCCGCCAGGATTGTTGCGCAGATCGAGGATGTAGCCCTTGAACTTGTCGGCGGGGATGTCGGTCTTGAACTTCTCCATCGCCGCCTTGAGGCCGTCCGCCGTCTGCTCGGTGAACTGGGTGATTCGGATGTAGCCGATGTCGTCGCCCTCGACGTGCGAGCGCACCGACTGGACCTTAATGACGTCGCGGACGACCTTGAATTCCTTGATGTCCTTGGTCGCGCCACGCGCGATCTTGAGCCTGACGGCCGAATTGATCGGGCCGCGCATCTTGTCGACCGCCTGGTCGAGCGTCAGCCCTTGCGTGGGCTCGTCGTCGATTGCGACGATCACGTCGTTGGCGAGTATGCCGGCCTTGGAGGCGGGCGTGTCGTCGATTGGGCTGACGACCTTGATGAGGCCGTCCTCTTCCGTCACCTCGATGCCCAGACCGCCGAACTCGCCTTTGGTCTGCACCTGCATCTCGCGGTACGCCTTGGCGTCCATGTAACTCGAATGCGGGTCGAGCGAACTCAACATGCCGTTGATCGCCGCCTCGATCAGCTTCGTCTCGTCGGGCTTGTCGACATAATCGTTGCGGATCTTGTCGAAGACGTCGCCGAAGAGGTTGAGCTGACGATAGGTGTCCGCAGCCGCCGCGTAAGCGCTCTGGCTAACAGCGGACAGCGCCGACGGGCCGAAGCCGGCGCCAACGGCCCCTATCGCGATCCCCAATGCCAAGTAGGAAACCTTGCGTATCATCCACGCGCCTTTTCGATGTCTGACTTCGCCCACCACGGCCCCGGATCGATCGCGGCTCCGTCCTTCCTCAACTCGATATAGAGAACGGGTTGAGTGGCGCCAATAGCGGCAGCCGCTGCAGTCCTAGTTGATCCGTCGCCCATGACGGCGACGGGTTCTCCAGCTAGTACGAACTGACCAGCCCTAACGTTGGTCCGATCCATGCCGGCCAGCGTCACAGTGTAGCCTCCGCCCGCATCGATGATCAAGAGTTGTCCGTAAGTCCGATATCGGCCGGAGAACTCGATCGCCCCATCCACCGGGGAAGAGACCGTCGCGCCGGCCGGCGTCGCGATCGACACCCCCTTTTCGGGGCCGCCCGACAGGTCGGTCGAGCCGAACGTCTTGAGCATGGCGCCGGCGACAGGAAGCGAAATCAAGCCTTTCGCGTCGCCGAAAGCGACCGCCGGCTTGAGGCGAGCCGGATCGGCGCCGCGCGCCGCCGCGGCCTTGGCCGCGATGTCGGCCGCCGCCGCCTGATCGGCGCTCGCCGCGGCGCCGGCCGCCGCCTCGGCCCGGGCGATCAAATCTTTGAGAGTGGACGCCTGCTCGGCGAGCTGCGATTCGCGCTCTTTTTGCGCGGCCAGCGCCTGCTCGGCTGTCGACAGCGTTTGCTGGCGCGCGTCGATGAGCGCGGTCAGCCGCGTCTTCTCGCGCCCAAGATCGGCCGAGCGCGTGGCAAGGTCGTCGCGCTCTTTGCCGATCGAGACGCGAAGCGCCGCCAACTGATCGAGGTCCTTGCGCAGCGCTTCCGTCTCCGTCTTCAGCTCGCCCACGGTCGAACCGAGCAGCGTCGCCGCGCGGATCGCCTCGCTCATGTCCTGCGGGCGGACGAGGATGGCCGGCGGCGGATTGGCGCCCATGCGCTGCAGGACGGCGAGCACGTCGGCGATCACGCCGCGCCGGTTGTCGAGCGACTTGGTCAGCGCGTCGGCGCTCGTATTGAGGCTGGCCAGGCGTTCGTTCGCTGCGGCGATTTGCCGCTCCGAATCCTGCACCTTGGCGGTGGTGTCGATCAACGCCGCGGTCAGGCGGGCCTTGTCGGCGCGCAGCGTCTCGAGGTCGGCTTCGATTCGCCGGCGCTGCTCGTCGGAGGCGCGCATCGTATCCTCGACGCCGCGCAGCCGCGTCTCCTGATCGGCCTTGTCATCGGGCTTCGGGCCGGCGTTGTCGGGATCCGCTCGCGCGATCCCACACGCCAATAGGGCCGCGGCGCTCCACGCCAACGCCCGGCTTGCTCCTCCAGCCATTCGCATTCGAGTTCGCCACGCCGAGCGCGCCTCACCGGAAGGCGCCGAATCTCTGCGATTCATTGTCGATGATAGGGGTGACCGCCGAGAATGGAAAGCGCTCGATAGAGCTGCTCGCTCGCCATTGCGCGCACGAGCTGGTGCGGCCATGTCATCGCGCCGAAACTGAGAATCGTGCGCGCCTGTGCGCGAAGAGTAGGATCGAGCCCGTCCGGCCCGCCGATCACCACCGCATAGGCCGGCGCTGCGCCGTCGCGCGCTTTGCCGATTTCCGCCGCCCATTGCACGCTGGTCATCGCGGTCCCGCGCTCGTCGAGCAGCGCGAGCCACGCGCCCTTGGGCGCGGCGGCGAGAATGGCGCGCGCCTCTTCGGCCTGGCGATCCTGAGCGCGCCGCGCGCGGCCCTCGTCGACCTCGCGCAATTCGACTTCGGCGATTCCCTGTGCGCGCGCAAGATCCGTCAAGCGCTTGAAATAGCGCTCGAACAATTCCCGCTCGGGGCCGGATTTCAATCGGCCGACGCCGATCAGCGTCAGGCGCACTCAGGCGGCCTAGCCGGACCGCGCGACCTGCGCCTCGCCGGGCCGGTCGGCGCTCCATACCTTCTCGAGGTTGTAGAACTGGCGCACGTCCGGCTTGAAGATGTGCACGATGGCGTCGCCGGCGTCGAGCAGCACCCAGTCGCAATTGGGCATGCCTTCGACCCGAGGCGCGGGATAACCGGCCTCTCTGCACGCCCTGATCAGATGATCCGCGATTGCGCCGACATGCACGGTCGAGCGGCCGCTGGCGATGATCATGACGTCGGCCAGCGTCGTTTTGCCCTCGAGGTCGATGGAGACGATGTCCTCGGCTTTGGAATTTTCCAGACTGCCGAGGATCGTGCGGGGAAGCGCGTCCTCCTTCGCCGGGGACGGGCTGACGACGGTCTTGCGGCGGCGCGCCGCAGGCTTGTCGGACGTCAGGGTCAGTGTCGCGGTCCTTTTCGTTGATTCGGGCGGTCTTCAACTAAAGATGATCTGTCCACGCCGAGTTTTCAAGACGCGCCCGGCGAGGCCGCCTCTGCCGGGGAGGCGGCCTGACGGAGCGCCGTCGAGGAGAGAGGCGAGCGTGGCCCGTGCAGGAACAGGAAGGCCGGGGCGGGCGCCAGAGCGAAGCGGGCGGCCATGGATTCCGGCCGGCGATAGCGCGACAACGCGGCGCCGGCCGGGCTCGCGAGCGCGCGCAACGTCGATCCCGGACGATCGACGACGAGGATGGGGACGAGGGCGGCGATATCCCGCCAGCGTTTCCAGCGGTGAAACTGACCGAGATTGTCGGCGCCCATGATCCAGACGAAATGGACCCGCGGGGCGCGCCGCTTCAGCCAGAGGATCGTCTGATAGGTGTAGCGTGCGCCGATCTCGGCCTCGAAGCCGGTGACGGAGATGCGCGGATCGCGCGTCAGCCGGCGCGCCGCATCGATTCGCACCCGCATTTCAGCGAGCGCGGAGCCGGCTTTGAGCGGGTTGCCGGGGGTCGCGAGCCACCAGAGGCGATCGAGGCGCAGACGTTGCAGCGCGAGCTGCGAAATGAGCCGGTGGCCGTCGTGCGGCGGATTGAACGAGCCGCCGAGCAGGCCGATCGTTTGTCCGTCCCCGAACGGCGGCAGGCGAGGACTCATCGCGCCGCCTGCTCGGCGAGCAGTTGGGCCTGCCGGTCGGCGGTCAGCGCGTCGATGATCTCGTCGAGCCCTTCGCCCTCCATCGCCTTGTCGAGCGAATAGAGGGTCAGGTTGATGCGGTGGTCGGTCACCCGCCCCTGCGGGAAATTGTAGGTGCGGATGCGCTGCGAGCGATCGCCGGAGCCGACTTGGGATCGGCGTTCCTGCGCGCGCTCGTCGCTCGCCCGCTGGTTTTGCGCGTCGAGAATGCGCGAGCGCAGCAGCGCCATCGCCTTGGCGCGATTGCGATGCTGCGAGCGCTCCTCCTGCATCGCGACGACGACGCCCGTGGGGAGATGGGTGATGCGGATGGCGGACTCGGTCTTGTTGACGTGCTGCCCGCCGGCGCCGCTCGACCGCATCGTGTCGATCTTCAGGTCGGCCTCGTTGATGACGAAGTCGATTTCCTGGGCCTCCGGCAGAACGGCGACGGTGGCCGCCGAGGTGTGGATGCGGCCTTGCGTCTCGGTTGCGGGGACGCGCTGGACCCGATGGACGCCGCTTTCGAACTTGAGGCGGGCGAACGCGCCGCGGCCTGCGACCTCCGCGACGATTTCCTTGTAGCCGCCGGCCGTTCCCTCGCTGACCGAGAGGACGTCGACCTTCCATCCGCGCGCCTCGGCGTATTTCACGTACATGCGAAAGAGGTGGCCGGCGAATAGCGCCGCCTCGTCGCCGCCTGTGCCCGCTCGAACTTCGAGGATGACGTTGCCCTCGTCCGCCGCGTCTTTCGGCAGCAGCGCGATGCGAATCTGCTGCGCCATCGCCTCGGCGTCCTCGGCCGCGCGCTCGCGCTCACCGCGCGCCATGTCGCGGATTTCCGGATCGAGGCCGGCGTCCTCGAGCATCGCCTCGAGGTCCGTCCGCTCCTTCTCCTTGGCGCGCCACGCCTTGATCGCCGCGACCACGGGATCGAGATCCGCGAGTTCGCGCGACAGGGTGGCGTATTCAGGCCCGCCGACCCCTTCGGTCAAGCGCGCGCCGATCTCTTCGTGGCGGCGCAGGATGATGTCGAAATTTTCGTTGGCTGGCATGTCTGACGCAAACAATCGAAGCGGTGGGGAACGAATGGAAAGTGGCGTCGCTAGAGGCGCACGCCGAGGCGCTCGGCCAGCGCCAGCAGCGGCTCGCGCAGCGACGCTTGATGGGCATGCGCGGCCAGCATGGCGTTGACCTCCTCCTCCGCCGCCCCGGCGTCGAGCGAGAGGACCATCGCCTTCATCGGGCCGATCGCGGTCGCCGCCATCGAGAAATGGCGGTAGCCGAGAGCGATCAGCGCCATCGTCTCGAGCGTCCGGCCGCCCATCTCGCCGCACAGGGTGACGGGCGTATGGGCGCGGGCGCCGGCGTCGGCGATTGTCCGCAAGGCGCGCAGAAAACTCGGCGATAGCGGGTCGAAGCGGCCGGCGACGCGCTTGTTGTCGCGGTCCGCCGCATAGAGATACTGCATCAGATCGTTCGAGCCGACCGAGAGGAAATCCGCTCGCTCGGCGATTTCATCGATCTGCCAGAGCAGCGCCGGCACCTCGATCATCAGGCCGAACTTGATGTCGCGCGGCCGCTCCCGGCCGCAGCGATCGGCGAACTCGATCTCCGTCTTCAAGTGGTCGCGCGCGGCGAGGAATTCGCTGATGGTCGAAACCATCGGGATCATCACCCGCAAGTCGCGTCCGGCCGCCGCGCGAAGCATGGCGCGCAACTGCGTGCGCAGGAGCGCCGGTCGGTCGAGGCCGATGCGGATCGCCCGCCAGCCGAGCGCCGGGTTCTCTTCCTCGAGGCCCTTCATGTAGGGCAGCACCTTGTCGCCGCCGATGTCGAGGGTGCGGAAGGTGACCGGGCGCTCGCCAACGGCGTCGAGCACGGACCGATAAAGCGCCTCCTGCACGCCAAGGCGGGGAAAGCGCGAGGCGAGCATGAACTGCAGCTCGGTGCGGAACAGCCCGATCGACTGCGCCCCGGCTTCCTCGAGGTGCGGCAGGTCGATCAGCAGGCCGGCGTTCATGTGCAGGCCGATCTCCACGCCGTCGGTAGTCACAG
Organism: Roseiarcus sp.; assembly: GCA_036488815.1. Lineage (GTDB taxonomy): Bacteria > Pseudomonadota > Alphaproteobacteria > Rhizobiales > Beijerinckiaceae > Roseiarcus. Next base: position 32,678 of record DASXGX010000108.1, read on the forward strand.
CCGGAACGTCGCGCAGCGCGCGATACTGGTCCTGCCGGCGGGCGCGCAGCCGCGCCTTTTCCGCGTACGACGATTCGACGTCCGGCGGCGGGCGGAGCTGCACCTCGCCGGTGAGGCCGTCGACGATGATCGCGTCGCCTTGCTCGACGATCTCCGAGATGTTGGCGATGTCGCTGACCACAGGGATCGACAAAGCGCGCGCGACGATCGCGATGTGGCTCGAGGCGCCGGCCTCTTCGAGCACGACGCCGCGCAGCCGGGCGCGGTCGTAGTCGAGCAGTGCGGCCGGGCTCATCGAGCGCGCGACGAGAATGGCGTTCTCCGGCAGCTCCTCGGGCAGCAGAACGAGGCTTTGCCCGGCGAGCTGGTGCAGCAGCCGATTGGCGATGTCGGTGAGGTCGTGCAGGCGGTCGCGCAGATAGGGGTCGGTCTGGCGTTGCAGCTTGGCGCGCGCATCGTTCTGCACCCGCTCGACCGCCGCCTCCGCGGTGAGGCCGCTCGTAACCGCCTCGCGCAGCCGGCGCAGCCAGCCGCGATCATGGGCGATCATGCGGAACGCTTCCAGCACCTCGCGATGCTCGCCGTTCACGCCGTCGTCGCTACGGTCGATCAGTTCGTCCACCGAGGCGCGCATTCCGCCGATCGCCGTCTCGAGCCGGCTCAGCTCCAGCCCGACGTCGTCCGCGACGATCTTGGAGACATTCACGCGCGGCTGGTGCAACACGACATGGCCGAGGCCGAGCCCTTCCGCGATCGGCGCGCCGATCAGGGACATCGCGCGGCGCACGGCGATCGGCTCGCCCTGGCCGGAGATCGACTGCAATTCGCCGGAGGCGATCATTTCCGCGAGCAGCATCGCGGTCGTTTGCAGCGCCTCGATCTCCTCCTCGGAATAGGTGCGCCGCGCACGGTTCTGCACGACCAGCACGCCGAGAGTCGCGCCGCCGCGCAGCACCGGCACGCCGAGGAAGGACTGGTAGATCTCTTCGCCGGTCTCCGGCTTGTAGGAGAAGGCGGGGTGGTTCTGCGCGTCCGACAAGGCGAGCGGCTCGGCGGTGGCGGCGATCAGGCCGACGAGGCCTTCGCCGGGCCGCATCGTGGTCAGATGCACCGCCTCGCGATTGAGGCCTTCGGTCGCATACAATTCGAGCGGTCCGTCGGCGCGCGAGACGTAGAGCGAGCACACTTCGGCGACCATGTTCGAAGCGATCAGGACGACGATGCGGTCGAGGCGCGCCTGGGCGGTGACGGGCTCCGCCATGACCTCGCGGAGCCGTCGCAGCAAAAGTCGCGGTCCGCCGGGCGCGCGCATCAAAGTTTCCCTAAACCGTCCTATGCGAAACGCATGTTGTCCGCGCTGCCGCACGCCGCGCCCGCGCTCGCGATTACACGGGCATCAGCCCCTCGCTCTCTTTGAAGGGGTATAGCGAATGACTTGCCTAGGCGGCAAGGGCGACCGGGGGGCGTGGGCCAGGCCGTTCAGGGCGTATGCAGCAGCGCCGCGGTCGTCGCGGCGCCCGCCGCGCGCTTGGCGAGCACCTCGTCGAGCCAGTCCGGGCGCATCTCCGGCACCGAGGACAGCAGGAGCTCGGTGTAGGGATGATAGGGCGGCTGGAAGACGGTCGCCGTGTCGCCGCTGGCCACCACACGCCCCTTGAGCATTACCGCCACTTTGTTGGCGATGCGCTTCACAGTGCCGAGATCGTGCGTGATGAAGAGGTAGGCGACGCCCAGTTCCTCCTGCAGCCTCTTCAAGAGGCGAAGAATCTCCTCGCCGACGAGCTGATCGAGCGCGGAGGTGACCTCGTCGCAGATGATGAGGTCCGGCTCGGCGGCAAGCGCGCGAGCGATCGACACGCGTTGCTTCTGTCCGCCGGACAATTCGCTCGTCTTGCGGGTGATGAAGGTCTCCGGGAGATCCATTTGCCGCAGCAGCTCGAGAACCCGGGCGCGCACCTGCTCGCGGCTGCGGTTGAAGTAGAAGGCGACCGGCCTGCCGATCACGTCCAGCAGCGTCTGCTGCGGGTTCAGAGCGACATCGGGCATCTGGTAGATCATCTGCACCCGGCGGAGCTGGTCGCGCGTACGGTCCTTCAAGCGGGGCGGGAGGCTGACGCCATTGAAGCGCACGTCGCCGGCGATGCGGGGCAGGAGGCCTGTCACGACGCGCGCCAGGGTCGATTTGCCCGAACCCGATTCGCCGACCACCGCCACCGTGTCGCCGCGGCCGACCTCGAGGCTCACGTCGTCGATGACCTTCGGCTTGCCGGGATAGTTGGCGCTGACATGGTCGATGGCGAGGATCGGCGTCGCGCCGGCGGCGTTGGCGTCGATGAATTTGTGGCCGGCGACGCGCTCCCGCACCAGGCGGCGGGTGTAGTCCTCCTGCGGATCTTGGAGGATCTGCCGCGCCTCGCCGAATTCGACCATCTTGCCGCGCTTGAGCACCATGATGCGGTCGGCAATCTGCGCCACGACGGCGAGGTCGTGCGTGATGTAGAGCGCGGCAGTGCCGTGCTCGCGGATGAGCTTGCGGAACGCGGCGAGGCACTCGACCTGGGTCGTCACGTCGAGCGCGGTCGTCGGCTCGTCGAAGATGAGGATGTCGGGCTTGGCGACCATCGCCATCGCGGCCATTACGCGCTGGAGCTGTCCGCCCGAGACCTGATGCGGATAGCGCGAGCCGATCGTCTCCGGGTTCGGCAGATCGAGCTGCTTGAAGAGGCTGATCGCCTCGGCGCGCGCCTGCGCCCGCGTCAAGACGCCGTGGCGGACAGAGGCCTCGCAGACCTGCTCCATCAGAGTGTGCGCCGGATTGAAGGAGGCCGCCGCGCTCTGCGCGATATAGGCGATTCGCGGCCCGCGCAGGGCGCGCCGCTCGTTCGGGCTGATCGACCGGATGTCCTTGTCGCCGAAGACGATATTGCCGCCGACGATGTGGCAGTCGCGGCGCGTGTAGCCCATCGAGGCGAGCCCGATCGTCGACTTTCCCGCGCCGGACTCGCCGATCAAGCCGATCACCTCGCCGCGCCTCAACGTGAGCGACACGTCGTCGACCAGCACAGGGCCTTCGCCCCTGTCAGTGCGCACCGCGACGCGCATGTCGCGAACGTCGAGCACGACGGAATCGTCTCGCGAGCGCGGACTTTTCTCGGACAGCACGCTCATGCGCCTTCTCCCTGGCCTCTGGAGTGTATGGAGAGAATCCAGTCTACGACAAAATTCACGCCGATCGAAAGGATCGCGATCGCCGCGGCGGGGTAGAGGGGAGTGGCGCTCCCCAGGCTGATCATGTCGCGCAGGTCCTTGACCATGCCGCCCCAATCCGCATCGGGCGGTTGCACGCCGAGGCCGAGAAAGCTCAGCGTCGCGATGAAGAGGAACGTGAAACAGAAGCGAAGGCCGAATTCGGCCGTCAGCGGCGGCACGGAATTGGGCAGAATCTCCCGTGTCACGATCCACCACCAGCCTTCGCCGCGCAGTCGCGCCGCCTCGACGAATTCGAGACTGACGACGTTCATCGCCACCGAGCGCGCAAGGCGGAACACCTTGGGCGAATCGAGGATGGCGATCGTCAAGATGAGCGCGGGGAACGAACTCCCGGCCACTGACAGGATGACCATGGCGAAAATGAACGTCGGCATCGAGAGGAGCAGGTCGACCAGGCGGGCGAGCGCCATATCGATCCAGCCGCCGGCGACGGCCGCGCCGAAACCGGAGATGATCCCGATCGCGAAGGAGAGCATCGTTATGACGAGGGAAAGGCCGATCGACAGACGGGCGCCGAACATCAGGCGGCTCACGATGTCGCGGCCTAAATTGTCAAGCCCCAACCAGTGATGGACGTCGGGGTCGCTGTAGGCGTCGCCGACGATGTCGGCCTGCCCGTACGGCGCGATTAGCGGCGCGAAAATGGCGACGAACAAATTGATCGCGACGATCGCCAGACCGATCTGCGCCCATACGCTGAGTTTGTGCCCGAACAAGCGCATCTTTCAGTTCCCTGCGGTCCGATGCGACCGCGTTTTGCTATTCGCGTCGCCGCCGTCGCCTCGGCGCGCGCCGGTCACCACAAGACGCCTCCGCTCGAAGCCGTTCGATCACGGCCCCGCCAATCGTTCAACGCGGCTGCCTCAGTCGGGGGTTGGACAGGATGGCCAGAACGTCGGCGATCAGGTTGAAGAAGATGAACGTCGCGGCGAAGATCAGCCCGCAGGCCTGCACGACCGGCACGTCGTGCTTCGAGGTTTCGTCCACCATCAATTGGCCGAGGCCGGGGTAGACGAAGACGGTTTCGACCACGACGACGCCGACGATGAGATAGGCCAAATCCAACGCGATCACCGAGATGATGGGGGCTAGCGCGTTCGGAAGGGCGTGGCGCACCACGATGCGCGATTTCGTCAGCCCCTTCAAAGTCGCCATCTCGATGTAGGGACTCGCCATCACCGCGAGCACCGAAGCGCGCGTCATGCGCATCATATGCGCGACGATGACGAGGACCAGCGTGAGCATCGGCAAGAACGCGTAATAGAGGCGGTCACCAATACCCATGTCCGGCGAAATGTTGGCGAGCGAGGGAAACCAGCCGAGATCGACCGCGACGTATTTGATGAGGATGTAGGCGAGAAAGAATTCGGGTACGGAAATCGTCATCAACGTGACGAGGTTGATCAGTCTGTCGAACCATCCTCCCTGCCGAATGGCCGCCAAGACGCCCAGGCCGACCGCCAGGGGTACGGAGACGATCGCCGCGTAGGCGGCAAGGAACATCGTATTGGCGAAGCGGGGCGCGATCTCCGTCAGCACGTCGCGGCCATTGGCGAGCGAATGGCCGAAGTCGCCGTGCAGTGCGCCGAACAGCCAGTGGGCGAAACGGACGATCGCCGGCTGGTTGAGCCCGAGTTCGAGGCGGAGCGCTGCGAGGCTCTCCGGCGTCGCGCTGTTTTGCAGGATCGACGATGCGAGATCGCCCGGCATCATCTCCGTTCCCGCGAAGATGAGCACGGATGCGCCGAACAACGTCAGGATGCCCAAGCCAAAACGCTGGGCCACGAGCTTCAACACAACGTTCGCCCCCTCGTTCGCCGTTACGCGTCTCGGCGCGCCCAGCGTCTTTCGCCGCGCCTCGATAACGCCGTCGCATCTCTCTCGAGCGGCAGCCCAAAGCCTAGGGAAGCCCACCCACAGGCGCCATGTGGCGCAAAGCCCTGTCGCGCCCCTTCTCAAGGGGCGCGACGTCCGGCGATCAGGCCTTGAGCCAGGCCTTTTGCATGATGTAGCCGTTGTCCATGTCGAAGCCGCCGTGCGGCGTGTGGCCGCCGACCTTCTCGTTGTGGGCGTCGAGCCAGTCGCGGAAGACAGGGATGAGCGCGCCGCCGTCCGCCTGCAGCATCGCCTGCATCTCCCAGATGTAAGGCTTGCGCTTGGCTTCGTCGGTCTCGCTGCGCGCCTCGGCGAGCAGCTTCTCGAATTTGTCGTTCTTCCAGTGCGTCTCGTTCCAGGGCGCTCCGGCGCCGAAGGCGTCCGTCAGCATCTGGGTCGCCGCGGCGCGGCCGCCCCAATAACTGCCGACAAAGGCGCCCTTCAGCCAGACATTGTCCCAGAACCCGTCGGCCGGCTCCTTCTTGAGATCGATCTTGATGCCCGCCTTGGCGGCGCTCGCCTGCAACAACGCGCCCTCGTCGACCGCGCCGTTGAAAGCGGCGTCGGAGACCTGCAGCACGATCTTCGGATCGGCGATTCCCGCCTTCTTGAAATGGAACGCCGCGCGTTCCGGGTCGTGCTTGCGCTGCGGCAGTTCGCTATTGAAATAAGGATCGGACGGTGGGATCGGATGGTCGTTGCCGAGCGAACCGTAGCCGCTGAACAGCGCCTTCAGGATCTGCTCACGGTCCATAGCGAATTTCAGCGCGAGCCGGATGTCGGGGTTGTCGTAGGGTGGCTTGTCGACCTCCATCGCGAGCACCGAGTGCCAACCGCCCGCCGCGCGCACGATCTGCACCTTCGGGGACTTGGAGAGCATCGCGACGGCCTTGTGATCGACGCGATTGATCGCGTCGATCTGACCGGAGATCAGCGCGTTGATGCGCGCCGAGCCGTCATTGATGACGGTGACCTCCACCCCGTCGAGGTGGCCGCGCCCCTCCTTCCAGTAGTCCCGGGTCTTCTTCAGCGAAATACGGACGCCGGGATCGAACTTCTCGAGCGAGAAGGCGCCGGTCCCCACCGGCTTCGCCCAGTCCTTGAACCCGTCCGGCACCATCAGGACGTGGTAGTCGGTGAGAACGTAGGGCAGGTCGGCGTCGGCCGCCGCGAGGGAAATCTGGATCTGGTATTTGTCGAGCTTCTTGACGTCGGTGATCGGCTTGAGCGACCCGGCGCCGCCGGACTTGCTCGCGCCGCGATGAAGATTGAGCGAATAGAGCGCGTCGTCGGCGGTGAATTCCTGCCCGTTGGAGAACTTGATCCCCTTGCGGAGATTGAGAATCCAGTCCTTCGCGCCGTTAGTCGGCTCGAAGCTGGCCGCCAGATCCGGCTTCGGCTTGCCGTCCTCGCCCCATTCGACGAGTCCGTCGAACAGGCCGTGGGCCACGTCGATCATGACGGAATCGTTGTAGGAGGTGATGTCGATGCTGTCGGTCGTGCTGCCGCCGCCGAGGCCGAGCCGCAGGACGCCGCCCTTGCGCGGCGTATCCGCGGCGTAGGCGTCCGCGCTGGCGAGCAGGCTCGAAATGACGGCTGTGGAGGCGCCGAGGGCGGCGGCGCGGCCCATGAACTCGCGGCGGGACATTCTGCCCGTCTGCAGTTTCGTCTTGAGGTCGATCAACTCGCTCATACCAACTCCTCCCGGAATGGAACGCTCCTCGGACGACGGCCCGCCGAGGCCGCAGGCGCTCTCTAATGTTTATCATCAGTTTAGTGCCCTCGCGATGTCAATCGCCGCGCCGTCGCCGGAATTGCGCCGCTTGCCGCCGCCGCCGGCGTTCGACCCGCCTACGAACTGACGGAGTCGCCTATAAAACAACGCGAAACCGAGAGAGGCGGCGCGTCGCGGGGCGGCCGGCGCAGCGGTCAAAAAAACGGACTTATCTCAGGACGGCATGGCGAGGCCGCGTTTTTATTGCCTCAATCCTCGCGAACGCCTGCCTTGGCAGGGATTTGGCGCGCGTTGACTTGCTCATTTGCCGCGATTAGGGGTTGCGCGCACGCCGTTTTGGCGACAGCTCCCATGCCAGGAGAGGGGTTCCCGCCGCCATGAAGATCCTCGTACCCGTGAAGCGGGTTGTCGACTACAACGTGAAAATTCGTCTGAAGGGGGATGGCTCGGGCGTCGATCTGACGAACGTGAAGATGTCGATGAACCCGTTCGACGAGATCGCCGTCGAGGAGGCGCTGCGGCAGAAGGAGGCCGGCAAGGCGACCGAGGTCGTGGTGGTTTCGATCGGTCCGGCGCAGGCGGCCGAGACGCTGCGCACGGCGCTGGCGATGGGCGCCGACCGCGGCGTCCTGATCAAGACCGATGCGCCGGTCGAGCCGCTGGCGGTCGCCAAGCTGTTGAAGGGCGTGGTCGACGCGGAAGCGCCCGGCCTCGTGATCCTCGGCAAGCAGGCGATCGACGACGACAGCAACCAGACCGGCCAGATGCTGGCCGCGCTGCTGGGCTGGGCGCAGGGCACCTTCGCCTCGAAAGTGGCGATCGAGGGCGACAAGGTCGCCGTGACGCGCGAAGTCGACGGCGGCCTGCAAACGGTCGACCTGAAGCTGCCGGCGATCGTCACCAGCGATCTGCGCCTCAACGAGCCGCGCTACGCTTCGCTGCCGAACATCATGAAGGCGAAGAAGAAGCCGATCGACGAGAAGGCGCCGGCCGACTTCGGCGTCGACGTGACGCCGCGGCTGAAGGTTTTGAACACCGCCGAGCCGGGCGGCCGCAAGGCCGGCGTCAAGGTGAAGACGGTGGCGGAACTCGTCGCCAAGCTGCATGACGAAGTGGGAGTGATCTGAACATGGCGACCCTTCTTCTGGCGGAAGTCGCGAACGGGCGCCTCAGCGACTTGACGGCGCGCGCGCTGACCGCGGCGCTGGCGCTCGGCGAGCCGGTGGACGTGCTGGTCGCGGGCCGCAACGTCGCCGAGGCCGCCGGCGAGGCGGCCAAGCTCTCCGGCGTCGCCAAGGTGCGCGTCGCCGACGACGCGCTATACGAGCACGGCCTCGCCGAGCCGCTGGCGGCGCTTCTCGTCTCGCTTGCGGGCGGCTATTCGGCGATCCTCGCCGGCTCCAGCGCCTTTGCGAAGAACGTCCTGCCGCGGGCGGCGGCATTGCTCGACGTGATGCAGCTCTCCGACATCACCAAAGTGATCGGGCCGAAAACCTTTGAGCGGCCGATCTACGCCGGCAACGCGATCCAGACCGTGGAATCGACCGACGCCAAGATCGTCGCCACCGTGCGCACCGCCTCGTTCGCTGCGACGGCCGCAGGAGCGGCGGCGGCGCCGATCGAGCCGGCCGCGGCCGTCCAGGACCCCGGCGTTTCGAGCTTCGCCGGCGAGGCGCTCGCCAAGTCGGACCGTCCGGAGCTGACCTCGGCCAAGATCATCATCTCGGGCGGCAGGGCGATGCAGAAGGCGGAGAACTTCAAGACCTACATCGAGCCGGTCGCCGACAAACTCGGCGCCGCGATGGGCGCCTCGCGCGCGGCGGTCGACGCCGGCTACGCGCCCAACGACTGGCAGGTCGGCCAGACCGGCAAGGTGGTCGCCCCCGACCTCTACATCGCGGTCGGCATTTCCGGCGCCATCCAGCATCTCGCCGGCATGAAGGATTCCAAGGTCATCGTCGCCATCAACAAGGACGAAGAGGCGCCCATCTTCCAGGTCGCCGACTACGGTCTCGTCGCCGACCTCTACACCGCGCTGCCCGAACTCGCTGAGGAACTCGGCAAGATCGGCAAGTGACAGGACAAGAAGTGACACGGCCCGCGGCGCGCCGGTCCGCTATGGACCTGAGGCGTCGCTGGTTTATGATCGCGCTGGCGCGCGGCGTCCCCGCAGTTGGATGACACGATGGCACTCTCGATCGAAAAAGTCGGCGTTATCGGCGCGGGCCAGATGGGCTCCGGCATCGCGCTGGTGTGCGCTCAGGCCGGCTTGAGCGTGCTGCTGAACGACGTCGCCGAAGAGCGGGTGAAGGCGGCGCTCGCCACGATCAACGGCTTTCTGTCGCGCCAGATCGCCAAGGGGCAACTCGACGAGGGCGCGCGCCAGACGACGCTGGATCGGATCAGCGTCTCGGGCGGTTACGACGACCTCGCCGATTGTGACCTCGTCGTCGAGGCGGCGTCCGAGAACGAGGACGTGAAGCGCAAGATTTTCACCAACCTGCGCTCCTTCCTCAAGCCCGATACGATCGTCGCGTCGAATACGTCGTCGATCTCGATCACCCGCCTCGCCTCGGTGACCGCCAATCCCGAGCGCTTCATCGGCATCCATTTCATGAATCCGGTGCCGCGCATGCAGCTCGTCGAGCTGATCCGCGGCATCGCGACGACCGACGACACCTACGAGGCCGCCAAGACCTTCGTCGCCCGGCTCGGCAAGACCGCGACGATGTCGGAGGATTTCCCGGCCTTCATCGTCAACCGCATCCTGCTGCCGATGATCAACGAGGCGATCTATACGCTCTACGAGGGCGTC
>DASXGX010000115.1:0-2334 GCA_036488815.1 Roseiarcus sp.
CAGGGCCGCAAGATAGACGAAGGGCTTGAACGACGAGCCGGGCTGGCGCTTGGCCGCGACGGCGCGATTGAACTGACTGTCGGCATAGTTGCGCCCGCCGACCATCGCCTTGATGGCGCCATTGGGATCGAGCGCCACCAAGGCCCCCTGCTCGACGCCGAACTTCGCGCCCTTGGCGTTGAGCTCGTCGGTCAGCGCGCGCTCGGCCTCGCCCTGCATCTTGAGATTGATCGTGGTGGTCACCACGATGTCCTCATCGATTGCGCCGATCGTATTGTCGAGCGCGTCCATGACGTAGTCGGCGGCGTAGTTGATCGAGCCCGCGCTCTTGTCATGCTTGACCTGTGCCGGATTGGCGAGCGCGGCCTTGGCCATCGCCTCGGTGATATGGCCCTGCTCGGCCATGGCCGTGATGACCTGCGCGGCGCGCTCGTTGGCGCCCGCGAGGTTGCGGTTGGGCGCAAGCTTGGTCGGCGATTTCATGAGCCCCGCCAGCACCGCGGCTTCCGACAGCGTCACGAACCGCGCGCTCTTGCCGAAATATTTCTGCGCCGCCGCTTCGACCCCATACGCGCCCGAGCCGAAGTAGACGCGGTTCAGATAGAGTTCGAGGATCTGGTCCTTCGAGTAGCGGCGCTCGAGCCAGAACGCGAGGATCGCCTCCTGGATTTTGCGCGACAGCGTGCGCTCCTGGGTCAGGAACAGATTCTTGGCGAGCTGCTGGGTCAGCGTCGAGCCGCCCTCAACGCCGCCGCCGCCGGCGATGTCGCGCAGAAGGGCGCGCGACATGCCCACCGGATCGACGCCGTGATGGTCGTAGAATCGGCGGTCCTCGATCGCGACGAACGCCTTGGGCAGATACGGCGGCAGGTCGATGAGCCTGACCGCGGGACCGCCCGTGTCGCCGCGATTGGCGATGAGGGAGCCGTCGTCGGAGAGAATGGCGATATTGGGCGGCCGCTTGGGCACCGCGAGCTGATCGATCGGCGGCAGCTGGCTCGCGTAATAGGCGAAGAGAGCGCCCAGCGCGACGACGCCCCAAACCGAGAGCACCACGCCCCAATACATGAGGTGGCCGATGACCGAACGACGCCGCCTGCCGCGCTTCACGCTCGAGGCGGATCGCGATGGGGCGCTCTTTCTCTTGCGGCTCGTGGGCGGGCGGTCGGCGGGATCGGCGCGAAGATCGCCTCCGGCGGCGCCGCCGCCGCGCCAATCGAGGCGCGGCTCGATCCGCGTCCGGGTTTTCTTGCCGCCTCGGCCGAACATCGCTGATCCCGCTCGCGGCGTCTCCCCCATGAGGGAGCCTCGGGCGAAACGCGCCCCGCCAGGTCCAGGAGCGTAAGGCCCGCGGTTTAAGGGGCGGTAAAGCTTACGCCAGAATTGACGAAGCGGCGAAAATCCTTGAGGACACGAGGCTCGGTCAGCTTTATCGCCCTTGCGCGGTCGGAAGCGCCTTGGCAAAGTCCGCGGCCCCTTCTGGGCGCGTCGGCCCTCAGGAAACACCTCGGGATTTCATGCGATGAAGGTCACCATCGAGCGTTCGGTCCTGCTCAAGGCGCTTGGGCACGTGCATCGCATCGTCGAGCGGCGCAACACCATCCCAATCCTCGCCAACGTGCTGATCGAAGCGGGCGACGGCAAACTGGCTCTGAAGAGCACCGATCTCGACCTCGAGGCGTCCGAATCGGTTCCAGCCGACGTCGCGCAGAAAGGCGCGACGACCGTTCCGGCGCATGTGATCTATGACATTGTGCGCAAGCTCCCGGAGGGGGCGCAGGCAAGCCTTGAGACGACCGGCGACACGGGCCAGCTCGTCCTGCGCGCCGGCCGGTCGCGGTTCACGCTGCAGGCCCTTCCCGCCTCCGACTTTCCCGATCTGACCTCGGGCGAATTCTCGCACCGGTTCGCGCTGCCCGCCGCCGAGCTCAAACGCCTGATCGAGAACACCCAATTCGCGATTTCGACCGAGGAGACGCGGTATTATCTGAATGGCATCTATCTCCACACCGTCGACATTGGCGGCGCGCCGATGCTGCGGGCGGTCGCGACCGACGGCCATCGCCTGGCGCGCGTTGAAGCGCCGGCGCCGGAAGGCTCGGCCGGAATTCCAGGCGTCATCGTGCCGCGCAAGGCGGTCAATGAAGTGCAGAAGCTGCTCGAGGATTTGAGCCAGGACGTAACGATCGAGATTTCGACGGCCAAGGCGCGCTTTCAATTCGGCGACGTGGTGCTGACGACGAAACTGATCGACGGCACTTTCCCCGATTACGCGCGGGTCATTCCGACCGGCAACGACAAGCGCCTGGTCGTCGACAAGGAGCCGTTCGAGAA
>DASXGX010000162.1:0-96712 GCA_036488815.1 Roseiarcus sp.
CGGCTTTCGGGTGTTTCGGATCGATCGCATGTCCGCATTCGTCGTGCTGGATACGACATTCGAGGTGGCGCCGGGACAGACGGCACAGGATTTTCTGAAGCAGGACGCTGCGCGCAAGGCGGGTCTAGTCGTGCAAAAGTCCTTGATGTTTGGAACACGGCGAACGCCTCCTAAGGGTCGATAGCGCCAGTTTGCGCCTTCACTGCGGGGCGTCGCAATTGGGCGGATTGCGGCCATCCCAGCGCCTCGCTTACTTTAGCCATCGAGCTCAACCGAGGCCATTTATGTTACGCTCGCGTCTCTCTGCATGGATGATCTTAACCGTGGCGAGCGGTGGTGCTGCTGTGCCCGCCGGAGGTTTCCTATTCGGGTTTGTTCACGCCGAGCCAGACTCTGTAAGCATATCGGGTCGTATAATGGTCGGCATTATATTCGCCATCCTAACTACAATCACTGGCGGCTATCCCCCCAAAAACGAAGGCTTAGTCGGAGATCCGTGGAACGCATGGCCGTACATCCTCGGAGTGTGGGGCGTCATATCCGGTATCCTGCTAGGAGCGCTGCTACAGGGATATATCCGGGATTTACCGAGAAATACTTGATATTCGGAGCCGGCGAATGTCTGCTCGGGGTCGACTCCGGCCAGTCATCGCGGGCGCATTAGAATATCATAGTCGTCACGTTGCACGCGCCTTACGGCGCGCCACCTTCCCCCGCAAAGGGGCAGGGCTCCTACTGCGCGAAGGTGTCGCAGGAATCGACTTGGCCGCTGTTGAGGCCGGTCTTCAGCCACTTCACGCGCATCGCCGAGGAGCCGTGAGTGAAACTGTCGGGCACCACATAGCCGCGCGCGGCGGTCTGCAAGCGGTCGTCGCCGATCGCCTGGGCGGTGGCGATCGCCTTCTCGACGTCGCCGGGCTGCAGCAGCTGCTTCCACTTCTGGTTGGCGTTGGCCGCCCAGACGCCGGCGAAGCAGTCCGCCATCAATTCGATCCGCACCGACAGCGCGTTGGCCTGGGTCCGGCTCGCCGTCTGCCTAACCTCGTCCACCTTATCGAGAATTCCGAGGATATCCTGAACGTGGTGGCCGATCTCGTGGGCGATCACGTAGGCGTAGGCGAAGTCGCCGCCGCCGCCGTACTTCGTCCGCATGTCGCGGAAGAACGACAGGTCGAGATAGACCTTCTTGTCGTCCGGGCAGTAGAACGGACCCATCGACGCCCGCGCGCCGCCGCAGCCCGACTCGGTCGCGCCGTCATAGAGCACCAGCGTCGCATTGGTGTAGCGAACGCCTTTCTGCGCCGGCAGCACCTCCGCCCAGACCGCCTCGGTCTCGCCCAGGACATGGGCGACGAAACTCTTCATGGAATCGTCGTGACCGGGCGAGGATTGGCGAGCGATCTGCGTCTGCTGCGCCGGCGGATTATGATGAGCGACCATTTCCGCGCCGCCGATCAGCAAGCGCGGATCGATGCCGGTGACGTAGCCGATCAGCGCGAGCACGATGATCGTGCCGATGCCGAGGCCGCCCCCGCCGATCTGCAGGCCGCCGCCCTGCCCGCGACGATCCTCGATATTCGTCGACTCCGGCGTGTTCTCCCATTCCATCGCGCATCTCCGGCGGCCTGGAGGAATGCCGCGAATCCTAACAGAGACGGCGGCCCGCCGGTAGCGTGAGGTTACGGCTTTCTTAAACCTTGCCGCCCTAGGATCGCGGAGCGTCGCGACGAGATCCCCTGCCCTCGCGGCGACGTCGACGCTTCGTTCCTTCGCGAAAGTCACGCCGCCATGCCGCCCGTCTATTCGCTGGTCGTTCCCATCTACAACGAGGAAGCGGTGTTGCCGATCCTGTTGCGGCGGCTCGACGCGTTGATGGACGCGCTCGACGCCCCGGCGGAGGCGATCTTCATCGACGACGGTTCTGAGGACGCGGGCCCGATCGTCCTCGAGGCCAAGGCGCGCGCCGATCGGCGCTATCGCTTCATCAAGCTATCCCGCAATTTCGGCCACCAGATCGCGATCACCACCGGCATGGAGCGCGCTTCCGGCCAAGCGGTGGTGGTGATGGACGCCGACCTTCAAGACCCGCCCGAAGTGGTGCTGGAGATGATCGCGAAATGGCGGCAGGGCTACGAGATCGTCTACGCCGAGCGCCTGTCGCGGGCGGCGGAGAGCCGCTTCAAACGCCTGACCGCCGATCTCTTCTACCGGCTGCTCGCCAAGCTCAGCGACGTCGAGATCCCGCGCAACGTCGGCGACTTCCGGCTGGTCGACCGCCGGGCGCTCGACGCCTTTCTCGCCATGCCGGAACGCGACCGTTTCGTGCGCGGCATGTTCGCGTGGATCGGCTTCCGCCAAACGGTCGTGCAATTCCACCGGCAAGCCCGCGCGGCGGGCGAGACCAAATACTCGCTCGCCAAGATGATCCGTCTCGCCGCCAACGGCGTCGTCTCGTTCTCCGACGCCCCGCTGCGCGTCGCGCTCTGGGCTGGCCTGGCGACCTCGGGAATGGCGATCCTCTACGGGCTGTGGGTCATCGCGAGATGGGCGATGAACGCGGACCTCGCGCGCGGCTGGAGTTCGATCATCGTGCTGACCGCCTTCCTGGGCGGCGCGAACATGCTGATGACGGGCGTCATGGGGGTCTATGTCGGACGCGTCTATGGCGAGGTGAAGCGCCGGCCGCTCTATGTGATCGACCGCACGGTGGGATTCGAGGCCGCGGCCGAGGCGCGCGGGCCCGCCGCCGAGGCGCGTGACGCGTCGCCGGCGCAAGCGCGCCCGCCAGCCGCCCGGCGCGCCTGAGGCCGCGGCGATGGCGATGTCCGCCGCCCTCAGCCCGCCGGCCGGGTGCCTCGGCGCGCAGCGTCTGACCGCCGCATTGGCGCTCGCCGCGACGATCGGCCTCGTAGCGATCGCGCTGCAACTGCACTATGGGCTGCTCGGCGACGTCTCCTGGCTGATTACGGTCGACGAGAAATGGCTCGACGGCGCGACCCCGTACCTCGACGTCATCGAGATCAACCCGCCCGCATCGCTGATGCTCTACTGGCCGGCGGTCGCCCTCGCGCGGCTGCTTGGCGTCGCGCCGGAATTCACTGTCGCCGCCTTCGGCTTCCTCAGCATCGCGGCGAGCCTCGGCGTCAGCGCGGTAATTCTCAGCCGCGCCGGGCTCGCCGAACGCATCGGCCCGGTGGGCTTCGGCCTCGCCCTGGCGGCGCTGGCGATCCTGCCGGGGCAATCCTTCGACGAGCGCGACCAACTCGCCGTCCTCTATGGGCTGCCGTTCCTCGCATTGGCCGCGGCGCGCGCCGCGAACGGCGCCGTCGACCCGCCGCTGGCGCTCGTCGCTGGCCTCGGCGCTGGCGTGATGGCGATCATCAAGCCGCCCTATGCGCTGGTCGCGCTCGCCGTCGCGCCGTATCTCATCCGTCGCATCGGTTTTCGCGCGGCGCTTAGCTGCTCGGAATTCTATGTGGCCGGTGCGAGCGGCCTGATCTACGTGGCGCTCGTCGCGCACGCCTTTCCGCATTACGTCGAAACGGTTCTGCCGCTCGGCGTCGCGCTCTACGCGCCGATCCGGGAACCGCTTGTCACCCTGCTGACCGGTCCAGGCGCCCTCGTCGTCTTCGTGCTCGGCGCGGCGACGACGCGCATCGCCGGGCGCGAGCTTGCCGCGCCGCTGGTCGCCGTGCCCGCTCTCGGCGCGCTCGGGGCCTTGGCCGCCTTCCTGGTGCAAGGCAAGGGCTGGCTCTACCAGATCTATCCAGCCCTTGCTTTGATGACCCTGGCGGCGAGCTTCGCGCTCGATCTTCGCCCCGCTTGCCTGCCGCGCATGGCCCTCAGCGCCCTTGCTGCACTGGCGACCGCGCTCGCCGTGGTTTTCCTCGGGCGCTGGCCGCTGCCGATCGCCTGCGCCGCGGCTGCCGGCGCCGCCGCGCTGGCCCGCATCTTCGCAAAGGATGCGCGGTTCGAGGAGATGGGAATCGCCGCCGTGTTCGGCGCGGCCTGCGGCCTCTTCGCCATAGACGGGATTCGCACGCCCGCGCTCGAGCGCGCCCTCGCCAGTCTCGGGCCGCATCCAAGCGTCGCGGCGATATCGGAGAGCCTCGCCTTTGGGCATCCGATGGTGCGAGCGGTCGGCGGCGTGTGGGCGCAGAGCGTCCCCAGTCTCTGGATCACCGCCGCAGCGCGCCGCATGATCGACGAGCATCCCGCCGATCCGGCGATCGCGGCCCAGATGCAGCGCTACATCGAGGCCGATCGCGACCGCCTCGTCGCCGATCTCGACAAGAACCGGCCTGACGCCTTGCTGGTCGGGCGGCTCGACACCCGCTTCCATCAATGGGCCTGGAGCGACCCGAAGGTCACCGCCGCCCGTGCGGACTACCGGCTGTTCGCGGAAAACCCCGATCCGGGCTTCCCCGCCGCGCTCTACGTGCGCAAGGATCTGCTCGACCGTCTGAAAGCGGCGCGCTCCCAAACAATCCAATAGGCGGGCTCGAATCGCTGCATGGACGCGGCGCCTTGCTTTCCGTATGAATTTACTTGATCGAATCGGGCCAAACGGCGTCAAAAGACCGCGGGAAGCCGAATGACCACACGCAAGCGCCGTATCGTCTCGCCGTTGGAGCGGCGCTGGAAATGTTGACCAACAAAGGCAAATACGGGCTGAAGGCGATGGTCCATCTCGCCGGGCTGGCGCCTGGCCAGCCGGCGCTGGTCGCCGACATCGCCTCCACCAACAACATTCCCAAGAAGTTCCTCGACGCCATTCTCGGCGAATTGCGCACCGCCGGCCTCGTCCACTCCAAGAAAGGCCGCGGCGGCGGCTACGTGCTCGCCAAGCCGGCGGTCGACATCATGGTCGGCGAGATCGTGCGCGCGCTCGACGGGCCGCTCGCGCCGATCGCCTGCGCGAGCCGCAAGTTCTACCGCCGCTGCGACGACTGCGCGTTCGAGAAGAATTGCAGCGTGCGCCTCATGATGATCGAGGTGCGCGACGCGATCGCGCTCGTCCTCGAAAACCGCTCGCTGGCGGCGATGCGGGCGCTGACGGACGCCCAGGACGCCGAGCTGACCTACGACATCTAAGACAGCCTTAGCCTCGCCGAACTGACTTTGCATGCGATTGCATGGCGGGACGCTGACGCGCGCCCGGACCCAGGCGCGCCGGGATGGGCGCGGCCCGAGAACCGCCGCAAGCCTGCATCCTTCCTCTAGCGCCTTCTGCATTCTGGTGGACGCGCCAAGCGCCTCCTTTCGTCTTGCCCGGCCTTGTGCCGGGCATCCACGCCGAGCCAACGATTCTGACGTCATAGGGTCCATGTGACGGCGCCGCGTGGATGGCCGGGCTTGTCCTGGACAAGCCCGGCCATGACGGAGCGTCAACCCATCTGCAAGTGCCTCTAAAAAAAGTTTTAGTCTCCGGCTTGCATCAGTCTACTAATTCCATATAGAGACTTACTCGTGGCTGCAATGCCGGGGGGCTTATGGAATTTCGCTTGATGTTGTTGGCCAGCGCGGCCGGGCTTGCGCTGGGAGGTGTGGCTGACGCGGCGGATCTGCCGACGCGCCAAGCGGCGCCCGCGGCGGACTATGTCCGGATCTGCACGGCCTACGGCGCCGGCTACTTCACGATCCCCGGCAGCGGCATCTGCCTGAAAATCGGCGGCGCGGTGCGCGCGTCCTACACGGTGCGCCCCGCCGCGCCGAGCAACGTGCCGAACCGGGTCTCCACCAACATCGCCGGGGCGCCGTATCCGCGCGACGCCTACTACGACCACGCGCGCGCTTACTTGAACCTCGACGCCCGCAGCGAGACCGAATACGGCCCGCTTTCGGCGACGATCAGCGAGCGCATGACGTACGACGCGCTGCCCGCCACGCCGTATGGCGGCGGCAAGGCCTATCTCAACGGCGCAGCCGGGATCTACACCTCCTACGGGACGTTCCAGGGCACCCCGTCGGCGCAGGATTGGTTCGACGCCGCCTATGTGCAGTGGGCGGGCATAACCGCCGGCATCAAGCACTCGTATTTCGATTTCTACACCCACAGCTATGAAATCGAGGCCCTCACGGTCGGCGTCTCCGACCAGCCGCTGCCCCTCATCGCCTACACACTCGCGTTAGGAGACGGCTTTTCGGCCTCGATCTCGGCCGAAGATCCGACCTTCCGCGACATCGGCGACGGACAAAGCGACATCGGCCTCAACCAGAACAACCCGAAGAATTCGACCACCGATGCCTTCCTGGCCTACGGTGGGGCGCAAGTCCCGGATATCGTCGCCAATCTGCACGCCGAGGGTCCGTGGGGGGCGGCGCAGATCGCCGGCGCCCTGCACGAAGTGAATTCGGCGCCGATCACCGGCTGCTCGAGCGCGACGGCTCTCTTGCTGCCGGCGGTGGCGAATTGCGCGACCGGGACGGGTCTCAAATATTACCTGCCGCTCGGCTTTACGCCGTCCACCGCCTGGGGCTTCGCGGTCGAGGGCGGCGCGAAGATCAATCTCGACGCGCTGAACACAGGCGACAGCGCCACGGTGCAGGTCTCCTACGACCAGGGCGCGACGGACTATCTCAACTCCGAGGCCACAGGCTACGCCGGCATGACGAGCGTCTACGACAAGAACCAGAGCGTCACGATTCCCGGCAACGACGCCTTCGTGACGCCGACCGGCCAGATCGTCCTGTCGCAGTCGGCGGGTGTGTTCGCCGGCTACCAGCACTACTGGACGCCGACCGTGCGTTCGGACCTGTTCGGCTCCTTTATGGCGATCAACAATCCGGATTTTGCGGAAAATCTGGCGGCGAGTTCCGCCAGCGCGCGGCTCTGGGATCTCGGCGCCAACGTGTTCTGGAACCCGATCCGCAACCTCGAATTCGGCCTCGAGGTCGTCTACACCAATCTTGCGCTCAGCGCGCCGGCGAGCACGCTGCTGACCTACACGCCCAGCGGGACGAGCAAGACCGAGGTCGTCCCCACCGACAGCAACGACGTGCGCGGCCGGTTCCGCATCCAGTACACGTTCTGATAATTCCCTTCTCCCCGCGCGCGGGGAGAAAGGATCCCTGGCGTCAGCCGAACAGCGGCGACTCTAGCCCAGCGCGCCTGATCGGCGTATGGTTCTCCTGGACATGCGATCGAAGAAGCGCCGCACGATGCCGGCGCTATCGGGGAGAATCTCATGTACGCCGCCATTCGCCAGGCAAAAGCGAAACCCGGGATGGCCGATGAATTGGCCAGCCGGATCAAGAAGGGCGCCGTCGCGATCGTCAGCAACGTCCCCGGCTTCATGGGCTACTACGTCGTCTATTCCTCAGACGACACGGTGACGGCGATCAGCGTCTTCAACGATTTCGCCGGCGCCGAAGAGTCCAACAAACGCGCGATCGCGTGGATCGAGAAGAACCTCGGCCCCCTGCTCGACGGACCCGCGACCGCGACCGCTGGCCCGGTGATCGTGCATTCGGTTCCATGAGCAGCCGGCCGGCGGACCGCGTAACGGCGCCGCCGCACATGCGACAAATCGGGCGCCGGTTTCAAGGAGGAAACGGCCATGAGCACTTACATCATGCTCGCCCATCTCACCGACGCCGGCGTCAAGAACGCCAAGGATTCGCCGAGCCGTCTCGACATCGCCAAACGCCTCCTCAAGGAGATGGGCGGCGAATTCAAATCCTTCTTCCTGACGATGGGCGACTACGATTTCGTCGCCGTCTACGAGGCGCCCGACGACGCCATCGCGGCGCGCTTCACGATGCAACTCGGCAGCCTCGGCAACGTGCGAACGAAAACGCTCAAAGCGTTTCCGGAGGCGGCGTATCGAGAGATCATGGCGTCGATGCGGTGAGGCGGGCGCCCGGTTCCGTCGTCATTGCGAGGTACGCAGCGACGAAGCAATCCGTGCCTCGACTGCATCGTCAGCTCTGCTGGGTCGCTTCGCTCCGCACGCAATGACGGGGACGGTTCGGCGCCAGCGCTTCGCGGCATTCGCGATGACGGCATGAGTTGATGAGCCGCGGAGCTGAGCCGACCTACGTCCGATAAATCGCCCCGCTCAAAAACGCCGGCCAGTCGCGCTCGAAATAGGCCGGCGCGCGATCGCGGCGGCGGATCGGGCGCAGCGAACAGGCGAAGCCTTCGCCCTCCCAGCGCACGACGATCTGGCGATCGCGATCCTCCTTGCGCTCGGCGCGGACGCGGTAGTCCTGAAGCCGCCCAAGGCGCGATTGCGGCGTCGCTTCCCCCGCCGCGTCGCACAGCGCGCGGGCGCCGCGGCTGCCGCCGCCCGCTTCGACATAGGCGTCGAGCGCCGTCAGCACCGCCTCGGAGACGAGCGCCATCTGGCGCCATTGCACGGCCTTGTCGGCCTGGTCGGGGCGCGCGAGGCGCACGCCCTCCTGGCGGATGCGCGCGTTGAGGGCGCGGGCGCCTTCGAGCGCGCTCCTGACCCCCTCGCGCGTGCAGATGAAGCCGGCGTGATCGCTCATGCGCGCCTGCACCTCGCGCTCGATGTCGCGCGGCGCGAGGCCGCCGTCTTCGCGCAAGCCTGCGAGGAGCGCGGCGAGGCCGCTTTCGATCGCTTCGATTGGCGTCTCGGCGCCGAGCGCGCGCCGGCTCGCCGCGATGTGCTCGGCGCAGCGCAGGCCGAACACCTGACCGGCATTGAGCGCCGCGCCGCCCGGACGCGTCACGCCATGCGTTCCCGCGGCTTCGCCCGCCGCGTAGCAACCCGCGAGGCTCGACCGGCCCCAGACGTCGACGGCGACGCCGCCATTCATGTGCTGATTGTTGACGGCGAACGCCAACGGATCGCGCGTGATGTCCTTCTTGTAGCGTTTGTAGAGTTCGATCGCGAGCGGGTTCATGCGCTTCAGCCGCTCGATCGGCATGGAGAGCAGCGCTTCGTTGTTGGCGAGGTAAGCGTGAACGTCCGCGTCGAGCCGTTCGAGCGAGAAAGGCGCGTCTCCAGGCACGGACTCGGGGTTGCGGTTGAAGTCCATCAGCACCGTGCGCCCGGCCTGCGTCTCGCGAAAAATCGCGAGATCGACCAAGCTCGAACCGAAGTCGAGCATACGCGTCGCATGGAAGGGCCATTGGTAGCCCTTGCGAAAGACGTTGGAGGCGAGCTCCTGCGTAGTGCGATAATAGTCGGCGAGGAAATTGATCTCGCGCCCGTCCGCGCCGCGCGAGTAAATGTAGGGCATCGCCTGCGCATAGGTGCCGGAGAGGTTCCAGGGAAAGCCTTCGCGCCGCGTGCCGATACCGAACTGGCTTTCGGTGAGGTTCACCGTCTCGACGCCGGCTTCGAGCGCGAGCCCGAGCGAACCGAAGCAATGCTTGGGGTAGACGCTGTCGCGATAAAGTTCGCCCGGGCCGCCGGCGGCGAGCACCAGCGCATCGCAGAGGAAGACGACGAACCCGAGCGGGTTGTCGGGCGAGCGCGCGCGGGCGCCGATCGCGATGACGCCGACGGCGCGGCGCGGCGGCCCCTCCTCGACGAGGATGCGCACGCCGACCGTGCGGTTGAACACGGGAACGCCGAGACGCGCCGCCTCCTCCGCGAGCGCCTTCACCATCAGGCGCGACGTGCGCGGGCCGCAACTCGTGGCGCGGCCGGCTTCGTCGTGGTCGGTCTTGTAGCGCAGGGCGCCGCCGAGCCGGTCCTGAGGGATCCGCAGACCCATGAACTGCAGCGACGCCAGAGCGCGCAGCGAGCCGACGGCCTCGACATAGGCGGTGTCCTCGTCCATCGCGCCGCCGGCCCCAAGCGCCGCAGCGAGCGCGTCGAAGTCATCGCCTCGGCCCGAATTGCTGGCGGTGTGCAGCGTCTGCTTGTCGGAGCCGGAGCAGGCGGACGTGCCGCCGTAAACCAATTGCGTGGCGACGAGCACGTCGACGCCCCGCCGCTTCATCTCGACGGCGGCGCGCAGGCCCGCGGCGCCGCTGCCGAGCACAAGCGCCTCGCAGCGGTGGACCGGCAGCGTCGCGTCCAGCACGCGCAGGCTCTCATGGGAAGGGCGGCCGGCGGGCGGCCGCGGCATTGCGACGTCCGTCAGGGCGTCGAGAACGGACTGCGCAAGCGGTTCGACCACGCGCAATTTCCTCCCACCATTCGAGTTGACGAACGCTTGGTGTTGGGCTAGCGATAATTTGTCACGTTCCAAAAAACAAGGCTTGGGTGACGCGACGCCCCGCATTTTGCAGTGCGGCGGCGCGGCTCTCAGGCGAACCAGAATAAGTGGAACGTTCCAAGATCAGGGCGGAAGCAATGGCCGAGTCGGGCGACAGGGAGGAGGGCGGCGAGCGTGGCGAACGCGTCACGATCGTCGACGTCGCCCGTCGCGCCGGCGTCTCGAAATCCACCGTCTCCCTCGTTCTCGCCGGCAGCGCCCTCGTCGCCGAGCCGACGCGCGAGCGCGTCAGCCGCGCGATGCGCGCGCTCGGCTACGTCTACCATCGCGGCGCGGCGAGCTTGCGCGCAGCCTCTTCCGACTTCGTCGGCATGGTGATCAGCGACCTCACCAACCCCTTCTTCGCCGAACTCGCCGTCGGCATCGAAGACGCGCTCTACAAGCTCGGCTTCACGCCGATCCTCGCCAACACCAACGAGAACCCCGAGCGCCAAGCGCAAGTGCTGCGCTCGCTGCGCGAGCACAACGTCGCCGGCATCATCATGAGCCCGGCGCGCGGCAGCAGCGCGTGGACGCTGGCGCAGCAGTGGCCGCCGTCGATTCCCGCCGTTCTTACGATGCGGCGCATGGTCGGCAGCCCCCTGCCCTACATCGGCCCCGACAATCGCAAGGGCGCGCGCGATTCCGTCGAGCATCTGCTGCGCCTAGGCCATCGCCGGATCGCCTATCTCGGCGGCGACGGCAGCATGTCGACCCAGCAAGAGCGGGTCGAAGGCTGGCGCGACGCCTTGAACGGCTGGGGCATTCCGGTGAACGATTCGCTCATCATTGAATCCGCGCCGACGCGGCCGGGCGGCCGCGAAGCGATCGAGCGCGTTCTCGCCTCGGCGGCGCCGCCGACTGCGGTTGTCTGTTACAACGACATCGTCGCCATGGGCGCGACGCGCGCCCTCACCGAGCGCGCAATCCTTCCCGGCCGCGACATCGCCGTGGTCGGCTTCGACGACATCGCCGAGGCCGAACACAATGCGCCGCCGTTGACAACCGTGAACGCCGACACCCGCGAGATGGGTCAGCGCTGCGCGGAAAGCCTGCTCGGCCTCATCCGCCGCGAAGATCCCGCCGGCCTGTCCTTCGCAGGCGTGGCGCGTCTCGTCGTGCGCGAAAGCTGCGGCGCCGGGCGACAAGACAGGAGAGCCTCATGAGCCTTCCCCTTCGCTGGGGCCTGATCGGCGCCAGCACCATCGCCGCGCAACACATGATCGGCGCGATGCGCGCCAACGGCGGCCACGTCGAATCCGTGATGAGCGCCAGCCCCGAGCGCGCCCAGGCCTTCGCGGCGGCGCACGGGATCGCGCGAGCGAGCGACGACCTCGAAAGCTTCGTCGCCGATCCGAACATCGACGCGGTCTACATCTCGACCACCAACGAATTGCACCGCGACCAGCTCTTCGCCGCGGCGAAAGCGGGCAAGCACGTGCTCTGCGAGAAGCCGCTCGCGCTCAACCTCGCCGACGCGCGCGCGATGGTCGCCGCCTGCACGCAAGCGGGCGTCGTGATGGGCACCAACCATCACTTGCGCAACGCCGCCACCCACCGGGAGATGCGCGCCGCGATCAAGGACGGGCGCATCGGCAAGCCGCTGTTTGCGCGCGTCTTCCACGCGGTCTACCTGCCCGCCAATCTGCAGGGTTGGCGCATCAACGCGCCGCTAGCGGGCGGCGGCGCCGCGCTCGACATCACCGTGCACGACGCCGACACGCTGCGCTTCGTGCTCGACGACGAGCCGCAGCGCGTCGCGGCGATGGTCTCGCGCGCCGGCATGAGCGCGGAAGGTCTGGAAGACGGCGTGATGGGCGTCATTCGCTTTTCGAGCGGCCTGATCGCTCAGTTCCACGACGCCTTCACAACCCGTTATGCGACGACCGGCTTCGAAGTGCACGGCGAAGACGGTTCGCTGATCGGACGCGACTGCATGACCCAGGCGCCCGCTGGCGACGTGCTGCTGCGCAATGCGGACGGCGAACAGTTGCTGCCGATCGATCACGAGGATCTCTACGTGCGCTCGGTGCGGCTGTTCCAGGACGCCGCATCCGGCATGGGAACGCCGGCGGCGACCGGCGACGACGGCGTGCGCTCGCTGGCCGTCGCGCTGGCGGCGCTGGAGGCGGCTCGTTCGGGCCGCGAAACTGCGATCGACAGCGAAAGCTGAGGCGCCGACATGCCCAGACCCCGCGTCCTCTCCGCCGCCGAGGCGGCCCGGCTGATCCCCGACGGCGCGGTCGTCACCGTGTCCTCGTCCTCGGGCCTCGGCTGCCCGGATGCGGTGCTGGCGGCGGTCGGCGAGCGCTTCGACGGAGAAGGCCATCCCCGCAACATCACGACGCTTCACCCCATCGCCGCCGGCGACATGTGGGGGGTCAAGGGGGTCGACCACATCGCCAAGGCGGGGTGCCTCGCGCGGGTGATCGCGGGCTCATACCCCTCCGGCCCGTCCTCCGCCGAGCCGCCGCTGATCTGGAAGATGATCGGCGACGACGCGATTCCCGCCTACAACGTGCCGTCGGGCATCCTCTTCGACATGCACCGCGAGGCGGCCGCCAAGCGACCCGGCGTGCTGACGAAGGTGGGCATGGACACGTTCGTCGATCCCGAGCGCGAGGGCTGCGCGATGAACGCGAAGGCGCGCGCCGCGCCGATCGTCTCGCGCGTGCGCTTCGCCGACGACGATTGGCTTTTCTTTCCCTCCATCGCCCCCGATGTCGCGATCATCCGCGCGACGACGGCGGACGAGCGCGGCAATCTCTCCTATGAGCATGAGGGCGGCATTCTCGGACCGCTCGATCAGGCGCTTGCCGTTCGCAACAACGGCGGCGTCGTGATCGCGCAGGTCAAGCGCCTCGCCGCGGCGGGCAGCTTGCGCCCGCACGATGTCGTCGTGCCGGGCGTCCTGGTCGACGCGATCGTCGTTGCGCCCGACCAGTTGCAGACGACGCATACGCCCTACGAGCCGGCGATCTCGGGCGAGATCTTCCGCCCGCTCTCCTCCTTCAAAACGCCGCCGTTCGGCGTCGCCAAGGTGATCGCGCGGCGCGTCGCCCAGGAGTTGCGCGACGGCGACGCGGTCAACATCGGCTTCGGCATCTCCGCCAACGTGCCGCGCATCCTCATCGAGGAAGGGCGCCACGGCGCCGTCACTTGGGTGATCGAGCAAGGCGCGGTCGGCGGCGTTCCCCTGCTCGACTTCCAGTTCGGCTGCGCCTCCAACGCGGAGGCGATCGTGCAGTCGCCGCACCAGTTCACCTATTTCCAGGGCGCCGGCTTCGACATGTCGCTGCTCTCCTTCCTGCAGATCGACCGCGGCGGCTCGGTCAACGTCTCCAGGCTTGGCGCGCGGCCGCATGTGACGGCGGGCGCAGGCGGCTTCGTCGACATCACCGCCCGGGCGAAGAAGATCGTGTTCTCCGGCTATTTCACCGCCGGCGCCGGTCTCGACGTCGTCGACAGCGCGCTCGCCATCGCCAGAGAAGGCAAGGTGAAGAAGCTGGTCGAGGAGGTCGAACAGGTCTCCTTCTCCGGCCCGCGCGCCGTCGCGCAGGGTCAGGAGATCGTCTATGTCACCGAGCGCTGCGTGATGCGTCTCGAGCCCGAGGGCGTGACGGTCACCGAGCTCGCCCCGGGCGTCGACTTCGAGCGCGACGTCCTCGCGCAAGCGCAGTTTCCGCTGCGCGTCGCCGACACCCTCACGACGATGGACGCCAAGCTGTTCCATCCCGAGCCAATCGGCCTGACGCTGCGCCCAGCACGGGAGCACGCGCGATGAGCCCGCATGTCTCGCTGACCTTCGAGGGGCCGCTGGCGCGCCTGGCGCTGACCCGCGCCGACAAGCTCAATGCGCTCGACCGCGCAATGATCGTCGCGCTCGCCGACGCCGCGCGCGCGATCGACGAGGCTGCCGACGTGCGCGTCGCGATCCTGAGCGGCGATGGCAAGGCGTTTTGCGCCGGCGGCGACATCGCCGCCTGGAGCGGCCTGCCGCCGCTCGAGATGTGGCGCGACTGGACCCGCCTGGGCCACCGCGCTTTCGAGGCCTTGGCGCGGCTGCGCGTCCCGCTGATCGCGGCGGTGACCGGGCACGCCTTCGGCGGCGGACTGGAACTGGCGGCGGTCGCCGACATCCGCGTCGCCGAATCGGGCGTCAAGCTCGGCCTGCCGGAGACGGGCCTCGGTATGGCGCCGGGCTGGTCGGGCACGCAGCGGCTGGTGCGCCGCTTCGGCGCCTCGGTCGTGCGGCGCATGGCGCTTGGCGGCACGCTCTTCACGGCGCAGGAAGCGCTGGAGGCCGGCCTCGTCGATGAGGTCGTCGCGCCCGGCGAAGGGCTCAAGCGCGCCGAGGCGATCGCCGCCGACGTCGCCAGGCGCGGTCCGGTCGCGGTGCAGATCGTCAAAGCCATGATCAACGCCGCCGAGGGCGAGGACACGGACGCGCCGATCGAGGGCCTTGCGGGCGCGCTCACCGCGACCACCGAGGACCTCGTCGAGGGCGTCGCCGCATTTCGCGGCAAGCGGCCCGCCACGTTTTCGGGTCGGTAAGGGGGACAAACGATGAATCAACAAGCTCCGATCCCGCTCGACAGCGGCCGCCTCGCCGATGCGCTCGCCCGCTTTCCGCGCGACCGCGCGATGTGGATCGACGGGCGCGAGGACAGGGGAAGCGGCGAGACGATCGCCCGCTTGAGCCCGGCGCACGGGGCCCTCGTCACCCGCGTTCCGCGCGGCGGCGCGAGCGACGTCGACCGGGCGGCCGCCGCCGCGCGCCGCGCCTTCGATGAAGGCTCCTGGCCCCGCGCGACCGCCTCCGAGCGCTCGCGTCTGCTGCTCAAGACGGCCGATCTGATCGACCGCGACCGCGAGACCCTGGCCCTGCTCGATACGCTCGAATCCGGCAAGCCGATCGTCCAGGCGCGCTCCGAGATCGAGGGCGCGGCCGACATCTGGCGTTACGCCGCCGCGCTCGCCCGCGACCTGCACGGCGAGAGCTACGCTTCGCTTGGGGCCGACCGTTTGGGCTTCGTGCTGCGGGAGCCGATCGGCGTCGTGTCCATCGTGACGCCCTGGAACTTCCCGCTGCTGATCGTCTCGCAGAAGCTCCCCTTCGCGCTCGCCGCCGGTTGCACGTGCGTCGTCAAGCCGAGCGAGATGACCTCGGCCTCGACGCTGCATCTCGCCGGCCTGCTGGCCGAGGCCGGCCTGCCGGCGGGCGTCTGCAATGTCGTGACCGGTTATGGACCGGAGGTGGGCGCGCCGATGACGACCGACCCGCGCGTCGACATGATCTCCTTCACCGGCTCGACCGCGGTCGGCCGCGCGGCCATGGCGGCGGCTTCGGCGACGCTGAAGAAAGTGTCGATGGAGCTCGGCGGCAAGAACCCGCAGATCGTTTTCGCCGACGCCGACATGGAGGCGGCGCTCGACGCCTGCGTGTTCGGCGCCTACTTCAACGCCGGAGAATGCTGCAACGCCGGCTCGCGGCTGCTGCTGCAGCGCTCGATCGCCGGCGACTTCCTCACCGGCCTCGCCGAGCGGGCGCGCGCGGTGAAGGTCGGCGATCCGCTCGATCCCGAGACGAAAGTGGGCGCCATCATCAGCGCTGACCATCTCGCCAAGATCGAGCGCCACGTCGCGGCGGCGCGCGAGGCGGGCGCCAGCCTGCGCCACGGCGGCGAGCGGCTGTCCTCGGAAGGCCTCTTCATGGGAACGACGATCGTCGACGCGGTCGCGCCGTCGATGGCGATCGCGCGCGAGGAGGTGTTCGGCCCCGTCGTCGTCGCGCTCGAATTCGGGACCGCCGATGAGGCGGTCGCGCTCGCCAACGACGCGACGTACGGCCTGTCGGCAAGCGTGTGGAGCCGGGACGTCGACGTGGTGATGGGCGTCGGGCGCCGGCTGCAAGCGGGCACCGTCTGGGCCAACACCTTCATGGACGGCGCGCCGGAGCTGCCGTTCGGCGGTTACAAGCAATCCGGCCTCGGGCGCGAGCTTGGCCGCCGCGCCGTCGAGGATTACACTGAAGAAAAGACTTTCCACGTTCACAACGGTCCGCGGACGAGCTGGTGGCTGCCGGGGCGCGCCGGGGCGTGAGTGGAGGCTGGGGCCGAATTCGGTTCCTGAAACGGCGCCGGACCGAATCCGGTGGGAGTGAAACGTTTTTGGAAGGGTGGATTATGAAGCTTCGCACCATGTTGATGGCGAGCGCGATGGCCGCGTCGGCTGTCGGTTTCGCCGTGTCGGCGAACGCGGCCGAGGTCAAGGAAGTGCAGATGCTGCACTGGTGGACGTCGGGCGGCGAGGCCGCCGCGCTCAACGTCCTCAAGCAGGATCTGGCGAAGGAAGGCTACGCCTGGAAGGACGTGCCGATCGCCGGCGGCGGCGGCGAAGGCGCGATGACGGCGCTCAAGGCGATGGTCGCAGCGGGCAATCCGCCAACCGCCTCGCAGATCCTCGGCTATTACGCGATCGACTACGCGGAGGCGGGCAAGCTCGCGGACATCAGCTCGCTGGCCAAGAAGGAAGGCTGGGACAAGGTCGTTCCGAAGGCCCTGCAGAAGTTCACCACCACTAACGGCAAGTGGGACGCCGTTCCCGTCAACATCCATTCGGTCAACTGGATCTGGCTCAACAAGGCCGATATGGAAAAGATCGGCGGCGAGCAGCCGAAGACTTTCGACGATTTCGTCGCGTTACTCGAAAAGGCCAAGAAGGCGGGGATCATCCCTCTCGCGCTCGGCGGCCAGCCCTGGCAGGAGGCCACCTTGTTCGACTCCGTCGTCGCCTCGACGGGCGGCATCGAGTTCTACAAGAAGGCCTTCATCGACCTCGACGAGAGCGCCCTCAAGTCGGACACGATGAAGAAGGCGTTCGACAACCT
The DNA here is from genome assembly GCA_036488815.1 of Roseiarcus sp. Classification (GTDB taxonomy): domain Bacteria; phylum Pseudomonadota; class Alphaproteobacteria; order Rhizobiales; family Beijerinckiaceae; genus Roseiarcus. The sequence goes on from DASXGX010000162.1 coordinate 17,066, forward strand.
CGCCAAGCTGCGCGCCTACACCGACCCGAACTACGCCGGCCGCGATTGGAACCTTGCGACCGCCATGGTGATCAAGGGCGACGCGCTCGTTCAGGTGATGGGCGACTGGGCTAAGGGCGAATTCGTCAACGCCCATCAGCAGGCGGGCAAGGATTTCCTCTGCTACCGCTTCCCCGGCACCGACGGTTCCGTGATTTACAACACCGACATGTTCGCGATGTTCAAGGTGTCGGCCGACCGCCAGGCGGCGCAGCTTGCGCTCGCCGACGCGACGATGAGCCCGAGCTTCCAGTCGGCGTTCAACGTCGTCAAGGGCTCCGTGCCGGCGCGCATGGACGTCTCCGACGCCGCCTTCGACAGTTGCGGCAAGAAGGGCATCGCCGACGTGAAAGCCGCCAACGCGGCCGGAACGTTCGTCGGCTCGATGGCGCAGAACTACGCCCAGCCGCCGGCCGTCGCCGGCGCCTATCACGACGTGGTGACGAAGTTCTTCCACGGCGAGATCAAGACCTCGGACGCCGCGGTGACCGAGCTCGTCAAAGCGCTCAACAACGCGAAGTAACCTCGGAGACCCTCCCCTGCCTCGCGGGGGAGGGCCTTCTTGCACGCAACGAATTCTCGGGGACGAAATATGACCTCGGCAACGGCGCCTGCCGCCACGACCACCGCGCGAGCCTACCGCGCGCCGCTGCGCAACCGCCTTCAGGATCTCCTGCCCAAGCTGGTGCTCGCGCCGTCCTTCCTTCTCGTCCTGATCTTCGTCTATGGCTTCAATCTGTGGACGCTCTTTCTCTCGTTCACCAACTCCAAGGCCTTTGCCTCGACCAAGCTCGTCGGTCTCGCCAACTACCAGAAACTTTGGAACTGGACGTTCGAAACCAATCCGCCGTCGAACTGGTACACGGCGCTGGTCAACATGGCGTTGTTCGGCAGCCTCTACGTCGTCTTCTGCCTCGTACTCGGACTGACGCTGGCGATCCTGCTCGACCAGAAGATCCGCGGCGAAGGCATCCTGCGGCCGATCTATCTCTATCCGCTGGCGCTCTCCTTCATCGTGACCGGCACGGCGTGGAAGCTGTTCCTCGATCCCGGCATCGGGCTCGAGAAGGCGGTGCACGACTGGGGCTGGACAAGCTTTCATTTCGACTGGGTCGTCAATCCCCGCATGATGATCTATTGCGTCGCCATCGCCGGCATCTGGCAAACCTCGGGCTTCGTGATGGCCATGTTCCTCGCCGGGCTGCGCGGCGTCGACGGCGAGATCATCAAGGCGGCGCAGATCGACGGCGCCTCCGCTTTCGCCACCTATCGGCGCATCATCATTCCGATGATGCGGCCGGTGTTCCTCTCGGCCGTGATCATCCTCACGCACATGGCGATCAAGTCCTATGATCTGGTGCTTTCCGTCACCGGCAAGAATCCAGGCGGCGCGGCCGAGCTGCCGTCGACCTTCATGTATTCCTATACGTTCACCCGCAACCAGATGGCGGTTGGTTCGGCGAGCGCGGTGATCATGCTGATGACCATCGCCGCGATCATGGTCCCGTACCTCTATTCCGAACTCAGGGAGAAGGCCCGATGAGCGCGGCCGATGCGATCCTCAGGGCGCCGAGCCGCGAGCCTGCCCGACACTCGACCGTAACGCGCGTCGTCGTCTACGGGCTGCTGATCTTCTTCGCGCTCATCTATCTCATACCGCTCGTCGTCATGGTGATGACGTCGCTCAAGCCGCTCAACGAGGTGACGGGCGGCAACATGTTCGCCCTGCCGAAGCATCTCACCTTCGAACCTTGGGTCAAAGCCTGGGGCCAGGCGCGCATCGGCGTATCCGACACCGCCGGCATCAACGGCTACTTCTGGAACTCGATCAAGATGGTGGTGCCCGCCGTCGCGATCTCGACGCTGCTCGGCGCGCTCAACGGCTACGTGCTGACGAAATGGCGCTTCGCCGGGCACAAGCTGGTGTTCGGCATGATGCTGTTCGCCTGCTTCATCCCGTTTCAATCCGTCATCATCCCGATGGCGGTGATCCTCGGCACGCTCGGCGACATCGGCAATCAACTGACCGACGCGACGGGCTACTCCTTCGGTTTCGGCAATTCGACCGTCAATCTCGTGATCGTCCACGTGATCTACGGTCTCGGTTTCACCACGTTGTTCTTCCGCAACTATTACGAGGCGTTCCCGACCGAGCTCGTCAAGGCGGCGCAGATCGACGGCGCGAGCTTCTTTCAGATCTTCCGGCGCATCCTGCTGCCGAACTCGGCGCCGATCTTCATCGTCACGGTGATCTATCAGTTCACCAACATCTGGAACGATTTCCTGTTCGGCTCGACCTTCGCGGCGGGCGACCAGTCGCCGATGACGGTGGCGCTCAACAATCTCGTCAACACATCGACCGGGGTCGTCGAATACAACGTCAATATGGCGGCGGCGATCATCGCCGCGGCGCCGACGTTGTTCGTCTACGTCGTAGCCGGTCGCTATTTCGTGCGCGGTCTGATGGCCGGCGCCGTGAAAGGATAGGGTCATGGCCTTTCTGGAAATCGATGGTCTGCGCAAGCGCTTCGGCGCTTTGGAAATCCTCAAGGGCATCGACCTCAGCCTCGACAAGGGCGGGTTTCTCGTGCTGGTCGGCCCCTCGGGCTGCGGCAAATCGACGTTGCTCAACACGATCGCCGGGCTTGAGTCGATCACCGCCGGCGAAATCCGCGTCGACGGCAACACGATCAACAACCTGCATCCCTCCAAGCGCGACATCGCGATGGTGTTCCAGTCCTACGCGCTCTATCCCAACATGACCGTCGCGCAGAACATGGCCTTCGGCATGGAGATGCGCGGCGTGCCGAAGCCCGAGCGCGAGAAGGCGGTCGCCGACGTCGCCAAGACCCTGCAAATCGAGCACCTGCTGGCGCGCCGGCCGAGCCAGCTCTCCGGCGGCCAGCGCCAGCGCGTCGCGATGGGACGCGCACTGGTGCGCGAGCCGCGCGTCTTCCTGTTCGACGAGCCGCTCTCCAATCTCGACGCCAAACTGCGCGTCGACATGCGCGTCGAGATCAAGCGCCTGCATCAGCGCACCGGCGCGACGATCGTCTATGTCACGCACGACCAGATCGAGGCGATGACGTTGGCGACGCGCATCGCCGTGCTGAAGGACGGCGAATTGCAGCAGGTCGGCAGTCCTCACGAAGTCTACAATTCGCCCGCCAACCTGTTCGTCGCCGATTTCATGGGCTCGCCGTCGATGAACCTGCTGCAAGGCAAGGTGTCGCGCGCCAACGGTTCGGCCTCGATCATCCTCGAGCGGGCTGGCGGCGCCGAGCCGATCGTCTTGCCGGCGCCGTCGAGCGCGGACGCGACCAAGTTGCAGGAAGGCGGCGCCGTGATTTTCGGCATCCGCCCCGAAGCGGTGAGCGACCTCGAAGGGGTCGACCGCAATTCGCGCAACGTCGCCAAGTTCGACGCAATCGTCGACATCGTCGAGCCGGCGGGTTCCGACACTTTCGTCGTCACCAAGATCGCCGGCAAGGAAGTGACCGCGCGCATGCGCGCCGACGCCGTGCTGCGTGTCGGCCAGACCCACGCCTTCGCTTTCAACCTCGACAAGGCCGTGCTGTTCGACCCTGCCACGACGCGGCGGATTTGAGCGATGCATTCCGCAGGCCCGGCCCCTTCCCCCCTCGCGGGGGAAGGTGTCGTCCCGCAGGGACGACGGATGAGGGGGGCGCCGCAAGGCGCGTTTCACGCGGGCAGGAGTTTGCCCGTCGAGCCCTTCGAATCAGGTTGCTCCAATGGGGGAGGAAATCCCGCGGTCCATCGTGCTTCATTTCGCGCGCGAGCAGCGCGCCAACGCTGTCATCGCCGAGACTATGATTTGGCGGGAGGTGCGCAACAGGCGTTGCCTTGGGCTGAGGTTTCAGCGTCAAGTCCCACTTGGGAATTTCATTGTCGACTTCGTCTGCTTGGAGCGCCGGCTGGTCGTAGAGATCGACGGGCCCAGCCATCAGAACCACGCGGCAGCGCAGAGCGACGGCAAGCGCGACGCTTGGTTCAAACAAGAAGGATTTCGCATTCTGCGACTAGCGAACGATCTCGTCATCGCCTCGACCGAATTGGCGATCGCCCGCATTCAGGCGGCGTTGCGCGGATGACGCGCCTGACGGCGCCCCCCTCATCCGTCACGCTACGCGTGACACCTTCCCCCGCGAGGGGGGAAGGGGGCTTCCATGACTGATCCCCGCACCGTCGACATCGTCATCGTCGGCTCCGGCATGGGCGGGGCGACGTGCGCGGCGGGGCTCGCCTCCTCGGGCGCGGAAATCCTCATTCTGGAACGCGGCGAGCGGCTGACCGAAAGTCCCGACACGCGCGACGCCCGGGCCATCTTCCAGCGCGGCGTCTATCGGCCGCACGAAAGCTGGATCGACGCCGCAGGGACGCCGTTCAATCCCGGCAACTATTATTACGTCGGCGGCAACACCAAGCTCTACGGCGCCGTGCTGATCCGTTATCGCGCCGAGGACTTTCGTCCCATCCAGCACGCCGAGGGCGTGACGCCGGGATGGCCGTTCGACTACGACGAATTCGAGCCGTGGTACGCGCGCGCCGAGGCGCTCTATCGCGTGCGCGGCGCGCTCGGGCAGGATCCGACCGAGCCGCGCCACTCGACGCCCTACCCCTTTCCGCCGGTGCCGGATGAGCGGGCGATCGCCGCCGCGCGCGCGCGAATGACGCGGGTCGGCCTAAGGCCCTTCTCGCTGCCGCTCGGCGTCGACATCGACACCTGGCTCGCGCGCGCCAAGACGACGTGGGACGCCTATCCCGACACCGGCTTCGGCAAGATGGACGCCGAGAGCTGCGGCCTCAAGGCCGCGCTCGCCTATCCCAATGTCGCGCTCAGGACCGGCGCGCACGTGCAGCGGCTGCTGGTCGATTCCGACGGCAAGCGCATCACGGGCGTCGAATATCGCGTCGGCGGCGAAACGCGCGTCATTCGCGCCAAGCTCGTCGTGCTCTCGGCCGGCGCGGTCAATTCGGCGGCGCTGCTGCTGCGCTCGCGCGAGCGCGGCCTCGCCAATCGCTCCGACATGGTCGGCCGCCATTTCATGAACCACAATCTGTCGGCCGTGCTCGCCGTCGACCCGCGCACGGTCAACGACTCGATCTATCAGAAGACGCTCGGGATCCACGACTTCTATCTTGACGACGGGCGCGGCGGGCCGCCGCTTGGCGACATCCAATTGCTCGGCCGGGTCACGCCGCCGATCCTCAAGTCCGGCATCAAATGGGCGCCGGAATGGACGCTCGGCTTTGTGAGCCGCCACGCGGTCGACTGGCTCGCGATGAGCGAGGACCTGCCGAATCCCGAGAGCCGCGTCACTGTCGACGGCTCGCAGATCCGCCTCGATTGGAAGCGAAGCAATTGGAATTCGCATCTGCGGCTCGTCGCGCGGTTGCGCGAGCGCCTTCGCGCCGCCGGCTATCCGATCACCCTGTGGCATGTGTTCGACCGCCGCACCCCCTCGCACCAGTGCGGCACGATCCGCATTGGCGCGGACCCGGCGACGGCGCCGCTCGATCCTTACTGCCGCGCCTACGACCATCCCAATCTCTTCGTGGTCGACGCGTCCTTCCTGCCGACATCGGCGGCGGTCAATCCGTCGCTGACGGTGGCGGCGCAGGCGCTGCGGGTCGCCGACCACATCGTCAAGACAGAGCTCTCGGCCAAGACCGCCTTTACGACCTGAGGATCTTCGGATGGGCTACGACTACGTCATCGTCGGCGGCGGGCCGGCCGGCTGCGTCCTCGCGGCGCGGCTGAGCGAAGACCCGGCGATCAAAGTGCTGCTGCTGGAAGCGGGCGGCGGCGATGCGCATCCGCTGTTCAAGATGCCGGCCGGCTTCGCCAAGATGACCAAGGGGGTCGCGAGCTGGGGCTGGAGCACCGTGCCGCAGAAGCATCTCGGCGGCCGGTCGATCTGGTACACCCAGGCCAAGATCATCGGCGGCGGCTCGACCATCAATGCGCAGCTTTACACGCGCGGCAACGCCAGGGATTACGACGCCTGGGCGTCCGAGGCGGGGTGCGCGGGCTGGAGCTACAGGGAGATCCTGCCGTACTTCAAGCGCTCGGAGGACAACCAGCGCCTCGTCAACGCCTATCATTCTTACGGCGGCCCGCTGGGCGTCTCCTATCCCGTCAATCCGCCGCCGATCAGCTACGCCTTCATCCGCGCGGCGCAGGAGGCGGGCATTCCCTTCAACGACGATTTCAACGGCGCGGTGCAGGACGGCATCGGCCATTATCAGCTCACGACGCGGAATGCGGCGCGTAGTTCCGCCGCTTCGGCCTTTCTGAAACCCGCACGGACGCGACCCAATCTGACGGTGCGCTTGGGCGTCCAGACGCTCAAGGTCGTCGTCGAGAACGGCCGGGCGGTGGGGGTCAGCGTCGCCGGCCCCAGTGGCGTCGAGACGATCCACGCCGACCGCGAGCTGATCGTCTCCTGCGGCGCGATCGGCTCGCCGCGCCTGTTGCAGCTTTCCGGCATCGGCCCGGCGGACGAATTGCGCAAAGCAGGCGTGCCCGTCGTGCACGACCTCCCCGGGGTCGGCGCCAACCTCCAGGACCACCTCGATCTCTATGTGATCGCCGAATGCACGGGCGACCACACCTACGACCGCGTCGCGCGGCTGGACCGCACGATCTGGGCGGGCGTGCAATATCTCCTCTTCAAGACCGGCCCGGTGACCTCGACGCTCTTCGAGACCGGCGGCTTCTGGTACGCCGACAAAAACGCGCGCTCGCCCGACATCCAGTTCCATCTCGGGCTCGGCTCCGGAATCGAGGCGGGCGTCGCGCAGATGAAAAATCCTGGCGTGACGCTCAACTCGGCGTTTCTGCGGCCCCGCTCGCGCGGCACGGTGCGGCTCGCCGGCGCGGACCCCGCCGTGGCGCCACTGATCGACCCCCAGTATTGGGCCGACCCTTACGATCGCCAATGCGCCATCAGGGGCCTGCGCCTCGCGCGCGAAATCATGCGCCAGCCGGCGCTGAGGCCCTTCGTGCTCGCCGAACGTCTGCCCGGCGACGGGCTCGAAAGCGACGAGGATCTCGCGCAATACGCTTACCGCTCCTGCAAGACGGACCATCATCCCGCCGGAAGCTGCGCGATGGGGAGCGGCCCCGACGCGGTGACGACGCCGGACCTCAAGCTGCGCGGCCTCATGGGCCTGCGCGTGGTCGACGCCTCGGTGATGCCGTTCGTACCCTCGTCCAACACCAATGCGCCGACCATGATGGTCGCGGAGAAGGCGGCGGACATGATCTTGGGGCGGGCGCCGCTTCCAGCGGCGGCGATCTAAGACGCTCATAGAACTTCGCCGCCGTTCCGGGGCGGGAACGACGGCGAAGCGGGCCGCACAAAGGAAAGGACTGGGAGGCGGGTCGCGCGCAGGGGACTACGCGCGCAGCCTTTCAGTGGCGGTATTGCTGAATGCGCGTCGTACGCAGGCCAGCGAGGCCGAATTGGTCGATCGAGACTTGCCAGCTCAGGAACTCGTCCACCGTGAGCGTGTAACGCGAACAAGCCTCTTCGAGCGAAAGAAGGCCTCCGCGCACGGCGGCGACTACTTCCGCCTTACGGCGGATAACCCAGCGCTTAGTCGAAGGAGGCGGCAAATCGGCGATGGTCAGCGGACTTCCGTCCGGACCAATCACGTACTTCACCCTCGGTCGAAGCGTTTCACTCATTTGACTCTCACACAAACGCAAGTCCAACTGGCGGCAAGACTACGGGTCGCGACTTAAGAATTGGCTAAACCGAAACCGCAGAATTTCATAACAAAGTGTTTCAATTTGCGATGATTTTCCTCGATTTGGCCATCTCGCGCCCAGACTTTCCGGTGCGGGCGCCCCGCAGTTTCGGCGGGCGACTTTTTCGTCCATCGCGCTGGATTCCGGTGCTATAAGCACCCAAATGAACGGCCAGATCGGCCCCGGATAGACCCCATGCTGGCTCAGCCTGTCGACCAAATCGTCCCGCCTCGCCCCGTCAACAGCCTCGGTTTGCCGAAGGCGCCGGCTGACACGCGCGTCGTCGTGGCGATGTCGGGCGGCGTCGACTCGAGCGTCGTCGCGGCGCTGCTCACGCGCGACGGCTATGACGTCATCGGCGTCACGATGCAGCTTTACGATCATGGCGCCGCGACCCACCGCAAGGGCGCCTGCTGCGCCGGGCAGGACATCCATGACGCGCGCGATGTCGCCGCGCGGCTCGCAATCCCCCACTACGTTCTCGATTATGAGACCCGCTTCCGCGAGAAGGTGATCGAGCCCTTCGCGCGCGCCTATGTCTCCGGCGAGACGCCGATCCCGTGCGTCGCCTGCAATCAGCACATGAAGTTCGCCGACCTGTTCGAAGCCGCCAAGGACCTCGGCGCGGACGTGCTGGCGACCGGGCACTACGTCGTCGCCGACGACGATGGACAGGGCGGCCGGGCGCTCTATCGCGCCGCCGACGCCGAACGCGACCAGAGCTATTTCCTCTTCGCGACGACCCGCGAGCAGCTCGCGATGTTGCGCTTCCCGCTCGGAAGCCTGCCGAAGCCGGAGGTGCGCGCTCTCGCGCATGAATTCGGCCTGACCGTGGCCGACAAGGCGGACAGCCAGGACATCTGCTTCGTCCCCGCCGGCCATTACAGCGAGATGATCGAGCGGCTGCTGCCGGGCGCCGCCGAAGCTGGCGAGATCGTCCATGTCGACGGCCGGGTGCTCGGGCGTCACGCCGGCATTCTGCACTACACGATCGGCCAGCGGCGCGGTCTCGGCGTCGCCGCCGCGGAGCCGCTCTACGTCGTTGCGCTCGACGCGCGGACGGCGCGCGTGGTCGTCGGGCCTCGCAAGGCGCTGGCGACGCCGCGCATCCGGTTGCGCGACGTGAACTGGATCGGCGATGGCGAACTGGCTGGCGTTCCCGCCCACGGGATGTCGATCGCCGCGCGGGTGCGCTCCACCCGCCCGCCGGCGCCGGCGACATTGTTTCCCGACGGCGAGGTCGAATTCGACGAACCCGAGAGCGGCGTCTCTCCGGGCCAAGCCTGCGTCTTCTACGCTTCGCCTGACCCCCACGCGCGGGTGCTGGGCGGCGGCTTCATCATGGGCGGCGACGCGCCGGTTTGAGGCGGCGCCGATTTGAGGGAGGCGCGAATGGCCGATTTCGACCAAGACTCCGTATTCGGAGCAAAGCGCTCGCCGACGCCGGTCCACGAGGTCGGGCAGCCGCTCGACGACCTGTCGGCGCCAGAGCTGGCCGAGCGCATCGCCGCGCTCAAGCAGGAAATCGCTCGGCTCGAGGCCGCCATCAAGTCCCGCGAGGCGACGCGCGAGGCGGCGAGCGCCTTTTTCAAGACCTGACCTAACGCGTAGTCCTCCTCGCGAGTTCCTGGGTCTGCGTCTCATCTCGAAACGACCAGCGCGCTGCACCATTTCGGCACGGGAAAACGGCGCCTTTTCGCCTGTTTGGTAATCTCTTATTAACGATTATCAATTATGAATCTGATCGACCCAAGTTTCGGGTTCTGAATGGCTCCTGTCCGTTCGGTTCGATGCCTCCCAAGATGAACCTCCTTCAGCCGCCCTCGGGCGGCTATTTTTTCGCTTTTTTGCTTTTGCGTTAGGGCTTCGTTAACCTTATCAAAAAGTAAACCACCTATGCACGAATGTCGGCGTTAATCTTGCCACCACGTCCCGGAACATCGCGCTCGAATCCCCTCGCGCGCGACATCTCGGGTTAGGAGTACGGATTATGCGGGGCAGCGAAGGTTGGATGCAGAGTTGGTCGCCGGCGGAGCCGAACGCGGTCAACACAGTCTCGTTCGTGCACAAGCTGGCTGCCTCGGACGCGTTTAAAACGCTGTTCAAGGAAGGGATGAGCCTCGTCGAGGAGGCGGCCGCCTATCTCGACGGAGCCGGGCGCGAGGAATCGCGGCAGTTGCCCCGCCCGGTCGCCGTGGCCTACGCGACGGAGAGCATGCGGTTGACGACCCGCCTCATGCAGGTCGCCTCGTGGCTGCTGCTGCAACGCGCCGTCAACGAGGGGGAATTGACCACGGCTCAGGCGCTCTCCGACAAGCATCGGGTGCGCTTGGCGGAGCAGGACGTCGCTTGCTCTGCGGAGCTGTTCGAGCAACTGCCGACGGCGCTGCGCCAATATACGCTGAAGTCGATTCGCCTGCAGGCGCGCGTCGCCCATCTCGACAAATCGATGGCGGCGACCCGAGAGCGTGCGCCGACGCCGCGACTGAGCGCCGTCGCCTCGCAGTTCGAGCGGCTTCGGGAGGCTTTCGCAAGCTGAGGCATCGGGGGTTGCGCGGCCGCACTTTTGGCCGCATTGGTCGGCAAGTTCCGTTGCAACCGAGATTTGCCCGCGCTCCATGGTCGCCGCCTCCTCCTGCCGCCTCTATCTCATTACGCCGCCGCTGAGCGCCGGCGAATTGGAAGCCTTCGCTCCCCGCTTTGCCGAGGCCCTGGCGGCCGGCGACGTCGCCAGCGTCCTGGTGCGCGTCGCGGCGGGGTCCGAGGGCGACGCAAAACGTATTGCGCAGCGCCTGGTCGAGGTCGCCTCGCCGCGCGATGTCGCGACCCTCGTCGAGAACGACGTGCGCCTCGCCGCGCGCGCCGGAGCGGACGGAGCGCATATTTCAGGGGCGGCCCGCGACCTCGCCGACGCTTTGGCGAGCCTTCATCCAGACCGCATCGTCGGGGTGGGCGAGCTTCGCGGCCGCGACGACGCGATGAACGCGGGCGAAGCTGGCGCCGACTACGTGATGTTCGGCGAGCCGCGCCCGGACGGCTTCACGCCGCCACTCGTGGAGACGGTCGAGCGCGTCGCCTGGTGGACGGAAATTTTCGAGACGGCTTGCGTCGGCTATGCGCAGACGCTGGAGGCGGCGGCGGCGATCCGCGAGGCGGGCGCGGATTTCGTCGCGCTTGGCGACGCGGTCTGGCGCGCGGATTCGCCGGCCTTGGCCGTCTCTCGCGCGCAGGCTCTGCTCAGGTGAGACGGGAAACGAAGCCGTGAATTGGATATTGAAGACGGGGGTCGCGACCCTCCTCGCCCTCACTCCCCTCAGCGCCCTCGCCCAGGCGCCGCTACCGACCTTCGGCGCCCCGACCGATCCCGCCGCCGCCGAACCGGAAGGAGAATCGCAGGCGGGCGGAGACATCGCGTTCGGCGCTTACCAGCGCGGCTTCTACATCACCGCGTTCCGCGAGGCGATGAAGCGGGTGACCGCGAATTCTAAGGACGCCGCGGCGATGACGCTGATCGGCGAGATCTACCGCGAGGGCTACGCCGTCAAGCAGGACACCGGCGAGGCGTCGCATTGGTATCGGCTCGCCAGCGGCCTCGGCGACCGCGAAGCGGCGTTCGAACTCGGCGTGTTGCTGCTCAACGGCGCGCCCGGCGTCCCAAAGGATCGCGCCGCCGCCAAGGCGCAATTCGAGCTCGCGGCGCAAAAGAACGAGGCCAACGCGCTCTACAATCTCGGCGTGATGGCGCTCGATAGCGAGGGCGGTGCGAAGCCGGATTTCGCCAAAGCGGCCGAATATTTCCGCCGCTCCGCCGAGGCTGGCGACGAGGACGGCTCCTACTCCTATGGCGTGATGCTGCGCGAGGGACGCGGCGTGCCGCTCGACATCGGGGAAAGCGCACATTGGCTCAAGCGCGCCGCCGACGCGGGCGTCATCGCCGGGCAAGTCGAATATGGCATCATGCTGTTCAACGGCGTCGGCGTCGAAAAGAACGAAGCCGGCGCAGCCAAGATCTTCCTGCGCGCGGCCGCGCGCAACAACCCCATCGCGCAGAACCGGCTCGCCCATCTCTACTTGACCGGCCGCGGGGTGCCGCGCGATCTGGTCGAAGCGGCGACCTGGAATCGCTTCGCCAAGACCGCGGGTCTCGACGACCCCGAACTCGACGCGGCGACCGCCAATTTGACGCCGGAGGAAAACGAGAAGGTCAACGAGCTGGTGCGCCGGCAAGCGGCGTTTTAGAGCACGTTGCGTTTTGGTCGAAGCAGCCTCTGCAGGCGGCCCCTGTCATGCCCGCGAAAGCGGGCATCCAGGAGTCAAAGGGCGAAGGCCCGCGGCGGTTATCTGGGCCCCCGCTTTCGCGGGGGCGACAGCAGTCGCGGGCCAACCAGAAAGCAAAGCGCGTTACTAGAGGGGGTCGCAGCGGCCCAGAATGGGCCCCCTCATCCGGCGCTTTCGAACTGCCACGCAGCATCGAAACAAGAAGGGGGGAGCTATGAGACGAGTGATTGTGCCGGGCTCCGGCCTCAGCGTGTCGCGCTTCGCTTTCGGCACGGCGAGCCTGTTCAACGTCGGCGGCGCCAAGCGCCGGGCCGATCTGCTCGCGGCGGCCTATGACAACGGGTTTACGCACTTCGACACGGCGCCCTATTACGGCTTCGGCGTAGCGGAGCGGGACCTCGCGCCGCTCCTCAAGGCGCGGCCCGACGCGACGGTGGCGACGAAGGTCGGGCTTTACTCGCCGGGCGGAGAGGCGCAGCCGGCCGCGCTCGTCTTCGCGCGCAAGGCGGCGGGAAAGATCGTTCCGGCGCTGTCGCGGCCGAGCGTCGACTGGAGCGTCGCCCGCGCGCGCGGGGCGCTGAGCGCGAGCCTCAAGCGTCTCGGGCGCGAGCGGATCGACCTCTACCTCCTGCACGAGCCCGACGCCGCGCTCCTTGCGACCGACGAATGGCTGCGGTGGCTCGAAAGCGAGCGCGACCGGGTCGCCCATTTCGGAATCGCCGTCGACGCCAGGCGGCTCGCGGGGTTCCTCGCGCCCAACAGCGCCCTGGCGCCGATCGTCCAGACGATCGACAGCCTCTCCGAGCGCGAAGCCGACGCGCTGGTCCGCCACGGCAGGCCGCTGCAGATCACCTACGGCTACGTTCGTGCGGCGATGCGCCTAGGTCCCGCCGACGTCCCTGCGGTGCTCGAGGCCGCACTGCATCGCAACGCCGAGGGCTGCGTGATCGTCAGCACCAGCAAGCCAGGCCGGCTCGCGCAATTCGCGCGGATCGCGGAAGTCGCCGACGAAGCGCGGCCGCTCGCCCACGCTGGCTGAGGCCGGTTACTCGGTGTAGCGGGGACCGCGCCGGGCTTCGGCGAGCCCCCGCGTCAAGGTCGTCGCGAACTCCGCCTTCTGGTCCGGACCGAGAAATCTTGCGATCTCCCAGCGCCGGCCGCGGCTCAACAAGGAAAGCCGCTGCGGCCCGAACTCCTCGTGATCGATGCGCTCGAGCCGCACCCAGATCGGATTGAACCGCCACTCGCGCCGAGCCCCTTGCGCGCTCACGCGCGCAAACAGAAGCTCGAAATAAGTGAGGTGATAATCCTCGTAGGCGCGCGCGGCGCGAAAATTCAGGCGGAACGCAATATAAAGCGCCGCGACGTCGAGGCCGAGAAAGCCGACGATCGGCCACGCGCCCATCAGATAGAAGGGCAGGCTGAAGAGCGCGCTCGCGACGAAGACGGCGCCGAGCAGAACGCGCACGCCAGAAGGACCGAGCGAGCGGTAAGGGGTCAGCCGGATCGCGAGGATCGGCGTCTCGTCGCTGCGGGGCGTCTCGTCCATGCCCAACTCGGTTTTCGCCGCCTCTCCGCCCTTGGCGGCTTCGCCCCGGGTGAATATAAGCCGGGCATGGCGCAAGGCAAATCGGCAGTCACCGCTTCGTCAAGCCCGCGGCCGGTCAAGCCCGGCGGCCGGTCCCTCGCCGCGCGGCGCGCGCGCGCGGAAGCCGTTTTCGAACGCCTCGCCGCGGCGATGCCCGAGCCCAAGACGGAGCTCGAATTCACCAACCCCTTCACGCTGCTGGTCGCCGTCGCGCTCTCCGCACAGGCGACCGACGTCGGCGTGAACAAGGCGACGCGGAGTTTGTTCGCGATCGCCGACACGCCCGCCAAGATGGCCGCGCTCGGCGAAACGGCGCTCGCCGAACGGATCAAGACGATCGGCCTCTACAAGACCAAGGCGAAGAACGTGATCGCCTTGTCGAAGGCGCTGATCGAAAATCATGGCGGCGAGGCGCCGGCCGACCGTGAAGCGCTGGAAGCGCTGCCCGGCGTCGGCCGCAAGACGGCGAACGTCGTGCTGAATGTGGCGTTCGGCGTGCCGACGCTCGCCGTCGATACGCATGTGTTCCGCGTCTCGAACCGCATCCCACTTGCGCGCGGCAAGACGCCGCGCGAGGTCGAAGACGGGTTGATGGCGGTGATCCCGGAGCGGTTCTTGCCGCACGCGCATCACTGGCTGATTCTGCACGGACGCTATGTCTGCAAGGCGCGCGTTCCGGAATGCCCGCGGTGCCCGATCGCCGATCTCTGCGAGTTCCAGGGAAAGACGCTTTGAGGCGCGCTTACGTCGCCTTGGTCGCCGAGCGCAGCACGACGCCGGCGTCCGCGAACTGGGTGATCGGAAGAGGATTGCGCCGCTATGCGATGGTACCGCCACCCCGGCTCGAACGGGGGACCTCTAGATCCACAATCTAGCGCTCTAACCAACTGAGCTATGGCGGCCCGAACGGCGCGGCCGGGAAACTAGTGTCAAAGCCGGCTCGTTGCAAGAGCCTCGCGGAGAAAGGTTGACCCCGTGAATCAAACGCGCCGTCCTCGAGGACGGCGCGCAATCCGCCGCGCGCGAAAAGCGCCGGGCGGCCAGGACGAAATCAGACCGAAATTCTGAACGATTTGGCGACCTGCTGCTTGATCGGCTCCGCGGTTTCGACCGCCAGCTTGCGGGTGAGCTCGCTGAGCGCCTTCGTCTGGTCGGTCATCGCTTCGAGCTGCCTGCGGGCGAACTCACTTTGCAGCGTGACGTAGTCGGCCACGTTCTTGGCCGCGATCGCCGACTTCATGAAGTCGAGGTTGGCTTCGACATTCGCGCGCAGCGCGTCCAGCGCCTTGGCGTTGATCGCGACGACGCCGGCCTTCGCCGCGGCATAGCTGCTCTCGAACGCGCTGGCGGCCTCGTCAGCGTTGCTCTTGGCCTTCGCGTAAGCGTTGCGCGTCTCGACGAGACCCTTCTCGACCACGTTGCGCAGATTGCCCTGAACCTCGCGCAACGGCTGGGCGGCGGTTTCGGCAGCTTTGAATGTTTCCTCGGTCACGGTCGCGACGGGCGCGATCGCCGCCTCGATCGCGTCGTCGGAGACGGGCTGGTTGATGATGGTAGTCCTCTTGGGGCCATTGGCCATACTCTATCTCCCTCAAAGGTCAGCGTTGAACTTTCGACTCTTCGCCGTCACTTGCCTCCGGTCGCGCCCTTCTGGATCGTCACGCCGATTTCCTTGGCCTGCGCCTGGAGATTGGCGAGCTGCGATTTCAGATATTCGCTCTGGAGGGTGAAGGCCTCCTGTGGGTCCTTGGCCTGCACCAGCTTGTGGGCCAGATCGAACGCCGCGTTGACGTTCTGCTCGGCGTAGCCGAACACTTGCGATCCGACCGACTTCACGCTGGTCTGGGTGCTTTCCGCGGCCCCGTCCATCGCGCCGGCCGCCTTCTGGGCCACCGCGACGAAGCCTTCAAAGGCCTTGCGCGCCTGGTCGACGCTTCGCTCGGCAAAATCACGCAATTCGTTCGGGATCTCAAAAGTGGGCGTCGCCATGGCATCCTCACCTATTGCGCGCGTGCTCGCGCTTCTTTGCGTTGCCCACTATATAGCCAAAATGTTGTTGCGGTGCAACATGGTTTTGCGTCGCAACACGATTAACTGTGTCCAACGACAGCGTTTTGCCGGGATGGACGAAATGCGAGCGAAGGCCTTAAGGTTTTGGTAAGCATGGGGGCGAGATCGTTAATCGAATCGGCCCGGCCCTTCGACTGACGCCTTTCAACGAGACCCCATTCCCCCCATGGACGCCGCCGACCGAGCCGTCATGACCTTTTCCGACGTCGCCGCTTTGCTGGCCGGCTCGCCGTTCGCCGATCGCCTCGCGCGAGGCGCGCCGCTGATCGTCGCTGTCGGACAGCCGCCGCAGGTGGAATTTGCGACGCCGGCGGTCCTCGCCCTGTTCGGCGTCGCCAGCCGGGAGGCGCTCGAGGCGGTCGTCTTCCGGGCCGAGAGCCCCGGCGCCAGGCGGCTGCGGCGCCTCGCCGAGAGTCTGCCGCCAGGCAAGCCGCCGCGGATGGAATCGCTGCGCTTCTATGCCGGGCGCCGCGCGCTTCCGATGGGTTTCCTTTGCACCCGAATCGCCGCGATGGACTGGCAAGATTTCCTCGTGCTGGCCACCCCGCAGGCGGCGGGCGAGGCCGAGCCGGCGCCGGCTGTCGCGGAGGTCGCCGTCCCGGTGGCGCCCGTGGCGCCGTCCAGCGCCCCCACCCAACGGCGCTTCCTGTGGAGCCTCGACGCCGAAGGGCGTTTCGGCGCTCCCGACGCCGCTCTTAAGCATACCGTCGGCGCGAACGCGCCCGACGCGGGCGAAACGCTCGACGCCCTCGCCGCGCGCGTCGGGCTTGACCCCGATGGCGCCCTCGCCGCTGCGCTCGCTGCGCACAAGACATTCTCCGCTTTGCGCCTCGCCTGGCCGGAAGCGGAACAGCCGACGGCGCGGATCGCGTTGCTGTCGGGAACGCCGGCCATCGACAAAGGTCGCTTCGTCGGCTTCCGGGGATTCGGCCTCTTCACAGACGAAACGGTCCCCTTTGCACGGGGCGAGGCGCCGCTGAGCGCCGAACCCGCGCCCATCGAAGAACAACCCTTGGCGAGCGTCGCCGCCCCCTCTGAACCGGCGCCGCCCGAGGTCGAGCCGCTCGCGCCCGTTGCGCCGCCCGAGCGCAGCGCCGAGATCGTGATGCTTCGGCAAGCCGCGCCCTTGCCGCCCGGAGGTCCGAATGTCATTCCGATTCGCCCGGGCGCGCTCGCCGGTTATGCTTATCCGGCTGAAGAGACGCGCCGCGCCGCCGACGAGCGCGAAACCGTCGAACTGACGAACGACGAGCGCGACGCCTTCCGCGAGATCGCCCGCGCGCTCGGCGCGCGGCTGCCGCTCCGCAGCGAGGAAAAGGCTCCCGAGCCGCCGCGCGCTCGCGACCTGATCGATCTCCTCGAAGCCGGCGCGCCCGAGGCGCCGACCCCCGCCGCACACACCGACGCTGGCGAATTGCTCGACCTGCTGCCGATCGGCGCGATGGTGTTGCGCGCCGGCGAGCCGCTCTATCTCAATCGGACGATGCTGCATCTCGCCGGCTACGCCGACCTCGCCCAGCTTCGCGCCGCGGATGGGCTGACGCGCATGTTTCGCGGCCGCGACGTTCAGACCATGGCCGAGGAGAGCGCCGGCGGCGCGATGCCGCTCGTCACTGCGGACGGGGATCTCGTCGCGGTGGACGCGCATGTGCAGACGATCTCCTGGGACGACGCGCCAGCGACGCTGATCGCGCTGAGGCGCGCGCGGGAGGCCGAGCACCAAGCGGAATTGCGCGCGCTCGAGAGCGACGCGAAAGCGCACGAGGCCGCCGCGCGCGATCTCGAGGCGACACTGGAAGCGGCGACGGACGGCGTGATCGGCCTCGACGCGGCCGGCCGCATCGTTACGATGAGCCGTGCCGCGCAGATGCTGTTCGGCTACGAATTGAACGACGTCGCCGGCGAAAGCTTTCTGTTGCTGTTCGCGCCGCAGAGCCAGAGCGAAGCGACCGCGAGGTTCGAGGAGATCAAGCAGGAAAGCGGCCAGCGCTTCGGCTCGCGCGGCGAAGTCCTCGGCCGCGACCGGCGCGGCCAATCGATCGCGATGACGCTCGCCATGGCGCGTCTCGCCGCGCCCTCCTCGGCGGCGCGCTATTGCGCGCTGATCCGCGACCTGTCTCCAGCGAAGGCCGCCGAGCGCAAGCTCGAGGCGGCGCGCGAGGAAGCCGAACAGGCGAGCGCGCGCAAGACCGATTTCCTCGCGCGCATCAGCCATGAGGTTCGCACCCCGTTGCACGCCATTCTCGGCTTCGCCGAGGTGATGATGGAGGAGCGCTTCGGGCCGGTCGCCAACGACCGCTACAAGGATTACATCAAGGACATTCACGCCTCGGCCAAGCACGTCGTCAGCCTCGCCAGCGATCTGCTCGACCTCTCGAAGATCGAGGCCGGCAAGCTGGAGCTCGAATTCGCGCCGGTCGACGCCAATCGCATCGTGCGCGAATGCGTTTCCTTGATGCAGCCGCAGGCGGCGCAGGAGCGCATCATCGTGCGCTTGTCGCTGTTCGACAAATTGCCGAATGTGATGGCCGACGAGCGCTCGCTGCGTCAGATCCTGCTCAACCTGATGTCGAACGCCGTCAAGTTCAACGAGCCCGGCGGTCAGGTGATCGTCTCCACGGCGGTCGACGAAGCTGGGCATCCCGTTATTCGCGTGCGCGACACCGGCGCCGGCATGAACGAAGGCGAGCTTGTCGCCGCACTCGAACCGTTCCGTCAAATCGGCGTCGCTCACCGCACCGGCGGAGCGGGCCTCGGGCTGCCGCTCACCAAAGCGCTGGCCGAGGCCAACCACGCCGGCTTTTCGATCAAGAGCCGCAAGGAGCAGGGAACGCTGGTCGAAGTCGCTTTCCCGACCACGCAGGCGGCGCAGTAGCTTCCTGCGTATCGCCGCCGTGCGCTACGGCAGCGGAAAGCCGGCCTTGGCCAGCGGGCGCAACGTCGGATACGGAAGCACGCATTCGAAAGCGCCCTCTGCGTAAGCGCCGACCGCATAAGGATCGTAGGTGAGCGTCGCGGCGTCGGCGCCGAAGCTCCACACCTTGAGATCGCCGCTCGCCTCGGCGACGTTCTTGGCGATCGTCTCGATATCGCCGGCGTCCGTCTCCTCTTCGCCCTCCCTTTCCCGCCTCTGGTCCTTCACTTGTTTGAGGCACAGCGCGAAAACCTTCTGCGCCGCGGGCTTGTCGAGAAGCGAATCGAACGTCGCCTCGCGGCCGTGCGCAACGTCGATGTTGATGTTGGAGGTAAAGGAATTGGGATGCGCCCCGCCGGTGTCGGCATATCCTTCCGTATGCGCGGAGATCAGGCGCGGAGAGGCGTAGGCGAGGCGCATCGACCAAGCGTAGGCGTAGCGGTCCGCTGCCAAATCGTCCTTATCCGGCTCCTCGATATCGGCGGAAAGCTCGTCGACCGCCGCGTTGAACGCGCGCGCGGCGGGCGTCGAGGCGTCGACGAATTTGAGAACCTCGATGTCGAGGTCCGCCCGACCTTTGCCGCCCTTCTGCATGCGGAACACCGGCGCGAGCCGGCCGAGCGCCCCGGGACCGGCCTCCGGCGCCCCCGTCAGAAAAGCGAGGCGCGCGCGGCTTTCCTCGGCGAGGCACGCCCCCAGCGCCGCTCCCTTCTGATCCGCGCAATCGCCGTCGCGTCGTTTGATCCAGGCGAGTTGCGCCGCGACGATCTCCGCTCGCGCCTTGGCGTTGGCTTCGCTCGGCACCGCCTCGAAGGCCTTGCCAAGATCCGCGTCCGCCGCGAGCGCCGCCGGATCGGCGCAGATCGCCTTTTCGCTTGCCGAGGCGGCGCGCTTGCAGTCGAAGGCGTCAGCCGGCGCCGCGCCCGCCGCAGCGAGCGCCAGCCCCAAGATGATTCCGCGCCTCACCGAGTCCGCGTCCAGGCGACCGACTTGCAGAGCAGCCCGCCGAACACACATCCCGCCGTCACGAGGTGATTGCCGGTCATCGTCATCTTGCCGGTGTAGTTGCGGCCGTCTTCGGGATTGAAGGCGGTGCCGGCCCAGGCGTTGTCGCCGTTCGGCTTCATGTCGAAGAACACCTGCTGGCCGACCTTGGCCTTGTCGCTCGGGTCCTTCAGCCAGGAAACGACGCCGCAAACCGCGGGGCCGCACGCCGCGAAGCGCACTTTCGCCTTGCCGTCGTCGCGCGCCCATTCGCCCAAGACGTCGCCAGCCCAGGCGACATGCGACGACGCCGCGAGAACGGCGAGAGCCAGACAACAACTTCGAAGCATGATGTTCCCCCCGGAAGTGCGACGCGCGCTGCGGGGATCCATACGGGCGAGGCTCGGAGCGCGCAAGACGCGCGACCCCGCCGCCTCACTGCGCCGCGGCGCTCAGCGTTTTCCGTTGCGGCTCGCTGGCGAGCTCCAACGCCCAATAGACGCCGTAGCGGGTATGTGGGTCTTTGGCGATGGCGACGCCGATGCGGGTCGCGTTCTTCATCAAGAGATTGGCGTTGTGCTCGGAGGAATTGCGCCAGCCTGTCATCGCCTCGTCGAGCGAGAAATAGCCGGCGCCGAGATTTTCGCCCGCTTCGCTCATGTCGATCCCGGCGTTGGCGAGGCGGCTCGAGAACGAGCCCGCCACATCGTGCGAGAGCGTGTTGGCGGCGACCATCGCGTCGGCCTGCCGCTGCGCCATCGCTGTAAGGGCCGGATCGAGCCGCACGGCGCCCAGACGCCGGCTCGCGCGGTAGGCCGTCAGCGCCGCCACCGCGGCCTCAGGATCGAGCCGCGTCTCGGCGACCTGCCGCGCGAAGCGCGGGTTCACGGGACCGGTCGCGACCGGTTCGCCGCCGGCGCACCCCGCAAGGGCGAGAGCCAGGACAAGCGCAGCAAAACGCAGGCTCGGCATCGGCGATTTCGGGTCAGGATGCATGGAGCGCGTCGGCCCAACGCGGCCGATAGCCCGCCGCAAGCGCGCGCAGGATCGAAGGCGGCGTCAAGGCCCGCGCGGCGCCGGCGCGCGGGCGGGGCCGCGGCGCGCCGTAGCCAAGGAAACTCCACGGCAGCAAAGCGTCGGCCCTTACGGCGAAGGGCTGTCCGTCGCGATCGATCATCGCGCCGTCCGGCAGGCTCTCGAGACGAGTCTCGAAGACGCGCTTGCGCGCGCCCTCCAGGCGCTCCTCATGCAATACGGCGTCCATCTCCACGGCGCGCGGCGAAGCGCCGTCGCGGAAAGCGGCGGCGAAGGCCGTCGCCTCGACGCGGCGGCACTCGAAGCAGGGACGGTGCCCCGCCGCGAGCGCCGTCGGCTCATCGAGGAAGAAAAGCTCGGTATAGCCCTCGCCCCAAACCGTGCGATGCCGGCCTTTGAAGGCGCAGACGCAAGCGATCCACTGGCGGCTCGCCCAGCGGCGGCGGCCGAGCGTGCGATTGGGGCGATGAAACCGGCCGCCGCGATTCCCCATCAGCGAGCCGCGCGCCGGAGTCGCGACGAGTTCCCCGTAAGGATCGACGCGATTCGGCAGCGGCCGCTCGCGGCTCATTGATTGCTCGAGTGCGGCGTGAACGGCGCGAACAGCGGCAGCGAGAAGAGCCCGGAGGGGGCCGGAGCGTCCGCGTGGGGCGGCGGCGCGGGCGGCTGGGCCTGGCGGGCGAACGGCGGCGCCTCCGACGGCTGTTCCGGCAGATCGGCCTGGGAAATCGGTTCGGCCCTCGCGGTCGCTTCGCTTTGCGGGTCGATCCCATAAACGTCGTCACGAAAATCCGCGACGCCGACCTGATTCGACCAGCCGGTGAGATAAACCCAGATCACCGGGACGGATTGGGTCAGCTTGATGTCCTCGCGGGCGCCGGTCTTCATCTCGGCGAGCAGCGCATTCTTGCTCCATACGCCGGACGGTCCGCCGGGCGTGCCTTGCAGAAGCCATTCCGCGTAATCGTAGACGCCCTGCACGCGGACGCAGCCGTGGCTCAGGAACCGGTAGTCGGCGCCGAACAGCCGCTTCGAGGGCGTATCGTGCATGTAGACGGCGAGCTTGTTGGGCATCCCGATGCGGATCGAGCCGAGCGAGTTGCCGGCGCCGGAATCCTGGCGAAGGATGTAATTGGCCGCCCGCTCCGTCTCCCAGTTGATCGACTTGGGATTGATCTCGACGCCCCTCCCGTCGAGGATGCGAATCTTCTCGCGCGCGAGATAGCCCGGATCCCGCTGCATCCGCGGGATGATCTCCTTCTTGATGATCGAGGTCGGCACCGTCCAGGTCGGATTGAGGTTGATCACCGAAATATGGGCGGCAATCTCCGGCGAGGGGTGCTCGGGATCGCCGACGATCGCGACATAGCGATGCACGACGCGGCCGTTTTCGATCGCCTCGACCGAGGTCGAGGGCAAATTGACGACGACGTAACGCTCGCCGAACGAAAAGTTGATCGAGGAAAGCCGTTGCGCGCTCGCTCGGAGCTGCATCAGGCGCGTCTCAGCGGGGACGTTGATCGCCTTCAGCGTGGCGCCGGCGACGACGCCCGTTTCGCGCAGACCCATGCGCGACTGGAAGCGCTTCACCGCCGCCGTCAGATCGGCGTCCCAGACCTCCGCGGTTGGGCCGTCAATCGGCTGATTGGCGTCGAGGTCGCCTTCGATCGTAAGGCGCCGGCGCAGCCTGGCGACGGCAAGCCCCCGCGAGCCGGGCCGCAATGGCGAGATATTGGTCGGCCAGCCGCCGGCCGCGACGATCGCCGCGTAGCGATCGGCGGCCTTGGCGGTGAAGACGTAGGTTTCCGGCTGCAAGGTCGGATTCGGATCGGTCGACAGCGCCGTCTCGAGACGCGGAGGCGGCGGCGTGAGCCGGCGCCTCGGCTTGGGAGGGAGGAGGACCGGGATGGGCGCCGCGGCCGGAGCGGAGGCGGAAGCGGGCGCTGCGGCCGGGCCCGGAGGGGCCGTTGCGGCGGCGGGAGCCGGCGCGGGCGCGGCGGGGGTAGTCGGCGCGGCCGGGGAAGCGACAGCGGCGGGCGCCGCCGCAGGAGCGGAAGCCGCAGCCCCGGCAGGCGCGGGCCCGGGAGCCGGCGCGGACGCCGCAGCTGGCACGGACGCCGCGACAGGCGCAGGCGCAACGACAGGCGCGGGCGCCGCGACAGGCGCAGGCGTAGCGCTGTCTTGCGCAAAGGCGCAATTCAAGGCGAGGCCGGCGACGCCGCACGCCAATGCGATTCGAAACACCATATTCGAAAGCCCAGCCACGGTTGCGACCAACTCGAGATTCACGGGATGCTCAAAGCAGCATCAACCATGAGTTGGTTACTAAATCGCCTCCTAAGGCGGCTTTCTTGCGGCGGCGGTCAGCCGATGACGACGATGTGCAAACGCCGCGGCCCGTGCGCGCCGAGCAGCAGCGTCTGCTCGATGTCGGCCGAGCGCGAAGGGCCGGTGATGAAGTTGAGCGTGCGCGGCGCCCTCCCCTGGCCGTAGACGCTGCGCAATTTGCTGAACACGCTCTCGAAATCGCCGACGAGGTCCGACGCGAAGACGATCACGATGTGGTTGTCCGGCAGCAGATTGAGGGTCGTGGGATTGTCGCGCCCCGAGACCAGGGCGAGCGTGCCGGTCTCCGCCACCGCCGCGAAGGCGACGCTGATTGCGTTGAGGTCGTGGCCGTCGGACGGTCCGAACGAAATTTCCAGCGACGTCTCCGCCCAGGGCAGAGCGCCGATCCGCTCATCGTCGCCCATCCGCAAGGTCGCCGGCAAATTGTTGTCGCGCAGGAAGCGAGCAATCTCGGCCGGGACGTCCTCCACCCGCGCGATCTCGGCGATGCTTGCCTGCGCGCGCGCCGCTTCGGCCTTGAAGGTCGTCGCGCGATGGGCCGCATCGCCCTGCCCGCGCTGCGGCACAATCCCGATCGGCGCCTCGGCGAGGCGCGAGGCGACCGCCGCGCGGCGGGGCGCCTCATCGCCGGTCACATGCAGCGAGCGGCGGATGGCGGCGAAAATGTCGTCACGGGCGCTCATCGGACGGCTCCACTCTTGGCGCGCCATTGGCTTTGGAAAGTCGGGCCCTGCGGCGCCGTCATGTCGCGATAGCGCGTCCACCCGCCGGCGAAGGGTAGCCAGGAGAAACGGCCCCGCGCGCGCCCGGCTAGATTCAGCGCGCGCATCCCGAGATTGGTGGCGAAGCGATAGAGCGCCGGGCGCTTGGCGAAGAAGGCCCAGAAGGCGAGGCCGGAGCGCACCGTCGCAGGCGACAGATGGCGCTCGAACTCCCGCTCGCGCCAGTGGCGCATCATCTTCGGCAGCGGGATCCGCATCGGACAGACCTGTTCGCAGCGCCCGCAGAAGGTCGAAGCGTTCGGCAACTGGCCGCCCTCGGCAACGCCGATCAGAGAGGGTGTCAGCACGGCGCCCATCGGGCCGGGATAGACCCAGCCGTAAGCGTGCCCGCCGACCGCGTGATAAACGGGGCAATGGTTCATGCAGGCGCCGCAACGAATGCAGCGGAGCATGTCCTCGAAATCGCCCCCCAGCATCGCCGAGCGGCCGTTGTCGAGCAAAATGACGTGATATTCCTCCGGCCCATCCGGATCGCCCGGCCGGCGCGGCCCGGTGGAGAGGGTCGTATAGACCGACATGTCCTGGCCGGTCGCCGAACGCGCCAGCACGCGCAGGATCTGCGCGACGTCGGAAAGCGTCGGCACGAGCTTTTCGATCGAAGCGACGACGACATGGACCTTGGGCAGGATCTGCGTCAGGTCGCCGTTGCCTTCGTTGGTGACGATGATCGACGTGCCCGTCTCGGCGACGAGGAAATTCGCGCCGGTTATGCCGATGTCGGCGGTGAGGAACTTGTTGCGCAGGATGCCGCGCGCTTCGCCGAGCAACTGCTCGGGCTGCGAGAGGTCGCGATCGGGCGGCAGGTCGCGATGGGCGCGGCGGAAGTCGGCCTCGACGTCGGCCTTGGTCACGTGGATGGCGGGCGCGATGATGTGCGAGGGCGCCTCGCCGCGCAGTTGAATGATGTATTCGCCGAGGTCGGTCTCGATCGCCTCGACGCCAGCGCCCTCGAGCGCGGCGTTGAGGCCGATCTCCTCGGAGATCATCGACTTGCCCTTGGTGACGGCCTTGGCTCCGCGCTCCTTGCAGAGGCCGAGCACGATATCGACCGCCTCGGCCGAGGTTCGCGCGTAGTGCACCTGGCCGCCCGCTTCGGCGACCTTGCGCTCGTAGGCCTCGAGATAGAGGTCGAGATGCGCAAGCGTGTGGTCCTTGATCGCGCGCGCGCTGTCGCGCAGGGCGTCGAACTCGGGCAGGCGATCGACCGCGGTCGATCGGCGGCCGATGAAATTGCTGGCGTGAAGCAGGGCGCCCTGCAGGCGCTCGTCGTGCAGCGCTTCATGGACGTTGTCCTTGAAGCGGGGCGTCGTAACGGCGATGGTCATCGCTTGGCTCCTGTCGCGGCTTCGCCGATCGGCGGATCGTTCGTCATGCCGGCCAGCACTTCGGCGACGTGACGCACCTTCACTGCCCGGCCCTCGCGTTGCATCTTGCCGGCCATGTTCATCAGGCAACCCAGATCGCCGGCGAGCAGCGTGTCCGCCCCGCTCGCCGCGACGTTGGCGCTCTTCTGGCGAACGATCGCGTCGGACAACTCGCCGTATTTGACCGCGAAGGTGCCGCCGAAGCCGCAGCAGACGTCCGCCTCGTTCATTTCGACGAGCCGCAGACCCTCGACGCTGGCGAGCAGCTTGCGCGGCTGGCTCATGACCCCGAGCTCCCGCAGCCCTGAGCAGGAATCGTGATAGGCGACCGCCCCGTCGTAGCGCGCCGACACCTTGCGCACGCCGAGCCGGTCGAAGAGAAAGCTGACGAGCTCGTGGCATTTGGCGGCGAAGGCGTTCGCCTTGACGGCCATGTCCGGCTCGTCGGCGAACAGCTCGGGATAGTGCTTGGCGAGCATCCCGGCGCAGGAGCCGCTCGGCGCAACGACGGCGTCGCAATCCTCGAAGGCGGCCATCGTCTGACGCGCGATCGCCTGGGCCGTCGCGCGATCGCCGGAATTGTACGCGGGCTGTCCGCAGCAGGTCTGCGAGGGCACGACGACCTTGCAGCCGGCTTCCTCCAGCAGCTTGACCGCGGCGAAGCCGACGCTCGGGCGCATCAGGTCGACAAGACAGGTCACGAACAGCCCGACGCGCAGCGCTGGCTTCACGGCTTCATCCACGGACGCATCCTCTTCTCGCTCTCCGGCCGGCGTCGGTTCAGGAATGCGCGCACGCCCTTGTCGCTCGCCGCGCCGGCCCCTAAACTCCAGCCATGATCCCGGATATCGCCACGCGTGTCTACAATCACACCTTCCGCATCGATCCAATCGTGCGGACGCTGCTCGATACGGACTTTTACAAAATTTTGATGCTCCAGATGATCTGGAAGTTTCACCGCAATCGCCGTGTGACCTTCCAGCTCATCAACCGCTCCATCGAGGTCCGCCTCGCCGACACCGTCGACGAGCGCGAACTCACCGACCAGCTCGACCATGCGCGCAGCTTGCGGCTCGCCAAGAACGAACTGATCTGGCTCGCCGGCAACACCTTCTACGGCACGAAGCAGATTTTCGAGCCGGAATTCATGGAGTGGCTGAGCGAATTCCGCCTGCCGGAATACGAGCTGACCCGCTGCGACGGCCAGTACGAGTTGCGCTTCGCCGGTCCGTGGACGGGAACGACGATGTGGGAGATCCCGGCCCTCTCCATCATCAACGAGCTGCGCGCCCGCGCCGCCATGCGCGCGATGAGCCGCTTCGACTTCGACGTGCTCTACGCGCGCGCCAAGGCCAAGCTGTGGAGCAAGGTCGAACGCCTGCGCGCGCTCGCCGCCGAAGGCCCGGTGCGGATTTCCGATTTCGGCACCCGCCGGCGGCACGGCTTCCTCTGGCAGCGCTGGTGCGTCGAGGCGATGCAGGAGGGGCTGGGCGCCAATTTCGTCGGCACGTCGAACGTCAAGCACGCGATGGACACTGGCCTCGAGGCGATCGGCACCAACGCCCACGAGCTGCCGATGGTCTATGCGGCGCTCGCCAACGACGACGACGCCCTGCGCGCGGCGCCTTACGACGTGCTGCGCGACTGGTCGCGCATGTACGACGGCAATCTCCTGGTCGTCCTGCCCGATTGCTTCGGCACGACGTCCTTCCTCGAGCGGGCCCCCGACTGGGTCGCCGACTGGAAAGGCGCGCGGCCCGATTCCAAAGAGCCGATCGAAGGCGCGGAAGAGCTGATCGCCTGGTGGAAGCGGCGCGGCCGCGACCCCAGCAAGAAGCTGATCGTGCTGTCCGACGCGATGGACATCGACTCGATCGAGGCGGCGGTGCGCACGCTGCGCGGGCGGATCAATCTCTCGATCGGCTGGGGCACCAACCTCACCAACGACTTCAAAGGCTGCGCGCCAGCCGGCGTCGACGGCGAACTCAGGGCCATCTCGCTCGTCTGCAAGGTCACCGAGGCGGATGGACGCCCCGCCGTCAAGCTCTCCGACAATCCCAATAAAGTGTTGGGAATGCCCGAGGAGGTCGAGCGCTACCGCCGCGTCTTCGGCAAGGCCGGCATGGCGGCGACTCCGGTGCTGGTTTAGCGCCTTCGGCCGCCCCCGAGAGGGGGGAAGGACCTTCTGATCCGCCCTCATTCAAGCCGCTACGATGTCTTGTCGCGCAATGCGGCGCAGCGAGGTCGCCTGCCGCATTTCCTCGCCGCGCATCTCGGCGTGCGCTTCGCGCAGGAAAGCGATGTGGCCGGAGGCGGCCGCCTCGGCTGCCGCCGGATCGCCGTCGAGCACCGCGGCGCCGATGCGCAAATGCTGCTCCAGCAGGGCCTCGCGCACGCCGGGCCGGCGATAGAGACTTTCGCGATTGAAGAAGACGCCCTGGCGCAGCAGATCGGCCAGAGCGCGCATGACATGCAGCACCACCACGTTGTGCGCCGCCTCGTAGATCGCGACATGCAGTCCGACATCCGCCTCGGTTTCGCTCGCAGCGTCCCCGGCTTCATGGGCTCGCCGCATGTCGTCGAGGCAGCGGCGAAGGATCTGCCGGTCCGCCTCGGTCGCGCGCCGGGCGGCCGAGCGCGCCGCGTCCGCCTCGACCACGGCGCGGAATTCGAAATAATCGGCCGCAACGCGCTCGTCGTCGCGAAACATCTCGGCGAGCGGATCGGCGAGCTTGGCGAGATAGGACGCGACGGTCGTTCCGGTCTTGCCGACGACGACGAGCCCCTTGGCCTCGAGTTGCGCAAGGCCGTCGCGCAGGGAAGGCCTGGATACGCCGAGCTTGGCGGCGAGCTCGCGCTCGGCGATCAGTCGCTCGCCCGGCCGCAACACCCCCTCGACGATCAGCGCCTGAATGCGGTCGGCGATCGCATCCGCCAGACGGGCCGGTTTGATGGTGACGCTCAAGCTCGCCTCCCCTCTCAACGCGGGCGGCATCCCTGCCGTAGGGCGCGCTGTTTGGTCGAATCGAACCCGTCACCCACGGCCGTCGCGCCCGCGAGCGCAGGCGCCCAGCGGCGTAGGGCGCGGGCGCTTCACAATGAGTGGTTCGCGGCGGCGGCCTGGACCCCGCGTTCGCGGGTATGACAGGACGGCGACGCCTCTATTCCAGCGCAGCGTGCCCTAGGTAAGTCGGATGGACCGGGGCGGTCAAGGTAATCTGAATTGACCAAGCGACCGCCGGCTAGATACATCTACCCCGAGCCGCGGAGACAAGCGGCGGCGGCGAGCCGGTCTCCTTCCGGTCGCGAAAGCACGGGAGGCACAATGTTTCAGCAGCTCCTGACCCCTGTAGGGGGCAATCTTGCGTTGTCGTTCGCGACGGCCAGCCTGCCGATCGCCACCGTCCTCGTCCTGCTCGGCGTGTTGCGGCGGCCCGCCTGGCAAGCCTCGCTCGCCGGGCTCGTCGTCGGCTTCGTCATCGCGGTCGGCGTCTGGAAGCTGCCTGTCGGGCTCGCGATCAGCGCGACGCTCAACGGCGTCGTGTTCGCGCTGTGGCCGGTGATGTGGATCGTGTTCAACGCGATGCTGCTCTACAACGTGTCCGTCGTCTCGGGGCGCTTCGACGCCTTCCGCCGCTGGACGCTGGACCACCTCCCCAACGATCGCCGGATCGTGCTGGTCGCGATCGGCTTCTGCTTCGGCGCGCTGCTCGAAGGCGTCGCGGGCTTCGGCACGCCGATCGCGATCACCGGTTCGCTCCTCATCCTCGTCGGTTTCGCGCCGCTCGAGGCGATCGTCTACGTGCTGATCTTCAACACCGCGCCGGTGGCCTTCGGCGCGCTCGGCGCGCCTGTGACTGTGCTCGGCGCGGTCACCGGCCTGCCGGCCAACGTCCTCGGCGCGATGATCGGCCGCCAGTTGCCGTTCATGGCGCTCATCCTGCCGTTCTATGTGATGTTCGTCTACGGCGGCGCACGCTCGGTGCGGGCGATCTGGCCGGCCCTCCTGGTCGCCGGCGGGAGCTTTGCGCTCTGTCAGTTCGTCGCCTCGAACTTTATCGATTACTCCCTCACCGACGTGCTCGCCTCGCTCGGCTCGCTCATCGTCACGCTCGGCTTCCTCACGATCTGGAAGCCCGCGCCCGATTTGCGATTTGCGATTACGCGCCGGGAACCTGCTGTGGGCGAAGTGAGCGACACGCCCGCCTGGCAGGGATGGCTGCCCTGGCTGATCGTCGCCGCGGTCGTCATCGTCTGGACCGCGCTCAAGATCTTCGCCATCGGGCAGATCAATCTGCGGTGGCCCGGCCTCGACAAGGCGATCTCGATCACGCTCTACGACAACAAGCCCTATGCGGCGGTGTGGCAGTTCCAGCCGCTCGCGACGGGGACGGGCATCCTGGTCGCTGCGATCATCACCGCGCTCGCCTGCGGCGTCGGCATCGAAGGCTTCGCCAAATGCGCCGTCCGGACGGCGCAACAGATCTGGATCGCCGTCTTGACCGTCTGCTTCATCGTCGGCCTCGCCTTTCTGATGAACTATTCCGGGCTCGCCTATACGCTCGGCCTCGGCGTCGCCTCGGTGGGCGGGCTGTTCGTGTTGCTCTCGCCGTTCCTCGGCTGGATCGCGGTCTTCCTGTCGGGCAGCGACACCTCGGGCAACGCTTTGTTCGGCAATTTGCAGGTGGTGGCCTCGCGGCAACTCGGTCTCAATCCGGTGCTGTTCGCCGCCACCAATTCGTCGGGCGGCGTCATGGGCAAGATGATCTCGCCGCAGAACATCGCGACCGGGGTCTCCGTCACCGACCTCAAGGGCCGCGAGGGCGCCGTCTTCGCCCGCACCTTCCCGCACAGCGTCATCCTGACGATCATCCTGGGACTGCTGGTCGCGTTCCAGCAATTTGTCATCCCCTGGATCATCCCCGCCGTCGGCGGCCCGTGAACCCAAGGGCGCGCTCGTTTACCGGCGGCGCGCCCTTATATTCTCCCTAGGAGGCTCTCATGCCGCAGATCGCTTTTCCCCCGGTCGACCCCTCGGTCCTCGCCCGGCGCGAGGCGATCGTCGCGGGCCTTGCCGCAATCCTCCCCCCGGACGGCCTGATCGCCGACCTTGCCGGCCGCCGCGCCTTCGAGACCGACGCCTTGACGGCCTATCGGCGCGTACCGCTCGCCGTCGCGCTGCCACGTTCGACCGAGGAGGCTGCGCGCGTGCTGAAATTCTGCCGCGACGCGGGTGTCAACGTCGTGCCGCGCGGCGCCGGGACGTCGCTCTCCGGCGGAGCCATTCCGCAAGAGGACGCGATTGTCCTCGGCCTCAGCAAGATGAGCCGCATTCTCGAGGTCAACCTCGCCGACCGCTATGCGCGCGTCGAGGCCGGTGTCACCAATCTCGCCATCTCGGAGGCGGTCGGCCCGGAAGGCTTCTTCTACGCCCCTGACCCCTCCTCGCAGCTCGCCTGCACCATCGGCGGCAATATCGGCATGAACTCCGGCGGCGCGCATTGCCTCAAATACGGCGTGACGACCAACAACATCCTCGGCGTGCGTCTCGTCACGCTGGACGGCGAGGTCCTCGACATCGGCGGCGCCGCGCTGGACGCGCCCGGGCTCGACTGGCTCGGCCTCGTCTGCGGCTCGGAGGGCCAGCTCGGGGTCATGACGGAGGCGACGGTGCGCCTGCTCCCGCTCGCCGAAGGGGCGCGGCCAGTCCTGTTCGGCTTCGACTCGGCGGAAGACGCGGGCCAATGCGTCGCCGCGATCATCGGCGCCGGCGTCATCCCCGTGGCGATGGAGTATATGGACCGGCTCGCGATCGAGATCTGCGAGAACTTCGCGCATGCCGGCTATCCGCTCGATGTCGAGGCGATGCTGATCATCGAGGTCGAAGGCGGCGAGGACGAGATGGCGGCGCAGCTCGCCAAGATCTCGGCGATCGCCAAGGCGCATCACGTGAAGACAATCCGCGAATCGATGTCGGCGATGGAAAGCGCGCAAATCTGGAAAGGCCGCAAGTCCGCGTTCGGCGCGACCGGGCGCGTCGCCGACTACATCTGCATGGACGGCACGGTGCCGACCGGCCGGCTGCCGGAAGCGCTGCGCCGCACCGGCGAGATCTGCGCCCGCTATGGGCTGCGCGTCGCCAATGTGTTTCATGCCGGCGACGGCAACATGCATCCCTTGATCCTCTACGACGTGAACGATCCGGCGCAGCAGCAGAAGGCCGAAGACGCCGGCATGGACGTTCTCAAGCTCTGCGTCGAACTCGGCGGCGCGCTCACCGGCGAGCACGGCGTCGGCATCGAGAAGCGCGACCTGATGGGCACGCAGTTTTCGCAAAGCGATCTCGCGCAGCAGATGCGCGTGCGCGCGGCCTTCGATCCGCAATGGCGGCTCAATCCGGCGAAGGTGTTCCCGCTGGAGGGAAGAACGGAATGAACGCTCGGGAAGAGACGATCCACGCGCCCGCCGACGAGGCGGAGGCGGCGGAGATCGTGCGCGCGGCCGCGGCGCGCGGCGCAAAGCTCGACATCATTGGCGGCGGCACGCGCCACGGCCTCGGGCGGCCCAGCGAAGGGGGCGAACAGCTCTCGACGCGCGGGCTCACGGGCATCGTGTTCCACGAACCGGCGGAGATGACGCTGCGCGTTCGCGCCGGCACGACGCTCCGCGAGGTCGAAGCGGCGCTCGCGCCGCATGGCCAGATGCTGCCGTTCGAGCCGATCGACCACCGTGCGCTCTACGGCGGCGAGGGCGAGCCGACGATCGGCGGACTGGTCGCGACCAACGCCTCGGGGCCGCGCCGCATCAGCGCCGGCGCTGCGCGCGACAGCCTGATCGGCGTACGGCTCGTCAATGGACGCGGCGAATGTGTCATGAGCGGCGGGCGCGTGATGAAGAACGTCACCGGGCTCGATCTCGTCAAGCTCGTTTGCGGCGCACATGGCGCGCTCGGCCTCGTCACCGAGGCGACGTTCAAACTCTTGCCGACGCCGCAGAGCGAGCGGACGGTCGTCATCCGCCGGATCGACGGCGAGCGTGCGATCGCCGCGATGACTCAGGCGCTGGGGTCGCCCTACGGCGTCATCGGCGCGACGGCGATCGGCGCCGGCATGGGGCGCGACTTTCCCCGCGTGTTCGTGCGCCTCGAGGGTTTTGAGGACTCCCTCGAAGCGCGCTCCGAGCGGCTGATCGCGCGGCTCGCCGAATTCGGCGCCAAGCACGCTTTGCAGGGCGAAGAATCCCAGCGTCTGTGGCGCGCGGTGCGCGACGTCGAATTCCTCGCCGAGCCGCGCGAGCGCGCCGTCTGGCGCATCAGCCTGCAACCCTCGAAGGGCGCGCGCTTCATCGCCGCCCTCGGCGCCCATGCGCTCGACCATCTCTACGATTGGGGCGGCGGCCTCGTCTGGCTCGCGAGCGAGCCGACCATCGAGGCGGCAAGCGCCGTGCGCGCCGCCCTCGCCCCGCTCGGCGGCCATGCGACGCTGATGCGGGCGCCGGACGAACTGCGCGCCCGCGTCGACGTCTTCGAGCCGCCGGCGCCGGCGCTGGCGCGGCTGACGAAGAGCGTGACGGCGAGCTTCGATCCGCACGGGGTTTTCAATCCGGGGCGGATGTATGCGGGGATTTAGACGATGAGCGGCAGAGCGGATGCTACCAACCAGGGGAGGCAGAGCGGAGCGCGAGAGGAATTCGAAGTCAAGGATGCGCAAAGCGCACCGCCTTCGGCGGCCCATCGCGCCGTCCTTGAGTTCGAATTCCTCTCGCGCAGAATCGCCTCCAAGCAAACAATGACCGGCCGTCGCCGGCGGCGGCGCTTGCCGCGGGCGGGCCTGCCTCTCTGCAACAAGCGACCGACTCGCCGCCCTGCGCTCATGAGCTGACCATATATGCAAACCCACTTCACCCCCGAGCAGCTTGCCGATCCCGAGATCCAGCCGCTGGAGAAGATTCTCCGCTCCTGCGTGCATTGCGGCTTCTGCACCGCCACCTGCCCGACCTATCTCGTCACCGGCGACGAGCGTGAGAGTCCGCGCGGCCGCATCTATCTGATCAAGGACCTGCTCGAGAGCGGGCGCGCGCCGACCGACGAGGACGTCGGGCCGATCGACCATTGCCTCTCCTGCCTCGCCTGCATGACGACCTGCCCGTCCGGCGTCGACTACCGCCGCCTCGTCGACCATGCGCGCGTGACGATCGAGACCCGCTATCGCCGTCCGCTCGCCGACCGTCTGCTGCGCGCCGCGTTGGCGCGGCTGCTTCCATCGCGCAGACTGTTCGGCGCGGCGCTCCGCCTCGCTGCGATCGGCCGTCCCTTCGCCCCGCTTCTGTCCCGCCTCCCGGGCGTCGGCCCGAAGCTCACCGCGATGTTGGCGCTCGCGCCGAAGTCGCCTCGGCGCGGCGAGCGCGCCGGCCCCGGCGAATTCAAGGCGCCGGCCGCAGGCGCCAAGCGCCGCCGCGTGGCCTTGCTCACCGGGTGTGCGCAGGACGCGCTGGCGCCCCAGATCAACGCCGCCGCGATCCGCCTGCTGAACCGAGCCGGTATCGACGTCGTTCTGCCGCAAGGCGAAGGCTGCTGCGGCTCGATGCTGCATCACATGGGACGCGAGGTTCCGGCGCTCGATCAGGCGCGCGCCAACATCGACATCTGGATGCGTGAGATCGACGGCGCCGGCCTCGACGCCATCGTCGTCACCGCCTCGGGCTGCGGCGCGACGATCAAGGACTATGCGCATATGTTGCGGAACGATCCCGCCTACGCCGACAAGGCGGGGCGCGTCGCCGCGCTGGCTAAGGACGTCAGCGAATATGTCGCCGACCTCGAGCTCCCCTATCGCAGCCCGGAAAACCTCGTCGTCGCCTATCACGCCGCCTGCTCGCTGCAGCATGGCCAGAAGATCCTGGAAGCGCCGAAGGCGCTGCTACGCCGCGCTGGATTCACCGTGCGCAATCCCGCCGAGGCGCACATTTGTTGCGGCTCGGCGGGAACCTACAACATCCTCCAGCCCGAGATGGCCGGCGCGCTGCGCAAGCGGAAGGTCGCCAACCTCGAACGCCTGAAGCCCGACGTCATCGCCGCCGGCAACATCGGCTGCCTCACGCAGATCGCCAGCGGGACTGCGACGCCCGTGGTGCATACGGTGGAGTTGCTCGACTGGGCGAGCGGCGGGCCGCGGCCGGCGGGGATGGGGTGATGGCCTGTCAGGAGGCAACGCCGTCGTCGCCATCGCGGGGAACGCAGTGGGACTCAATCCGCACCGGATTGGCGACGACGGCAGTGTCGATCGCTTTGCAGCGTGGGGCGCTGTTTTCCGGCGCGACGGCCTGATTTCAATGGCCTAGGGATCGATTTTCCGCCGTGTCGTTGGCGGCAGCGGTGCGCCGGCGCTCGGGCAGCGAGAGCCGCTGCTATTGCGCGCCAACCGTCCCTCAATCTGGTGACCCGAGATCGTTCGCGCCGTCGCCACAAAATAAGATCTCGACGCGCCCAGCGTGCCGTTGGAGCCTTCTGCATATTGGTAGAAGCAGCCTCTCCAGAGTCCATTTGTCATGCCCGCGAAAGCGGGCATCCAGGAGTAAAGGGCGAAGGCCTGCGGCGGCTATCTGGACCCTCGCTTTCGCGAGGGTGACAGGCTGTTTGCGTCAACCAAAAAGCAAAGCGGCCTAGCTAACAGGCTCGCGAAGCAGCGCGTCTAAATCGTAAATTAGCTTATTAATTGCTTCTCTACACCATCATATACAATATCAGACACATGTTGAATATACAATGATACAGACGATATTTTTAATATTTTATCGAGCAAGCGAAGCCCTGTGAATATTCTATCTATGTGGTCAGAGATTATTTTCGAATTAAATCCACGATCAACGAGTTCCTGTTGAAGTTTACCTATTGTCTATCGGATCAGTTCCACGTGCGATTGCGTTTGCGGTACACGGCCTCGGTCACCCAAGTTACAGTGCAATCTTTCCAACCCGACGGCACGCGAAAGCGTTCGCACTGCGTCTTGCTGAACGCAGAGCGCCTGAAGAAACCCATAGCATTCGAAACTCTTCATCGCTCCTCGCGGCTTGCCCTGAGCAGCACCTCCGATGCGGTCTGCGGCCGGCTCGCTGTCGCCGACCGAAGCCCCGTCGCGATTTCCTCGAAGGGTGTTAAGCCCAAGCCGGCAAATCGGCGCGCGATGCGGCTCCCGAGCGGTGCTTCGGCGGCGAGAACGTCCTCCTGTGACGCTGCGCGAAGGATTTCACGGACCTCTTCCTCCATGCTTCGGCCGCTACGGGTTGCGCGCTCGCGCAGACGGCGCAACACGTCTTCATCGATGTTGCGGACGACAAGCTGCGCCAAGTGCGAGCCTCCATGTTCCCACATACCATAGCCGGGAATCCGCAGGGCTGAAACGACCGGCTGCGATTGTGCGTATAATGACGGCCACGTCTGCTCCTTGGGATCTCGTCCATGAAATCCGTCTTCCGCTACCGAAAGGAGCGCCGCTTCGACAAACCGCCGGCGGCGATCTGGCCGTCCATCGCGGATACGGCGCGCATCAACGAACTGGTGGGCTTTCCGCCTTACACTTTCGACGTGCGAACCGACGCCGACGGGCGCATCCGCCGCATCGCTCGCGCCAAGGTCGGGCCGATCCCGATCCGTTGGGAGGAGAGCTTCGGCGAGTGGGAGGAGAATCGGCGCGTGGTGCAGACGCGGCGGTTCCTCAGCGGGCCGTTCGGCAACTTTCGCGCCTGGGCCGAGCTTGAGCCCGACGGCGAAGGGTCGCGGGCGACGTTTTTCTCTGAAATCGAATGCGTCGGCGTTCTCGGGCTGCTGGCGAAACTCTCCGGCCAGATCGGGCGCGAGGGCGACAAGCGGGTCGCCGCGATCGAGGCGATCATCGCCGCCGGCCAATCGAACGCGGTCACTGACCCCAGCGGCGAGGAGTCCGCGACGCCATCGGCGCGGCGGCGCTTGGCGGCGCTGACAGCCGATCTCGAGCGCGATCCGATGAGCCGGGGGCTCGCGCCCAAACTCGCTGATTTTCTCCTGCACGCGCCAGCGGTCTCGCTGCGCTCCATCCGCCCGCTCGCGCTGGCTCGCCTCTGGAGCTCGAGCGCGGACGATGCGGTGGCGCTGTTTCTCGCCGCCCATCGCGTCGGCCTTCTGTCGATGGGTTGGGAGCTCATGTGCCCGCGTTGCCGTGGCGCGCCTGCGCGCGTGCTGCATCTGCACGAACTGCCGAACGGCGCCCATTGCGCCTCCTGCAACGTCGACTTCGGGCGCAATTTCACCCGCAACGTCGAGCTGACCTTCCGGCCCGAGCCGTGGTTGCGTCCCCTGCCGGACGGCCGGTTTTGTATGCTTGGGCAAGGGACGACGCCGCACGTCAGATTTCAGGTCGAAGTCCCCGCGGGCGCCGAGCAGCGCTTCGCGCTGACCCTTCCCCCCGGCGACTACCGTTTCCGCACGGTCGAAGCGGGGGCCGAGGCCGACGCCGCGATCGGCGACGACGGGGCGATCCCTTCGGCGACCGCGAACGGCGGCGACATCGTTCTCGGCGCGCCCCGGCGCGGCGAGTTCGCGGTGCGCAACGACACCCGCCGGCCGCTCTTCTTCGTGATCGAGGACCGCGCCTGGGCGAAAGACGCGCTGACCGGCGACATGGTTATCGCCATGGCGGCGTTCCGGCGCCTCTGCCCCGAGCAATTGCTGCGCCCCGGCGACGAAGTCGAGATCGGCAGCGTCGCCATCCTCTTCACCGACCTTCAGGGCTCGACCCGGCTCTACGACGAACTCGGCGACGCCGCCGCCTTCCGGCTGGTGCGCGACCATTTCGCCTTTCTCTCCGAGCGGATCGAGCGCCACGGCGGCTGCGTCGTCAAGACGGTCGGCGACGCGGTGATGGCCGCGTTCCGCGATCCCGCCGCGGCGGTGCGCGCCGCGCTCGCCATCCAGGACGACACGGAGGCCTTCAATCGCGGCCGCGCCGCGCCGGGCATCGTGCTCAAGCTCGGGCTGCATCTCGGCGCCTGCATCGCCGTCACCGCCGGCGGCGTGCTCGACTATTTCGGCTCGGCGGTGAACACCGCCTCGCGCCTCGAGCATCAGTGCCAGGGCGGCGAAGTCATCCTGTCGGCGGCCGTGCTCGCCGACGCCGAGGCGCGCGAGGCGCTCAACGGACGAACCGCCAGGGAGGATTTGGCGTCTTTGCGCGGGCTCGCCGAGCCGGTGCGTTTCACGCGGGTCGCGACGAGCGGCGATTGCCGCGACGGCGAGGCGCGTTCATAATCGGCGGGCGCGGCGGGATCGCGCTCGAGAAACGAAGGCCCTATGAGTTTCACCGGCTTCGGCCCCCAGGCGCTGCCTTTCTTCAAGGCGCTCGGCTTTCACCAGACGAAGGAATGGTTCGAGGCCAACCGGGCGATCTACGACAACGAGATCAGAGGCCCGTTCGGCGATCTCGTGGAGGATCTCGCCGCCGCGCTCGCCAAGGCCGGCGTGCAGCTCAAGGGCGACCGCAAAAGCTCGCTCTTCCGCATCCATCGCGACGTGCGCTTCGCGAGGAACAAGAGCCCTTACAAGACCAACGCCGGCGCGGTGCTGACGCGCAGCGGCGGCAAGAACGACCCCGGCCTGCTCTATTTTCACCTCGCCCCGGAGGGCTGCTTCGTCGCCGCCGGCTTCTATGACCCCGAGCCCGTGGAACTCGCGCGGCTGCGCGCCGCCATCGTGCGGGCGCCCGCCGCATGGAGCGCGATGACGGCCGCGCTCGGCAAGGCGGGCCTCGAGCTCTCCGAGGAATATGCGATGAAGCGCGCGCCACGCGGCTTCGAGAACGTCGCCGATCCCGCGATCGCCGCCGCCCTGCGCAACAAGTCCTTCATCTGCTCGCGCCCGGTTCCGGCCGAGCGGCTCGCCGCGCCCGGCCTGGTCGCCGACCTCGCCGCCTTCGCCGGCGAGGCCAAGCCGCTGCTCGAATGGGGCTGGAGCGCCGTGGTCGACACGCGTTGACGGGCTCGCGCCGCAGTCGTTTTCGGGTGGCGCGCGGCGCCTGAAGGGGCGAAAATGCGGGCAGTCAAAAGCGGACAGCGACCATGCTCGACATGCCCACAGCCCCCGCCAGCGTCGGCGACGACTATCCGACGGTCAAAAAGGCGATCGAATTCATCTCGACCCGCTGGCGCGCCCAGCCCTCGATCGAGACCATCGCCGAACACGTCGGCCTATCGGCCTCGCACTTCCATCACGTCTTCAAGCGATGGGCCGGATTGACGCCGAAGGCGTTTCTGCAGGCGATCACGATCGAAAGAGCGCGCGAACTGCTGCGCGATTCGGCGAGCGTGCTCGACGCCGCCTACGACGTCGGTCTTTCCGGCCCGAGCCGGCTGCACGACCTCTTCGTCACCCATGAGGCGCTGACTCCCGGCGACTACCGGCGCGAGGATCTGCGCCTCGCCTACGGTTTCCACCCCTCGCCGTTCGGCGAGGCGATCGTGGTCGCGGCGCCGCGCGGCCTCGCCGGCCTCGGCTTCGTCGACGAGGGCGGACGCGAGGCGGCGCTTGCCGACATGCGCCGCCGTTGGCCGCGCGCGCACTTCGCCGAAGACGCCGCCGCGACGGCGCCGCTCGCCGCGCGCGCCTTCGATCCCCGTCAGTGGCGCCCCGAGACGCCGCTCAGAATCGTGATGATCGGCACCGATTTCGAGGTGCGCGTGTGGGAGAGCCTGCTCACGGTGCCGCTGGGCGGGGCGACGAGCTATTCGGATATCGCCCGCCGGCTCGGCTCGCCCAAGGCGGCGCGGGCGGTCGGCGCCGCGGTCGGCCGCAACCCGATCTGCTTCGTCGTGCCCTGCCACCGCGTGCTCGGCCGCTCCGGCGCCCTCACCGGCTACCACTGGGGCCTCGCGCGCAAGCAGGCGATCATCGGCTGGGAGGCGGGCCGCGCGGCCGCGCGCTGAAAACACCCAGGATTTGACGCCGCGCGCCTTGATCTTTCTCCTCGATACAGGCTTGTTCGGTATCGTGCGAAGCGACGCCGTGAAGGCCGGCCCGAGGGAGATCAGAAGTAATGCCCGCAGACATGACGACAGCAGCCGGCGCGATCGACGGCGCGAAGCGGGGCGAAGTCAGCGTCGGGCGCATCGTGCTGGCGAGCCTCGTCGGCACGACAATCGAGTTCTACGATTTTTACATCTACGGCACCGCGGCGGCGCTGGTGATCGGCCAGACCTTCTTTCCGCGATCAGCGCCCGATGTGCAGGCGCTCAACGCCTTCCTCACCTTCGGCATCGCCTTTCTCGCCCGCCCGCTCGGCTCGATCCTGTTCGGGCATTTCGGC
This sequence comes from Roseiarcus sp., assembly GCA_036488815.1. Classification (GTDB taxonomy): domain Bacteria; phylum Pseudomonadota; class Alphaproteobacteria; order Rhizobiales; family Beijerinckiaceae; genus Roseiarcus. Next base: position 56,576 of record DASXGX010000162.1, read on the forward strand.
GACCGGCTGGGGCGCAAGGCGACGCTGGTCGCCTCGATGCTCACGATGGGCCTTTCGACGACGCTGATCGGCGTCTTGCCCGGCTATGCGCAGGCGGGGGCGCTCGCGCCGTGGCTGCTGTGCCTGCTGCGCTTCGGGCAAGGCGTCGGCCTCGGCGGCGAATGGGGCGGCGCCGCGCTGCTGGCGACCGAATATGCGCCGCGCGGCCGGCGCGCCTGGTTCGGCATGTTTCCCCAGCTCGGCCCGCCGCTCGGCTTCCTGATGGCGAACGGCCTGTTCCTGTTGCTGCTGCTCACGCTCGGCGAACAGACCTTCGTCGCCTGGGCCTGGCGCATACCCTTCCTCGCCAGCGCGGTCCTCGTCGCCATCGGGCTCTACGTGCGCGCCTCGATCGCCGAAACGCCCGCGTTCCGCGAGGTGCTGGCGCGCCACGAGCGCCCCGCGGTCCCGCTCGTCGACGTGCTGCGCGACCACTGGCTGCCGCTGATCCTCGGTTCGCTGTCGATCGTCGTCTGCTACGCGCTGTTCTACGTCTCGACCGTGTTCGCGCTCGGCTACAGCGTCACGACGCTGCATGTCGCGCGCACGGATTTTCTCGCCATGCTGTGCGTCGCGGTGCTGTTCATGGCGGCGGCGACGCCGATCTCGGCCGCCCTGGCCGACCGCTACGGCCGCCGCGCCGTGCTGCTCGTCGCGAGCGTGCTGGCGATGGGCGTCGGATTCGCGCTGCCGCCGCTGCTCAGCGGCGGCGTGGGCGCCTCGCTCGTCTTCCTCTCGCTCGCGCTCGGCGTCATGGGGCTCACCTTCGCGCCGCTCGGCGCCCTCCTGCCGGAGCTGTTTCCCGCGCGGGTGCGCTATACGGGGGCATCGAGCGCCTACAATCTCGGCGGCATCCTCGGCGCGTCGCTCGCGCCCTATCTTGCGCAACGGCTGCTGGAAGCCGGCGGCCTCGCCTGGGTCGGCTATTACATCGTGGCCGCCGCCGCGATCAGCTTCTTGAGTCTTCTGGCGATGAAAGAGACGGCGCGCGGCGATCTTTCGCGCTGAATGGGGCCAATACCGCAATCGTGTAGAATTTTATATAAATATTCTCAGCGTATTCGCTACGTCAACAGTTACGCCTATTTACTCCGTAATCGTACGTAGCCTTCCGATCATTGACAGAAGGTTACATAAATACCAGAGTCGCATCATCCCCACGCCAATCGAGAAGGCGTCACGACGATGGTATCATTTACGCAAAATGCCCGCGCCCGTGCACTCTCTCCGATGCCGGAGCCGAGCCCGCGCGTTTTCGAGCTCAGCGCCTTGTTCGGGCGGATCGAGCGGCTCGAAGCGCGCCGCAACCGCCGCTGGACCGCTGCGACCGCAACCCCGCCTCGGCTCGATGACGAGCTGCTCGAGGACGGCGCCGCGTTCGAAGCCGCGTGGGAAAAGGAGATTACGGCGCTGATCGCGCTGAAGCGGCGCGCCACGCCGCAAACCGAGATCGCCGCCCGCGAAACGCGCGCCGAAACCGAGCGGTTCGCGACTCGCATCGAGGCGGCGCGCTGCCGCACGCTCGACGGCCTCAAGGTCAAGGCGCGCGCCCAGCTCTGGCGCCGCAACGGCGAGCCGGAAACGACGCTACGTAACCATCTGTCGCCCATCAAGAGCGCGACCGAGGCGCGCGCGGCCTGAGGAGGTCACACCCGCGTGTCCCGGCCTGAGAGGTCGTGGTACACGTGGGCCGGCCAAGCAAGCGCGGCCGGAAGAGCTTGGCCGACGCTTGCGAAAAGTTCGGAGGCCGGCGCGCTGCTCCATTTGTCGCGGAATGTCGGGGAAAGGTAGACGCCCACGCCGACGAGATAAACGATCACGATAAGCGCTATCAGCATACGCATAGTGAAGCCCTTTCCGGCCTGAGCGGCGAATAACGCACGGCAACCGCGAAGCTGTGCCGATAGCGCGGTTCAGTACAAAGTCAAACTTGCGAGCCGCAAGTTGGTTCCTGCCCCCCGCCCGTCCGGCCGGCATCCTCGTCCGCCTAAGCCTTCCCGCCGTCACGGACTTGTGCGGACCGCATTCGTTGTGCGCGCCATCGCCGCGTGTTAGCGAGCCGGCCTTCTAAGTCTCGGGGAGCCCAAGGCAGGTATCGGCGCAATGCGGCATTTTGATCTACGTAATCGGCATGAAATTAAAGACGCCAGTTTTGGCATGTTGGCGACGGTTCTTCCCGACGACTACGAAACCTTCAGCGAGCTCTCTCGAAATGGCTTCCACCTCGTCGATATGAGCGGCGAGGTCTGGACACTGCGTCGAGTGACGCAGGATTAGACTGGCGCGTCGACTGTTCGCCGGCGTCGGCGGCGCGAGCATCACGTTGGCGGTAATGCAGATGGGGACCGATCCCTCGGCCGACCTCGAACATGTGAAGGCGATGGCCGAACGCATCGTCGACCATTACGAGCGCCATGCTCGCGACTGGGATGCCGACCGCAATCGCAACGTCAGTCCATGGAACGACAAACCGTGGCACGACCGCTTTATCGCCGCGCTGCCGAAGGCCGCGAACGTTCTCGACTTGGGTTGCGGTTCGGGTTCTCCGGTCGCCAAACATATGGCCCGACAGGGGCTCCGCGTGACCGGCGTCGATTCATCGCCAACTCTTATATCGCTGTGCCGCGAACGTCTCCCCGATCATGAATGGCTGGTCGGCGACATGAGGATGCTGCGCCTTTCCCGTCAATTCGACGGGGTGCTCGCTTGGGACAGCTTCTTTCACCTCACGCCTGAAGATCAACGCCGGATGTTCGACGTTTTCGCCCGGCACGCCGCGCCATCCGCCGTGCTCATGTTCAATAGCGGGCCGGACCACGGCGAAGGCGTCGGGGACTATCGAGGCGACCCTCTCTATCACGCGAGCCTGGGTCCCGAGGAATACACAGCGCTGCTGAGCGGCATTGGCTTCAAGGTGATCGCTCACGCGGTTCAGGATTGGCGAACCGGAGGCGGCCGCACCGTCTGGCTCGCCAGCGCGCCCATCAATCGGGCGGCGCCGAATTCCTGATTTCCCGGACTGTCTCCGGTCTCAGCGCTCGGCGACAGCGGTGACCTCGATGCGAAGGTCGGGATCGGCGAGCCGCGCTTCGACGCAGGCGCGCGCCGGCGGGCTGGCAGGGTCGACCCAGGAGTCGTAGACCCGGTTCATCGCCTCGAAATCGGAGATATGCGGAAGAAAGATATTGACGGCGAGCAGGTCGGATTTCTTTCCGCCGGCCTCCGCCAGCAAGGCGTCGACCTTGGCGAGCACCTGCCGTGTCTGCTCCTCGATGCCAGACTTGCGATCGTTGGCGACCTGACCAGCGATATGGATCGTCTTCGCGCCCGCGACGGCCTGCGACATTCGTGGGCTCTTCTGAAAGCGTTCGATCATTTCGTTTCCTTCATTGCATGGGTTGGCGGAGAGGGCTGGACGCTTTCAGAGGCTTGGCGTCATCGGCTCTTCGCCTCCCGGCCGGAGAGAAGAAGAAGCCCGAGGATCAGCGATCCAAACAGGATGCTTCGCCATCCGGCGGAAGCGTTGACGACGGTGATCAGGGCTGTGATCGTCACCAGCAGCGCCGAACCTGGAATCGAGCCCGCGTAGGTTCCCGATCCGCCGAGGATCGACGTTCCCCCGAGTACGACGGCGGCGATCGAAGAGAGCACGTAGGGGTCGCCGATGCCGACGTAACCCTGACCGTTCATGCCGAGCATCAGCACGCCAGCAAGGCCGGCAGTCAGTCCGCTGGCGGCATAGATCGCCATCGTCGTCACGTTGACGTCCACGCCCGAAAGCGACGTCGCAAGCGGATTGGCCCCGAGCGCGAAGACCCGCGCCCCGAACGGCGTCCTATGCAACACGAAGAGCGTCGCCGCCGAGACGACGACCCAAAGGAGGATGCCCGCCGGCACGCCAAACGGACGCGCGTCGCCGAGCCACGCCACAACAGGATTGTGCATCGACACCGCGCTGCCGCCCGCGACGATGATCAACACGCCTTGCAGGAAGGTCGCCATGGCGAGCGTCATGATCATGGGGTGCACGCGCAGAAGCGCGATCCCCAGACCATTGAGAAAGCCGATGCCGGCGGCGACCGCGAGCATGGCGACGACGGCGATCCCGCCGCTCGTGTCCGCATCCCACGCCAGCAAGGGCACGCCCACCGCGGTGACGGTGAGAATGGCGCCGACCGAAAGGTCGATGCCGCCGCCGATGATGACGAGGGTTTGTCCGGCCGCGACCAACCCGATCACCGCCGCCAGTTCCAAGATGTAGCGAAGATGTCCGTAGGAGCCGAAGCCAGCCAGGGTGAGGCCGGCGGCGATCCAGACCGCCACGACGATGAGAACCGTGAGGAATGGTCCGCTGCGCAGCACGGAGATCGCGCGACGGGCGAGAGGCGACGATGCGGCGGCGTCGCTCATGCCTGTCTCCCGCGTGCGTTGATCTGCGGCAACGCGACGGCGCCGATGATGATGAGGCCCTGCGCGACATACTGAGCGACTGGGGGAAGGCCGAGAAAGAACATGACGTTGATCATCAGGCTGAGCAGCAGGCTGCCGGCGAGCGCGCCGCGCATCGTTCCGCGGCCGCCAAGGAAGCCGACGCCGCCCAGCACGGCGGCGGCGATCGAGTTGAGCGTGAAGGCCTGCCCGATCACCGGATCGCCCGAGCCGGTCTGCGCCGCCACATAGAGCCCAGCCCCCGTCGAAAGAAGCCCGCTGATCGCATAGGCGGCGATGCGCGCGGCGTCGACGGGGACTCCGGAGCGATAAGCCGCCACGGGGTTCTCGCCCGCTGCATAGAGACTGAGGCCGAGCGGCGTCGCGAGATAGAACTTCCACACGAGGGCGACCAGCGCCAGGAGCAGCGCCGCGACAGGGGTGTCGCCGGCCAGGAGATCCGAGAACCATCCGGGGATCTGTCCGCCCGGCCGAGGCAAGATGAGCAGCGCGGCGCCGCCGATGATGAACGAGCCGGCAAGCGTGACGATGATCGCGGGCAATCGCAGGCGAACGACGATGAGCCCGCAAACCGCGCCGATTCCGAGGCCTGCGGCGGCGACGAGCGCCATGCCGCCGGAGACGCCGAGCGGCCCCGCCATGGTGGTCGCCGCGATGACGGCGCCGAGGCTGACGGTCGCGCCGATCGCCAAGCTGATGCCCCCGGTCAGCATCAGGATCGCCTGGGCCATCGACACCAGCGCGAGCGGGAACCAGCTTTGGGTGAATTTCGACAGGCCGCCTATGCTGAGAAGGCCGGGGAAGAGATAGGCGTAGGCGGCCAGGAACGCCGCCACGACGCAGAATAGGGGCCAGAGGCCCCGGCTGCGCCGGCGTTGAACCGGCCAGTAGAGCGGCTGTTCCGACATAGGCAGATCAAGGCTCACGCGACATTTTCCGGCAGGTTTGCGCCCATCGCCGCCGAGACGATGGCTTCTTCGCTCAGCGCCGCCCGTTCGATCCGTGCGACGATTCGCCCTTCGCGCATCACGGCGACGCGGTCGCAGAGATGCACGAGCTCCGGCGTGTCCGAACTCGAGATCAACACCGCGGCGCCCTCGGCCGCGAAGCGGCGCAGCAGCCCGTAGATTTCGCGTTTGGTCTCGACGTCGACGCCGCGCGTCGGGTCGTTGAGCAGCCATACCGACGGCGCGCTGGGCATCCATTTCGCCAGCGCGACTTTCTGCTGGTTGCCCCCGGAAAGCGCCTGGACCGGCCGCGCGAGGTCGCCCTTGATCGCCAGGCGGCCGGCGAGACTGCGCGAGAGATCGCGCTCGGCAGCCCGGTCACGGGCGCCAAGAGCGTGCGCTCGCGCCAAGCCTGGCAGCAACATGTTGAAGGAGATCGGATGGATCAGGTGCAGTCCCTCGCGCTTACGGTCGGCGGGGACATAGGCCAATCCCAGGCCGTTCGCCTTCAGCACGGAGCCCGGCACGCCCGCGGCGCCGTTGAACTCCGCTTCGCGGGCTGACGCCGTTTGCGCGCCGTAAAGGCCGAGGATGAGGTCCTCCTGGCCTTGTCCGATGAGGCCGCCGACCCCGAAAACCTCGCCACGCCTGAGATCGATGTCGATCTCGCGCGCCATGCCTGAGGAAAACCCTTTGACGGAGACGATCGTGCTCCCGCCGGCGTTCGGCTCCCACGGCGGGAAGAGATCGCCGGGATCGCGCCCTACCATCAGGCGCACCAGACCGTCGGCGCTGACGCCCGCGAGTTCCCGATCGGCGGTGACGGCGCCGTCCTTCAAGATCGTCACGTGCTCGCACAGCGCCATCACCTCGTTGAGGCGGTGGGAAATATAGAGAATGGCGACGCCTTGTTCGCGGAGTCGAGCGAGAAGCTGCGTCAGCGCTCGGGTTTCATGCGCCGACAGCGACGACGTCGGCTCGTCGAGAATAAGCGCGCGCGGTTCGCGATAGAGCGCCTTGGCGATCTCCACCATCTGGCGGCGGCCGAGCGGCAAGTCTCCGACCGGGGTCGCGATGTCTTCATCCAGGCCGACCATCGCGCATACGGCTCGCGCGCGACGCGCCAGCGCCTTGTAGTCGATAAAACCGAAGCGGCGAGGATAGGCGCCGAGGCCAATGTTTTCGCCGATCGACAATTGGCTGGTGAGACTCAACTCCTGCTGCACGACGGCCACGCCGGCGCTGCGCGCGCCGGGCGGCGTCAAACGATCGACGGCGACGCCGTCGACCTCGAGCTTCCCGCCGTCGGGCCGCAGCGCCCCCGACAGCAGGTTGATCAGCGTCGATTTGCCCGCCCCGTTCTCGCCGAGCAGCGCATGAATGCGGCCCGGCCGAAGCTCGATCGACACGTCGCGCAGCACACGGTTGCCGAAAAACGATTTCGACACGTTGCGGGCCGCGATGATCGGGGCGGACATCGTCACGGATGGCGCTTTGTCAGACGCTATTTCTGGGCCAGGAGCTTGTCGAACAGCGCCTGATCGTAGGGCGAGTAGATGTATCCGTCGGCCGGGAACTTGTCAGCCTTCGCGAGGAAAGAGTCGAGGTTGCTGTTGTCGATCACCGGCAGCGGCACTTTGACGAAGGCCGGAATGTCTTTGCCGCTCAGCGCCTGGACGGCGGTGTAGGCGGCAAGCGCGCCGAGCCAGTTCGGCTGCATGGACGCCCAGCTCTTGAGCCCCTTCTGCTTCCACAGTTCGAGGAACTGCCGCGCGTTCTCGCCGGTGATCGGCACTTGCGTACGACCCTGCTTGTCGAAGGCGAGAACTGAACCGGCCGACAGCGCGCCGCCGAGCGACAGAACGCCGTCGATATCGGGATGGGCGAAGAGCAGGTTGGAGACGGCTTCCTGAGCCGGCGCCACGTTGTAGGGGGTATTCGTCTCGGCGAGGATGGTCACGCCGGGGTTCGCCTTGAGCACGGGCTCCGCGCCCTTGCGACGGTCGTCGCTGACGGAGACGCCCGCCGGTCCGTTCAGGACGAGGATCTTGCCTTTGCCGCCCATCGCATTGACCAGCCATTGCGCGGCGCTGGCGCCCCATTGGGCCGAATCGGTGTTGATCTTGGTCGTCACGTCGTTCGTATCGACGAGGCTGTCGAAATTGATGATGGCGATGCCCTTGGCGCAGGCCTCGGCGACCACGCGCGCCGGCGCCGTCGACGATCCCGACTCGAGCAGGATCGCGTCGACGTTGGCGTCGACCATCGACTGCATCTGCTGGACCTGCGTATTGGCGTCGCCCTGCGCGTCGGTGATCACGAGCTTGGAGACGAGGCCCTGCTTCTTGAGTTCGTCGACCTCGGCGGTGATCGTGCCGGCCGTCTCCTTCATCCAGGTCGGCACCGAATAGATGTTCGCCCAGCCGAGCGTGAACGGGGGCTTGCGGTCGCCCTTGACGCATTTTGCGGCGGCGTCGGCTTCAGAGACGAAACCGGCGCTGGCGAGAAGGCTCAGACAGAGGGCGCTCGCCGCTCCCCGGAGATATGACTTCGACATGGGTTGTTCCCTCCTGATTATGGCTTCTGGGCGCTGCGCAAGCCGAGCGCCGCGATGGCCCCATCGTCTGACCGGAGACGACGTTGCGTAGCGAAGACTCGGTCGCCAACGTCATAAACCTTGGCGTTCCACTATAGCGGACATAATACCGTTATAGCGGACGCAGGAATGCTAGACATCGATGTGGAGATGTCAATAGGCGGGGGAGCAAGATTGGTGATTTGCAGCACGCCTTTGCCTCCGGTTCGCGAAAAAAGGCGGTTGAAAGCCGCCGCCCGCGCACGCTAAGCAGGACCAGAGCACGATTTTTCGCCGCCATTCTGGACTTCGGCTTATGCCAGCTGATCAAATTTCGGATGTCGCTATCGGGCGCCGCATGCGCGGCCTCGACCGCGCCTTCGAGATTCTCGATTTTCTCCGCGAGAGACGCAAGCCGGCTCGACCGAACGAGATCGCGATTGGAATCGATGCGCCGAAGTCGACCGCCTACGAACTCGTCGATCTCCTGCTGAAGCTCGGCGTCTTGGAGCGCACGGACGAGGACGGCCGCGTTTTTCTCGGCCGCAAGCTCTATTTCCTCGGCCAATCGTGGCAGTCGCAGTTCGATCTCACGCGAGAATGCAAGGCCCGTCTCGCCCGGCTCGCCGAGGTCACCCGCGAGACCGCTCAGCTCTGCATGCTGGACGGCTGCAAATACACGGTCGTGATGATCAAAGAGGGCGTCCGGCCGTTTCGAATCAGCTCGGACATCGGCGAGCCAATCCCGATTCCATGGACCGCTTCCGGACGGCTTCTCGTCTCGCACATGAGCGACGACGAGATCCTGGCGTTCATTCCCGCCGCCGATTTCGTCCTGCCCGACGGCTCGACCCTCGATAGCGCCGCGTTTCTCCGGCAGGTCCATGCGGCGCGAAGGGACGGTTTTTTCTCGTTCGACAGCGTCGCCGACAATTTCACGCACTGCTTCTCGGCGCCGGTGTTTCAGGAACGCGACGTCTGCGTGGCGACCCTGTGCCTCGTCGCGCCGCGCGACGACGCCGCGATCAACTACGCCCGCTATCGCGACACGCTCGTCGAGGAGGCGCGCGACCTTTCCAGCCAGCTCGGCGACGGGCAGGTTCGGTTTTCGACGGTCGGCTACGGCTGAGAGGACTTCTCCAGCTAGGCGGCGCCGTCTTTGCGAGCGGAGCGAAGCAATCCAGCGGTCGAGATCTCGCAGGCAAATCGCGAAACGTTCCGTGGGCGCCGAAATCGGCTGACGTCTCGATCTCTGGATCGCCGCGCTACGCTCGCGATGACGACAGGGGTCCGGTAAGGACAGCTAAATCTCCAGATCGAGCATCAGCGAGCTTAGCGACTTGCCGTGGGCGTCGAGCGTCAGCGCGCGGGTCACGCCGCCGGCGAGCGCGCCCTCGAGCACGAAATTGAGCGCGCCGACATTGGGCAGTTCGTATCGCCGCACCGGCCCTGTTGCGATGCGCGCGAAATGCGCGGCGACGCGCTCGACGGTCACCCGCTCGACCAGCAGCGGATAGGTCTCGGGATCGTAGGCGATCACCGATATGTTGGACGTGTCGCCTTTGTCTCCGGTGCGCGAATGCGCGATCTCCCGCAGTCTCATATGCGTCAGGCCTCCGCCATGGTCACAGCCGTCTGGACGGCGCTTTCCGGGATGAGCGCGGAAGCCACGGCGACGACCTGCCGCGCCGACTTCCAGGCGCCGCCGCCGGCGGCCGGCCCGTTGGTGTAGAGCGTCTCGACCTCCTCGCCGATCCGCCGCGCCTCGGCGAGGCTGTCGGTGCGGCCGACGACGCGAAGGCGCACTTCATAGGGATCGCCGTCCCGCGCGCGCGCCTCGCCATGCAGCGCGTCGATCCCGATGAGGTCGAAGCGGGTCTCGGTCATCCTCACGCCGGTCAAAGCGAGGCGTTCGCGCACGATGTCGAGCGCGAGTCTTCCACGAGCGACCGCATTCGGCCCGGCATAGGAGATCTGGCCTTCGCCGACATAGCCGTCGACGTAGCCGACCGAGGTCTTGAGCAGGCCGGTCTTGGGCGCCCCCTTGCCGCCGGTCACGCGAACGCGGTCGGGCCCGATCTCCTCGACGCAGACTTCCGAGAAATCGGCGATCACGTCGGGCTGGAGATAGGCCTTCGGGTCGTGGATCTCGTAGAGAAGCTGCTCCTTGACGGTTCGCGCCGTCACGGCGCCGCCGGAGCCCGCGACCTTGGTGACGACGAGTTCGCCGTCTTCGCCCACTTCGCCGATCGGAAAGCCGAGCCGGGCGAGATCGGCGACGTCCTTGACGCCGGGATCGGCGAAATAGCCGCCGGTGATCTGGCCCGCGCATTCCAGCAAATGCCCGGCCAGCGCGCCGCGTCCCAGCATCGTCCAGTCGTCCATCGCCCAGCCGAATTCTGCGATCAGCGGCGCCATGAAGATTGCGGGATCGGCGGCGCGGCCGGTGACGACGACGTCCGCGCCGCCTTGCAGCGCCTCGACGATCGGGGCGGCGCCGATATAGGCGTTGGCCGAGATCACGCTGTCGCCGAGCGCGGCGATCGTCTTGCCGTTGTCGAGCGCGACGTCGTGGTCGCGGAGATAGGCAAGGACGTCGTCGCCGGTCACGGCGGCGACCTTGAGCCCCTTAAGGCCGAGCTTGCGCGCGATCTCGCGCGTCGCTTCGGCCGCGGCGACAGGGTTGGCCGCCCCCATGTTGGTGACGATCTTCACCTTGTTCTTCGCGCAGACCGGAAGGACCGCCCGCATGCGCGCGGCGAGCAGCGGATCGTAACCCGCATTCGGGTCCTTCATCCTCGCCTGCTGCGCGAGCGCGATCGTTCGCTCGGCGAGGCATTCGAACACGAGGTAGTCGAGGTCGCCCTTCTCAGTGAGCTCCACGGCGGGCTCGATCCGGTCTCCCGAATAGCCTGCCCCGGAACCGACTCTGATCGTCTTCATGTTACGGCTTTCTCACCAGGGGAACAGGCCGAGCGCGACGCAGGCGATGGTCATGATGACCGAGGCGCCAAACAGGAAGGGAATCGTAAACCGCTGATGGTCGGCGAGCTCGATGCCGCACAGGCCGACGACCAGGAACGTCGCGGGCGTCAGCGGGCTCACCGGAAAGCCGGTCGTCATCTGGCCGAGCAGCGCGGCCTGCGCCATCTCGACCTTCGGCACGCCGAGCTGCCTGCCGACTTCGGCGATGACCGGCAGGACGCCGAAATAGAACGAGTCCGGATCGAACAGAAGGCTCAGCGGCATGCCGAGAACGCCGAGCGCGATCGGCATGTACTTCGCCAATGCGGCCGGCGTGAAGGCGACCGCCGTCTGCGCCATCGCCTTCAGCATGCCGCTGTGCTGCATGACGCCGGTGAACACGCCGGCGGCGAGCAGGATCGAGGCCATGAGCAGGGCGGCGCGCGCATGCGCGTCGATCCGCTGACGCTGCATGTCGGCGCCGCGATAGTTGATGATGAGCGCGAGGCAGGTTCCGACCATGAAGACGATCGCCGGGGCGAGCTTGTCGCCCAGCGCGACCATCGTGCCCATCACCACCAGCGTGAGCGTGATGTTGATCCAGAAATTCTGCGGCCGGCGCAGAACCTTCTCGGCGTCCGTCAGCGTGCGGGCGGGGACGTCGGCCGCCGCGCCCTTGTCGAGCCCGAGCCGCCGTTCCTCGCGTTTGCCGAGCCGCCACGCGACCGCGAAGATGAAGACGAGGCCGATCGCCTGGACTGGCGCGAGCGGATTGAAGATCTCCGGGATCGGCAGCTTCAACGAGGCCGAAGCACGGATCATCGGCCCCGTCCAGGGAAGGAAGTTCACGCCTGCCGCCAGCGAGGCCGCGCAGGCGAGAACCCGCTTGTCGATGCCGAGCCGCTCGTAGAGGGGCAGCATCGCCGGGATCGTGACGAGGAACGTCACCGCGCCCGAACCGTCGAGATGAACGAGCAGCGCGAGCAGGGTCGTCCCCATCACGATGCGCGTCGGTCGCGTGCCGACGGTCTTCAGGATCCGCTCGATGATCGGGTCGAGCATCCCCGCATCGGTCATGACGCCGAAGAACAGGATGGCGAAGACGAACATGCCGACGACCGGCGCGAGGCTTTGCAGGCCCGAGACGATGAACTTGCTCGTGTCCCAGCCGAAGCCGCCGATCAGCGCCGCGGCGATCGGAATCAGGATGAGCGCCATCAGCGGCGACATCCATTTCGTCATGATGACGGTCAGCAGAAGCGCGACGGTGACGAGACCCAGAACCGCCAGCATTGCGCGCCCCTTCCCGGTTCAGCCCTTGGCGTCTCCCGGGCTGCTCGTGCGACTCATGCGGCGAAGAGCATGATAAGACAATTGAATTTATCTGATGCCGGCGATAACGTTGCATTATGGATGTCAGTCTGCGGCAGATCCGCTCGTTCCTGACGGTGGCCCGCGTGAAGAGCTTCACCGGGGCGGCGTCGGTCCTGAACGTCACCCAGCCCGCCTTGACCATGCAGATCCAGCGCCTCGAGCAGGCCCTCGGCGTCACGTTGTTCGACCGCGACAGCCGGTCGGTCGAGTTGACCCGGGTCGCCCGCGATCTCCTCCCCGCTTTCGAGCGGACCCTGCAGGACTTCGACGCCGCGCTCGACAGCGCTCGCGACATCGCCTCGCAAACGCGCGGCATCGTCAGATTGGCCGCATTGCCGTCGGTTTCCGCTGGGGTGCTGCCGGACGCGATCCTGCGCTTTCGCGAGCGCAGGCCGAACGTCATGTTCGATCTCCGGGACGTCATCGCCGGCCAGGTTCTGAACCTCGTTCAGTCGGAAGAGGTGGATTTCGGCGTCATGGGCGGAGCGGTCAAAGCGGTCGACGTCGAAACCGTTTTCGAGGCGCAGGACCGCCTGCATGTCGTCTATCCCAGAGGCCATCGCATCGCGCGACTGAAGACGATCACGCCTGTCGCGCTCGCCGGGTTTCCGTTGATCCTCATGCAGCGGGATACGAGCGTGCGCGCGATCGTCGAAGCCGGATTCCACGCGGCGGGCCTGATGCCCAAAGCGACCTGCGAAGCGATCTACATGATGACGGCCGTCGGCATGGTGCGCGCCGGTCTGGGGCTGACGATCCTCCCCGGCTCCGCCCGCGAGATCAAAGCGGAGCCCGGCCTCCACTCGAAGCCGATCGACGACCCGGCCTTCACGCGGCCGGTCTCCATCATCAAGAAGTCCGGCCGAACGCTGCCGCCGCTAAGCCAGGCGTTCCTGGAAGAGCTGTCCGGCTGTCTGACAGCGGCGCTGGTGTAGGGCGATATGGGGGCACGGCGACGGGCCGATTCGCATGGCCGAAGCCGAAATCCACCAGGAGACTTGGATTCCCTCTTAGATTCGCGGCAGCCTGTTAAGATTGGCGACTCGCCGGGCAAGGAACGCTGACTGGCAGCACCGGAGTTGAAACCGCAGTGATTTGGGAAAGCAGCTATTGGAAAGAACCGCTTCTCACCATGGCGCGTCGGATTGACGCTGCGAGGCGCGCAAAGCGGCTAAGCGAGCGTCAGCTGGCACAAGCCGAAAAGGACGTTTTCCTCGGGTGCTTTTCGGTGCGAAAGCTAATGCACTCGGCGCAGAAGCTAGCCGACGCCTGCCGAAGTATGCGCGTCCAACTCGCGTGGTACCCAAACGTCCAAGCGGTCACGGCGCTCAACTGGCACAAAATAGACGAGCTATATGATTTGACGGCGTGCCAAGCCGAGAGCCGCGACCTAGAATTTTTTTGTGCCCGCATCATCCACACCTTTACGTTTGTCCCTGAGCACGGCGAGCGCAGCGGGCTTACTGGCTTCTACTTTGGTTCTGACAAGGACCGCAACGCGCGTCTCTATCGAGTAGCCGCCGAGGAGGTGATCCGAGTTTTCGAGACGGTCGGCAGCGACTACCCTGCGGAAATCTCGGGCACCCCCGACCCGGCTTCCAGAGATTGGACCTTCAAAGTGGAGTAGTGGGCACAACGCGCCGCCGAGCGCGCGCCGTCTGATGCCGCGCTTTTGTCTCGGAAATCCCAGGTCTAGGCGACTTCGAAGATGCGGCGATCCTGAAAATGGGTCGGCAAGGTGGATGGTGGGATATTGTCAATCTAGAGGCTTTTTGCCGTGATCAATAAAACCTACGGAGGAATTAATTCTACGATTCTGCCTCCGCTCGCCCTCTAGAGTCGTGGACGTCATCCGTCTTTGCCACCTTCAAGCCTCAACGCCGCATCGATAACGAACGCAACGCATCGCCGTGATATGCGGGCGTCTATGTCCCTAGATCGTCTCACCCAATCGATCGCGACGCGGCCGCTGCTGTATACCCGCACGAACGGACAGTAGGTTTTGAGGTAGCGATAGCCGTCAAAATCAAGGTTGTATGCGATCATCGTGATGGCTTCTCCGAAGTCATCACGTAAGCTGTCGATAGATTTGACAATAGTCCTTCCCGCGTCACCCAGCTGTTCGATCTCCGAATTAAACATAACGGGCTTTGCAGAGAGTGGATGGAATAATCGACTATGTGTTGATCCGGTCAATTCTCCATAAATATATCCAGTAGTTAAATAATGAAACGCCAACGCGACGTGCTCCATTGCACCCGAATAATCGCAGTCCCCTAGAGCGAGTTCAGCTTTCTCCAGGTGGTCCCGAACCGCCACATCTCTTACCAGACCAGACAAGGAAATGTCTGCGAAGCGAATCGCAAAAATGGTCTGGCAATTGGTTTCGAGGAAATCACCCACCATAAGTCGAAAATCCTCGATATGATCGTGCGCTGGAATTGTGCCATCGTGTTTCAGTGAGACGCGGGCTCGATTGAATCTCTTCATGCCTTCGCGGTGATTGAGTTCCGCACCTCTTTCACTCAAGGCCGGCCAATAGGCCATGAAGTCTGACCTCGCCGGAAGGGCCCCCTCTTTGTGCTCTAAGGCGACCTGGAGGAATAGCTCGGTCGCGTCATGCAGCGGGAGGATCGCCAGGCCAGAGAGAGGCTCCCCCTTGTGGGATTGATCAACGCCAATTTGAAATAGATGGCGCACGATTGTCAGACGCCGCATTTGTGCCGGAACTAGAGACATCTGTTAGGCATCCCGAGCTTCACATTGTATGGCTCCTACCACATTGCTCGGGAACTCGCCCGAGTCGTTGCGATTGGGATGACGGGCCCGCTATCCAAGGGGTACCTCAGTAACAGGCAGGCACGCGCCCCGACGCCGTAGGTCCACCACATCGCTTTTGGCAAGAAATGAGAACGCGCGGGCACCCCTGCAACGTAACGTGTGTGCATGCCGTCGACCGCGTGCGCGAGGCAACCGCCGCGCCGCAGCCCGGGAACGGCACAGAATACCCTTGTACCTCTCATCGGCTTGCGCCCTAGAGGCGCAGAAGGTCGTTGCGAATAGGTCCGTTTCGCCCGTGATCGTATCGCTGCGCCAGACCACTTCGCCGTTTAAGGAGCTTCGGGCAAACTGGTATCATGCGAACTGCCTGTCGCCGGGGCGAGGATCGCGAGAGCAACGGCGACCGAGCAGAGCGCGTGCCCTGTAGCGGATATCGGCGATCGTTCGGCCAGCGGCGAGCATCGGCTTCACGTCGGCCGGAATACTCTCCAGAATTGCCGGTTGCGCGACTCCTTACGGAACATCGGGCGCACGACTCGGTAGACCATTGTATGCCACCGTTGTGTCTCGCTCAGCGCGGCACAGTCGATTGCAATCGCTCACCGTTTTGGGATCATTCCCGAATTTCGGATGATGGTGCCAGGAAAGGCATCGCATTGGCGTCGTACGCTATTGATATAATTTACATAAGTACGAGCAGAAAACTTTCCTACCAACAAATATACCAACGTCCTCTTTTGCCTGGGATTTGCCCACTTTCGCTTGTTTCGGCGCCTTGCCCGCCACGCATCTGCCCCGCCCGCTCCGTGGCTCGAAGGGCTGCGGGCCCGAGCAAGTCGACCTCGGCGAAGCCCTTTGGACGATCCCCGCGGAGAAAATAAAGATGCGCCGGCCGCATCGCGTTCCTTTGGCAGGGCAGGCGGCCGAATTGCTGGGAAGCC
This sequence comes from Roseiarcus sp., assembly GCA_036488815.1. Lineage (GTDB taxonomy): Bacteria > Pseudomonadota > Alphaproteobacteria > Rhizobiales > Beijerinckiaceae > Roseiarcus. Next base: position 72,646 of record DASXGX010000162.1, read on the forward strand.
TTCACGAATAGACGTGATATCGCGAGCTTCTGTTCCCCGGCGCCTGGGATCACAGAAGCCCCTCTCGGAAAATACGCTCAACGCGGCACTTCGTCGTCTCGGTTGCGCGCAAGACGCGATGACCTCCCACGGTTTCCGCGCCGCCGCATCGTCGATGCTCAATGAAAGCGGCAAATGGAACGCCGACGAAGCGCAATTGGCGCATGTCAAGGGCAATTCGGCTCGTCGAGCTTATGCACGAGCGGAGTTTTGGGACGAGTGAGTGAGCATGATGCAGAGGTGGGCCGATCAACTGGATACGTTCAAGCGTTAGGCCCTCCTTCTGCGGCGAGCCGTTGACGACCTGCCGCAGAAGGTTTCACAGCCCCTTTCGATAGTGGATGAGCCCTAACTATCAATGTCCGATTCAACTGGGGAGACGCCGTACGCTCTTGAGGCGGCTGTCTCAAGGTTTCGTCGCTGCGCTTTAAATGCACGCTGTGCGCCAAGGGAGTCGCTGGCGCTCAGCTTTAGAAGCGATTTGACGATATTTACGATCTCCTGATGCGTTCTGTCGTTTGGATTCCATTTGGGAATTGGAACATCCAAGAGCTTTGTCGCCTTGATTTGGGGGATCACTCGGGCGTCGCCTTGGTTCGCGAGGCGGTAGTAGTTAGCGAATGGATCACTTTGCATGAGACCGAGAAGATATTCAGGCGGAGTGTTGGCTCGGGGACCGAAAACATACATCGCATCCGTCACCACCATAGACTGATTCTCGTCCCAAATCAGCTCGATCTTCCGCGTTGTTGTGAGTCCGATAATTTTTGCTCGATCAAATATTGCAGGATCACGTGGACGATGAAGACGCCACCAGGGGTGCCTGCCGTCCCTCACCTCTTTGCAGGTTATTTTGCTCCGGAATTTACCCATGTAAGCTATCGCAAAAGGAATGCGCTTCGGATCAACTCCTGAAGTCGTGTAAATGATTTGCGCTGTGGGTACGGCACGATGAAAGGACTTAATGTGTTCGCCGCGCAACGTGTTACGCAGTACGGACTCTTCAATCTTCGCAGCAACGGCTTCTTGGGCGCTTAGAAGATGGGCCTCAAGAATATCAGGCGTAACTCCACGCTGAATGCCAAAATCGTCCACCAGATCACGGAGAGTTCCCAGTTGATCCCGCGCCAACGATAGCGCTCCCACCCCGTCCAGTTCCGAAGTGAAGAATGTCGCAAGCGGATCACTGCCCACTACGTCTTCCCATTTTTTCCTGGGAACCGACTGCCACTGACCGACAACGGCCTCACGCAACGACAAATCAACTCCCTTTACATCGTTTAGGGCAACGGTGTTCGAGCCGCCTCCCCCTTTTTGACATACGAAAACGCTGCTCGTGTTCAATGCTCCTTGGAAGATACCCTGTCCAAGGTCTGCCACTGCTTCGACGCCAGCAGCGAGAACAAATCGCCTCAGTCCTGCAGCGTCCGATTGATTTAGAAACGTCCCCGGAAGAACCAGTCCAATCCGCCCACCCCGACGAGAAAGAGTCTTTACGCTAAGATGCGTGAAATAGATGTATGTATCTGGCATCCGCACAAGAACTTCTTGGTGCGCTTGCCGGAGATAGCTCCCAGCTAAATAATCCACGTCGGCACCCCAAGGGGGATTTCCTACAACCGCGTCAAAACCACGTTTGCGAGCAGTCTTACTAAGCAACAAGGACCAATCGATCGCGTTACTCGACGATACGTACTCCTCGTCAAAGAATTTTGGATAGGCGCTTACCGGCACGAGTGAATTCGCGTGGATAATGTTTTCGTCGAGATCAGGAAGGAATGTCTCTTTCGGAAATAGCGTGAGCTCCTTACTTAGGGCCTCCTGAGTTTCGTCCTCAAGAACTCGGAGGCAGAGCGACATGCGCGCAACCTGTACTGCAACAGGATCGATATCGACTCCAAACACGCACGACTTCAGCACACGACGTTTGAATGAGGTCGTCAACCAAATCGATCCGGCAAACTCGAATACGTCCTGCGGCTTCGCGTCGCCACGATTTTGAGTGAACCAATCCAGGCAATGATGAAGAAGGCGACTGTACACAGCAAGAAGAAACGAGCCAGAGCCACATGACGGGTCGATGATCTTTAGCTCCATTATCTCGGTGGGGCTCCTGCCTGCCAACAGAGGCCCGATCGTCTTGTCGACCACAGCACGCACCACGCTCTCTGGCGTGTAATAGACACCTCCGGCTTTTCTCGCTTCGATCTTGGGTACAACATTGCCCTTGGCGTCTATTTCCGATCCTAGAAACCGCTCGTACACCGAACCTAGCAACCAAAGGGGCATTGTCCCGAAGAGCCACTCCGATGAGTCTCCGGCAATTTCCTCAATGAAGTCGGCGATCAGGCGGTCCGAGATGCGAAGATTGTCAGCAGCATGAGAGGTCTTCGCATTTTTCCCGAAAACTCCGCCGTTAAATGTACCTGCGAGGTGGCGAAAATTCCCCGCAACCATTGGCCACAATTGACCAGGAAGTTGTCCGCGGCCTTCCCAACTATTCAAAGTTGATTGTAGCTTCATTCCGACATCGATACCTCGATCCTCACTAACGCGCTGGAAAAGTAAACGATCGATTATCGATTGGAGGGCGTCTGCAAGTTTGGGACCAGTCCACTTAACGTCAGGATTACTCTTGACCAAGTCCTTTGCAAATAGCGACCTCTCGTTCTCCAAAAATTTTAGGAATTCAGCGTCGACTGTTTTAGTGCGATCTGGCTTGATAAGCCATCCCTGCTTCGCGCCTGTCCCAACCTTTCCTAGTTTTTGGATGAAGCGTTCGATCTCGCCACTCTCGACGGCCTCTCGCGACAGTAAGTCCCAAATCTTAGTGCCGAGGCTCTCGTAATTCGTGAAGTGCAATCGCCAACCTGGAACGGGAGAAAACGGGCGTTCTCGGGAAGGACGTCCGCCTACCACAAATACGATGAAATGCTCAAAGTCCGACAATACGCCTAGCCAAAGGCGCATATTGTAAGTGTAATTCTGCAGTTGGAAGTAATGGCGGTCGATGTTATCGAACGGCTTTTTTGCCTCGCAAATCCAGCGCTCAAGCCCGTTCGTTCTGAATGCGTAATCGACGCGCTTTGTTCTCCCTCGAATTTCAGTTCGATTTTCAACCACGACTTCGCGAAGGTGCAACGGTTGAGGTGGATTGTTCCAGACATTCCACCCGAGGCCTGAAAATAGAGGGTCGAGATATTCAAGCCGCAAAGTCGCTTCGTCGTATCCTCTGCGGCGCATCTCGGCGGCTTCGGCCTGAAATCGCTTCGCAAGATCTACTAGAGCTTTTTGGAAACTCTTTCTGTCGGCTGGCAACGCCTGGTTATTCCCGAACATCATTCCCCCAAAAGCCCGACCGAATTCAGCACGATAGAAATGAACATCCGATTGGTTAATCGTTTATGATTCGGCGCAGCGTCGGGAGAGACAACTCAGGCACTGAAGCGCGCTGGTGTCCAGCATGAAGCTAGGCTCTGCCCAAGGCATTCCGCACGCTCATCGCGTGCCATCGCCCACCCCGAGGGGTCGGCACACCGCGAGCGTTAAGGGCTTCAGCGATGGCGCGCAATGTCTTTGCTCCGGATTTCTGAATTTCGGCGATAACTGGTAGCACGTTTCCGGCTGCGCGATCGGCCTCTGCTTTCAGCGTTGCAACTCCCAGTCCGCGTGCCTCGTTGAGCCTTGGGTTGCCAAGCCTGACACCACGCGCCTTCGCGGCGGCCAACGCCGACTTGGTCCGCGCCGCGATGAGCGCCCGCTCCTTTTCAGCCAACGCTGCGTAGAGGTGCAAAACGAACGGGTCGACGTCCGGCCCAAGCTCGGCGACGACGAATGGGACGCGGTGCGACATCAAGCCAGAAATGAAGTGCACGTCCCGCGATAGGCGGTCGAGCTTGGCGACCGCGACGGGGCAGTGCAGCGCGCGCGCCTTGGTGAGCGCCGCCGCCAACTCCGGCCGACGGTCGAGCGCATCGCTGCCCTTGCCGGTTTCCACTTCGACGAACTCCGCGACGATTTCGAATTCCCCGCCACCCGCGAACCTCGCCAGCGCCTCGCGCTGCGCTTCGATCCCAAGACCAGAGCGCCCTTGTTGGCTGGTGCTGACGCGGATGTAGGCGACGAGCGGTTTCATGATCGGTCTCGAACGGAATCTGTATAAATACCATACGCTCGTTTTAGTTTTATACAAGCTCCTTTCGAGACCCAATTCAATCGGCATTCGCGTGAGGTTCGCACGGCGTGGATGGCAGCGCCGGCCGTTAGCAGACGTTCGCGCCCGGGTTCTCGGCGGGCTTTTCACAGGTATGATTGCCCCGAGGCGGTCAACCTGAGCGCACTCCGACGCCGCAACGAATGGAAACTCCATCATGCCGACAAGAGACGAAATCTTGCGAGTCCTGGCAGACCTCGCGAGAAGGGTTGAAAATCAGGAAATAGACATCGATTACAGTCTTGAAGCCTTCGACTACCTATACGAGCGCCGATCCGCGCGCACCCTCATTGAAATCGAGAGTAAGCTCGACCGCCTATTAGCTCGGTACGAACTTGGCCATTGCCGCTTGGCGGGAGCACGGCGCAGCGATGTCATCGAATTCATGACCGGAATAGGCGTCAAGGCACGTACAGACGCACTGAGCCATTTGAACGGGTGTTTGGATGGAGCTCAGCATCTGATCATTTGCGACCCGTTTTTTCTCAAGTCGACTCAAACCGTATCACCTAGTGACTACGTTGCGGGCGTCGAGTCCGTGCTACCGAAAGCACTCAAAATATTGGAGGTGTTCTCGGGAAAAAGGAAACGAGATGGATCGGTAGCGGAGGGACTAAATCAGATGTTCCGGCGCAAAGGTGTCCGCATAAACCACTACAAGACCGACCATATACATGATCGCGTTTGGATAAAGAATCACACTGACGCATATTCAGTTGGCACTTCTTTTAATGGACTAGGAAAAAAATGCGCTTTTATCTTGCCTCTGCCGTCAGATGACCTGCGCGCTTTTTTGACTGAAATCAGCGCTTTAAGAAACCAATTGCCGATGTCGAGATCGGTGTGAGGCCGCCACCCGCACATTTAGTTCGCGTCGCGGCTCATGTCCGCCCCCATGGCAGACGCCAATCGCGATCGCATACGGCCTACAGTACTTTCGATCAACGAGCCGGCCTAGTTGCGCGCTCCATCTGGTCCGCCAACTTGCGTAGGAATTCCGGCGCGATATGGCAATCGGGCGCATCTGCGGTCTTCGCGAGTTCGCGAATGATCTCGGCTTGCCGAGCGGGCGGGATCTCCCCGTAGCTCGAAAAGGTCGTCAGACAATTCTCATGTCCGAGGTTTTGCGACCATGCCTTGAATCGCTCGGCGTCCAGTTTTCGCTCATAGGCCAATTGAACAAGCGTGTTCCGGATCGAATGCGGATTGAAATAAGGCAGGCCCGCGAGCGCGCACGCCTCCTTGAAGATAGCGCGAACGGGGTTCGCGTTCGTCCAAGGCTCGCGATCGAGACCAACTGCGCGGAAGGCGAGATCATCGCCGGGCGCGACCCTTGATTTCGGAAAGAGCGGATCATCAGGACCGAAGCCTTTTTTCTCGCGCAGGAAGGCGACCCAATTGACGACGATTTTGCGGATGTCATCACCGACGGGGAAGAACCAGGTCGTGAAGGTCTTCGCCCTCTTCGTCCGGACCTCGCGTGCGTCCTGTTCGATCAATTCGTTCTCGATGTCGATATGCTTCAGGTTGAAAGAGACGATCGCCCGATCGCGGGCGCCCGACAGAAGCGCAAAGGCGATGAGCGCCCGGTCACGCTGCTCGATTTCATTGCTCGCCGGCATGGCGTCGAGCATCGCGCGTACTTGTTTGACCGTCGGGCAGGCCTTGTAGCGCCGCGCCGTGGCGACTCGCGAGAGGTTGTCGGGCGGATTGAAATATTCCGCGTCGGCGATCTTCAGTCGCGAACGGTAGCCCGGTTGTTGGGCGAGCCAGATGAAAAACGTCTTCAGGGCTGCGAGCGTGGAATGGATGGTCGAGGCCGACAGCGGTTCGCCGGTTCGCACGTTGGGCGTCGTCGTCAGGCTCGCCTTGAACGCTCGCGCCTGGTCAACGTGGAATTTCTTGAAGTCGCGGTTTTTCGAGTGTTCCTCAAAACGATCGATCGCCTTGGCGACAGCGTCGAGAGAGGCTTCGTCGCGACCCTTCGTTTCCTTCAAAATTTGCAGATAGCGGCGCTTGATACGCTCGTTCGGACCGTTGCGTTTGATCATGCTTTGGCGTCCTGTTTGAAGTCAACATTTGAGAGGAGGTGGGAGAGATCGCCTATGCGTCCTTCCGCCTTCGGAAACGCGACGTCGAGGCCGCCGCCTTTTTGAGCAATCGTCCCAAGCGTCGCGGCGCGGTGAATGAGTGCGTCGCATGTTGGGCAGATGCCGCGTAGCAAGCCGCGCAAGGCGGTCTTCGGGAGGTACTCGACCCAATCGCCAGCCGGCCGTCTGGGTGCCTTGCAACGCAAACAATAGAACTCCCCAGGGCGGCATGTTTGTTTGACAGGTTCGCGCGCCTTCAGAAACGCGCGAAGGTCTTCACCGTGTATGAGGAAGGGACGATGATCGTCCGTCGTCGGAAGCCCGGCCGCGATCCATCGGCTAACCGTATGCTTGTGCGCGCCCAGGAGGGCGGCGGCTTCGGCTATCGTGTAGTTGCGATGGATTTTGACGCGGCGGCTGCTGTGCCGCCTCGCCATGCGCTAGGTCGCCTTTTCGATGAGGTCGCGGATATCCTCGACCTTCCAAGCTGTCGTGCGCGGTCCAAGTTTAACGGGCTTGGGAAAACGGCCGGTCCTGACCCCCTCCCACCAGGTCGAGCGTCCGACCGGGATCGGTCCGCGGGGGGCGAGAATAGAACTAAGCCGGAGGAAGCCCGTTTGTGGGAGATTGAGGTAGGTCTGTTGGTTCAATGTCTTCGTTTGATCGTGCGAGTTCATAAATTCCCTATCCGTCGGAGAGACGGCGCCCGGCGAAAACCTTCGAACTTGAATTCGTCCTCGCCGGTGCTAGGGTCAGCCCGCTCGCTAGCGTGAGTGCGGATCAACCCCGCAAAGAGTCGCATTGCTGCCCCGCTTTGCGGCTCTTTTTTCGCCGTGCAGCGAAGTCCCAAGTGATTCCGCCACGTCCCGAGCGTGACAACGCGGCCGTGATAGCGCAACCCACCTGTTGCGTCATGGCGCGTTTGTCCCCGCTTTACCCACAAGGGCAGTTTTTCGGCATGCTCGGGGCGGATGAGGTTGACAGCCTTATTTAGCGGGCGATTCGCGCGCGGCGGTGAGAGTTATCCACACGATATCCACAGAACTATCGAGGGCGCGCTGTAAAACAAGGCAGCTTTCGCTTCAGCGCCAAAGAGAATGTTGGCCTTGCTGTTGGCATTTTCGGAATCGAATTTGAATTGGTGCGTATTATCAAAAGGTTCTGTCGCCGCTACGACTCCCCTCTCGCGCTATCGCCCGGTCGCCGCAAACGAGATTATCTGGCCGCCTTGGCGCATTTCTCGGCACCGGTCCGCCCACCAGGCCATCATCTTGACCCGCTCGTCCCAGAATTCGGCGCGGGCATAGGCCCGCCGGACGCTATCGCTGTCGACATGCGCCAGTTGCCTTTCGATCGCGTCAGGATTCCAAAGGCCGCTTTCGTTCAACATCGACGACGCGGACGCACGGAAGCCGTGGCTCGTCATGTCCTCGTTTTTGAAGCCCATGCGCCGCAAGGCCGCGTTCAACGTGTTCTCGGACATGTAACGCGTGACGGAACGGGCCGACGGAAACAGAAACCTACCTTGTCCCGTCAACTTGCGAAGCGCTTTGAGAATCGCCACCACGCGCGGGGCGAGCGGGACCCGATGAGCCCTGCGCATTTTCATCCGGCCCGCGGGGATTTCCCACACTGCGGCGTCGAGGTCGAACTCGGACCATTCGGCGGCTCGCAATTCGCCGGGGCGAACAAACGTCAGGGCGAGCAACTCCAGGGCGGCGGTCGTCTCAGCCGCGCCTTGATAGTCCTCGATAGCGCGTAGCAATCCGCCAAACGCTTTCGGAGAGACGATCGCCGCGCGAGGCGTCACCGTCGGCGTAACGAGCGCACCGCGTAACGCCGTTGTCGGATCGTTCTCGGCACGGGCCGTGGCGATGGCGTAGCGGAAAACGTCGCCAATCGCCGTCCTGAGCTTGCGGGCAGTTTCGTGAATGCCGCGCGCCTCGACCTCCTTGAGGACGATCAAGACCTCGCGCGCCGTAATCTCGCCGATCGGTCGCGATCCGAGCGCCGGAAGCGCGAAGCTCATGAACCACTCGAACTTTCGCAATGTCGCCGCGGCCTTCTTGTCGCGACGTTTCTTGTCCGCCAGTTCGCCCGCGATGGCTCCGAACGTGTTCGCGCCTGCTTCGGCGTACGCTACCTTGGTCGCCTTTTTGACCTGGGAAGGGTCTTGGCCTTGGGCCAGGGTCCGCCTCGCGCCTTCGCGGGCGTCCCGAGCGTCTTTCAAACCGACCTCGGGATAAACCCCGATGGCGAAGGCCTTTTGAACACCGCCGAAGCGATAAGCGAGTCGCCACCGTTTCGCGCCATCAGGCGTAATCCACAACTGTAGGCCGCCGCCGTCCGAAAGCTTGATGATCTTCGGGCCTGGGAGCGCGCGCCTTATCGCGAGATCGGTAAGGGCCATGTTGGTACCAACGAGCCGCGGAGTCGCGGCATACCAACAAATCTACCAACGATTTTGCTGGACGCAAGCGAGCGTCTCTGGCGGTCCTTGGACCTCCACCAGGTCCTAAATCATTGATTATCGGAGGTTTTCGGACGAATCTGGACGTTCTAAAACGTCAAAATGGTGCCCAGGAAAGGACTCGAACCTTCACGGCTTGCACCGCTGGTACCTGAAACCAGTGCGTCTACCAATTCCGCCACCTGGGCACGGGGCGCTTCATAAGGGCGGGTGTGGCGCTCTGTCAATGCTCGGGTGGGCGCGCCTTTTCATTTCCCCCAGGCTTGGCTACGTCTTGCGCCACGCATGGGAGGAGCCCTGATGTCCTACGCCAATATCCTCGTCGAGACCCACGGCCGCGTCGGCCTCATCCGTCTCAACCGGCCGCAGGCGCTCAACGCGCTGAACGCGGCGCTGATCGAAGATCTCAACCAGGCGCTCGCCGGCTTCGAGAGCGACCCCGCCATCGGCGCGATCGTGCTCACCGGCTCGGAGAAGGCCTTCGCCGCCGGGGCCGACATCAAGGAGATGCAGAACAAGGACTTCGCCGAGGTCTTCCTCGAGGACTTCATCTCCCGCTGGGAGAACCTCACCCGCACGCGCAAGCCGACGATCGCGGCGGTCGCAGGATTTGCGCTCGGCGGCGGCTGCGAGCTCGCCATGATGTGCGACTTCATCATCGCCGCCGACACCGCCAAATTCGGCCAGCCGGAGATCAAGCTCGGCGTCATTCCCGGCGCCGGCGGCACGCAGCGCCTCACCCGCTTCGTCGGCAAGGCGAAGGCGATGGAGATGGTCCTCACGGGGCGCATGATGGACGCCGCGGAGGCGGAGCGCGCCGGGCTCGTCTCGCGCATCGTGCCGGCCGCCGCGCTGATCGAGGACGCGCTGAAGACAGCGGCGACCATCGCCTCGCTGTCCGCGCCCGCGGTCTATGCGGCCAAGGAGAGCGTCAACCGCGCCTATGAAACGACGCTGACCGAGGGCGTGCGCTTCGAGCGGCGCATCTTCCACTCGCTGTTCGCCACGCAGGATCAGAAAGAAGGCATGCGCGCCTTCGCCGAGAAGCGCGCGCCCGATTTCAAGAACCGGTGATCTGCGGCTTGGCGAGCGCGCGATCGACGTCGAGCGTGCCGCGCAGGCCGATCGAATCGTAATTGTGCTCGATCCAACTCTTGGCGGCCGCGCGGCCGAGATCGCGCAGCTCGGTGAGAAAGCTCCAGCACACGTCCAGCTTGGTGGTGGCGGAAAGGTGAGCGAACTCGCCGTCGCCGCCGATGCGATGAACGCGCTGGCGCCGGTAGCCGTTTTCGCGCAGCGCGCCGCCCTCGATCAAGCGCGTGACGAAGTCGGTCGCGCGCAGTTCGGCGAGGAGGCCGGCGTTGAACGTGATCTCGTTCGTCCGGTCGGCGATTTCCTGCGCCGAATGCGGCGTCCGGTCGCGTTCGATCGGGTTGATCTGCACGATGACGGTGTCCTGGCACGGCGTCTCGTAATAGAGCGGCCAGAGCGGCGGGTTGCCGGCGAAGCCGCCGTCCCAATAGGGCACGCCGTCGATCTCCACCGCCTGAAACAGCCTGGGCAGGCAGGCTGAAGCCATGAGGTGGTCGGCGGTCAGCACGTCGCTGCGAAAGATCTCGCCGCGGCCGGTGCGCACATTGGTCGCGGCGACGAAAAGCGGGATCGTCCCGTCGCGACGCAGCGCGTCGAAATCGACGATCTTGATCAGATGGTCGCGCAACGGACTGAGATTGAGCGGGTTGAATTCGTAAGGGCTGGCGATTTGCGAAAGCGCGTCCCACAGGAGGCTGGCGTGCGGGAAGGTGAGGCTCCAGCCTTTGAACCAGAGATTGGCGATCCGCCGCTGGACCGGCGAGAGCACGCCCTCCTCGCTCACCGACAGCCAGAAATCGTGGAGCTTGCGCTTGGCTCCCGCGCGGCCGTTCTCGCGGAACCCGTCGGCGTAGACGACGGCGTTCATTGCGCCGGCGCTGGCGCCGCTGATGGCGCCGATCGCGATGCGCTCGTCGTCGAGCAGCGCGTCGATCGCGCCCCAGGTGTAGGCGCCGTGCGACCCCCCGCCCTGCAAGGCGAGGTTCACAGTCTTGGGCGCCGCCGGCTCGCTAGACGCGTCGGTCACGCTGCGGTCCAGCCGCCGTCCATCGAAAGATTGGCGCCGGTGATCTGCGACGCCGCGTCCGAGCAAAGATAGACGGCGAGCGCGCCGACCTGTTCGGCGGTGACGAACTGCTTGGTCGGCTGGGCGGCGAGGACGACGTCGTTGATGACTTGCTCCCGCGTCATCCCGCGCGCCTTCATCGTGTCGGGAATCTGGGCTTCGACCAGCGGCGTCCAGACGTAGCCGGGCGAAATGCAATTGACCGTGACGCCGAAGGTCGCGAGCTCCAGCGCGACCGTCTTGGTCAGCCCCGCAATGCCGTGCTTGGCGGCGACATAGGCCGACTTGAAGGGCGAGGCGACGAGCGAATGGGCCGAGGCGGTCGAGATGATGCGTCCCCATTTCTGCGCCTTCATCGCCGGCACAGCGGCGCGGATCGCGTGAAAGGCGGCGGAGAGGTTGATCGCGATGATCGCGTCCCACTTCTCCGGCGGGAAATCCTCGATCGGCGAGACGTATTGAATGCCGGCGTTGTTGACGAGGATGTCGAGCGAGCCGAGCTTCGCCTGAGCGTCGGCGACCATCGCGGCGATCTCGGCCGGCTTCGTCATGTCGGCGCCGTTGTAGACCGCCTTGACGCCGAACTCCTTCTCGATCGCGGCGCGCTCGGCTTCGATCTTCGCCGGGTCGCCCATGCCGTTGATCACGACGTCGGCCCCTTCCCGAGCGAGCGCGCGGGCGATGGCGAGCCCGATGCCGCTGGTGGAGCCGGTGACGAGGGCGTGACGTTTGGCAAGCGGCATAGGGGCGAATCTCCCTGGCAGAAGGCGCCGATTTTATATTGCACTGCGACAAAAAAAGCGAGGTCGCCCGGGTTCGGGCGGCCTCGCAATCGCGTGAACGCTGGCGCGCGGCGGTGCGGCGCGCAAGCTCGCTTATCGGCAAACCTCCTCCCAGTGCGCGCCCTGCGAGGTCCGCGTGGGGAATAACCAGCAGACGCCCGCGTACGTTAATGCGCCGGGAGGGGCGGCGTTGGCGCCGTAAGCCGCACCGAAAACCGGGGGATGGTAATCCGACCCGCCGTAGACGAAGAGGTCGCCCACGTTGTTGGAGGCAGCAGGGGCTGGGGCGGGGGCCGGCGCCTGATTGTAGCTCGGCAGTTGGTTGTAGGCGGGGCCCGGGCCCTGATAGTAGTCGGGGCCGACGCCCGGATAGGCAGGGTACTGAACGGCGGCGTCAGCGCGAGCTGGCGTCGCGGTGGTGAGGAAAGCTGCGCCAATTGCGGCGCTCGACACGACTCCAATGAGAGTGTTCCTCATGATCGCACCTCCCATAAACGCGCGACGCACAGGCGCGCGCGATCTCCCGATTGATTGCTGGTTGTTCTGCCCGCTCGCGCGCTGGACGCGCCGCCATGGACTCGTCGCCATCGCCCGCTCCAGCCGACGCGACTCCTGCTCGCACGTTATTTCATGACCATGGCGTAATTTTGCCGATTCATGAAGAAACTTTGCTTCACGAAGACAATTTGTTCGCCCTTGCGCATCTGATACTTATAAATCCGACGCCTTCGTCAAGCTCGACGTCTTTTATTGTACAGATACTCCTACACGAGCAGAATTTACAAAGACTTCGACGCGACTCTGTGGATGCTTTTGCACGGAATAAAATTTGACCGCCGCGCGGTGCGACGAAACGTCACGCGCCTCGTCCGGCGAGGGCCTCCGCCAGCCGCCGGCGCCAGCCGCCCGGATCGAAGGCGGGGCCGCTGAAGTCGACGCGCGCGGCGAGGCTCCCGGCGGAGAGGTCGAGACCCTCCGCGTCGAGGCCGACGGCGCGCCACATGCGTTGGCCGGGATCCTCGCCCGGGGCGAGGCGCGCCGCCAGCGCGCCGTCGGCGGCGTTGATTTCCTGGAGAAGGTCGTCTTCCGCCTCGATCAACGCGGCGGCGTCGCCTGTTGGGATGAGGATGTCGGCCGGCGTCAACGCGTCCGCGCGACCAAAGCCGCCGTTGTAATGAACGGTTTCGACGCGCATGCGGGAAACCGCAAAGTCGGCGAACGGCGCGTAAAGCTTGGCCTTGGGATTGCGCTGGAGATAGCGCTTGCGCGCATAAGGCTCGGGATGCGGCAGAATGGGGCCGCCGACGCTGACGCGGGGATGGTTGAGCGGATCGCCGCGGTCGGGCGGGCTCGTCAGCAACAGCGAGGCGCGCGGGTCCTCGCTGAGGTTGCGGGTGTGTTGCGCGAGCGTCGAAAGCAGGAAGAGCGGCGCGCCGTCGAAATCGCTGGCGCAGCCGACCCAAGTCGTGAGCGGCGCGCCCGAACCGGGGACGAGGGTCGCCAGGGCGCCGGTCCTCGATAGGCGCAACAGCCGCTTGGCCTGAGCCGCCGCGGCGTGGGTCGTCGTCTCCGGGCCGGCGGCCGGCATCGCTTCAATCCTTCGTGCAATCCCGATCCGCGGCGAGCACAGCGCGGAAGGCGTGCGACGTCAAGCGGCTTCGAGGCGGTTGAACATTCGAGAAAACGGGCTATTTTGGGGTTCTGACACGCGAATTCGACGCGTGTCCGTTCCGGCGCGCCGCGTCCGGCTCGATAGAAGCCACACTTCGGCCCCTATTGTGCGTTCCGACGGTGTAGGACGCAGCGTAGTGGCCGGGCCGCGAGCTGAGCAGGAATGGAAACAGGAGCCTCATGCCGACGATCGCCCTGGTCGACGACGACCGCAACATCCTGACCTCGGTTTCGCTTTCGCTGGAAGCGGAGGGATATCGGGTCCAAACCTATACCGACGGCGCGAGCGCGCTCGACGGGCTGAAAGCGTCCCCTCCCGATCTCGCCATCTTCGACATCAAGATGCCCCGCATGGACGGCATGGAGCTGCTGCGGCGGCTTCGCCAGAAATCCGATCTGCCGGTGATCTTCCTCACCTCGAAGGACGAGGAGATCGACGAATTGTTCGGCCTCAAGATGGGCGCCGACGATTTCATCAGGAAACCGTTTTCGCAGCGCCTGCTGGTCGAGCGCGTCAAGGCGATCCTGCGGCGCTCCAACCCGAAGGACGCGGCCTCGCAAAAGGAGAGCGAGGCGAAGATCCTGGAGCGCGGCCGCCTCAAGATGGATCCGGAGCGCCACACCTGCACCTGGGACAACGTGCCCGTCACCTTGACGGTGACCGAGTTTCTGATTTTGCAGGCGCTCGCCACGCGCCCCGGCGTCGTCAAGAGCCGCAACGCCTTGATGGACGCCGCCTACGACGATCAGGTCTATGTCGACGACCGCACGATCGACAGCCACATCAAGCGGCTGCGCAAGAAGTTCAAGGTTGTCGAGCCGGATTTCGAGATGATCGAGACGCTTTACGGCGTCGGCTACCGCTTTAGGGAGTCGTGAGGGCCCTCGCCCTTCGCCGAGGGCGGAGCCCTCGCGGCCGCACCTATCGATGAGCACCGAAGCGCATACCTCAATTCCGGCCTCCGCGGGCGCCCGGTGGCGCAAGTCCCGGGCGCGGCTGCGCGTGCGCGTGCTGTGGCGCGCCGTCGTCGCGCCTTTCTCGTCGTCGCTGACGCGCCGCATCGTCGTCCTCAACCTCGGCGGCCTGCTGGTGCTGGTGATCGGCTTCTTGCTGCTCAACCAGTTCCGCGCCGACATCATCCAGGCCCGCACCCAAAGCCTGACGACCCAGGCCGGCATCATTTCCGCAGCGATCGCCGCCTCGGCGGCGGTGGACACCAACACAATCACCGTCGACCCCGAGAAGCTGCTGCAGCTCACGCCAGGCGAGGCCGCGCCGCCGGCCCAGAACGACGACGACTCGATCGAATTCTCGATCAACCCGGAGCGGGTCGGTCCGGTGTTGCACCGCCTGGTGACGCCGACCCGCACCCGCGCGCGCATCTACGATCGCGATGGACTTCTGCTGCTCGATTCGAGAACGCTGTCGGCGCGTGGAGCGGCGCTGCGCGGGGACGCAAACGAGCCCGCGCAAAAGAAATTGCCGTGGTGGCGGCGCCTTTGGGTCGAGGCGCGGCGCTCCCTCGAGCCGACCGCCAAGCAGCGAATCAACGACGATTGGATCACCAACGGCAAGTCGCTGCCCGAGGTCGCGGAGGCGCTGAAAGGCAAGCCCGCGACGGCGGTTCGCGTCAATCCGGCCGGCGAGACGATCGTCCTGGTGTCGGTGCCGATTCAGCGCGCCTCGCTGGTGCGCGGGGCGCTGCTGCTCTCGACGCAAGGCGGCGACATCGATTCGGTGATCGCCTCCGAGCGCTGGGCGCTGCTGCGGTTCTTCCTCGTGCTGGCCGCGGTGATGCTGATGCTGTCGCTGTCGCTCGCCAATACGATCGCCGAGCCGGTGCGCAAGCTCGCGGAAGCGGCCGAGCGCGTGCGGCGGGGCATCAAGTCGCGACAGCAGATTCCCGATTTCAGCAACCGCTCCGACGAGATCGGTCATCTCTCGGGCGCCCTGCGCGACATGACGCAGGCGCTTTATACACGGATGGATGCGATCGAGAGCTTCGCGGCCGACGTCGCCCACGAGCTGAAGAACCCGCTCACGTCGCTGCGCAGCGCCGTCGAGACGCTGCCGAGAGTCAAGTCCGGCCCCTCGCGCGACCGTCTGCTCGCCATCATGCAGCACGACGTGCGCCGTCTCGACCGCCTCATCAGCGACATATCCGACGCTTCGCGCCTCGACGCCGAACTCGCACGCGGCGACGCCGGCCCGGTCGACATGGCGGAATTGCTGCCCGCAGTGGTCGCGATGGCGGCCGATTCGCCGCGCAGCAATGGCGCCAACGTCCGAATGAAAATCGTGAATCCGAGCCAGCGAGCCAAGGCCGGCGACTTCGTCGTGCTGGGTCACGGGTCGCGTCTAGGGCAGGTGATCACGAACCTCGTCGACAACGCCTGCTCGTTCTCCCAGCCGGGCGGCGAGGTGAGGATCGCTTTGAGTCGCGAGCGCGGCGAGAGCGCGGAAGGCGCGCAGATCGTCGTCTCGGTCGACGACGACGGGCCTGGTATTCCCCCCCACGCCCTCGAGCGCGTCTTCGAGCGATTTTACACCGACCGGCCCGAGCAGGGTTTCGGGCAGAATTCCGGCCTCGGGCTGTCGATCTCGCGCCAGATCGTCGAGGCGCATCGGGGCCGGATCTGGGCGATAAACCGGCCCTTGCCTCCGGGCGCGCCGCCGCCCGCGGAGGACGACGACGGGCCGACCCGCCACGGCGCTGGGGCGCGATTCGTCGTCTCGCTGCCGGCGATCGGCCCGTGAGCGCGGGCGCCGGTTGGACGAGCCTCCACGCGACCGCGATCGTCGTCGGCGAAGTCGGCCTGCTCATACGAGGCCCCTCCGGCGCGGGAAAGAGCGCGCTGGCGCTCGCGTTGATCGCACGCGCGCGCGAGCGGGCGATCTTCACCGCGCTGATCGGCGACGACCGCGTCTTTCTGCGCGCCTCGGCGGGGCGGCTGCTGGCGCGGGGCGCGCCGGGGTTCGAAGGCCTGATCGAGCGGCGCTTCGAGGGCGTCATCGGCGTGCGCCATGAGCCATGCGCCGTCGCGCGGCTGGTGGTCGAGCTCGTCGGCAGAGGCCGGCCCGCCGCGCGGATGCCCGAGGAGAGCGAGGAAATCGCTGAGATCTTAGGGGTCCGGCTGCCCCGCGTGACGCTCGACCCGGCCCACGGGCCGCTCGACCACGCCTATACGGCGCTGCAAACCCTTGCTAGGATTGGCTGACCTCCATTCACCTCCCTTTACGACTTTCGGCGGATTTTGCTTGATCATTGCGCCGCAGTGCACAAAAATACGCGGCTTATACAATTGTCCGACACTGGCGCGGCGGCGGCGCCTGAAACGATGGTATGTTGATGATTGGAATGGTCCTTGTGACCCACGGCCAACTCGCCACTGGTTTTCGGGCCGCGCTTGAGCATGTGGTCGGGCCGCAGTCGCGTTTCGAGACCGTGACGATCGGCCCCGAGGACGACATGGAGCAGCGCCGCGCCGACATCCTGGGCGCCGTTTCGCGGGTGCAGGACGGCAGCGGCGTCGTGCTTCTGACCGACATGTTCGGCGGCACGCCTTCGAATCTCGCCATCTCCGTGATGGATGGGGGGCGTATCGAGGTCATTTGCGGCATTAATTTGCCCATGCTGATCAAGCTTGCGACATTGCGCGAAAGCGCGGATCTCGATCACGCCGTCGTCGAGGCGCGCGACGCAGGCCGCAAATACATCACGGTTGCGAGCAAAGTGCTGACCGGCAAATGACGACCGAACTGCGCGACGACGAGGATTGCCCCCCGCCTCCGGTTCCCGCCGGCGCGCTCGTTCGCGACATGCGTATCGTCAACCGCAAGGGGCTCCACGCCCGCGCCACCGCCAAATTCGTCCAATGCGTCGACCGCTACGACGCCGAAGTCAAAGTCACGCGCTGCGGCGAGACCGTCGGCGGCGATTCGATCATGGGCATTCTGATGCTCGGCGCCGGCATCGGCTCGACGATCACCGTTTCCGCTCTCGGCGTGCAGGCGAGCGAAGCGCTCGACGCCATCGAGGCGCTGGTCGCCAGTCGTTTCGACGAAGAGGAATAACGGCGCCAGGGCGCCCAGCGTGGAGCGCTCTGCTTGACCCGCATAGCCTGTCACCGCCGCGAAAGCGGGGGCCCAGATGGCGGCCGCGGGCCTTCGCCCTTGACTCCCTGGATGCCCGCTTTTCGCGGGCATGACAGGTGGACTCCGGAGAGGCCGCTTCTACCAAAATGCAGAAGGCTGTAAGCCGGGTCCGCCGCAAACTTCCTCCCGTCCGCGCGTCGCGGGCATGGCGGTCGCCCGCTACATGCGAAAGTCCTCGCCGAGATAGAACCGGCGCACGTCGGGATGCGCGACGATCTCCTCGGGCGAGCCTTCCGTCAGCACGTGGCCGCTGTGGATGATGTAGGCGCGGTCGATCAGCCCGAGCGTCTCGCGGACGTTGTGGTCGGTGATCAGAACGCCGATGCCGCGTCCCTTGAGATGGCGCACCAGATCCTGGATGTCGCCGACTGCGATCGGGTCGATGCCCGCGAACGGCTCGTCCAGCAGCATGAACGACGGCTTGCCGGCCAGCGCCCGCGCAATCTCGCAGCGCCGCCGCTCACCGCCCGAGAGCGCGATCGAGGGCGACTTGCGCAGACGCGCGATGTCGAACTCCTCGAGCAGGGAATTGAGCATCTCCTCCCGCGCCTTGCGGTTGGGCTCATTGACCTCGAGCACGGCGCGAATGTTGTCCTCGACGTTGAGGCCGCGAAAAATCGACGCTTCCTGCGGGAGGTAACCGATGCCGAGCCGCGCCCGCTGATACATGGGCAGCGTCGTCACTGGGAAGCCGTCGAGTTCGATGGCGCCCTTGTCCGGCTTGACGAGGCCCGTGATCATATAAAAGACGGTCGTCTTGCCCGCGCCGTTCGGGCCGAGCAGGCCGACGGCTTCGCCACGGCGCACGGATAGGCTCACGTCCTGCACCACAGCGCGCGCGCCGTAGCTCTTGCCGAGGTTGTAGACGGCCAGGGATCCCTCGACCGCGGCCGACGGCGCGGGAGCGTCGTCCGCGCCGATCGCTTGCGCGAACGCCTGTTCGTCGATCGGCGAAGGGGCGCTCAAGCGCTCGGACTCGGAGAGGGGTTGCGGTCGTGCGCCATTGGGGATCGGCGAAGGGGAAGGAGGCAAGACGTTTTTACTTCTGAGCTTTGGCTTTGTCACCGTCCCCCGAGCCGGAGCCGGGGATGAACAGTCCCCTCACCCGGCTCGTCGCACTGCCGGTGTCGACGGTCGCTTGGCCGGTCGTCAGGTCGTAGGTCAGTTTGTCGCCCTTGGTGACGTTGCCGCCGTCGCTGAGGGTGACGTTGCCAATCAGCCAGACCTTGTTTTGCGCCTTGTCGTAGGCGGCCGTGTCGCCGGTCGCCACCTGCGTCTTGGAGAGGACCGTGACCGGGCCGGTGGCGTCGAGATGTTTGACCCTGCTGGAGCTTGCGCCGGGACCGGCGGGCGCTGCGCCGGCGGGCTGGCCCTGCTCGGGAGCCTTCTCCATGAAGATGGTCATCCCCGAGCAGGTCATTTTGGTGTCGCCCTGGATGACGACGACGTTGCCGGTGTAGATCGCCTTCTGCTCCTTGTCGAAATAAACGAGCTTGTCCGCTTCGATCGAGATCGGCTCCTTCGAATTGGTGCCGGGCAGCAATGGCGTCGACGAGCTCGACGCGTTCGATTTGGCGTCGGCCTTTGCTTCCGGCCTGGGGGCCGCCGCAGCGGCGCATGCGGCGCCGAGCGTGACGGCGAGCGCCGCCGCCCTGGCGAGCCGCGAATCGAGGAATGTCATGGATTGCTTCCCTTCATTTCGGCCGCGGCGCCCTCACGGTCGTCGCTCTTGAAGAGCGACCGGACATGTCCGGCGAAGGTGAGCTCTTCGCCGTTGTTGCGCGCCAGCGCGGAATCGCCAGAAATCGTCGTCCCGTTGGACATCACGACGGTCACCGGCTTGTCGGATTTGTAGACCCCGTTCTTGAAGTCGACGTTCGCGCTGTCGAGCCGCACGTCGTAATTGGCGTTGTGGATGCGCACGTCCTGCGACACGTCGAGCGTCTGCTTCACGCTGTCGTAAAATCCGACCGCGGCGGTGATGTGGACCGTCTGATTGTCCGCCATGCCGAGTTCGCCGTCGATCTGGCGCAGTTCGACCATGGTCGGCCGCGTCACGTCCTGGATCGCCTTGGCGGCGTTGACGACATAGGCGCGCCCGTCCTGGCGCACGCCGGTCAGCTTCGGCCGGCCCATCGTGATCTTCATGCCGTCGATGCCCAGGCTGTCGATCGAAACTTCGCCCGGCAGATTGCGAAACGGATTGAACAGTGCGGCGAGCACCAGCAGCGTGACGGCGAGAATGAGGCTTCCCGGAGCGGCGACGCGCAGAATGCGGACGAGGCGGGAATGGCGGCGCGCCGCTCCGAACGCGCGCAGGCGCGCGTCTTCCGCTCCGCTCGGCTCACGCACGCCGACCGCAAAGCCGCGATCCCGCAACGCCCCTTGCGCTCTCGATGCTGGCGCCGACATACCGTCCCACGTTTATTGCGGCCCCCCGCACGACGCCGCGTATCATATGGACAGCGCCAATGAAACGAATGAATGGCGAAGTTAGGGCGCCAAGCGCTTCAGACCGCCTTAGCCGATTGCGTCGCACCGTCTTTTGCGCTTAAAGCCCTTCCGGGTCGCCCTCCAAGGGCCGGTAGCTCAATGGTTAGAGCCGGCCGCTCATAACGGTCTGGTTGCAGGTTCGAGTCCTGCCCGGCCCACCAGGGCGATCAAGGCTTTCCGGGAACTTTTGGACCATCGCATTTCCGCCCCCACAGTTTTCCCCACAGAAACGCATCATCGCCGTCCGATGGCCGCAGCCGCTTCGTCCTGATAATTCGGAGCGAGGTGGCCATAGTTGTTGAGGATCATCGGCTCCGATGTCCCAAGGAAATCCGCGACCTTGCGCGTCGGGATGCCCTTGGCGACAAGCCAAGACGCAGCGGTGTGGCGAAGCGTGTAGGCTGTCACGCCGCCGGAGAGCCCCGCGAGCGAGCAGGCGCGAGCCAATGCGGTTTTTGGGCTTGCGATGGGCCGCCCGTTGTACGTGACCACATGAATCTGGCGCGGCTCTTTAGTCGCGTCGATACGCTCCCATCGGCGAAGGTGGGCCAGCAAGCCCGGCGCCAATCGGACGGTTGGCTGACGTTTGCTCGTTTCGCGTGCTCCATCCGCATGACGATGAAAGACTCCTCGGACAATGTCGACCGTCGACAATCCAGGGCCTCGCTCCCATGCGGCGCGCAAGACAGCGCCCGGCCTCGACCCGGTGTAGAGCGCGATGAGCAAGAAACGGCAAAGATGGCGAAGCGGCCTCTTGTCCGTTTCGTCGCCCTCCTGGATCTCTCTCGCACGCCAGCAAGTCCAAAGCAGCCGTGCGAATTCGCTTCTCGTAAGCCAACGTTGGCGAGCCTTGCCGCGCGCCGGCAACACGACGCGGACGATGCCGCGATGCAACCCCTCCTTGGCGTGATGATTGATCGCGGCAGCGAGGTCCTGAAGATCGCGGCGAGCGCCACCGCCCTTACCCTTGTTGGACCGTCCTTTGCCTTCTCGCCAAGCCTCGTAGGCTCGGCACTGCGCTCCGGTGATTTGATCGAGCGTGAGGCGCCCGAAGAAATCGAGCAACCTCTCTGCGCGCTCCCCGGTCTTGGCGGGATTTGCTTGGTTCGGAGCGACGTCGGCTAGATAGATGCCGATCACGTCCGCCACCGGGATGTCGGCTAGGCGGCGTTCGCGACGATCTGGCTCGTATTTGGACTCGATGTAGGCGGCAAGCCTTCTCTCAGCCTCTTCGCGCGCTCCCTCGCCGCAGCCAGTGCTGAGTTGTCGACCACCGTCTCGGATGATCCAAACGGCGGCCTCTGTGCGGCCAGCGTTTCGGCGGGCGGCTCGAAGCCACAATCGTGCTCCACGGCTTTGACGCGGCATCTTTCAAACATCCTCTTGATCTCGGAGTGAGACGTCCAATCCTTTCCCGCCACGCGCCAGATTGTCAGCGTCCCGCGTCTGGCCTCGGCTCGTAGGGCTCCGACCGTCAATCCATATGCATCGGCGGCGACTGCGAGCCGCAGGGGAATGTTGGTGTCAGTGTCTACGCTCATCGCCATGCAGCGGGCCTCTCCGGTCTGGGCACAGGAACGCCCGGCTTTTCTCAGCCGGGACACGGGTGGAATTCGCTTGAATCCATCCGAATCGCTCCCTGCGAGCTTATATGAGCTTTTAGGGCTCATTGTCAAGGCGCAGCGGCTCATATAAGCTCCGTAGCCTCAGCTAATGGGCTTCCAGTGATCACGAGCGATCAAATTCGGGCTGCACGCGCGATGCTTAGGTGGGAGCAGAAGCTGCTCGCCCAGCGGTCGGGAGTCTCTCTGGCGACGATCAAACGAATCGAAGCACAGATCGGCTACGTCATGGCGAATCGGCCAACTTTCGAGGCGCTGCTACGGGCCTTCACCGCAGGTGGCATCGTGTTCACCAACGGCGGCGTTTCCTACAGATTGAAGCGGATTGGGGACCGGGTCATCTCGCCAAAGGGTGAGATTGTCACAGTGATTGACGTCGAATCCGAGCCGCAAGATGAGGGCGACGGCAACCCCATGATCCAGGTCAGGTTCCAGGACCGAACGACTCGCTGGTTTCCCCAATTCTTCCTGCCATTTGCAACCCTCGAAGACGCCAAAGTCGACGAAGCCTAATTGCCGGTCCCGACCACGCCGAAGAGGCAAACTACGGACGATGGCTCCGAGCGCTGCGCCAGCAGGACGGGCCCAGCACGTCAAATCCCTCGCTTGCGCCCTGCCCAAGCCGAGGATGCTGGCCAATGAGGTGGACGCCCAGGCGGCTCCGTCAGCAGCCGTCAATCCATTGGCTAGGATGAGCCCGCCAGCAGGACGGGGCCCAGCACGTCAAATCCCTCGCTTGCGCCCTGCCCAAGCCGAGGATGCTGGCCAATGAGGTGGACGCCCAGGCGGCTCCGTCAGCAGCCGTCAATCCATTGGCTAGGATGAGCCCCTATATAGATATAACTAACTATTACCGCGTGCGCGTTCTTTAGCGATCCACGGGTGCCTGCGCCCCCGGGGGAGGATTCCGGGGTTTCACAACTCAAGCCGGTAACTATTCTGCGCCGTCTTGACACCGATTGCCGAACATGAGACGATGGCTTGCCTCGCCTTTCAGGGGCGGATTGCGTGCGCCCATTAGGAAGGCCGCTGACGGGCTTCGGGCCACGGCGGCTACCATACCAGCCCTCGCTCCCTAGATTGCCGCCAGCGAGCTTCCTAGGGCATCCTAGAGGCATTGTGGATGCGCCCCTAGGGGTCGGCGGGAACATTCGCGGCCTTTTTTATTTACAAAAATTTGTCGCTATACCTGCGGGCAGGCCCAAGGACTCGACTCAATTCGGATTGCCTCGACCGGCGATCACGCTGTCTTCAACCGGCGCGACACGGGCAGTTCTCCGCCGTCCGCGCTTCGCGACAGGTATCGCGCCCAATAAACAACAGAGGCGGCTCACTGCCGGCGGTCGCTCACTTCGGAGTCCAATCGCGCGCCAGCCGCTGCGCCTCGGCGATCTGAGCGCGGGTCATCCTGGCCGCCACCTCATCGCGACCTTTGACTGCCGTTTGGCGAACTTTGGCATCTTCTGCACGCGACGCCGCCAAGTTGAACCACATGTGGGCCTGCTCGTAGTCCAGCGGCACGCCATGGCCAGTGTCGTACATCAAGCCAAGGCCAAGCTGCGCGTTGGCGTTCCCTTGCTCGGCGGCCTTGCGGTACCAGACGAGAGCCTGCGAATAGTCCTGCGGCACGCCGTCGCCGTTGTCGTACATTTGGCCGAGGCGGGACTGCGCGTCGATGTTTCCTTGCTCGGCGGCCTTGCGGTACCACGCGGCGGCCTGTCCGTGGTCCTGCGGCACGCCTACGCCGTCGTCGTAGATCGTGCCGAGGGCTGACTGCGCGTCGGCGTTCCCTTGCTCGGCGGCCTTGCTGTACCAGACGAGAGCCTGCGCATAGTCCTGCGGCACGCCTTGGCCATTGTAGTACATTTGTCCAAGGTATAATTGCGCCAAGACGTTCCCTTGGTCGGCGGCCTTGCGGTACCACGCGGCGGCCTGTCCGTGGTCCTGCGGCACGGACCAGCCGTCGTCGTAGATCAAGCCGACGTTGAACTGCGCGTTGGCGTTCCCTTGCTCGGCGGCTTTGCGGTACCAGACGAGAGCCTGTCCGTAGTCCCGCCGCACGCCTGCGCCGTCGTCGTACATCATGCCGAGGCTGTACTGCGCGCGGGCGTTCCCTTGCTCGGCGGCCTTGCGGTACCACGCGACGGCCTGCGCATCGTCCTGCGGTACGCCTTGGCCAGTGGCGTACATCATGCCGAGGCTGAACTGCGCGTGGGCGTCGCCCTCGTCCGCCAGCGGGCGCCAGTAGCGCATCGCCGCCGCGTAGTCGCCGCTCTGATAGGCAGCTTGGCCAGCTTCGCCGTCCTCAAGCGGCCCCGCCATTGCCACACCAAACAGCGAGAGGCCGAGAAGGCCGCCGACAACGATAGTCTT
>DASXGX010000029.1:0-2671 GCA_036488815.1 Roseiarcus sp.
CGGATGGTTGACGTTAAGCGCATCCTCGACCTGGCCTCCTCTCCCGCGCACTCGGCCAGACGTCCATAATCCGCGGACAATCGGAGCATCATGGCCTTCGCCAGCGGGTCCCGCATCTCCTCTGCGAGGATGCGCATTTCCTCGCTTCGGCGTAAGCGGTGTTCTCAGGCCGCTTGGCGCTTTGCGCCATTGTTGATGTAGGCCCACGGCAGCAGCTCGTCGATTTTGCTCATGGGATGGCGGTTGGCGATTTTGTCGAGGACGTCGGCGAGCCACGCTTGCGGATCGACATCGTTCATCTTGCAGGTTTCGATCAACGAGGCGTGGATGGCCCAATATCGTCCGCCCTCATCCGAACAGGCGAACAGATGATTCTTGCGCCCGAGCGCGATGGGCCGCATGGCGCGCTCGACGACGTTGTTGTCGATTTCGATCCGCCCATCGTCGAGGTAGCGGGTCAGGCCCGCCCAGCGCGAGAGCGCGTAGCGGATCGCCTCGGCGAGTTTCGATTTGCCGGAGACAGCGGCGAGCTTGGCCTCCAACCAGGGCTTCATCGCCTCGAGGATCGGTCCGGCGCGGGCTTGGCGGGCGGCCAGCCGCGCCGGAGCTCCGAGCCCCCGGATATCGCGTTCGATGGCGTAGAGGCCGCCGATCCTCGCCAGCGCCTCGACGGCGATCGGGGCCGGGTTCGCGGCCTGGATGTCGAAGAAGTTTCGCCGTGCGTGCGCCCAGCAGAAAGCCAGCGTAACCGCGTTGCCCTCGGCCAGCGCTTTGTAGGCGCCGTAGCCATCGACCTGGAGGCATCCAGCGAAGCCGGCCAGATGCGCGGCGGGACGCTCGTGCTTGCGGTCGGGCTCGTAGACATAGGCGACGCCCGGCGGCTCGGGACCGCCCCAGGGCCGGTCGTCGCGGGCATAGGCCCACAGCTGGCCGGTCTTGGTCTTGCGTTGGCCCGGATCGAGCACCGGCGCGCGCGTCTCGTCGGCGAAGAGCTTGTCCGAACCCTTCAAGACGTCGAACAATCGCTCGTAGACGGGCCGTAGCGCGAAGGCCGCGCGCCCCGACCAGTCGACCAGCGTCGAGCGGTCGAGTTCGACGCCCTGGCGGCCATAGATCTGAGCCTGCCGATAGAGCGGCAGATGGTCCGCGTATTTGGCGATGACCACCGCCGCGATCAGCGCCTCGGTCGGAATGCCGCCCTCGATCAGATGTTCGGGCGCCGGAGCCTGCGCCACCTCGCCGTCGCATTCGCGGCATGCGTATTTGGGCCGGCGCGTGACGATGACCTTGAAGCGCGCCGGGATCATGTCGAGCCGTTCCGAGACGTCCTCGCCGAGCTTGACCCGAAGCCTGTTGCAGCAGGGGCAGCACTTGTCGGCGAGATCGACGACGACCTCCTCGCGAGGCAAATGTTTGGGCAACGCGCCGCGATTGATCTGGCGCTTGCGCCGGACGGGCGTCCCGGCTGGCTCGCGCTTGCCTTCCGCTTCGGCCTCCGCCTCGCCGGCGGCGACCGCTTGCTCAACGTCCTCCAGCATGAGCGCGAGTTGGTCCGGATCGATCTTCTCCGATCGCGGGCCGAAGCGATGACGCTGAAGCCCCTTGATGATGGCGATCAGACGCTCGTTCTCGTCGCGCGCGGCGATGAGCAATTCCTTGAGCGCCCTTGCATCGTCGGGAAGCGAATCAGGAGGCGTCGTCATGACCTCACGGAATCAGCTCCGATCGTCGCAGTCACCTGGAAAATATAGCATCCAATCACGAAACCGCCGTCGGCGTGGGTATTCGCACCCCACGCACCCGCGCCCAATCCAAGCCCTCCAGCAGCGCGACGAGTTGCCCAGGTGTCAGCCGCATCACCCCCTCGCGCAACGACGGCCAGCGAAACGAGCCCTGTTCGAGACGCTTGGTCGCCAGAACCAGGCCCGTGCCGTCCCAGAACAACAACTTCACCCGGTCGGCCCGCTTGGATCGAAATACATAGATCACGCCGCCGAACGGGTTCGCGCCCAGCGTCTCGTGAACCACCGCCGCGAGCCCGTCCATCCCCTTGCGGAAATCGACCGGCTTCATCGCGATCAGGACCTTCACGCCCGAGGAGGGAACGATCATGCCGCTCCCTTCAGCGCGCGAACGATCCTCGCCAGCGTCGCGCCGTCGGCGGTCAACGGAACGCGCGCCACCATCGCGCCGACGAGGATTTCCAAGACCGCTCCGTCCAGCGCAGCCTTCTCAGCCGGCGCCTCCAACATCACCGGCGCAAAGCCGGGCGCGTCCGACCTCTCGATCGCTCGGCCCCTAGCGGACCGTCGCCATCCAAACAGCTGCTGCGAGGTGATCCCGTGACGCCGCGCGACCTCGGACACCACCGCCCCCACCGCCAGTGTCTCCTCGAGAATCCGAGCTTTCTCGTCGGACGACCACCGACGACGACGCCCCGTCCCCGTGAACACCTCGACCCGACGCGCGACGCTCGGCTTAGGCTCAAGCTTATGGTCAAACATATTCACGTGCCGATCCCAAATCAGAGATCGGAATCTGCCAGCTCACACGTGGTCGAGGAAGGCGCGGTCAGAACAGCGCTTACGCTGCTTTGGCTGCTGCTCTTTCTGCTGATGCCATTGTTGGTTTTCCTCTCGTTGAGAGGATATTTAATGTAATGAAACGGAGG
>DASXGX010000109.1:0-2421 GCA_036488815.1 Roseiarcus sp.
TCGAGCATGGGGCCGCCGCCGGCGAGGTAATAGAAGCCCGGATTGGGATGCCAGCGCTCGTGGCCCGGGCACATGAAGAACGCGGAGCCGCCGATCGGCCGGCCGATCAGGCCCCCGTCGAGGGCTCGCCGCGCAGTCTGATGGGAGCCGCCGAGAAAGGTGTCGGGCGCGGAGCCGAGCCGCAAGCCCTTCGCGGCCGCGGCTTCGACCAGCCGGCGCGCCTCCACGACGGCGACGCCAAGCGGCTTTTCCGAGTGAACGTGCTTGCCGGCGGCGATCGCTTTCAGCCCGACGTCGACATGGGCGTTCGGCACGGTGAGATTGAGGATGATGTCGACTCCCGGATCGGCAAGCAGCGCGTCCACCGACCGCGCCGGAACGCCAAATTCCGCCGCGCGGGCCTCGGCTGCCGCAGGATTGGCGTCGGCGAGCGCGATCAGGTTGAGGATCGGGAACTTTCTCGCCGCGGTCAGATAGGCGGAGCTGATGTTCCCGCAGCCGATGACGCCGATTCCTACCGGTTGCATCACAATTCTCCAACCTGCGGGGCGAGCGCATCGCGCACCGACGCCGGCCCGGTCGTCCCCCACGGCGCGCCGTAAAGATCGCGGAGCGTCATCGCCGCCGCGCCCCGAACCCAGGTTTCGTCGCTCCACTCGCGAACGACGATATCAGAAACGTCCGCGAGGCTCGCCGGCAGGAGAGCGGCGACGGTCTTGCGCAACGGCGCGATGAAATGGTCACTGGTCGCCATGGCGCGCCCGGAAATGATCACCATTGGCGGCGCGAACAGCGTGATGAGGCTCGCGACGGCGAAGCCCAGGGCCTCGCCCGCCGCAGCGAGCGTGCGCGCGCAGCGCTCATCGCCGCCGGCCGCGCGCTTCAACAACAGCGCAATCGCGCGTCCCTGATGAAGCGACGCGTCAAGCTCGTTCTCGCGCAGAAGCGCCTCGGCTTCGATCAGAACGGACGCCTCCGAGGCCAAATCGGCGAGCCGTTCCCCGCCGCCGTTCAGAGAGGGGACGATGAGATCGCCGAGGTCCGGACTGAGGCCGTTCGCGCCGCGAAACAGCTCGCCATTGTGAAGAATGCCTAGGCCGAGGCTGCGTTCGACGTTGACGACGAGGAAGTCGTTGAGACCGCGCGCCTGTCCGAACCAGTACTCCGCAAGGGTCACGAGATTGACGTCGCTGTCGATCGTCGAAGGCACGCCGAGGCGATGGCCGAGATCAGCCCCGAACCGCACGTCGCGCTCCTGAAGAATCGGGCTTTGTCGGCAGACGCCAGCCGACCGCTCCACTACGCCTGGAAGGCCGACGCAGACGCCCGAGATTTGAGCAATATCGAGGCCGGCGTCGCTGACGCAGCGGCGCACGCCGTCTTCCACCAGGTCGCCGATGACCGACGCCGTCTGGCGATCGATGCGGATCGGTAGCGCGAGCGAGCGCAGAATGTCGGCGCAGAAATTGGTCACCGCGACCGTGATCTGGTCGTGGGCGAGCTTGACGCCCACCACATGCGCCGCGCCCGGATTGAGCCGGAGCATCACCCGGGGCCTACCCCGACCCGCATCGCGCACGGCGCCGAGCTGCAACGGGACGATGAGCCGGTCGTCGAGCAGCGCCGCGGTAATGGCGGAGACGGTCGTCGAACTCAATTCGGTCAGCTGCGAGATCTCGACTCGCGACACTGGGCCGAACCGACGGATCGCGTCCATGACGTGGAAGCGATTGATCGCTCGCATCAATTCTGGATCGGCGGTCTTCATCGGTCGGGCGTTTCCGCTTGGCCCGCGTATTTTCTACGGGAGGCGGAATTATTTTCAAGTCCGGGCGGCGTGTCAACCGCAGGGCTCCACATTTTCCCATCGGTTTGCGTCGGCCGGCTTGACAGCTCCCGAAAGTCGAGACAGATTTAATTCGCATCGCGGACAAAAAGAGCCGCTTCTTCGGAGGAAGCCCATGAAATTCCGCCAACTCGCAATCCTCGCGGCCTCTCTGACCGCTCTCAGCGCTCCAGCCTATGCGGATACGCATATCACCGTCCTTCATGTCAGCGAAAATCCGGCTCAAAAGGCGGTTTGGGAGAAGATCGCCACCGATTACAACGCGGCGCATCCCGGCGTGAAGGTCGAGTTCAAGTATCTGGAGAACGAAGCCTTTAAGGCCAAACTTCCAACCATGCTGCAGTCCGCCGACTCCCGCCCCGAATTGTTCTACAGCTGGGGCGGCGGCGTCATGCAGGCGCAGGACAAGGCGGGCTTTCTCAAGGACATCACTGCCGATGTCGCGCCTTGGGAGGGAGCGCTGTCCCAGACGGCGGATGACGCCTTTAAGGTCGACGGCAAGGTCGTCGGCGTTCCGTTCGAGGTCGGCGAGGTCGCTTTCTTTTACAACAAGAAGTTGTTCGAGAAGGCGGGCG
>DASXGX010000118.1:0-131580 GCA_036488815.1 Roseiarcus sp.
CTCACGTTTTTCGCTTCGTCAGTCGGCCCACTGCTGCAATTGCGGCGACCGAGAGGCGGCGCCGCGTGGATGGCCGGGACAAGCCCGGCCAAGACGGGGGCCGGCGGCCGGACTATCCTGCCCCGCCCACCTCCTCCATCGCCAGCTTCGCCATCAGCGGCACGGCGGCGCCCATCTTGCGGGCCCGTTCGGGGTTGGAAGCGTTGCCGTCGAGCGAGCGTTTGTAGACGCCCTGCGCGATCGCGGCGATGCGGAAGAAGCTGAAGGCGATCAGGAAGCTCCAGTCGGGAATGTGCGTGAGCCGGCGCCGCCGGCAATAGTCGGCGACGTAACTCGCCTCGTCGGGAATGCCGAGCGCGGCGCGGTCGGCGCCGGCGAGGCCACGAAAGTCGCCCGCATTCGGCAGGCGCCATTGCATGCATTGATAGGCGAGATCGGCGAAAGGGTGGCCAAGCGTCGACAATTCCCAATCGAGCACGGCGAGCAGGCGCGGCGCCTCGGCCGCGAAGATCATGTTGTCGATGCGCCAGTCGCCATGGACGAGCGACACCCGCCCGTCGTCGGCGGGCGTATGCGCGCCGAGCCAGTCGATCAGCCGGTTCATATCGGCGATCTCGCTCGTCTCGCTGGCTCGGTACTGCTCGCCCCAGCGCTGCAATTGCCGCGCGAAATAATTGCCTGGCTTGCCGAAGTCGGCGAGGCCGGCGGCTGCGACGTCGATCGCGTGCAGCTTGGCCAGCGCCTCGTTCATCGCGTCATAGACGCTGGCGCGCTCCTCGCGCGTCGCGTCCGGCATCGCCGGATCCCAGAAGATGCGGCCCTCGACATAGCTCATCAGATAGAAGACGGAGCCGGCGACGCTCTCGTCCTCGCACAGAGCGAGAACGCGCGGGGCGGGAAAGCCGCAGGCCGCGAGCGCCGCCAGCACGCGATATTCGCGCTCGACCATATGCGCCGATTTGAGCAGCTTGCCCGGCGGCTTGCGCCGGAGCACGTAGCGCGCGTTCGGCGTCGTGATGAGGTAGGTCGGGTTCGATTGCCCGGTCGGGAACTTGCGCGCCGCGCTCGGCCCCGCATAGCCCTCGACATGCGTGCTCGCCCAGGCGTCGAGCGCGGACGTGTCGTCTGGAAATCCGGCGTCGCTCATCGCCTCTCGTCCGAATTGTCGTAGCGCCTGAGTTCGGCCTTGGCGATCACCTGCCGATGCACTGCGTCTGGCCCGTCGGCGAGGCGCAGCGTGCGCACGCTCGTCCACATCCGCGCGAGCGGGAAATCCTGGCTGACGCCGGCGCCGCCATGCATCTGCACCGCCTGATCGATCACTTCGAGCGCGACGCGCGGCGCGACCACCTTGATCTGCGAGATCAGCGGCGCGGCGGCCCGCACGCCTTGCGTATCCATCGTCCACGCGGCTTTGAGGCAAAGCAGGCGCGCCATCTCGATGCTCATGCGCGCCTCGGCGATGATGTCGCGGTTGGCGCCGAGCGCGGCGAGTTTCCTGCCGAAGGCTTCACGAGCCACCGCGCGCCGGCACAGCGCTTCGAGCGCGCGCTCGGCCTGGCCGATCGCCCGCATGCAATGGTGGATGCGCCCCGGTCCCAAACGCCCTTGCGCGATCTCGAAGCCCCGGCCGCGTCCGAGGATCAGCGCGTCCTTGGGGACGCGCACGTCGGTGAAGCGGATGTGCATGTGGCCGTGCGGCGCGTCGTCGTTGCCGTAGACCGTCATCGCCCTTAGCTTCTCGACGCCCTTAGTCTCGGCGGGAACGAGCAGCATCGAATGGCTGGCGTGGCGCGACGCCTCAGGGTCCGTCTTCGCCATCACGATATAGAGCGAGCACCGGGGATCGCCGGCGCCGGAGGACCACCATTTCTCGCCGTTGAGCACCCACTCGTCGCCCTCCAGGCGCGCATCCATCGCGATGTTGGTCGCGTCCGACGAGGCGACGCCCGGCTCCGTCATCAGATAGGCCGAGCGCGTCCGCCCCTCGAGCAGGTCGGGAAGCCAGCGCTGCTTTTGCTCCGGCGAGCCGAAGCGCTCGATCACCTCCATGTTGCCGGTGTCGGGCGCGGAGCAATTGAACGCCTCCGAGGCGAGCATCGACCAACCCATTTCCTCCGCGATATAGGCGTATTCGACCGTCGTCAGGCCGTAGCCTTTGTCCGATCCGGTCAGCCAGAAATTCCACAGGCCCTTGGCGCGCGCTTTCGCCTTGAGGGATTCGCGGATCTCGACTTGGCGCGCGGTCGGCTGGAACCGATCGCCCGAGCGGCCGATTTCGGCCTCGTATTCTTCCTCGCTCGGGATGATGTCGTCGCGCACCATGGCGCGGACCGCCGCCACGAGCGGGCGAACCTTGTCCGTGACGCTTAGATCCATGCTTTCCTCCCGAAACGGATTTTTCATTGCGAGTTGACCCGCAATCCGGCGTCGGCGCAAGGGCGTAGGCGAGGCTCGTTGAAGCGGAACGGAGCGCGAGCGCGCCGTCGGCCGACAATTTCTTTCCGAAGGAACGAAATTCGGCTAGAACGTCGGTCTGTTGCGGCGTCCCGGGAGGCGCGCGATGCGATCGCCCAGCGAAATCGAAGCCCTTTTTACGATCCTCAAGCGGACGGCTCCGCCGCCGGTTGCGGGCGCCATCGAAACGTTGCTTCGCGAGGGAAGCGACGAGGAGCTCTGCCGCGTCAACGCCTTGGCCTTCGCGGCCAAGCGAGGTCTCGACGAGGAGGAGACGATTGCCGGCTTCCTCCATGCCACGCAGGTCGGTTTTTTCGATCAGGCGTGGAACGTTCTGTGCCCCGGCTGCGGCGGCGTGCTCGACACTGGCGCGACGTTGAAGACCGTGGATCGCGCGATCTATTCATGCTCGCTCTGCGCGACGGGCTACGAGCCTACCCTCGACGAAATGGTCGAAGTGACCTTCACTGTGAGCCCCAACGTCCGTCGCATCGCCGCGCACGATCCCCACAGCCTGCCGCCGCTCGAATATTATCGCCAGGTTTTCTGGGGTTCAGGCGTCGATTTGCCGGACTACGAAACCCTCGAGCGGGACTTCCAGGAAATCACCCTCGACTCGCTCGAACTGCCGCCAGGCGAAAAAGCCACCGTTTCGCTGCAAGCTCCCGCGGAGTTCATCATTGTTTTCGATCCCGTCACCCATACGGCGCAATTCGTCGATGTGAAGGGCGAACCGACGCGCGAACGCCAGACGCTCACGGTCTTGCTCAACAAGCAGCAGGCGCCGACTGACACGACGACGATCCGGCCGGGTCCGCTGCGCATCCTGTTCGAGAACCGGACGGATGCGCGCGCGTTGCCGACCGTCTGGATCGCCGGCGAGCGATTGCACGCCTTGATGGAAATGCGCCGCCCCTTCCTCACGGCCAAGCGCCTGCTCACCAACCAGACGTTTCGCGATCTTTACCGGACCGACACGATCGACGTCGCCCAGCGGCTGAAGATCACGAGCTTGACCTTCCTGTTCACGGATCTGAAGGGCTCGACCGAACTCTACGACCGAGTCGGGGACATCGTCGCTTACGATCTCGTGAATGCGCATTTTCGCGCGCTCCAGGATATCGTCGCCGCCGAGGCCGGCGCCGTGGTCAAGACAATCGGCGACGCGGTCATGGCGACCTTCCCGACTCCCGACCGCGCGGTCGCCGCGGCGCTGCGAATGCGCGAGGCGATGCGCGACTTGGACGGCGACCTGATCTTGAAGATCGGCATTCACGAGGGCCCGTGCCTCGCCGTTATGCTCAACGAACGGCAGGACTATTTCGGTCAGACCGTCAACATCGCCTCGCGCGTCCAGGGGCTCGCCACGTCGACGGCGATCTTTGCGACCGGCCAGGTGGTGCGCTCCGACGAGGCGTCGCGGGTCCTCGAGAGAAGCGGCATCAGGCCGACTCCAAACGAGCAAAAGCTGCGCGGCATCGCCGAACGGCTGTCAGTGTTTGAAATTCCCTGACCGCCGTCGCGCCGCCTCCAAGGCGCCCGCTCGCTATTTCGGGAACGGAACGGGGCTGTCCGACAGCGTCTGGAGATAGGCGAGAATGTCGGCGCGCTTGTTGCCCTCCGACTCGCCGGGATAGGACATCTTGGTGCCGGGAGCCACCGCCGACGGCTTGTGGATCCAATCGTTGAGCTTTTCGTAGGTCCAGTCGCCGCCGAGCTTCTTGACCGCGTCGGAATACGAGAAGCCCGCTACGGAAGCGATCGGCCGGCCGACGACGCCGTAGAGCGGCGGGCCCACCTTGGTCGGGCCGCCCTTGGCGAAACTGTGGCACGCCTCGCAAGCCTTGGCGTCGGCCTGTCCCTTGGTCGCGTTCGCCTTGGCGAGCAGCGCCGGCAGCGGCTCCTCGGGGGCGGCTTTCGCCGCCGGGGCGGACGCGGTCGAAAGGCCGGGCAGTTGGTAGCCGGGCTTTACCGCCCGGTGCGGCGCAAAGACAGCGCTGGAAAACACTCCGAGCGCCATGGTTCCCAGTAGGGTGCTGAGGACGGCCAGAGCAATCTTATTGGCGTTCGTCGTTTCCATGCGCGAATCAGCCCCCCTATAACCATTTGGCGATGGAGGCTTTGCGCCCCCACGGTTGGACTTTGATTAGCCGCTTTGCGCGGGACTTGGCAACACGTATAAGCGCGGCGGCATTGCGTTTTTTGGCGACGCGTAGGCTCAAGACCGCTCATGATCCGTCCTCTCGTTCTCATTCCCGCGCGCATGGCCTCGACGCGCCTGCCCGGCAAACCGCTAGCGGACATCCACGGCGAGCCGATGATTGCGCATGTGTGGCGCCGCGCGGTAGAGGCCGACGTCGGTCCCGTGCTCGTCGCTGCGGACGATCCTGGGATCGTCGAAGCGATCCAGGCGGTCGGCGGGCGGGCCGTGCTGACGCGCGCCGATCACGCCTCCGGCTCGGACCGCATCTATGAGGCGCTCTGCACCTTCGACCCCGAGGGCCGCCACGACGTCATCGTCAACGTGCAGGGCGACCTGCCGACGATCGAGCGGGAGGCGGTGCGCGCCGCAGTCGGCCCGCTGAACGACGCGCAAGTCGACATCGCGACGCTCGCGACGCCGATCACGCGCGAAGCGGAGCGGGACGATCCGAACGTCGTGAAGGTGGTGGGGACCCAGGTGACGCCGGGCCGGCTGCGCGCGCTCTACTTCACGCGAGCGCGGGCGCCTTGGGGCGAGGGGCCGCTGCTGCATCACATCGGGCTTTACGCCTATCGGCGCGAGGCGCTCGCGCGTTTCGTCGCGCTGGCGCCGTCGCCGCTCGAGCGGCGCGAGAAGCTCGAACAGTTGCGTGCGCTCGAGGCCGGCATGCGCATCGACGTCGCACTGGTGGACGTCGCGCCGCTGGGCGTGGACACGCCGGAGGATTTGCGCCGCGCCCGCGAGATGCTGGCGACCAGGAAGGACCCATGACCCAGAGCAAGACGATCGCCTATCAGGGCGAGCCGGGCGCGAATTCGCACATCGCCTGCATCGACAACTATCCCGGCTATGAGCCGTTGCCTTGCGCCACCTTCGAGGACGCGTTTGCGGCGTTGCAGGAAGGGCGGGCCGATCTCGGCATGATCCCGATCGAGAATTCGATC
This sequence comes from Roseiarcus sp., assembly GCA_036488815.1. Lineage (GTDB taxonomy): Bacteria > Pseudomonadota > Alphaproteobacteria > Rhizobiales > Beijerinckiaceae > Roseiarcus. The sequence goes on from DASXGX010000118.1 coordinate 5,605, forward strand.
GCCGGCCGCGTCGCCGACATCCACACGCTGCTGCCGGCGTCGGGGTTGCACATCGTCGGCGAGACGTTTCTGCCGATCCATTTCCAGCTTCTGGCGGTCGAGGGCGCGCGGCTCGACGGTCTGCGCAGCGTCCATAGCCACATCCACGCGCTTGGCCAATGCCGCAAGATCATCCGCAAACACGGCCTGACGCCCGTCGTCGCCGGCGACACCGCCGGCTCGGCGCGCGAAGTCGCGGAATGGCGCGATCCGACGCGCGCCTCGCTCGCGACCCAGCTCGCCGGCGAGATCTACGGCCTGAAAACGCTCGCCGCCGACGTCGAGGACGCCGCGCACAACACGACCCGCTTCGTCGTGCTCTCCAACGCGCCGAGCTGGTCGGCCGCCAACAACGGCCCGCTGGTGACGACCTTCGTCTTCCGGGTGCGCAACGTGCCGGCGGCGCTCTACAAGGCGCTCGGCGGCTTCGCCACCAACGGCGTCAACATGACCAAGCTCGAAAGCTACATGGTCGAGGGCGAATTTACCGCCACGCAATTCCTCGCCGATGTCGACGGCCATCCCGACGACGCACCGCTCAAGCGCGCGCTCGAAGAGCTGGAGTTCTTCTCGCGCGAGTTGCGCATTCTCGGCGTCTATCCCGCCCATCCTTTCCGCGTCGAGACGCAGAAGCGGGCGGAGTAGCGATGACGAGAAAGTGACCGCTTCGCCTCACCAGACGATTTCGAAGATCCGGTGAGCGCCGGCGAGGCCCTTGAGCTCCCGATCGCCCATCGGCGTGAAGCGCAGATCGCCCGCGTTCGCCGCCAAATCGCGCAAGGTCGACGAGGTGAGGATCTGACCGCCCCGCGCGAGCCCCGCAATTCGCGCGGCGAGAATCACCGCCTTGCCGAAATAGTCGGCCGATTCGTTGATCGCCTCGCCGACGTGCAAGCCGATCCGCACTCGGATCGGCAGCTCGGGATGGCGTTCGCAATAGGCGGCGAACGAGCGCTGCACCGCGATCGCGCAGAGCGCAGCGCGCCGGGCGCTGGAAAATGCGACCATGAAGCTGTCGCCTAGCGCCTTGACCTCGGTGCCGCGATGGGCGGCGATCTGCTGGCGCACGATCTCGTTGTGGATGCGGAGGATTTCATGGGCGCGCAGGTCGCCCAGCCGCTCGTAGAGCGAGGTCGATTCCTCGATGTCGGAGAACAGGATCGTGACCGTGCCCTCGAACGAGGCCTGTGCGCCGAGGTCGCGGGCGCGCGCGATCGCGGCTGCGACCACGGCATCGACCGCGTCGGCTTCTTTCGGCTCCAAGGCGACGCGGGCCGGGGAGGGGGCGTCGGCGCCGTCGGCCTCGCGCGCGCCGCTCGCTGCGCGGGCTTGCGTTTCGGCGGCAAGGGCTTCGAGCTTCGCCTTGAGGCGGCCGAGATCAAGCGCCTCGGCGGTCTGCCGCGCCGAGGCCAAAAGCTCGATGGCGCGTGCGCGATCTTGGCTTGCGCCGCGCGCGAGCAGCAGGCGGCCAAATTCGCACTGGGTATGCGCGAGGCAGACAGTCGCGCGGATGCGGCGATTGGCGGCGAGAGCCACCTCGAAGTGCGCCGCCGCTGTGTCGAACTCGCGCCGCAGCCCGGCGAGCCGCCCGAGCGCGAACGCCACCGAGCCGTAGGAATAGACGTATCCCAGCATCGCGTTCTGCGAGGCGTAGGGCGCAAGCAGACGATAGAGGGTCTCCGCGTGGTCCGCTGCGCCGAGGTCGGCGCAGATGTCGGCCAGGACGAACATCGACGGCAGCCAGTTCCAGTCGTGCGGAACCTGGCGGAATTCGTCCTCGGCCAGGCTCTCGAACTCGATCCGCGCTTCCTCACGCCGGCCAAGCTGCAGCAGACAGAGTTGCAATCCGCATCGGCTGAACACGATCAGCGGATTCTGGGAGATGAACGCGCGCAACGGTCCTTCGAGTTCGCCGAGACGCCCGCGCTCCCACAACGTCATGCCGTGCTGGATGAGGTAGGAGTTGAGGGTCAGCGGACGCCCGCTCTGCTGGCCGCCGACGAAAGCCTGTTGCGCGAGAGCCGCCGATTCGTCGAGCCGCCCTTCCATCAACGCGCGCATGCCGCGCAGCAACAATCCGCGGGTGTAGCGATCGCGCAGTTCCACTTCCGCGGCGAGATATTCGCTCAGCGCGACATCGGCGCCGACGACGTCGCCGGCCTCGATCAGATCGGCGATCCCATAGAAGCGGGCTTCGAGCGCGAAATCGCGCTCCCCGGCGCGCTCCGCGATGGCGATCGCCTCGCGCGTGTCCGCGAGCCGCTGCTCGAGGCTGTCCGGGCCCCGCATCGCGAGGTGGCGGCCCCACAGCGCGACGATCAGCGTATGGGGATGGCCAAGCCGCCTCGCCATCTCGACGGCTTGTTGGCACAGCGCGACCGCCTGTTGCGGGTCCGACCAGTAGAGCTCCATCCCCAGGCGCGCCAGCGCTTGCGCGCGCAAGGGGCTGTCCGCTTCATCCAGCCGCTCATGCGCCTCGTTGAGCAGCAGCACGAGGCTGCGGTCCGTCACGCCGGAATTGCTGACGCCCCGGCCGGCCGCGACCACCGCGCGGGCGAATAGCGCCGGCTGATCGGTGCGGCGTGCGACGTCCGCCGCCGTGAGACAGGTCTTTCGCGATGCGGCGAGGTCGCCGGTCTTGAATTGCGCCTCGCCGAGTTCGCACAGAAGCTCCGCATAGAGCAGATCGTCCGAGCCGCGCTGCAGGCCGAGAACGTCGATCGCATTGCCGAGATGACGGGCGGCATCCTCGTAGGCGAGCTGCCTCTCCGCCGTCCGGGCGGCTTTGCGCGAGAATTCGACCGCGAGATCCGCGACGCCGTGCGAGGCGCCTTGGCAATAGTGATACGCGATCTCGGCGAACGGCCCGGTTGGACTGCTCATGGAGCGAATCGCCTCGGCGACGGCGCAATGCAGCCGGCGGCGCCGGCCGGCCGGCAGGCCGTCGTACAGCGCCTCGCGAATCAGCGCGTGGCGGAAGCTGTAACGGCCCGCGGCGCCGCGGACCTCGTTGATGAGTTTGAGCGTCGCAGCCTCGTCGAGACGCTCGATCAGGCTGTCGCGCGGCGCCTGGCTGGCGGCTTGGAGCGTGCCGAGATCGAATTCCCGGCCGATCACCGACGCGGCGCTGAGGAGGTCGTAGGTTTCCGCGGCGAGCGGCTGGGTGAGCCGCTTGATGAATTCGCTCACGCCGTGCGGGATGCTGAGCTGGCTCGGCGCTTTTGACAGGTCGCCCGCGAGTTGTCCGTCCGCCGCCATCTGGCGAAGCATCTCGCCGAGGAAAAACGGGTTGCCGTCTGTGATGTCGAGCAGCGAATTCACCAGCCTGCCGGCGTCGGAGACGCCCCAGGCGCGTTGGACGAACTCCTCGATTTCGCGCTCGTCCAGTCCGCGCAACGGAAACTTGACGCCTTCGCGCTCCGCCTCCGCGATCAACGCGGCAAGCTCGGGGCTCTGCTCGATCTCCACTTCTCGGTAGGTGCCGATGACCACGGTCCGGCTCGCGCGGACGTGGCGCGACAACGCGATCAGCATCAGCAGCGAGGTCGAATCGGCGGCGTGGAGATCGTCCAGCAGAATGAGCAGCGGCTTCGCTTCGGCGGCCTTGCGCAAGAACGAGACGACCGCGTCGAACAGCCGAAACCGCGCCTTTTCCGGTTGCGACAGCGCGGCGCTCGGCAATTCGCGCAGGTCCGCCATCTGATCGTGCAACTCGGGAACGATCTGCGCGATCTCCGCGGCGCCGGGCCCCATCCAGTCGGAGAGCAGGATCGGCTCCGCCCCCTTGGTGAGGTCGCGCAAGACCTGCATCCAGGGCCAATAGGCGGGCGCGCCGCCGTGCTCCCAGCACCGGCCCCACAGGACGCGCATTCCTTGATCGGCGGCCAGCGAGGCCGCTTCATCGGCGAGACGACTTTTGCCGACGCCGGGCTCGCCGGCGATCGTCATCAGACGCCCGCGCCCGGCCAGCGCTCCATCGATGCCCGCGCGCAGTTCCGCGAGCTCGCGCAGCCGGCCGACAAAAGCGCCTCCGCTGTGGTCGATTTCCTGGTTGCGCATCTGCACCAAACACAGGCTGAGCCGACTTATCTTGACAAAAATTAAAGCAGAAGGCTAGCTTTGAATGACGTTCTTCTGAATCCGTCACGACCTATATTTCCCAAGCATTAGCGTTTATCACGCCACGTTCAGGGAGGGTCATCATGAGCAGCGGGGCAGGTCCGAACGAGTTCTTTGAAGTTCTTAGCGACCCCAAGTCGCCACACCATCACGACGTCGACTACCTGATCGGACACGTCTTCTCTGCCGAGGATGGGTCGCGCAAGGTTCCGTCGGTCGGCATCACGGAGCACGGGCCGCAATATGTCGGAAAGGCCCATGTCGCTGAGCTGTTTCAGCAACTCTTCACCACCTTTCCCGACCTTACGCTGACTCCGCTCGCCGGAGCGCCGTGGCTCGAGTCGCCAGGCGGGGATTCGCCGAGGACAGTCGGCGTTCAGGCGGTGCTCGCGGGACGGCATCACGCGAAGTGGTTTCCGCAGGGACACCAGTTCTATTCGCCGCCGCTGTCGAACATTCACCCCGACAAGGTCCATACGATGAAGGTCCCGGCCTTCGCCGTCTTCACCTTGGATGGCGAGGACAGAATTTCCCAGCTCGCCCTGTATCTCGACCGCTACCGGATGATGCAGCAATTGACGCCCTCGGACGCGAAGAACGCGCCCGTCGACGGCTCGACCGTCAACGTGTCGGCGGGCAAGCGCATCACGATCACGATCGAGGGGTGAGCGGGGGGCGCGCCTAGCGCCTTCTGCATTCTGGTGGACGCTCCGAGCAGCTCTTTTCGTCATGCCCGGCCTTGTGCAGCCTTGTGCCGGGCATCCCAAGGCGATTGCAAAAGCAATCGTCAGCACGCCGAGCCGACGATTCTAACGTCGTAGTGGCTATGTGACGGCGCCGCGTGGATGGCCGGGACAAGCCCGGCCAAGACGGTGTGCGTCAACCCATTTGCAAAGGGCCCTAGCGCTACTTCGTCCCGAACATCCGGTCGCCCGCGTCGCCGAGGCCGGGCACGATATAGCCGTGGTCGTTGAGCTTCTCGTCGATCGAGGCGGTCCAGATCTGCACGTCGGGATGGGCGTTGGAGAGCCGGGCCACGCCCTCCGGGGCGGCCAGCAGACAGACGAAGCGGATATCCTTGACGCCGCGGCCCTTCAGGCGGTCGATCGCGGCGACCGCCGAATTGGCGGTGGCGAGCATCGGGTCCATCACGATGACGAGCCGATCGGCGATGTCGGTGGGCGCCTTGAAATAATATTCGACCGCTTCCAGCGTATTGGGATCGCGGTAAAGCCCGATATGGGCGACGCGCGCGCTCGGCACGAGGTTGAGCATGCCGTCGAGAAAGCCGACGCCGGCGCGCAGGATCGGTGCAAAGACCAGCTTCTTGCCGGCGATCATCGGCTTCATCGTGGTCGCCAGCGGCGTTTCGACCTCGACGAGTTCGATCGGAAGGTCGCGCGTCACCTCGTAACACAGCAACATGCCGATCTCGTTGAGGAGCTGGCGGAACCCCTTGGTGGAGACGGTCTTGTCGCGCATCAGCGTCAGCTTGTGCTGCACCAGCGGGTGCTCAACGACATGGACGTTCGACATTGCAGAGCTCCTCACCAGCCAGTCTGCCGCGACATTAGACCATAGCGCGGCGGCGCCGTTGTCGCTGCGTTGATCATCCCCAGATATTCCCGTGACGAGACGACGCAGGTGGAGCGTCGGACGCGCTATTGACGGAGTGCGTCGCAAGATGTCTTTTGGCGAGCCAATGGCCGATACCCCCGCCCGCGTCGCCAGTCGCAACTGGAGCCTGCCGAACCTTTTGACCTACGGTCGGGTGGCGGCGGTTCCGCTCGTCGTCGCCTTGCTGTTCTGGCCGACGGACGCCTGGGCGCGCTGGAGCGCGCTGGCGATCTACATCGCCGCGGCGATCACCGATTTCTTCGACGGTTATCTCGCGCGCGCCTGGTCGCAACAATCCTCGCTCGGCCGGATGCTCGATCCGATCGCCGACAAGCTGCTCGTCGCCGCGGTGTTGCTGGCGCTGACCGCCGACCGCACGGTGGGCGGCCTCTCCCTGTGGGCGGCGATCGTCATTCTCTGCCGCGAAATCCTGGTTTCCGGCTTACGCGAATATCTCGCGGAGCTGCGCGTGCCCATGCCCGTGACGGCGGTCGCCAAATGGAAGACGGCGGTGCAGATGGTCGCGCTCGGCTTCCTGATCGCCGGCCCGGCGGGCGAGGCGATCCTGCCCGGCGCGATCTGGATCGGCACCGTGCTGCTCTGGGTGGCGGCCACCCTGACGCTCTACACCGGCTGGGACTATATGAAGGCCAGTTACGACCATGTCGGCAACGGTTGAAAGCGAATGAAAGCGGTCTATTTCGCTTGGGTGCGCGAGCGAATCGGCAAGGACGAGGAGGTGATCGACCCGCCTGCCGAAGTGGTGACGGTCGAGGACCTGATCGCCTGGATGTCGCGGCGCGGCGAGGGCTATGCCTACGCCTTCGAGAAGCCGAGGGTGATCCGCGTCGCGATCGAGCGGGCGCACGTCGGGCCCGATGCGAAGATCGCCGGCGCGCGTGAGATCGCTTTCTTTCCGCCGATGACGGGCGGCTGAGCCGTGGGAACCGTGCGCGTCCAGCACGAAGATTTCGATGCGGCGGCCGAAGCGCGGACGCTCAGCGCCGGGCGACGCGGTATCGGCGCGCTCGTAACGTTCGTGGGCCTGTGCCGCGACGAGGGCGGCCGCCTCGCGGCGCTGGAGATCGAGCATTATCCGGGGATGGCCGAGGCCGAGATCGCCCGCGTCGTGGCGGCGGCGGAGGCGCGCTGGCCGCTACTTGGGCTGACGGCGGTGCATCGCCACGGTTCTATCGCGCCGGGCGAGCAAATCGTCCTCGTCGCAGCGGCGGCGGCCCATCGGCGCGACGCCTTCGAGGCCGCCGAGATGGTGATGGACTATCTGAAGACGCAGGCCCCGTTCTGGAAGCGGGCGCGATTCATCGATGGCTCGGCCGGCGCATGGGTCGAAGCCAAATCGAGCGACGACGACGACGCGGCGCGCTGGAGCGTCCCCGAGAGCCCGTAAGCCGGGCTCGCTCAGGCTCGCGCGGCGACCGCCCGGTAGACGAGCAGAACGACGATCGCGCCGATCACCGCGAGGACGAGGCTGAAGATGTTGAGCCCGGTGACGCCCCCGACGCCGATCAGATTGCCGATATAGCCGCCGACGATCGCGCCGACCACGCCGAGCACGATATCCATGATCATGCCCGAGCCGGTCTTGTTGACGATCTTGCTGCCGATAAAGCCTGCGATGAGGCCGAGAATGAGCCAGCTCAAAAGACCCATGGCGCCGCTCCCCAAGATGTCGTTGCGCGGAGCCCGGTCGAACTCCGTGTCCGTGATTGTTGCGGCATAGACGGGCAAAACACAAGGCGGTAATCTTACTCGATTGCAGGCTCGCTGTACGAAGTTCAACTCAGGGAGGATGTCATGGGGTTCTTCGATGACGCTCTCAAGGGCGCCGTTCCCGGCGGCGATCTCACGAAGCCGATCGCGATCGCGGCGGGGGCCCTGCTGCTCGGCCGCCTGTTAGGAGGCGGACAGGCCGCCGCGCCGCCGCGTCCCGCTGATCCTGCCGCGCCGCCGCCCGCCGGGGGAGGCGGGCTGCTCGACGGCTTGTCGGATCTCATGGGCAAACTCGGAGCCTCCGGCCAGTCGGCGCATGTCAATTCCTGGGTGGGGAGCGGAGCGAACATGCCGATCCAGCCCGGCCAGCTCGGGAGCGCGCTCGGCCAGCAGACGATCAGCCAACTCGCAGCGAGGGCCGGGATGAGCGAGCAGGAATTGCTCGCTCAGCTCGCGCAGGTCCTTCCCGGGCTGGTGAACAATCTCACGCCGAACGGGCGTCTCCCCACAGCGGCGGAACTCGCCGCGCAGGGCCGCTGACGCCTGCTTGTCGGACTGATTGCGTGCGCCCCTTCTCCCCTTGCGATGCGAGGGGGGAGAAGGGGATCCTCTACGCCGTCCTGAGCTGAACGGTAGCGCGCCTCAAGCCGCGCCGGGCGCGACGCCTACGCGCTTGATTTCCCATTCCAGCTCGACACCGCTCGTGTCCTTCACGCGCCGGCGCACGTCTTCGCCGAGCGCCTCGATGTCGGCGGCGGTCGCCGCGCCGCGGTTGATGAGGAAGTTGCAATGCATCGTCGACACCTGCGCGTCGCCGACGACGAGGCCGCGGCAGCCGGCGGCGTCGATCAATTGCCACGCCTTGTGGCCGGGCGGATTCTTGAACGTCGAACCGCCCGTCTTCTCGCGAATTGGCTGGGAGGCTTCGCGAGCGGCGGTGATGCGCTCCATTTCGGCGCGGATCGTCGCGGGATCGCCGCGCCGGCCGCGAAAAACGGCGCGCGTGAAGATCACGTCGTCCGGCGCCTCGCTGTGGCGGTAGGAGAAACCCATGGCGGCGTTGTCGAAGACCCGGATCGACCCTGAGCGATCAAGGCCGCGCGCTTCGACAAGGACTTCTCGGGTCTCCCCGCCATGCGCGCCGGCGTTCATCCTGAGCGCGCCGCCGATCGAGCCGGGCACGCCACGAAAGAAAGCGAGGCCGTCGATCGCGGCATCGGCGGCTACGCGCGCGACTTGCGCGTCGAGCGCCGCCGCGCCGGCGACGACATGGAGATCATCCGTCGTCTCGATCGCGCCGAACCCCTTGCCGCCGAGGCGAATGACGACGCCGGGAATGCCGCCGTCGCGCACGATGAGGTTGGAGCCGACGCCGATCACGGTGACGGGAACGCCTCGCGGCTGCGCCGCCAGGAAGGCCGCAAGATCCTCCTCATCCGCCGGCGAGAACAGGATCTCGGCCGGTCCGCCGACGCGAAACCAGGTGTAGGGCGCAAGCGGAACCTTCGCGCTCATGCGTCCGCGCAAGGTCGGCGCGAGCGCCTGGAGTTCTGCCGCAAGCTCGGAGGCGCCGACCTTCATTGCGGCAAACCCTCGATCCAAGCGGTGAGAACCCGCCGGCCCGCGGCAACCGTCGCCGCGCCATGGCGCAGCGCATCGGCGCGCAAGGCTCTGGGATCGATCTTTATCGCCGCCAGCTCGCAGGCGTGCCCGATCAGCCAGTTTTCCAGCGAAGCCGGATCCGCCTCGACATGGAATTGCAGCCCAACCGCGAAATCGCCGAGGCGGAAGGCCTGATTGGGGCAGAGCGCCGTCGAGGCGAGCCGCTCCGCGCCGGCTGGCAGATCGAAATTGTCGCCATGCCAATGGAGAACGCTGGCGCCGGCGAGCGCGGCGAGCGGAGACCTGAGCCCCTCCGGCGTCAGCTCGACCGGCGTATAGCCGATCTCCTTGCGGGGCCCCGGCGCGACCCGCGCGCCGAGCGCCGCCGCCATCAATTGCGCCCCGAGGCAGACCCCGAGCGTCGGCCGGCGAGCGCCGAGACGGCGGCGAATGGCGTCGATCTCCTCCAGGAGAAACGGATACGCGTCCGTCTCGTAGACCCCGATCGGCGCGCCGAGCGCGATCAGGAGGTCGCACGCCTCGATCGCATCGAGCGGGAGCGGCCTCGGGCCGACCTCAGCGTATTGCAGTTCGTAGCCGCGTTCCGCGAGGACGGGCGACCACACGCCGACATCCTCGAACGCGACATGCCGCAGGGCGAGCGCGCGCTTGCTCATGCCGGCCGGTCCAGCGCCGCCAATTCGCCCGGCAGCGCATAGGCCCATTGCGTGATGTTGCCAGCGCCGAGGCAAACGACGTAGTCGCCGGGCTTGGCGATCTCGTGGACGAGCGAGGCCAGCTTGTCGGGCGAGGGAAGCGCAAGCGCGTGGCGGTGGCCGTGGGCGTTGATCGCCACGGTGAGGGTGTCCTTGTCGACGCCTGGAATCGGCGCTTCGCCGGCGGGATAAACGTCGGCGACGATCACCGTGTCGGCGTCGTTGAAACATTGCGCGAAGGCTTCGAACAACGATTGCAGGCGGGTGTAGCGATGCGGCTGCACCACGGCGATCACCTTGCCCTCCGCCGCCGCCCGCGCGGCGCGCAACACGGCGGTGATCTCGACGGGGTGGTGGCCGTAGTCGTCGAAAATCGCGGCGCCGTTCCATTCGCCGGTGCGGGTGAAGCGGCGCTTGACCCCGCCGAACGAGGCGATCGCCTTGCGGATCGTCTCGACCGAGGCCTTCAGCTCGTGGGCGACCGCGATCGCGGCGGTGGCGTTGAGCGCGTTGTGCCGCCCCGGCATCGGCAGCGCCAGATCGTCGATGAAGGTCGCCCGGCCCGTCTTGCGATCACGGATCAGCACGGAAAAGCGCGTGACGCCGCCCTTGAGATCGACGTCGAGCAAGCGCACGTCCGCCTGCGGATTCTCGCCGTAAGTGATGACGCGCCGATCCTCGATGCGCCCGACCAGCTCCTGGACGGTCGGGTGGTCGAGGCACATGACCGCAAAGCCGTAGAACGGCAGGTTCTCGACGAAGGCGAGGAAGGCCTCCTTGATCGCGTCGAAAGTCTTGAAGTGATCGAGGTGCTCGGGATCGATGTTGGTGACGATGGCGACGTCGGCGGGCAACTTGAGGAACGTGCCGTCGCTCTCGTCCGCCTCGACCGCCATCCAGTCGCCGCCGCCAAGCCGCGCATTGGTGCCATAGGCGTTGATGATGCCGCCGTTGATGACGGTCGGGTCGAGGGCCGCCGCCTCAAGCAGGGTCGCCACGAGCGAGGTCGTCGTCGTCTTGCCGTGCGTGCCGGCGATGGCGACGCATTGCTTGAGGCGCATCAGCTCGGCGAGCATCTCCGCCCGCCGCACGACCGGAATGCGCCGCGCCCGCGCCACCGCGAGCTCCGGGTTGTCGCGCTTGATCGCCGTCGAGACGACGACGACGGCCGCCTCGCCGAGATTTCCCGCATCATGGCCGACGAAGACGCGCGCGCCCTTCTCGCGCAACCGCTTGACGTTGGCGTTGTCGCTCGCGTCCGAGCCCTGGACCTTGTAGCCGAGATTGATTAGCACCTCGGCGATGCCGGACATGCCGATGCCGCCGATGCCGACGAAATGAATGGGGCCAAGCTCGCTCGGCAGCTTCATGGGGTTCTCCTCAGCGCGGCGGGCGCAGCCAGCGCATGGTTGAACCCTCGCAAATAGCCGGATTCGCCGATTCGGCCAAATTATCGCCGGCCCTCAACCCGCCGCGACCGCGGCGCCGGCCGGCCCAGCCGTCGCCTCGAGCCGCTCCAGACGCCGGCGCAGCGGCCCGAGGTCGCTTTCGGGCAGCGCCTCGCCGCAGCTCTGGACCACGCGCCGCGCCCGCTCGATGAGCCCGTCGGCCCAGCCGAGCGGCAGACCGGCGGCGACCATGTCCTCATAGGCGCGCAGCAGGCGCCGCGAACTCGATGCCGACTTTGTCCCCGCGCCCCAGCGATCTTTAGGCCGCCAGCGCCTTCTTTGCCGCAATGGCGAGAAAGCCAGATCGGCTGAGGCCATTGGCTTCGGCGTGGCGGTCGATCGCCTGGAGGACGTCTTCAGGGAGCGTGATGTTGATGCGCACCGCTTTTGCCGAGCGCGCGGGCGCGGCCACGAGGATCGCGACGCCGTCGCGGTTGGCCGGGTCCCTCATTACGGCCTCTAGCGTCGCGGGCTCGGGGATCGGCTCGCCGTCTTGATCGAGACCCTCAAGGTGAAACGCAAGAGCCTCCGCAGCCATGTCCCGCGCCTCATCCAGGCTAGCGCCGGCTGTCACGCAGCCCGGCAAGTCCGGGAACGAAACGCCGAATTCGCTCCCGGGCTCTTTGTGAATGAGGGCAATGTATTGACGCATGGCGCTCAACCCAACTTGAGTCCTGTTTGTTTCTCGATGCTGCGAAGCGTTCCCGTGGGAAAATCCTTGTTCGGATGGGGAACGGTCACACGACCGGGCTTGTCAGGATGCTTGAACTGAACGTGACTGCCCTTCTGAGCGACTTTCCGCCAGCCGTTGGCTTCGAGGATGCGGATGAGTTCGCGGCTGTTCATGGGTATAAATACACACAACCAGGGGACAGGTCAAGGAATCCGCGCATCCGTCTACGTCACCACGCTCGGCTCCTTGCGCCCCGTGCGCCGCTCGATCTCCGCCAGCGAGCGGGACAGCGCGATGAGGTCGGCGAGCGTCGTCTGGGCGTCCTCGGCGAGGTCGCCGCCCGGCGGCGCGTAGCGCTCGATATAGACGCGCAGGGTCGCCCCGACCGTGCCGGTGCCGGAAAGGCGGTAGACGATGCGCGAGCCGCCTTCGAACATCACGCGCACGCCCTGGCCTTTGGTGTCCGAGCCGTCGACCGGGTCGTGATAGGCGAAATCGTCGGCGGCCTCGACCTTGAGCGCGCCGAAGCTCTTGCCGGGCAGCGTCGGCAAAGCCGCGCGCAGCGCGTCCATCAGACCGTTGGCGGCGGCGAGATCGACTTCGTCGAAGTCGTGCCGCGTGTAGTAGTTGCGGCCGTAGGTCGCCCAATGTTCGCGCGCGAGATCGGCGACCGAGACGCCGCGCTTGACGAGAATGTTGAGCCACAGCAGCACCGCCCACAGGCCGTCCTTCTCCCGCACGTGGTTTGAGCCGGTGCCGGCGCTCTCCTCGCCGCAGATCGTCGCAAGGCCTGCGTCGAGCAGGTTGCCGAAGAACTTCCAGCCGGTCGGCGTCTCATAGGCGGCGACGCCGAGCTTGGCGGCGACGCGGTCGGCGGCGGCGCTGGTCGGCATGGAGCGGGCGACGCCGGCGATGCCCTTCTCGTAGCCGGGCGCGAGATGCGCGTTGGCGGCGAGCATGGCGAGCGAATCGGAGGGCGTGACGAAGAGGCCCCTGCCGATGATGAGGTTGCGATCGCCGTCGCCGTCCGAAGCGGCGCCGAAGTCGGGGGCCGCTGGCGACATCATCAGATCGTAGAGATCCTTGGCGTAGGTGAGGTTCGGGTCGGGATGGTGGCCGCCAAAATCGGGCAGCGGCGTGCCGTTGACGACCGTCCCCGCGCCCGCCTCGAGTTCGTCCTCGAGGATGGCGTGGGCGTAGGGGCCGGTGATCGCGTGCATCGCGTCGAAGCGCATCCGGAAGCCGCCTGCGAACAGGCCGCGGATCGCTTCGAAATCGAACAGGCTGCGCATCAGCGAGGCGTAGTTGGCGACCGGATCGACGATCTCGACGCTGGCGCTCTCGAGCCGCGTCTCGCCGATCGTGTCGAGATCGATGTCGGCGGCGTCGATCGTCCGGTAGGCGGTGATCGACTTGGTGCGCACGAAGATGGCGTCGGTGATCTTCTCCGGCGCAGGGCCGCCGTTGCCAACGTTGTATTTGATGCCGAAATCGCCCTCGGGGCCGCCGGGATTGTGGCTCGCCGAAAGGATGATGCCGCCATAGGCGCCGATCGCGCGGATCAGCGCGGAGACCGCCGGCGTCGACATCAGGCCGCCCTGCCCGACCACCACGCGCCCGAATCCGTTGGCGGCGGCGATGCGGATCGCCTTCTGGATCGCTTCGCGATTGTAGAAGCGCCCGTCGCCGCCGATCACCAGCGTCTTGCCGGAGAAGCCGTCGAGCGAGTCGAAGATCGACTGCACGAAGTTCTCGACGTAGTTCGTCTGCTGGAAGACTGTGACCTTCTTGCGCAAGCCGGACGTGCCGGGCTTCTGGTCGGCGTAGGGCCTCGTGGCGATGGTGCGGATCATTGGGGCGGCCTCCCTAGGCGTTGCCCCAACTGTAGCGGGGAGGGGGCGGCGGGGGCAATCGGGGCGCACGCCCGTGGGGCGCTTCGTCTCGACCGTCAAGTTCGTCGGCAAGCTTCGTCAAGTCGCGTCGAGGTTTGTCAAATTTCGTCAAGCTCTGGCTTGACGGTCTGCGATTATTCCCCTCGATTCCAATGGCTTACAAGAACGTCAAGGGCACGGCGCGGCTTTGACAAGCTTCAACGGCCTTACTCGGGTCTGGCGCCGCTCGCCAGACCACGGGTTTGTAGATTACCACGAATTCTGAATTTCGGAAAGCGACGACTGACGGGCGCCGGTCTACCGGTCTGTCAGCGACTCGCAGCGGTCACCTTTGCCTGCCGCCTTGCCATCGACGGGCTCTTACCAAAGTATCTTAGGGCAGCCCGACAGAAGTGGCCTTGATTGGCGTAGCCGCACAGCGTTGAGATCTCGGCAAGTGTTCTGTCTGAATGCTCGAGGAGGTCCTTAGCCTTGAGGGCCCGCTCCAGCATCAGCCATTGGTGCGGCGTGCGTCCAGTGGACTGCCGGAAAGCCCGGATGAAATGTCGGGCCGACACACCGCAAGCCTGGCCGAGTTCGTCGATCGTCGGAGGGTTGCTGAGCCTGGTGAACAGAATGTCCTTGGCGAGGCGCTCCTGCCATGACGCGAGCCCGCCGCGGCTGCGCTCGACAGGCGATGCATCCGAGTAATTGTGGATCAAATGAGACATCAGCAGAACAGAGACTTCATCGACAAAAAGTTGCGTGATCCGCGCGGGCGTCTCGAAAGCGCAATCAATCATGTTGAGCAGGTTTGCGATAATACGATCGTCAAAGCCCGGGGTCGGCGGGCGAAGCTTCACGTCGGACCGGCGGCTCATGCTTTCGGCGATTGAGATCATTCGGCGCCGCGGGAGGTACACCCGCGTCATGTCATAGCGCCCTTCCACCTCCACCATCGGCAAATCCGAGAGGTCGAAAAGGGTTGCGCCGTGGAACGGAATGTCGTGCCGCTGACGCCCGCCGAACCGCCCGTAAAGCGAGATGCTGGTCGACGACCTGCGATTGAGATGCAGGGTATAGGCGTCCTCGGGCGTCACGTCGCCGAGCCGGGTCCAGTGTTCGGCGCGCAGGCTGGTGAAGGTCGCCTGCGGCGCGACATCCGGCAGTCCGGCCGCGAAACAAGCCTGCACGGCGGAATGAAACCGCTTGTGCAGCCATTCGCCTTCGCCGCTGGACTGCATGACGGACCCGATTGGAGTCGCCGTGACTGCTCCCAGGAGCGAGCTTACAACGCACTCCGGCCGGCCGCAAGATTGTCCAGAAGCGCCATTTTTGCACGAAAGCGACAAGAAAACCGGTTGTCTTTCAATGGGTTGTTGATGCGGAGGGCGAAGCCGAATATCAGGCTCATTAGCGAGCGGATGCCCAAACGCGTAGCTTCTGCCCGCAATGTCCTTTCCAGCCCCAGGCCAGCCGTTGGCTTTCTACGGCCGGTAGTCGCCGCAGTTTCAAGGGAGGAGAACGTCATGACGCAGCAAATTAAGAACGTGGTCCTGGTGCATGGCGCGTTTGCCGACGGCTCCGGCTGGGCGCCCGTCGCTAGCATCCTCAAGAACAATGGATACAAGGTGTCGGCGCCGCAGCCGCCGGAGACGTCTTACGCCGACGACCAAAAGTGCACGAAGGCCGCAATCGACGCTATGGGCGGGCCGGTGGTTTTGGTCGGCCATAGCTACGGCGGGTCTATCATCACCGAGGCTGGCAACCATCCGAACGTGGCGGCGCTTGTCTATATTGCTGCATTTGCTCTCGACGAAGGTGAGAGTTGTGCGTCGATCGAGCAGGCCCTGCCGCAAGCGTCCAAGGCCTTCAAGCCGGACAGCAACGGCAACTGGTGGATAGACGAGCAGCACTTCGCGGCGGACTTCGCAGCGGATATTCCGCGGGAGCAGGCAGAGTTCATGGCCATATCGCAGGTGCCGATCTCCACCGACTGCTTCACCCATCAGGTTAGGAACCCTGCGTGGAGACATAAGCCGACCTGGTACATGGTGGCCACAGAAGACCGATCGATCAATCCGGACCAGGAACGGATGATGGCGAAGCGCGCCAAGGCCACGACGGTCGAGGTGAAGTCGAGCCACGTGGCATACATGTCTCACCCGAAAGAAACAGCCAAGCTCATCGAAGAGGCCGCCGCATCCCTCAGTCGGTGAGTCGACGCTGATATCTGGAGGCTGCTCTTAGGACGCGCGATGAGGCGATGCACGCACGCCTTCAACGGACCGGCCTTTGGTCGCATCGATGTTTACCGCCTCCTCGCGAACCTCTGACACCTTGCCCCGGAGCCCTCCGCCATGCCGATGATCGACATCTATGCAACTGTCGGCACATTCGCCGACGCCCACAAGCTGGCGGCCGCCGCCGCCGCCGTAGTGAAGGCGGTGGAGAAGGTTCCCGACATCCCGATGTTCCGCGAGAATACCGCGGCCTTGGTCCATGAAATGGCCGCCGGGGCGATCGCGAACGTCGACGGCGATGGCGGCTACGTGCGCGTTCAGGTGCTCACCAACGCCGGCGCGCTCGACCGCGAAAAGCAGATCGCCGTCGTGTCGCAGCTCACCGACCTTGTCGCTGCGGCCGCGAACGATCCAGGCCTGAAGAAGCGGACCTGGGTGCTCCTGACGGAAGCGACTCCAGGCGGCTGGGGACTCTGGGGACACGCCCATACGAACGACGAACTCGTCGGCGCCGCGAGGGCGGAGATTGCGAAGCTCCGGGGCTGACGCCCAAGGGCGTGGGCGCAGTCATGCGGAGCACTCCGGGAACGTCGAGTCGCTCTGTCCGCCTTCTCCGCGAACGGCGACGCCGCCGCTTCCCTCAATCGTCGTAGCTGTCGATCACCGTGTCCGCGATCGAGCGCTTCGTGATCACCCCGACGATATCGCCGGCGCGCGGCCGCTCGCCGCCGGTGAAGACGATCGCGGCGCCGGCGCGATGGCGCTTGAGGCGGGCGAAGACGAGGCTGAGCAGGTCGCTGTCGCGGCATACGACGATTTGGCTCTCGATGAAATCGTCGACCAGCCTCTCCGGATGGTTCCGCGACTCCAACCAGAGGCCCGAGCGAGGGTGAACGAGCCCCGCGATCCGCCCCTCGCGTTCGACGACGATGGCGGGCAGGTCGGTCGCGTCCTCCATATCGAGCGCTTCTTTCAGCGACGTGCCGCCCTTGGCGAGGATGAAGCGGCGCTCCATGATGTCCTGCGCCTGCTTGACGAGGTAGAGGTTGATGTGCCGCTCCTTGGGGATGCGGTGGCCGCGATGGCGCAGCTTGACCGTGTAGATCGTCTCGCTGATCAGCGCGCGCCGCACGCCCGCCGCCACCGCGACGCCGACGATGACAGGAACGATGATCGCGTAATCGCGGGTCATTTCAAAAATCATGATGATCGCGGTCATCACGCCGCCGGTGCCGGCGCCGACCATCGCCGCCATGCCGACGATCGCCGCGGAGGGGATCGTCAGTCCACTGTGCGGCAGCACGAGGCCCACGAGCGCGGCAAAGCCGCCGCCGAGCGTTGCACCGAGATAGAGCGATGGCGAGAAGATGCCGCCCGACGCTCCCGCCCCAAGGCTGATCGTGGTGGCGAGCAGCTTCATCACGAACAGCAGGGCCATCAGGCCGACGGCGCCCATGTCGTTGTTGAGGACGGACTGGATGACGCCGTAGCCGACGCCGTCGACGTAAGGGTGGCCGAAGGCATGGCTGAGGCCGACCATCATCGCGCCGACGATCGCCATGCCGATGATGTTCTGCACGTAGGCGCCGCCCGGAATTTTGGGGAAGCCGTCCTCCATGACGACGAGCAGGCGGATGAACCCCCAAGAGGCGACGCCGCACAGCACGCCGAGCAGGACGAAGGCGGCCGCATCGGTGAACGTGAACGATTTGGCCAGGGAGAACTGGATGTTGGGCACGACGAAGGCCGGATCCGGCCCGAGCAGCCGGCGGCCGATGGTCGTCGCGGCGCCGGTCGCGATGACGACGGGCAGGAATGTCCGGTTGGAGACTTCGGGCAGCAGAATCTCGAGGGCGAACAGCACGCCGCCGAGCGGGGTGTTGAAGGTCGCGGCGATGCCGGCCCCGGCGCCTGCTGAGAGCAGCGTGATCTTCTGCCAGGTCGACAGCCGGATGGCTTGCGAGAACGCCGAGCCGAGCGCGGCGCCGATCTGGATGATCGGGCCCTCGCGGCCTACCGCCGCGCCGCTGCCGATCGACAACGCCGAAGCGAGTGATTTGATGACGGCGACCTGCCAGCGAATGTTGCCGCCCTTGTAGAAGACCGCGTCCATCACCTCGGGAACGCCGTGCCCCTTGGCCTCCGGCGCGAAACGCTGCACCAGGAACACCACGATGACGCCGCCGATGACGGGCGACAGCAAGACGAGAGCGCCGAAGGGGCTCGGCCCCTCGCTGATGTTGGCGTTGTACCAGATCGACAGCGAGCCATTGTAGAAGGCGTTATGGATGAAGCCGATGAGCATGCGCAGCGCCACCGCCCCGATGCCGGTCATGACGCCGACGACCAGCGCGAGCGCGCACAAGATCAGAAGGCCGACTCGCCTCTCCTCCGCCCGAGCCGGCGGTCCGCTGACAAGGACCGGCGGAGCTTTGGTATGGGGGGAAGAGAGGGTCGAAGAGGGCATTGAGCGTACCTGGTCTACGGCTTGGATTCTGTGACAGGCGGCTTAAACGCTGACGAGCGGTTGTCAAATCGATTTGCGGCGCGAGGGGGCCCCGCGGGCGCGCCGGTTCTGGCTTTGTGGGGGAATGCGACCGGCGAAGCCGCTGGGATGAAGGGGATCGCGCGCAAGAGGAATCCCCTCGCGCAGTGCATCACTTTACGTCAATTTGACGTGAACCGACGCCGCGCATGCCGAACGGCATCTTGGCGCCGCAATCCCGTTGGCCGGCCGCACATCCGATTTCGCCCCTACCGCCGCAGCGCCGCCAGCACCTTCACGGACGCTCGCCCATTCTGCGGGAGGCCGTTCTTGCCCTCGAAGTCGGCGATCGCCGTCTTGGTCTTATTGCCGATCGCGCCGTCCGGCTCGCCGACGTCGTAGCCGCGCTTGATCAGCAATTTCTGCATTTCGCGCCGCTCGGCGCGCGACAGACCGGGATCGTCGGTCGGCCAGGGGGTCTCGATGCCCGGTCCGCCGGCGAGGCGCTGCGCCAGGATGGCGATCGCCAGCGTGTAGGATTCGGCCGCGTTGTAGCTGTAGATCACATCGAAATTGTGGGTGACGAGGAAGGCGGGACCGCTTGGCCCCGCTGGCAGCAGCAATCCGGCCTGGCCCTCGCCGAGCGGGCGACCGTCGAGGCGCTTGATCCCGCGCGCGGCCCACGACGACATCGGTTGCTTGGCCCTGCGCCCCGAGGGGCCGGAATAGCCGTCAGGGAGCTTCACCTCGAAGCCCCACGGCTCGCCGGTCGTCCAGCCGGAATGCTGGAGGTAATTGGCGGTCGAGCCGAGCGCAGCGGCGGAGGAATCGACGATGTCGCGTCCCGAGCCGTCGAGATCGACCGCAAGCCTGAGGAAGGTCGAGGGCATGAACTGCGTCTGCCCGAAGGCGCCCGCCCAGGAGCCGGTCAGCCGCTCCAGCGGAATGTCGCCGCGGTCGGCGATCTTCAGGGTCGCCATCAGCTCGCTCTTGAAATAGGCGGGCCGCTGGGAGCCCATGCAGGCGAGCGTCGACAGCGACTGCACCAGCGGGCGCCCACCCATGGCCTCGCCGAAATTGGATTCGACGCCCCAGATCGCCGCAAGAACGTGGCGATCGACCCCGAAGCGCGCTTCAGCCTTGGCGAGCGCCGCCCCGTTCTTCGCCATCGCCGCCTTGCCGTCGGCGACACGCTCGTCGTCGACGAGGGCGGCCATATAGTCCCAGATCGGCGTCTTGAATTCGGGCTGGCTGGTTTCAAACTCCAGCACCTTCGGATCGGGACGCAGGCCGCGGAAGGCCGCGTCGAGGGTCGCGGCGGAGACGCCTTCGCCAGCCGCCTGGGCGCGCAGCGAATCGACGCAGGAGGAGAAATCGGCGCGGGCCGGGCTTGCGACCGCAAGCGCGAGGGCGGCGAGGGCGAGGGAGCGGTTCATTGCGCCATCATCGTCGATTCGCCCGCCAGGGGAAAGCGGCGCGCCAGCCTCACGCGCTCAGGCCGGTGATCATCGAAACGATCTCGTTCTTGTCCGTCTTGGCGGTATCCCGCACGCCGATCTGCTTGCCACGCCGGAGAACGCAGATGCGGTCGGAGAGGCGGAACACCTGATCGAGGCTGTGGCTGACGATGAGGATGGGCACGTTGCGCGCCTTCAGCGCTTCGATGATCTTCTCGACCTTCGCCGTCTCGGCGACGCCGAGCGCCGCAGTCGGCTCGTCCATCAGCACGAGCTTTCTCGCCCAATGGGTCGCCCGCGCGATGGCGACGCCTTGGCGCTGGCCGCCCGAGAGATCGCGGATCGTCGCCTGGGCGGAAGGGATGCGGACGTCGAGTTCGCGCACGAGAGTTTCGGTCTCCGCGATCATGCGCCGGCGGTCTAGCCTACCAAACGGCGGCAGGGTGAGCTCCCGCCCGAGGAACATGTTCATGTAGACGGGCTGGCTGTCGGCGAGCGCCAGGTCCTGGTAGACGACCTGGATGCCGAGCGCCTGCGAGACGCTCGGGTCCTTGATGACGGCTTCCGAGCCGTCGACGAGGATGCGCCCGCTGGTCGGCGGCTCGACGCCGGCGATGATCTTGATCAGCGTCGATTTGCCGGCGCCGTTGTCGCCGACGAGCGCGACGATCTCCCCCGCCTCGATATCGAGGTCGAACGTCTCGATCGCGACGACCCCGCCGTAGGTCTTGTGAATCTGCTGCAGGGAGAGAACCGTTTCGCGCGCGCTCATGACGCCCTCACAGCGGCCAGTCGGCCGTGCGCCCTAAGGCGTCGGAGATGGTCTCGACCTTCGGCGCGCCGCGCGAGAGGCCGGAGACGCCGGCGACATAGGCGCGGGTGACGAAAGCCTGCGGACGAAAGCCGAACACGACGCTGTCGCCGACGCTCGGCTTCACGAGGCCTGTCGCGTCGATCATGCCGTAATAATCGATCGCGTTGGGCGCGGGGATCTCGACGGGCGCCAGCCTGTCCGCCGCCGCCGTCGGCTCGCGTGAGACGATCGCCTTGAGGGGATAGTCGGGAAAGACCGGATCGATATAGAGGCCGCCGCCGAAACAGAAGGCCTCCGAGCCGATGAGGTGGGAGACCTCGCTGAGATAGACGACCGCGGGAATCTCCGGCAGATCCTCGACGACATGCAGCGGCGTGGTTCCCGTCAGGCCGTGGCCGGGCTCGATCTGCGTCGCGCCCGCCTGCGCCAGCATCGGCAGGATCTCGGTGGAGGTCGTGCCCGGCGCGTTCATTTCGATCTCGCTGCGGCCCGCGTTCCTCAGCGCCTCGACGGCGCGGGCGAGCGTGTCGAGGTTGGGCGTCGGCTTCACCTTGCCGCTCGCGTGGTCAAACAGCTGCGTGGGAAACGAAGTCACGCCGGCAAAGCGCGCCCCGGGAACCCGATCGATCGCGTCGGCGACGGCGACGACATGCTCCGCGGCGAAGCCGCCTTCGTGGCCGCGATAGAAGGTGTCGCCTGGGGCTACGATGCGCGCGAGAATCGCTTGCGTGCGGCCGAGCCGCGCCGCTCCGGAGCCCGCCTCGATAGCCTTTTCGAGATTGAACACGGTCCAATATTCCGGCTGAAGCGACGCCGCCGCACCGGCCTCGAATCGCGGGACTTGGACGAGGTGGCCGATATGGCCGAGGCGCATGCCCGCGCGGTGGGTCGCGCGGGCGCATTCCATATCCACCGCGACCGCTTGGTCGAGGCCGCCTCGCGCAACCGCCTGGCAGAACGAGGCGTTGCGGCCCATTTGCTTCGTCATCGCGAAGGCTTTGAGATTGAGGCGCGTGGCGGCGCCGGCGATGATCCGCGCGTTGCCTTCGACCGCGTCGAGATCGATCACGTAGCTGTTGGAGGGCAGGCGCCCGGATTGATGCAAGGCGATCGCGTGTTCGATGAGCGCCGGATTGCGCCTGCGAATGAGGTCGAGAAACATGAGCGGCGCTCCTTTCAGCGATTGGGCTCGCGCAGCGTTAGCGCCACGGCGATGAGAATGATGAGGCCGCGCGCGATCATCTGATCGGACGGCTGATAGCCCATCAGGATGAGTCCGTTGTTCAGCATGCCCATCAGCAGCGAACCGATCAGCGCGCCGGCGATCGATCCTGAGCCGCCGTTGAGCCGCGTGCCGCCGACGATCACCGCCGCGATCACGGTGAGAAGATCGGCTTCGCCGAGCGTATAGCGCGCGCCATTGAGGCGGCCCGCGTAGAGAAGTCCGGCGAGTCCCGCGAGCGCCCCGCTCAGGGTGAGCACCGCGAAGCGCAGGCGCAGCACCTTGATGCCGGTCGCACGGGCGGCGCGCGCGCTGTCTCCGGTCGCGTGAACATGCGCGCCGAACCGGGTCTCGCGGAAGACGAAGGCGCCGAGCCCGACGGCGGCGACGGCCCAGATCACCAGCGAGGGAACGCCGAACAGCGAACCCGATCCGAACAGCGCGTTGAAAGCGTCGTTCTCGATCGGGATCGATTTGAGGTCGGTCATTCGCCGTCCCACGCCGGCGAAGACGCCCATCGTCGCCAGCGTGACGAGGAAGGACGGCAGGCGCCCGTAGGCCACGAGCGCGCCGTTCAGTGCGCCGATCGCCGCGCCGACGCCGATCCCCGCGACGACGCCGACCGGCCACGGCAGAGCGCGCATCGCAACCGCCGCCAGCAGGGCCGACACGGCGACAATCGAGCCGATCGACAGGTCGATCTCGCCCGCCGTCAGGACGAACACCATGCCGACCGCCATCACGGTCACCGGCGTCGTTTGCTGGACGATGTTCAGGAGATTGGCGGGCGTCGCGAAGCCGTCGTCGCGCAGCACCACCGCGAAGACGGCGAAGATGACGAGGAAGCCGACATAGATGACGTACCGGCTCGGATGGGTCGCCTTCAAGAACGCTGTCATGGCCGCGCGGGTCGCAAGGAAGGGTCGAGGACGAACGAGCCGGCCGGGGGCGCCCGGCCGGTCGTAGGTGAGCCTACTTCGCCGCGTCGAGCACCGACTTCGGAGCGTCCCGATGCAGCGATTCCTGCCAGCCCTGCGCGACATTGGCCTTGGTGACCGTCAGCACGGGCGCCACCACGAAGGGCGGCGCCGCCTTGCCGACGAGGCCGTAGCCGGCGGCCGTCGCCATCGCGCGGCCCAGTTCGTAAGCCTGATCCGCAACGATCGCGACGACATTGCCGCCCTTCACCATGTCGAGCGCGATCGGTTCCGAGAGATCGAGCGTCACGATCTTGGCGTGCTTGTTGCCGGCGGCGCGCAGCGCGGCGAGGACGCCTTCAGCCGGCTCCGACCACGTCACATAGACGCCGTCGAGATCGGGGTGCTGAAGCAGCAGAGCTTGCGCGACGTCCTGCGCGCGCGCCGGATCGGCGATGCCCTGCTGAGCGACGATCTTGATGTCGGGGTAGTCGGACTCGATCGTCGTCTTGAAGGCGTTGTCGCGCTGGTTGGTCACGTAATACTGGGCGTCGTGATAGATCCAGGCGATCTTGCCCTTCTTGCCGATGGCGTCGGCGAGAGCGTCGGCGGCGTGCTTGCCCATCTGGAACAGATCGTCGGTGACGATCGTCACATAGTCCTTGCCCTGCACGAAGTCCTTCGGCTTGTTCGACAGCAGCACGATCTTGACGCCCGCGGCGACGGCCGGCTTGAAAGCCTCCGCCGAGGTCACCGGATCGAGCGGCAAAGCGAGGATGGCGCTGGGCTTCTTGGCGAGGATCGTCTCGACGTCGCTCTTCTGCTTGGCGGCGTCGAAGCCGGCGTCGGTCTGGGCGACGACGGGGATGTCGAGGCGCGCGAATTCGTCCTTGGCGCCGGCGGTCACCGCATTCACGAAATCAGAGGAGGTGTGCCAGAGGAGCGCCGCAGTGAATTTGCCATCCTTCAGCTTCGCCACTTCCGCGTCGCTCAGGGTGAGCGCGCTCGTCGGCGTCGCCTTCTCGCCGCCGGGGCCGACCGTCTCGCCGGCCCACGTCGGCATTGTCATCGCGAGAACGGCGCCCATGGCCAGCGCCGCCGCCGTGTGTTTCCTCGTCATGCCCTATCTCCTCTCTCTGGTTGCGGCCGTTGCGTCCGGCCCTTTCGTTATGAAGGCGCAAGCCCGCCGAGTTGCGACAGGAAGGCTGCGAAGGCGACGACGCCGTCGAGATATTCGTGAAGCTCGACGCGCTCCTCGAGCGTATGGCAATTGCGGATGTCGCCGGGCGCGCAATAGACGGTGGGGATGTTGAGCTTTTCGGCGAGGAACGGCGCCTCCGACCAATAGGGCGCCCCTTGGATTGCGCCGCGATCCGGTCGGACCGCTTTCACCGCCTCCGTTAGCAGACGCACAAAGGGAAGGTCGGGCGAGGTCTCGGTCGGCGTGCCGCCGAACCGGTGGTCGCGCCCGGCGGGATAGTCGAAAGCGAGCGCTATTCGGGAGTCGATCGGCGCGGCTCGGACGGCCGCCTCGAGATCGCGGACGGCGTCGTCGAGGCTTTCGCCCGGCAGAAGCTTCAGGATGAGACTGATCCGGCATTCCCCGGGCACGGCGATATAGCCGCCGCCGCTCAGCCCCGTCACGAGCAGGAAGGGATGACCGACGAGGGGATGCGGCGCGCGCGCCTCGAGCGTCGCCGAATGCTGGAACAGCGCGGCGAGGATCGCATGCGCCGCCTTCAAGGCGTCGACGCCGAGCTCGGGCACGCCGAAATAGGCGGAGCGGCCAGTCACCGTGATGTCGCAGATGAGAAAGCCCATCTGCGCCGCATAGACGTCGAGCTGCGTCGGCTCGACGTAGATCGCAAAGTGAGGGCGCGGCGCGGCGCCCGAGGCGATGTCCGCGACCAGCGCCTTCATGCCGGCGGATACGCCGCTGCCGGGCTCGCCGCTTTCTTCGTCGCCGATGAAGGCGAACAGGACTTCCCCAGCAAGCGGCAGGCCGGCCTCTTTGAGAAGGCGGGCGGCAGCGATCGTCGTGCAGACGCCCGCCTTCAGATCGCCCGCGCCGCGCCCCCAGACGGCGCCGTCCACCAGCGCGCCGCTGAAGGGGCTCTCACGCTCGGTTCCCTTCCATCGTTCGGACCAGCCGCGAACGTGGACGGTGTCGGTGTGGCCGGTCAGCAGGAGGCGCGGTCCCGGCGTCGCGCCTTTCAGCACGCCGCGCACATTCGGGCGGCCCGGCGCGAAATCCTCCAGGGCGATTTCCGCGGCGCCGAGCGCTGTCAATTCGTCGGCGAGCAAGCGTGCGAAAGCCGCCTCCTCGCCGGTGACGCTCGGGGTCCCGATGGCGCGGCGAAGCAAGTCGAGCGCGCTTCGAACGTCGAGAGCATCCTTGAGACGCTGGACGAGCGAAGCGTCGACGGTCATTCCGCGGCCCTCGCGAGGCTGGACGCTGGCAAGGTCAGTTCCTGGGGCAAGCCCGAGATGCCGAAAAGCTCGTTGTGGAGCTTGTGAACAGCGAGGGAGACGGCGCCGACGAGGGCCGCCCTCGCCCCGAGCGCGCTGGCGCGGATCGTCGCCTTGCGCGCGAACACCGCGCCCATCCGCTGCTGCACGCGCTCGACGAGTTCCGGCCGGATGCCGATGCTGCCGCCGAGAATGACGAGCTCCGCGTCGACGATCGACTGCACGGCGGCGACCGCCAGCGCGATCGTCGCGGCGGTCGCCTCCAACGTCTGATGGGCCGCGTCTTCGCCCGCCTCGAGCCTGGCGAACAGGTCTCTGACGGTTGGCGCCGACGCGCCGCCGATCGCGCGATGGCGGCGCAGAATGCCGGCCGCGCCGACCTCCAGCTCGAAGGCGCCGACGGACAGAGCGTCGGGCGAAGTGAGGTCGCCGCCGATCGGCAGATAGGCGATTTCGCCGGCCGCCCCGGCGGCGCCGCGAACGAGCTTGCCGTTGACGATCAGGCCGAGCCCGACCCCCGTTCCAAGCGCCAGGAAGGCTGCATTCTCGCATTCGCG
Organism: Roseiarcus sp.; assembly: GCA_036488815.1. GTDB lineage: Bacteria > Pseudomonadota > Alphaproteobacteria > Rhizobiales > Beijerinckiaceae > Roseiarcus. The sequence goes on from DASXGX010000118.1 coordinate 31,585, forward strand.
GGCGCAGCCCTGCCACGCCTCGCCGAGCACGGCGAGATTGACGTCGTTCTCGACGCCCACCTCGCGGCCGAAGTGCTCGGCCAGGACCTGGGGGACGCTGAGATCGGAGAGGCCCTTGATGTTCGGAACGAGCGCGACGGCGCCGGAGGCCGGGTCGACGACGCCGGGCATACCGACGACGACGGTTCGGATGCGCTCGGTCTTGACCCCGGTATCGGCGCAAATCCGGTCGGCGAGGCCGCGGATTTGCTGGAGAACGGCGCGGCCGCCGCCGGGATCGGTCGGCTCGGTGGCCTCACTGACGATTTCCCCGGCGAGATTGGCGATCGCGGCGGTGACTTTCGTGCCGCCGAGATCGACGCCCAGGGAATAGGCGGCGTCACCCGCGACCTCGTAGTTCACCGCATTGCGGCCAACGCCGCCCTTGACGACGCCGACCGGCTTCACCCATCCGCCGGCTTCGAGTTCGGCGATCACCAGCGAGGTGGTCTGTTTCGAGAGGCCCGTCGTGCGGGCGAGATCCGCGCGGGAAATTGGGGCGTGGTGCAGCAGCGCCTCGGCGACGATGCGCCGGGAAAATTGCTTTGCGAGCGAGGCGTGGTCGGCGCTCATGTCTCTTCTTATTTGTTCGTTCTATGTACGAACAAATAACCAGAATGGGGTACCCCGTCAATGGCGGCCAGCCGAGGACAAAAACCGGCGCCGTCGCGGAACCTTTTCAGGCCTTCCGCATTTTCTTGCGCATAAACGTACTCTCGGCGGCGTCACTATAGCGCATTGATCACGTGTTAACTCAAATCACGGGTCCTTGGCTCAAGAGCATCCCCCGAGATTGCGTAAATTAACGACTCGGCCCCATGATTTTGGCGACTGGGGCCGGACCAGATTGCGCGACCGAAATCGCCAAGGGGTTGTTCTTAAAGGATTGTGAAATGCGCCGTTTCACCCTCACCGCCGGGCTCATCGCCGGCCTTGTCCTGTCCGCTTCGGCGGCGCAGGCTTCCTCACCCTTCTTCCTCTTCAACCAGCCCTCGGCGCCGGACCAGGCGACATCGCCTGACGACGAACGGCCGTTGGCCTCGCCGATCCCGCGGGAGACGGTGGCCTTCGACGGGGCCTACGCGCCGGGAACCATCATCATCAACACCCGCGAGCGCCGCCTCTATTTCGTCTTGCCTGGGGGCCAGGCGCTCAGATACGGGGTCGGCGTCGGCCGGCCGGGCTTCACCTGGGCTGGCGTCACCCGCATCGCCAACAAGCGCGAGTGGCCGGACTGGACCCCGCCGGCCCAGATGCTGCGCCGCCGCCCCGATCTGCCGCGCCACATGGAGGGCGGCATCGACAATCCACTCGGCGCGCGCGCGATGTATCTCGCCGGCACGCTCTATCGTATTCACGGTTCCAACGAGCCCGACACGATCGGTCAGGCGGTATCGTCCGGTTGCATCCGGATGACCAACGACGACGTCATCGACCTCTATGGGCGCGCCCACGTCGGGGCGAAGGTCGTCGTCCTGCGCTGAGGGCGGGTCCTGCGTTGAGGGCGGGTTTCCGCCCTGGCGCGACAATGCGCCGCACCGGCCGCCTTTCTTTCGGCGGCCGCCGGCACTATGTAACTATACATGAACGTTCGTGCGTCCGACCTTCCCTCGAGCTTGGTCGATCCCTTCGGTCGGGTGGTGAGCTATGTGCGCGTGTCGGTCACCGACCGATGCGATTTGCGCTGCGCCTACTGCATGTCCGAGGACATGAATTTCCTGCCCAAGCGCGACGTGCTCTCGCTCGAGGAACTTTATCGACTTTGCTCGACGTTCGTGCGCCTCGGGACGCGCAAACTGCGCATCACGGGGGGCGAGCCGCTCGTGCGGCGCGACATCATGACTCTGTTCCGCGGCCTCTCGCGCCATCTGGCGACAGGCGCGCTCGACGAACTGACGCTGACGACCAACGGCTCCCAGCTTTCGCGCTACGCTTCCGAACTCGCCGACTGCGGCGTGAAGCGCATCAATGTCTCGCTCGACACCCTCGATCGCGACAAGTATCGGTCGATCACCCGCTGGGGCGATCTCGACAAAGTGATGGCCGGAATCGACGCCGCCGACGCGGCGGGCCTCAAGATCAAGATCAACGCCGTCGCGCTGAAGGGCTTTAACGACGAAGAGGCGCCTGATCTCGTCGCCTGGGCGCATGGGCGCGGCTTCGATCTGACCTTTATCGAAGTGATGCCGCTCGGCGAGGTCCAAAGCGAGCGTTTCGACCAATATCTGCCGCTGACCGAACTGCGCGCCGCCTTGGAGCGTCGCTTCACGCTCGCCGGCTCCCTTTACGCCAGCGGCGGCCCGGCGCGATATTTCGACGTTGCCGAGACGGGCGGGCGCCTCGGCTTCATCACGCCGCTGACCCACAATTTCTGCGAGAGCTGCAACCGGGTGCGCGTCACCTGCACCGGCAAGCTCTATCTCTGCCTCGGCCAGGAGGACTCGGCCGATCTTCGCGAGCCGATGCGCCGCTCGGAGGACGACGACGCTCTGGTCGCGACGATCCGCGCCGCGATCCAGCGCAAGCCGAAGGGCCACGACTTCATCATCGAGCGCGCCGGCAGCCACGCCTCCACGGGCCGCCACATGAGCGTGACCGGGGGGTGAGGCCAGGGCGAAAATTCACCCGCCGGAGTTGCCGCCCCTGGCGGGCTCCCCTCCTGCCGGTTATATGAGTTTTCCTGAAGCGGGCCCTTGAAGCCCGTCAAGCGAGGTCCCCGCGCCATGTCGAACGTTCAAGAACGGATCCAGAAGGTGATTTCGGAAAACCCGGTCGTCCTTTTCATGAAAGGCACGCCGCAATTCCCGCAGTGCGGATTTTCCGGGCAGGTCGTGCAGATCCTCGACTATCTCGGCGCGCCGGTCGTCGGCGTCAACGTGCTCGATGACGCCGAGATCCGTCAGGGGATCAAGGAATTCGCGAACTGGCCGACCATCCCGCAGCTCTACGTGAAGGGCGAATTCGTCGGCGGCTGCGACATCATCCGCGAAATGTTCCAGTCGGGCGAACTTGCGGCCCTGTTCACCGAGGCCGGGGTTCCCGTCAAGCAGACCGCCAAGGCCTGATCCCGTCGCACTTTGCTCGCGCCGATTTTTCAAGCGTCGCGGACCAGCCGTCCGCGGCGCGTTTGCGCGCGCAGCGGCGCTTCTGTATACGTCTTGAAACGATTTTTGAATTTCTGCCCCGCTATTATCGGCTATTGAATTTCGATTCTCAGCTGAACCCAGGGACGGGGGACATGTCGCGCAAGTATTTCGGCACCGACGGCATTCGCGGTCGGGCTAACGGCAAGATCACCGCCGAACTTGCACTGAAGGTGGGGCAAGCCGCGGGGCTCGAGTTCCAGCGGGGCGAACATCGCCATCGCGTCGTGATCGGCAAAGACACGCGCCTTTCCGGCTATATGATCGAATACGCTCTCGTCGCCGGCTTCACCTCGGTCGGCGTCGACGTGCTGCTGCTCGGCCCGACGCCGACGCCCGCGGTCGCGATGCTGACGCGCTCGATGCGTTGCGACCTCGGGGTGATGATCTCCGCCTCGCACAACCTTTTCGAAGACAACGGCATCAAGCTGTTCGGGCCCGACGGCTTCAAGCTGTCGGACGAGATCGAGGCGCGCATCGAGGCGCTGATGGACGGCGACATCGCCTCCCAACTCGCGCGATCGCCTGAACTCGGCCGCGCCCGCCGCATCGACGACGTCCAGGCGCGCTACATCGAATACGCCAAGCGCACATTGCCGCGCGACGTCACCTTCGAGGGCCTGCGCATCGTAATCGATTGCGCCAACGGGGCCGCCTACAAGGCCGCGCCCGAAGCCCTGTGGGAGCTCGGCGCCGAGGTGATCAAGATCGGCGTCGAGCCGAACGGCGTCAACATCAACCTCGACGTCGGCTCGACCTCGCCGGAGGCGCTGGCGCAGAAAGTGCGCGAATTGCGCGCCGACGTCGGCATCGCCCTCGACGGCGACGCCGACCGCATGATCATCGTCGATGAAAAGGGGCACATCGTCGACGGCGACCAGATCCTCGCCGTGGTCGCCGAGAGCTGGCATGCGGACGGACGGCTCTCCCGCCCCGGCATCGTGGCGACGGTGATGTCCAACCTCGGCCTCGAACGGCGCCTCGCCGATCTCGGCCTCAGCCTCGAACGCACCGCGGTCGGCGATCGCTACGTGCTGGAGCGGATGGTCGAAAAGGGCTTTAACGTCGGCGGCGAGCAGTCCGGCCACATCATCCTGACGGACCACTCGACGACCGGCGACGGCCTCCTGGCGGCAATGCAGGTGCTGGCGGTGGTGCGCAAGCAGGGCCGGCCGGTGAGCGAGGTGTGCCGGCGCTTCGAGCCGCTGCCGCAGGTGCTCCGTAACGTGCGCTTCCGGGGCGGCAAGCCGCTCGAAGACGATTCCGTGGTCAGGGCGATCGCCGCGGCGACCGAGCGTCTCGGCGCGCACGGCCGCCTCGTGATCCGCCCCTCGGGCACCGAACCCGTGATCCGCGTCATGGCGGAGGCGGACGACCGCCAACTCGTCGATACGTTGGTTAACGATGTGTGCGACGCGGTGGCCAAGGCCGCGGCCTGATAAAGCACGCCGCGAAATTGAGCGGTGGACGCCCGATTTGAAGGGTTTCAAAAACGGCGAATCACCCTATCCTGGTTTAGTCGTCAACGAACTGAAAGGAGGTGATCCAGTGTCTCATTGTCCATCGCCATGCGGCGTCCAAGAGTCCTGGAACATTGTCCGTGCGCAGGATTTCCGCGCATAGTAGACGCTAGCTTTCCAGGTCTCTAGCGATCTCTGCGTGGTCGCGACAATGGAAGGGCCGTTCCGCAAGGGGCGGTCCTTCTCATTTTGTACGGGCGGTCAAGCGCCAGAGCGCTCTGCGGTGGAACCGTCTTTGCGAGCGGAGCGACGCAAACCAGCGATCGAGGTCTCGCCAGCAAGTCGCGAGACGTTCCGCGGGCGCCGCAATCGGCTGACGCCTCGATCTCTGGATCGCCGCGCTTCGCTCGCGATGACGGCAGTGGGGCCGAGCGCCCTCCCCTCCGCCGCCCCTCCCGAAGCAGCGGCGCCCGGCCCCTGGCGCCCGCTTTCGCGGGCGTCGCGGAAAGGCCGCCTCAGGCGGCCTGCGCCTTGGCCGCCTTGCCGTAGAAGCGCTCGCCCTTGGCGGCCATCTCCTTGAGGCCGGCGCTTGGGGCGAAGCGGTCGCCGTACTTGGCCGCAAGCTCCTCCGCGCGGGAGACGAACGCCTTGGCGCCGACCCCGTCGATCAGCGACAGCACGCCGCCGGTGAACGGGGCGAAGCCGAAGCCGAGGATCGAGCCGACGTCCGCCTCGCGCGGATCGGTGACCACCTTCTCCTCCATGCAGCGCGCCGCCTCCAGCGCCTGGGTGTAAAGGAAGCGGTCCTTGAGATCCTGGACGCTGATCGTATCCGGATCGAGCGCCTTGCCGGCGATCTTGCCGAGCCCGGGCCACAAGGTCTTCGAGCCGGCGGCGGGATAGTCGTAGAAGCCCTTGCCGTTCTTGCGGCCGAGGCGCTGCTCCTTGACGACCATCGCCTCGAGCAGCTTCTCCTGCGCCGGATCGACCGCGTTGGCCCCGAGATCCTTCTTGGTCGCCTGGAGAATCTTCCAGCCGAGATCGATCGCCACTTCGTCGTTGAGGGTCAGCGGCCCGACCGGCATTCCCGCCATCTTCGCCGCGTTCTCGATCATCGCCGGCGGCACGCCCTCCATCAGCATGAGGTGACCCTCGCGGATGTAGTTGCCGACGCAGCGATTGGCGAAGAAGCCGCGGCAGTCGTTGACGACGATCGGCGTCTTCTTGATCGCGCGCACGAAGTCGATCGCGGTCGCCAGCGCTTTGCCGCCCGTCTTCCCGCCCATGATGATTTCGACCAGCATCATCTTGTCGACCGGCGAGAAGAAGTGGATGCCGACGAAATTCTCCGGTTTGAGCGACGTCTCGGCGAGCGAAGTGATCGGCAGCGTCGAGGTGTTGCTGGCGAAGATCACGTCCGGCCCCAGCACCTCCTGCGCCTTGCGCGTCGCCTCGGCCTTGATGGCGCGGTCCTCGAACACCGCCTCGACGACGAGATCGCAGCCCTCGAGATCGGCGTAATCGGCGCTCGGCTTGATGCGGGCGAGCAGCGCGTCGCGGTCGGCGCTCTTGGCGCGGCCCTTGGCGATCTGGTTCGAGATCAGCTTCTCCGAATGGGCCTTGCCCTTGTCGGCGGACTCCTGATCGCGGTCGATCAAGACGACCTCGAGCCCCGCGCTCGCCGAGACATAGGCGACGCCAGCGCCCATGAAGCCGGCGCCGAGCACGCCGATCTTGCGCAGGTTGGTCGCGGGAACGTCGGCCGGCCGCCGCGCGCCCTTGTTGAGTTCGCCCATCGAGACGAACAGCGAGCGGATCATCGCCGCCGCTTCCTTGGAGCGCAGGATCTTTGCGAAGTAGCGGCTCTCGACCGCCAGCGCGAGATCCATCGGCAGTTGCAGGCCCTCGAACACGCTGGCGAGGATCGCCTTCGCGGCGGGGTAATTGTCATAGGTTTCGCGGCGATAGATCGCATTGGCGGGCGGCCAGATCATCATCCCCTGCGGCGAGAAGACCTTGCCGGACGGCGGCTTGAACTTCGGATCGTCCCACGGCGCCTTGGCGGCGGGGTTGGCCTTCACCCACTCCTTCGCGCGCGCGACGATCTCGCCCACAGGCGCGACGTCGTGAATGAGGCCCATCTTCTTGGCGGCGGCGGGCTTGAGCTGGTCGCCCTTGAACAGCATCTGCAAGGCGTCCGGCGTCGGCATCAGCCGCGCGATGCGCTGCGTGCCGCCCCCGCCCGGAAAGAGGCCGACCTTGATTTCCGGCAGGCCGACCCGCGCCTTGTCGGAATCCGCGACGATCCGATAGTGGCAGGCGAGCGCCAGCTCGAAGCCGCCGCCCATGCAGACGCCGTTGATCGCCGCGGCGAAGGGTTTGCCCGAGGTTTCGAGCTTGCGATAGACGAGCGAAAGCTGGCGCGTGCGGTCGTAGAAGAAGCGCATCGCCGCCTCTTCGCCTTCGGCCTTGGCGATGCGCGCATATTCGCCGCCCATCGATTGCAGCATCGTCAGATCGGCGCCGCCGGAGAAGCCATCCTTGCCGGACGTGATGACGACGCCCTTGATCGCAGCGTCCGCGATCGCCTTGTCGACGAGCGCGTTCATCTCCTCGATCACTTCGGGCGTCAGCACGTTCATCGAACGGCCGGGCATGTCCCAGGTGATCAGCGCGACGCCGTCGGCGTCGGTCTCGAGACGGAAATTCTTGAGGTCCATGACGATCAGCTCCGTTCGATCAGACGCGTTCGATGATGGTGGCGGTGCCCATGCCGCCGCCGATGCAGAGGGTGATGAGCGCGGTGCTCTTGCCGGTGCGCTCGAGTTCGTCGAGCGCGGTGCCGAGGATCATCGCGCCGGTCGCGCCGAGCGGATGGCCGAGCGCGATCGCGCCGCCGTTGACGTTGACCTTCGCCGGATCGACGTCGAACGCCTGCAAGAAGCGCAGCACTACCGAGGCGAAGGCTTCGTTGACCTCGAAGAGATCGATGTCGGCGATGCTCATGCCCGAACGAGCGAGCACCTTCTTCGTCACGTCGACCGGACCGGTGAGCATGATCGCCGGCTCGGTGCCGATGTTGGCGAAGGCGCGGATGCGGCCGCGCGGCTTCGCCCCGAGCTTGGCGCCGGCTTCCCTCGAGCCGAGCAGCACGGCGGCGGCGCCGTCGACGATGCCGGACGAATTGCCGGCGTGGTGGACGTGGTTGATGCGCTCGACTTCAGGGTGCGCCTGGATGGCGACCGAGTCGAAGCCGCCCTGCTCGCCCATCATCACGAAGGACGGCTTCAGGGACGCAAGCGACTGCATGTCCGTTCCCGGCCGCATGTGCTCGTCGCGGTCGAGCATGGTCAGGCCGTTGAAGTCGCGCACCGGCGCGATCGAATTCTTGAAGCGCCCCGCTTCCCAGGCCGCCGCGGCGCGGCGCTGGGACTCGACGGCGTAAGCGTCGACGTCGTCGCGCGAGAAGCCGTATTTGGTGGCGATGAGGTCGGCCGAGACCCCCTGCGGCATGAAATAGGCGGGGATGGCGATGGCGGGGTCGACCGGCCACGCGCCCCCCGAGGCGCCGATGCCGACGCGGCTCATCGATTCGACGCCGCCGCCGATCGTCAAATCGTGCTGGCCGGCCATGATCTGCGAAGCGGCGAAGTTCACCGAGTCGAGGCCGGAAGCGCAGAAGCGGTTGATCTGCACGCCGGGCACGGCGTCGCCGAAGCCCGCCGCGAGCGCGCCCATGCGCGCGACGTCGCCGCCCGCTTCGCCGACCGGATCGACGCAGCCCATCACCACGTCGTCCACCGCGCCCGCTTCGAGATTGTTGCGATCCTTGATCGCCTTCAGGGCGGTGGCGGCGAGTTGCAGCGTCGAGACGGTGTGCAGCGCGCCGTCGACTTTGCCGCGCCCGCGCGGCGTGCGGACGTGGTCGTAGATGTAGGCTTCGGCCATGGTGCGTCTCCTAAAAAGTGTCAGATGTCCCGGTCGGGCTGTTGGTGATTGCCGACGTGAGTGATGCCTTTGGACTTGAACCAGTCGTCGGTGCTCGTGTTGGGCTTCGTCAGGCACTCGCTCACCCAGCCGACTGCGGTTTCCGCGCCGAGTTGAAATTCCGGCGGGACCGCGTTGGGATCGTCCAGCGAGCAGATCGTCACGCTGATGCGCGAGCTCGCAACGTTGCGGTAGGTCAGAGGCGTGCCGCACGCCGCGCAAAAGCCTCGCTCGGCGATGTCAGAGGACTTGAAGATCCCGAGCGCTCCGCGCGTGATCTCGAACTGCGCGGCTTGCACGGGCGCGAACGCCATGTACGGCGCAGCGCCCGCCTTCTGGCACATGCGGCAATGGCAGATGCTCGCCCCCTTCGGCGAAGCGTTCAACCGGTAGCGGACGGCGCCGCATTGGCAGCCGCCGGTCAGACCTGGGCCCGCTTTGTCGGCGTCCATCGGCCTATCCTCCCTTTCCGGCGCCGGCGCGGCGTCTCAGAACGCCGTCGCTGGCAACGCCATCACTGTTTCGGCGCCGCTCGAAAGCCGCGCGAGGCAGGCGCCCGCCTCCGGCAAGACGCGCGCGCCGAAGAACTTGGCGAGCGTGAGCTTGGAGTCAAGCGCCTCGTTGCTGTCGCCCTTGGCCTGCCGCGCCAGCACCGCCTTGGCGATCCGGGCCCACATGTAGCCGAGCGCCGTCAGGCCGAAGAGATGCATGTAGTCGGTGGAGGCGGCGCCCGCGTTGTCCGGGTTCTTCAAGCCGTTCTGCATCAGCCACATCGTCGCCTGCTGCAATTGTCCGCTCGCCGTCTTGACTGGCGCGAGATAGGGCGCGAGCGCCGTATCCTCTTTATTGGCGGCGAGGAAGGCGGAGACTTCGCCGAAGAAGGCGGTGATCGCGCGGCCGCCGTCCTTGGGCAGCTTGCGGCCGACGAGATCGAGCGCCTGCACGCCGTTGGCGCCCTCGTAGATCATCGCGATGCGCGCGTCGCGCACGAACTGCTCCATGCCCCATTCTGCGATGTAGCCGTGTCCGCCGAGAACCTGCTGCGCCTTGACCGCGTTGGCGAAGCCCATGTCGGTGAAGACGCCCTTGATGACCGGCGTAAGCAGGCCAAGCCGGTCGTCGGCGACGCGCCGCGCGGCCTCGTCCGGCGAGGCCAGCGCCTCGTCCTGCGACAGCGCGACCCACAGCATCAACGCGCGCGCCGCCTCGTTGAAGGCGCGGATCTCGAGCAGCATGCGCCGCACGTCGGGATGGACCAGCAGCGGATCGGCGGGCTTTTCCGGCTCCTTCGCGCCGGTCAGCGAACGGCCCTGCAGGCGCTCCTTGGCGTAAGCGGCGGCGTTCTGATAGGCGACCTCGGAAATGCTGAGGCCCTGCACGGCGACGCCGAGGCGCGCGCCGTTCATCATCACGAACATCGCATTGAGGCCGCGATTTTCCTCGCCCACCAGCCAGCCCTTCGCGCCGTCGTAGTTGAGCACGCAGGTCGAGTTGGCGTGAATGCCCATCTTGTGCTCGATCGAGCCGCAGACGACGCCGTTGCGCGCGCCCAGCGAGCCGTCCTCGTTGACCAGCACCTTCGGCACGAGGAACAGCGAGATGCCCTTCGTGCCGGCGGGCGCGCCTTCGATGCGGGCGAGCACGAGATGGATGATGTTCTCGGCGAGATCGTGCTCGCCGGCGGAAATGAAGATCTTTTGGCCGGAGATCGCAAACGAGCCGTCCTCCTGCCGGACGGCGCGCGTCTTGATGAGGCCGAGATCGGTGCCGCAGTGCGGCTCGGTGAGGTTCATCGTGCCGGTCCAGCGCCCGCTGGTCAGGTTCGGCAGGTATTTGGCCTTGAGCGCCTCGCCGCCATGGACCTCGAGCGCCGCGGTGGCGCCATTGGTCAGGCCGGGATACATCGAAAAGGCGAGATTGGCGGCGATCGAATATTCGCTCAACGCGACCGCGAGCGCATGCGGCAGGCCCTGCCCGCCGTAAGCCGGATCGCCGGCGAGGCCGACCCAGCCGCCCTCGGCAAAGGCCTTGTAGGCCTCCTTGAAGCCCTTGGGCGTCGTGACATTGCCTTCTGCGTCCCGGCGGCAGCCCTCCTGATCGCCGGAATGATTGAGCGGCTGCAGCACCTCCTCGGCGAACTTGCCGCCCTCGCGCAGCACGGCCTCGACCACGTCGAACGGCGCCTCGGCGAAGCGCGGCAGATTGCCGTAGCGCTCGAATTCGAGGACGTCGCGGAGGAGAAACAACGTATCGTCGACCGGAGCTTTGTAGCTGGGCATTTCGGGGTCCGCTGGTTCTTGGAGGCCGCGTCCGGGCGAGCGCCCGCGCGTCGCCCTGGGATCGTTTATATATGAACTATTAGGTCATGCAGCGCAAGGGGAAAAGCGCCAGGCCTGTTTTCAGGCTCGGCGGACGCGCAAGCGTTGCAGAACGGCTTCCGGGCTCGCGTAGGCTTCCTGGAGGTCGACGCTCCAGTAGCGCAGGCCGTCGAGCGGGATCGGCGCGCCGGTGACGGCGCAACGCACGAAAGCGCCCGGCCGCACGACGCTGAAGTCGCCGTCGAGATACTGAATCTGGGCCTCTGCGGCGGAGGGAGAGCTGATGTCCAACTTGTTCATAAGGCTTCTTTCCCGACGGCGCCGAGCGGCGCTTGGGGCCGCCCCGCTAGCACTCTTACTTACGACCGCGCGCGCCGGAATTCCAGAGTCGGAGGCCAGCCCGGAGTCGCGATCGCTTGTCCACCCCGCCGCGCGTCGATAGGGTCCGCGGGACAACGCGAGGCCCCATGACCGTGATGCGAAACTGGATCGCCGCCGCCCTTGCGGCAAGCGCGATCGCCTTAGTCGGAGGGCCGGCGCGGAGCGAAGGGCAGGTCGAGACCATCGTCTTCCTGCGCCATGGCGAGAAGCCCGCGCTCGGCCTTGGCCAGCTCGATTGCCGCGGCCTCAACCGCGCGCTCGCTCTACCAAAAGTGATCGCCGACGCTTTTGGCAAGCCGGACGCGATCATCGCGCCGGATCCCTCCGACCAGAAGCGCGACGGAGGCCAGACTTACGACTACGTGCGGCCCCTCGCGACCATCGAGCCGACCGCGGTCGCCTTCGGCCTGCCGGTCGAGGCGCGGATCGGTTTCGCTGACGTCGCCGGGTTGCAGGCTTCGCTCGAGGCGCCGGCGCGGCGCAAGGGGCTCGTCCTCGTCGCCTGGGAGCACAAGCTGATCGACGTCGTCGCGCGTAACCTGCTCGCCAAGCACGGCGGCGATCCGAACGCCGTCGCCAAGTGGAGCGACGACGATTTCGACAGCCTCGACATCGTCACGATCGACTGGAGCGCCGGCCGCGCAACCTTCGCGCGCAAGAAGGAAGGCCTCGACGGCTTGAGCGCGGCCTGTCCTTCTTAGGCGCACGAGAGAAGCCCCGGCGCCGCGAACCCCTTCCCCCGCAAGGGGGGAAGGGAGCTAAGCCCCGCCGACGATCCGGCGCGCGTAGCGTCCGCTGAGGCTCGTCAGCACCGTGTAGCCGATGGTCCCCGACGCCGCGGCGAATTCGTCGAGGGCGATGTCCTCGCCGAAGAAGCGGGCGAAGCCGCCGGGGCGCGCCGCATCCTCCGGCAGGTCGGTCACGTCGGCGATGCAGAGATCCATCGACATGCGCCCGACGAGCGGGCAGCGCCGGCCGGCGATCACGACGTCCGCCCCCGGCCTTCCGTCGACGCCGCCCGCGCCGACCGGGAGGCCGTCGGCGTAGCCGGCCAGCAAGGTCGCGAGCCGGGTGCGCCGCCACGCCGTCCACTGGCTGTTGTAGCCACAGGTCTCCCCGGCTTCGATGCAGCGCGTCTGCTGGATCGCGACGTCGAGGGCGACGACCGGGCGCATCGGATTGGGCGCTCCCGGCATCGGGTTGCCGCCATAGAGCGCGTAGCCCGGCCGCACGAGATCGAACGCGGGCTCAGACGGCAGAAAAATTCCGGAGGAATTGGCGAGCGAGGCGGCGAGCCCGGGAAAGGCGGCGCGCGCTTCTTCGAACCGCGCCATCTGTAGCGCGTTGAGCGGATCGTCCGGCCGCTCTGACGAGACGAAGTGGCTCATCAAGAGATCGGCAGGCTGGCGCTCGCCGCAGCGCGCGACCGCCGCGCGCAAGTCGTCGAGGGAAGCGAAGCCGAGCCGGTTCATGCCGGTGTCGAGATGGAGCGCGCAGGCAGGCGCCGGGGAGAAGGCCGCGAAGGCGACCCAACGCGCCAGTTCCTCCGCGCTGCCGATTACAGGCGCGAGGCGGAAAGCCGCGTAATCGGCCATCGGGTCGGCGGCGCTCTGCAGGCCGTTGAGCACATAGATGCGCGCATCCGCCTGCGGCAGCGCCGCACGGGCGCGCCGGCCTTCGCTCAAATGCGCGACGAAGAACGTCCGGCACCCCGCGGCGTAGAGCGTCGGGGCCGCAACCTCGATGCCGATCCCGTAGGCGTCCGCCTTGATGACGGCGGCGCATTGGGCGGGCGCAGCGCGGCGCGACAGAATCCGCCAGTTCTCGGCGAGAGCCGAGAGGTCGATGGCGAGAACGCCGGGCGCACCGACGAGGGGGGATGGGATCATGGGCGGCTCTTCAGGCGACTCACCGGAATCGTTGCCCGGCGCGCGCGCTTTTGCTAGACCCTCGGGCCGAAACTGTCATCAGGCCAGCGGAACTCCTCGCGATGGACAAATTTACGACATTGACCGGCGTCGCCGCGCCACTCGAAATCGACAATGTCGACACCGACATGATCATCCCCAAGCAATATCTGAAGACGATCAAGCGCACCGGCCTCGGCGCCGGCCTGTTCGCCGAGATGCGCTATAAGGAAGACGGCTCGGCCAATCCCGACTTCGTCCTCAACAAGCCCGCTTACGCCAAGGCGCAGATCATCGTCGCCGGCAACAATTTTGGCTGCGGCTCCTCGCGCGAGCACGCGCCGTGGGCGCTGCTCGATTTCGGCATCCGCTGCGTGATCTCGACCGACTTCGCCGACATCTTCTACAACAACTGCTTCAAGAACGGGATCCTGCCGGTCAAGGTGTCCCCCGAAGACCTGGAGAAGCTGATGGACGACGCGCGGCGCGGCGCCAACGCCACGCTGACCGTCGATCTGCCGGCCCAGGAGATTCGCGGCCCCGATGGCGGCGTCGTCAAGTTCGAGCTCGACGCTTTCCGCAAGCACTGCCTGCTCGAGGGCCTTGACGACATCGGCCTGACGATGGTCGAAGCGCCCGCGATCGCCGCCCACGAGAAGAAGGCCGCCTCGACTCACCCCTGGCTGTGATCGAGAGCGAGAGCAATCGACGCCTGTCACCCCCGCGAAGACGCTAGAAGCCAATTGCAGATGGGTTGACGCACGCCGTCATGGCCGGGCTTGTCCCGGCCACCCACGCGGCGCCGTCACGAAGACCCCTATGACGTTAGAATCGTCGGCCCGGCGCGCGGACGATTGCTTTGCAATCGCCTTGGGGCGCCCCGCACGAGGCCGGGCATGACGAAAAGGGCTGCGGCGCGTCCACCTGAATGCAGGATGTTCTAGTGTCGCAGGGATCCTTGTGACGGCGCCGCGTGGATGGCCGGGACAAGCCCGGCCAAGACGGTGTGCGCCGACGGCAGAGATTCGACGACACTCCGCCCGCCGACGTCAAACTCCTGCATACCAGTCGTAACCTTGGTCCTCCCAGTATCCACCGGGGAATTTGTTGGTTACCTCGATCGCTTCCAAGTTTTTGGCGCTCTTGAAGCCGAGCTTGGTGGGGATGCGAAGCCGCAGCGGGGCGCCCCACTGCGGAGCCAAGGGCTTTTCTTCGAAATCAAGCGCCAGGATCGTCTGCGGTTGAAGGGCGCTCGCCATGTCGATGCTGGTCGAGTATCCGTCGAAACATTTGAAACTGACGTAGCGGGCCGACAAGTCGGCGCCGATGCGGCGCAGAAACACGCCCAGCGGCACGCCGCTCCACTGACCGATCTGGCTCCAGCCCTCGATGCAGATGTGTCGCGTGATCTGCCCCTGCTGCGGCAGCCTCATCAGGGCTGGGACTGTCCAGGGTCTTCTATCCGTCACAAGCCCGCTCACGTTGAGCACCCAATTGTCCGGCGTCGGACGCACCTGCCATTCCGCATAGTAGGCGTTGAAACGGAACGGCCGAGTTATGGCGCTGGCTGGATAGGTCTGCGCCAGTCGATGGGGACTGAATAGCGCCGCCTGCACCCTGTCGTCGAAGCGCAGAACGGCTTCGAGCGCGGCTTCAACGCCAGAATGGGTCGAAAGTTCGTAGCCGGTCAGCATCGCGAGGCCGCCAAGCGAGAGCGTATTCCGCAAGAAGCCGCGCCGGGACAGCCTCGCCAGCTCCGGCCTGATCTCGGTCATGCTGACGGCCGGTTTGTTGCGCTGGCCGCTCATCGGCTTTCTCCAGTTTCTGCGGGAACGGCGACGATCATCGACTTCAGCGTGCGCGGATGGATCGCCACCAGAGCGACGTGCACGAGAACAAACGCAACGATGCCGAACATGATGGTGAGGTGAATGCCGCGGGCGATCGGATAGCCGCCCAACAGTCCGGCCAGCCAGCCAAACTGCACCGGCTTCCAGATGGCGAGGCCGGTCATCACCTGCAGGATGACGACGACGATGACGCCGGCGTAAAGCACGCGCTGCACGGCGTTGTAGCGCCCCATACGATGCTTCAGGCGGAAGCGCAGGGCTGCGCTGAGGTCGTGCCCCACCTCAGCGGGGCGTGGCGGCTTCAGGTCGCGCGGAAAATGGCCGCTGGCGAAACCGTAGATCAGGTAGGCGAGGCCGTCAGCGAACAGCAGCCACATGGCGCTCAGGTGCCAGGCCAGCGCCCCGCCCAGCCAGCCGCCTAAGCCGGTCCAACTCGGGAACAGGAAAGGTAGGCTGGGCGAGGCGTTGTAGATTTCCCAGCCACTGAAGATCATGCAGCCCATGGCATAGACGCCAATCCAGTGCATGACGCGGATCGCGACCGGATGCGCCGGCCGGCCGGTTTCATATCGGTCCATATCGGTTATTCCCAATTGCAGTACGAAGCCCCCGCGCCGAAAGCGCGGGGGATGGCCCGTCACATCGGTGGCTTTACCCCGCCGACGCCGACGGCCACTGCGTTCGCGACGAGGCCTGAGTCCGTCTTGGTCGCCTTGATGAAGACATCGGCCCCCTTGGCCAGCTCCGCCGTGACGCCTGGCCTAAAGGTGACGATCGGGGCGGTCGGCGGCACAAGAACATCCTGCTTGCCGCCGTTGTATGTGACGACGAGATGCGTGACGCCTCCCTGCGACTTTGCGGCGGCGACGTCGCCGTTCGTCATCGAGCTTTTCACATCCGGCACGGAGCTCGAAACCGCGGTGACATCGCCGTTCGTCATGGAACTGCTGGTCTGAGCGCCGCCGGCCAGCGTGGTGTCCGGAATCTTGTCCCAGGCATAGTGGCCCTCGCCGGCGCCGCGCATCGAGGGAGGAAAAATCACCACTTCCAGCGCTACCTGCGTCCCGCCGACATCCTTGGTTGCGGTTCCGATGAAGCTGCCCTTCTCGACCTTGTCGAGACCAGACTTCTCTACTTTCAGGTATGCGGTCTTATCAGTCAGGGCGACCGTGACCGGCTTGCCGGCGTCGGTATCGACGGTGACGGAATTCGCGGTCGCTGATGCTATGACCCCGCGCACGCGCTCCGGTGTTCCGGTCGCGGCGAGCGCCGCCGATGAGGCGAGGGCGGAGGTTGCGATTGTAAGAACGAGAATGCGCTTCGGGCTCATGTTTTTGTCCTTCAGAAGTTGTCGTCTATTGGTTAGGACGCCATCGAGCTCGGTTTATTCCCAGCGGCAAAAAATAATCCGGGCTGCGCCCTTGGGCGCCGTCGGAGAAGAGGCTGCGATGGGGTGGGATGTCGCAATTCGACCGGCGCAGACCCGGTTCAATCCTGCGCGGCGAGGACGAACGCGAGCGACAGCGCGCCCGCCAAGACAAGGGCGATAGCCCAGGTCGCTTCGAGATTGAACCAGCTCCGCGACACGAATTTCAGTCCGAGATAGCGGTAAGCCAGCCAGGCGCAGACGCCGCCGGCGAGAATCATCGCCGCGGTGTGGGCGGCGGAGACCAGGACGGCCATGCCGAGATTGGCGTTGATGAGGACGCCGGCCGCCTCATGGCCCCCGTCGGGGTCGGCGGCCCGGCAAAGCCCGAGATAGATCGGCAGGAGCATCAAGCCTGCGCCGTGCGCGATCGCCACCGCAAAGGACCAGAGGCCGAGTTGGGACGGCCGGATCCGCGCGAGCGCCCGCGGATGGCGCCGATTGGCGAGCCGATACAGGCCGAACCCGATGACGAGAAGACTGGCCACGACCTGGATCAGCCGCCGCCATTCGACCAGCGTGACAAGCAGCGCGAAGGGAAGAATCACCAGGAGCATCGCCAGCAGGTGGCCGACCGCCAGCGGCCAGAGCGCGGCGACGAAGGCGCGCCGGCTTTTTTCCATCAGCCCGGCGGCGACGACGAGCGGCCATCCCATCCCCGGGTTGACCCCGTGATAAAGGCCGCTCGCGACCACGGCGAGCCAGAGACCGACCGGCGTCCAGGAACTCAGGCCGAGGGGTAGCAGAACGAATCCGTGGAGCAATCGCCGCCCTCAAGCCGGGTCTGATGCGCCCGGTACCCGTCGGAAAATTTCACCCAATAGCCCTTCGCCAGTTCAAGCCCGCCGCTCGGGTTCACGTTGGCCATGACCTGAGCCCCCGGCACTCCCTCGGGATAGAATTGATTGTCCCAGGTCGAGTAGAGCGAATTGGTCAAGTAGACCCGCTTGCCGTCGCGGCTGATCTCGACCATCTGCGGACCGCCTGCATACGCCTCGCCGCTTGGGTGGGGCGCGCGGCGGGCGATGCCGCCGATGTGGACCGATCCGGCAAGCTTAGGCTTCCTCGGATCGGCGACGTCGTACTGGCGCATCTCGCCGGTTCCCCAGCAGGAAACATAGAGGAACCGGTCGTCCATCGAGAGATCGATGTCGGTCACCAACGGCGGGACGGCGCCGAACCCCTGCAACAGTGGCGGCAGTTGGTCCTTCGGCGCGGCCTCGGCAGGGATCGTCGCCGTCTTCTCGATATGAAACGTCCCGCCTTCGCGCCACCAGGTCCAGATCGAGCCTTCGAGGTTGCTGGTGTCGACGACAACGCCGACGAAACCGTATTCGCGAACGGGATCGTGCGCGGGCCGCACCTCGAGCGGCATCTGGTGGTTGGCGCCGAGATCGATCGTTTGCACGTTGCGCCGCTCCCTGAGGTCCCAGAAGTGGACCCGATGGCCATATTTGTTCGCGAGCAGGTCCTCTGGCACGATTCCGTTCTCGAACTGCGGCGGCAACCCCCATTCGCTTGTCACCATGTAGTCGCGCGGCAGGTTCCACCAGAAGTCGTAGTGCAGCTTCTGCGGACCGCGATCGATCTCCCAGCGGCCGAGAACGTCGAACGTCTCGCAATCCATGATGAAGACGCCGGGCGGCCCGTCCGCGCCATCCTTGCCGCCGCCGCCGAGCGCGCTGACGTAGATGCCCTCCGGCCCGCAGTGGACCGTATGAGGCCGCGAGTAGCCCGTTTTTTTGAAAATTTCCTCGGGCTCGATGATCTTGTGAATCTTCGCCTTGGTGGGATCGGGCTTCGTGTCGACGACATAAATGCGCGACGAGCGAATGCCGGGGATGATCAGGAAGCGCCGCTCCAGGAACGCATGGCCGGCGAGCGGCGAGAGGGCCGACGAACAGGCGTTCCAGCCGAAATGGTGAAACTCGTCGCCCTTTTCGGGCATCGTCACGGTGTGGACCACCCGGCTGTAAGTCGGAGAGCCGGGCTTTACGTCGATCACTGCGAGCGCGTCCGGCTTCGAGAAGTCCGGGCTGAGCAGCAAAGTATAAGCGAAGTTTTCGGGGGCGGCTTCCATCGCAAGCTTAGGCGAAGCATGGAAGGTCGGGTCGGGCCTCATCGTCATCGTGAGCCTCCCTTTACGCGCGCCGCACGACGTGGAGGCGCCGCGTAGCCAAGTCTTAGCAAGCAAAGCGGCGTGGGAAGCGGCCCCGGGCTAAGCGTCGCGCCGCCCGTCGGCGCCAACGGCCGCAGGCGCGGTCAGGAGAAGTCGTCATTTCAGGAAAAATGGTGGGCGATACAGGGATCGAACCTGTGACCCCTCCCGTGTGAAGGGAGTGCTCTACCGCTGAGCTAATCGCCCTGGCCGCGGATGCACCCTTTACGGCGGGGGCGCGTGCGAAGTCAAGGCGAAGCCCTCCGTCCGGCAGGAGCGGCGGCGGCTGTCATGCCGGACCTCTGGCCGGGGCTGATCCCGGCCTTGACGTCCAACCAAACCACGCCGGCTCGTCTACGACGCGGGGTGCACCAAGGCCGGGCGGTCGCGATAGGCAGCCGGGAACAGGCGCTTCAAATTCTCGATCTTCGGCAGGTCGTTGAACACGATGTAGGGTTGGGTCGGGTTCTGGAACAAGTAGTCCTGGTGGTATTCCTCGGCGGGATAGAAAGTCCGGCCGGGCTCAATCTTGGTGACGATCGGCGCGCCATACGCATGGGCCGCATCGAGCTGAGCGATATAGGCCTTGGCGACCTTCGCCTGCTCTTCGTCGACAGGGAAAATCGCCGAGCGGTATTGCGTGCCTTCGTCAGGCCCTTGGCGGTTCAACTCGGTCGGGTCGTGCGCGACCGAGAAGAAGATCTGCAGAATGTGGCCGTAACTGATCTCGGCGGGATCGAAAGTGATGCGGACCGATTCGGCGTGGCCGGTGTCGCCGCGGCTCGTCAACTCGTAGTGGGCGGTCGCGGCGTCGCCCCCGTCGTAACCGGAAACCGCGCTCGAAACGCCTTTGACGTGCTGGAAGACCCCTTGCACGCCCCAGAAACAGCCGCCCGCCACCACCGCCACCTGCTTGCCCCCGCTCGCTGGCGCATCGACGGCCGGTGGGGGAACGAGGTGCGCCTCCTCGACCGCTCGCGCCGGCGCGGCGAACCAACCTGCTGAGAAAAGCGCGATCAGCGGCGCCGCCGCGGCGCCGGCGACGAGAAATCGGGAACGCAAGCTCATGATCGGTCTCCTGCCATGGGCAGCCGCCAGACGCGGCTCTTCCTCCTATTCGTTCGGCGAGCGCATTCGTTTCAAGGCATGACAGCCGCAACTATAAAAACAAAAAAGCGTCGCCTCGATGATCGAGGCGACGCCGGCGCCGTGAGGCCGTCTCTGCGGCCAGACCGCCTTGTCAACTCACCTTGGCGGCGTCGCCGCCCGTGACGGCGAATTCGGCGCCGGTGACGAGCGCCGCGGCGTCGGAGGCCAGGAAGACGGCGATCGGCGAGACGTCCTCCGGCTGCAACCAGCCAACCCCGAGCGGCACGGTCGGCGCGCGGGCCGCCCAGGCTTCCTCAGCGGTCGGATTGGCCGAGGGCGTCCGGTTGGATTGCGCGATGGCGGCGCGGAATCGCTGCTCGTTGTAAGTAAGCGGCGTCCCTATCAAACCCGGCAGGATGGCGTTGGACGTGATGTTGTGCTTGCCGAGCTCGAGCGCCGCCGACTTCATCAGGCCGATGATGCCCCACTTCGACGCGGAGTAGCTCGCGCCGCCCAGGGTCCCCATCTTGCCCTGCATCGAGGAAATGAGGATCAGCCGCCCGTAATTGCGCGCCGCCATCTTGGGCGCGAAGGCGCGGACCGTATTCGCGGTTCCCGTCAGATTGTTCTCGATCTGATCGGCCCAGTCCATATCGTCCATCTCGAGCAGCGGCTTCCACCCTTGAATGGCGGCGTTCGCCACGACGATGTCGACCTTGCCGTGGTCGCGCTCGACCCGGTCGGCGATGCGGCGCAGCGCGGCCATGTCGCGAATGTCCGCCTGGATCGCCATGCCGTTGCGCCCGTAAGCCTTGATTTGAGCGACCGTTTCGGCGAGGTCCAACGGCGTCGCGGGCATGGCGTCAGCGATCGGGCTGACCGCGCCAGCGATGTCGATCGCGACGACATCGGCGCCGTTCGCCGCGAATTCGACCGCGATCGCGCGCCCGATTCCGCGCGCCGCACCCGTCACCACGGCGACTTTTCCGTTGAGCGCGACGCCACGACCTGGCTTGATCGGTCCAGCCGTCTTCGCCGCCGGCGGCTCGGGGTAGGGGCCGCTGACAGGCTCGGCGACCGGGCGACGCGAAGACGCATCCGCGGGAGCTTGATCGTGCGTCTGCGCCTGGGCTATGCCGCCGCTCGCGCTCAGCGCCGCCATCGCGACGCCGCCGCCGATCATGAGCGAGCGCCGCAGCCCATCCGGCTCGTTGGTGTCTCGATTCGCCATCGCCGCACTCCTCTTTGTGGTAGCGGCGCTCTACGTAACAACGAGACGGGGCCGGACCACCGGCCGCCGCGGCAAAAGGCTTTTGTCGGAAGGGCGCGAGGGAGCGTGATCAGGCGGCGCTTGCAACGCCGCGCCTCAGATGCGAAACGATGGGGCTAACACATTAAGAACGCGGGATTTCCGTACCTACGAAGGTTTTACTGGGGAACTCCCAGGACATCCCGACTTCAGCCTCAATTAACCCATCTTTGGGCGCCGCCGGTCGATCCGGCCAACATTGGCCGCGGCCCTCGCGCCGCCTCCGGCGAGCGAACGTCAGTCGAGCGAGTTTCATGGTGGACAGTCCAACGACCGCCGAGGCCGAGGCGCCAAAGGGCGACGAGTCGCGAAGCGCGCCAGTTAAGGAACCCGGGAAGACCGCTGGAGCCGACAACGGCGACGCTCAAGAGGAAGCCACGCGGCGCAAGCGCCGGCCCATCGTCGCGCTGATCGGCGTCCTGGTTGTCTGCGGCCTCGTGGGCGGGGGCGCCTACTACTGGATCTCGACGCGCGGGCTCGAGAGCACCGACGACGCCTTCACCGACGGGCGCGCGGTCGACATCGCGCCGCAAGTCTCGGGGGTCGTGGTGTCGCTCGACGTCACGGACAATCAGTTCGTCCACAAGGGGCAACCGCTCATCCACATCGATCCGAGGCAATATCAAAATGCGCGCGATCAGGCGCAGGGCGCGCTGGACAGCGCCGAGGCCCAATATCAAGGGCAGCTTCTCGGCGCCGAGATCGCGCGCAAGAACTTCCCCGCACTGCTGCAGCAGGCGCAAGCGCAGCTCGCCAACGCCAAGGCCAATCAGCAGAGGGCCAAGGCCGACGACGATCGCCAGAAGAGCCTGCCGAAGCTCGCCACGACGCAGCAGGAGATCGACGCCGCCAACGCGGCGCTCGCCCAGGCGGATGCGCAGGTGATGCTGGCCGACGCGCAGGTCCAACAGAATTCGCCGGTCCCGCAGCGCATTGGCGAGTCCGACCAGCTCGCCGGTCAATTGAAGGGCGCGGTGGAGGAGGCGAAGGCGCGTCTCGACCAAGCCAATCTCAACCTCGCCTGGACGGTCGTCGCAGCGCCGCAGGACGGCTGGATCACCAAGCGAAACGTCGAAGTCGGCAACTACGTCGCTCCCGGCCAGCAGATTTTCTCGATCGTTTCGCCCGACCTCTGGGTGACCGCCAACTTCAAGGAGAACCAGCTCGATCTCATGCGTCCGGGACAGCCGGTGACGATCAGCGTCGACGCTTATCCCGCGCTCGACCTGCACGGCCATGTGGACAGCATCCAGCGCGGCTCCGGATCCAAGTTCACCGCGTTCCCGCCGGAGAACGCAACCGGCAATTTCGTCAAGATCGTTCAGCGCGTGCCCGTCAAGATCGTCATCGACCGCGGCCTCGATCCGAACCTCCCCATGCCGCTTGGCATTTCGGTCGAACCGACGGTCAAGGTGCAGTGAGCGGCGACATGCCTGGCTCGCAATGGCGGCCGCGTCACAATCCTTGGCTCATCGCGCTGGCGGTGACGTTCGCGGCCTTCATGGAGATTCTCGATACGACGATCGTCAATGTCGCGCTGCCGCATATCGCGGGCGCGATGTCGGCGAGCAACGACGAGGCGACCTGGACGCTGACCTCCTATCTCGTCGCCAACGGCATCGTACTGACGATCTCGGGCTGGCTCAGCGACGTGCTTGGCCGCAAGCGCTACTTTCTCATCTGCCTCGGCATGTTCACGGTCTGCTCGTTTTTGTGCGGGATCGCGGACAGCCTCGGTCAGCTCATCGTGTTTCGCCTGATGCAGGGCTTCTTCGGCGGGGGCCTGCAGCCGAACCAGCAGTCGATCATCCTCGATTCGTTTCCGCCGGCGCGGCGCGGCGCGGCCTTCGGCGTAACGGCGATCGCGACGATCGTGGCGCCGATCCTGGGGCCGACGCTCGGCGGCCTCATCACCGACAATACGAGCTGGCGCTGGATCTTCTTCATCAACGTCCCGGTCGGCATCGTCGCGGTGATCGCCAACTCCATTCTGGTCGAGGATCCGCCCTGGGAGAAAAACAAACGCGCGCGCGGCGTCGACTACATCGGCCTGTCGCTCATCACGATCGGCCTCGGCTCCCTGCAAATCGTGATGGACCGGGGCGAGGACGACGACTGGTTCGGCTCCCCCTTCATCGTCGCGATGTCGGTGGTCGCCTTTGTCGGTATCGTCAGCGCGATCCTGTGGTTGCTCGTCGCCCGACGGCCGATCGTTCATCTCGACGTCTTCAAGGACAAGAATTTCGCGGGCGGCTGCGTAATGATCGGCGCCATGGGTGGAATTCTCTATGCCAGCGCTGTGATCATCCCTCAGTTCGCTCAGGAGACGCTCGGCTACACCGCGACCTGGGCGGGCCTCATCCTTTCGCCGGGAGGGGTGGTCGTCATCCTTCTCATCCCGATCGTCGGACGGCTGATGACGTTCGTGCAGACACGGCTCATCGTCGCGACAGGTTTCTTTGTAATGGGCTGCGCGCTCGTCTATTCGAGCGGACTGGCGCCGAACATCGATTTCAAGACGTTGGTGATGATGCGCAGCTTCCAGACGGCCGGGCTCGCCTTCCTCTTCGTGCCGATCAGCACGCTCACCTACCTCACGCTGCCGCTCAGACTGCGCGGCGACGGCGCCGCTCTGTTCTCGATGTTCCGCAACGTGTTCGGCTCGATCGGCGTTTCGCTGTCGACGGCGCTCGTCGAGCAGCGCTCTCAGGTCCAGCAGTCCTATCTCTCGCAATGGGCCTCGCCCTTCCACCAGCCCTACGAGACGTTGGTGGCGGCCTACCAGCGGACCTTGATCGCCATGGGCCACGCGACAGGCGCCCGTTCAATCGCCGTTGGCGAGGCCTATCAGCAATTTCGAACCCAGGTGGCCGTTCTCGCCTATTCCGATGTGTTTTTTCTGTTGGCGATTCTCGCCTTCGCAGTCGTGCCGGTCTGTTTCCTGCTAACAGCAAAGACCGGCGGCGGCGAGCCCGGCGCGGCGCACTAGGGGCTGTTTGATGGCGAAGTTGCGTTTTGCGGCGGTATCGGCGGCGGCCCTTTGCGTGGCGGCATGCAACGTCGGTCCGGACTTCAAGCCGCTCGAGTCGGGATTGCCCGGCGTCCCCTTCGCCCATGTCGCCTTGAAGGGCGACGTGGCGAGCGTCGAGACGGCGCGGCCGGTCGATCCGACGTGGTGGAAGGCGTTCTCCGACCCCAAGCTGACGAGCCTCGAACAGCGCGTCGCGCTCGCGAATCTCGACCTTCAGACGGCGACCTTGCGCATCGCGGAGAGCCGCTTTCAGCGCGGCTCCGTAGCCTCGGCCGAGCTCCCGAGCATAAACGGCTCCGCCAAATATCAGCGTGAGCAGTACAGTCAGAACGGAATTGCGAGCCTTCTCACCCAGTTGGCTCCCCCCGGCTCCGCGACGACGGCGATCCCGCCCATCAACGAATACACGCCCGGCTTCGACGCCTCCTGGGAGCTTGATCTCTGGGGCCGGGTGCGCCGGCAGGTCGAGGCCGCCGACGCGCAGGTCGAAGCGGCCGAAGACCAGCGGCGCGACACGCTCGTGTCCCTCCTCGCCGAGGTGGCGCGCGACTATATCCAGTTGCGCGGCGCGCAGGCGCTGATCAACATCGCCAACGAGAATCTGAAGGTCGAACAGGACCTCCTCGATCTTACCCGCACACGTCAGGAGAAAGGGCTCACCACCGGCCTCGACGTCGAAAACGCCGCGGCGCAGGTGGAGGCCGTGCGGGCGATGATTCCGGGCTTCGAACAGCAGGAATCGGAGCGGATCAATGCGCTGAGCTTCCTGCTCGATCTGCCGCCTAACGGCCTCAGGGCCGAGCTCTCGCGGGTCAAGGCGACGCCGCCGACGCCGGCGCGCGTCCCGATCGGCGTTCCCGCCGAGCTGGCGCGCCGGCGCCCCGACATCCGCCACGCCGAAGACGAACTGCACGCGCAGACCGCCGACACCGGCGTCGCCGTCGCCGCCTTCTATCCGACCGTGCAGTTGAACGGGACGCTGGAGCTCGATTCGCTGACGCTCGACAAGCTTTGGCGGGGAAGCTCGGTGCAATACATGGCCGGCCCGAGCATATCGCTGCCGATCTTCGAGGGCGGCAGGCTCAAGTCCATGCTCGAACTCGCCAAGGCCCAGCAGCAGGAAGCCGCGATCGCTTATCGCAAGACCGTGCTGCAGGCCTGGCACGACGTCGTCAACGCGCTGGTCGCTTATCGCGCCGAGCAGCAGCGGCGGGCCCATCTCGCCCAGCAGATCACGCATTCTCAGGAGGCGCTGACGCTCGCCCGCGCGCGCTACAACGACGGCGTCGCCGACTTCACCACCGTCCTGGACACTGCGCGCACCGTTCTCCAGGCCCAGCAGCAATACGTTCAGAGCACGGCAAATGTCTCCATCGATCTCGTGCAGCTTTACAAGGCGCTTGGCGGCGGCTGGGAGGGGACGTACCCAAAGCGGCCTGTCGAGCAGGCGGCAAATTAACGCCTGTGACGGCGCCGCGTGGGTGGCCGGGACAAGCCCGGCCATGACGGTGTGCGTCAACCCATTTGCAAATGGCTCTAGGCGACCCTCCCATTCTCCGGCTTCCACCAGAGACCGGGCGTGGCGAGCTCCACCAAGGCGCCGTCGGGGTCTTGAAAATAGAGGCTGACGCCGCCCCGCGGCCAATGATACTCGCCCGTGACTTCGATGTTGCGCTCCGCGAGCCGCGCGCGCCAAACCTTGAGGTCTCCCGCCGCAATCGATAGCGCGAGATGCAGCCGACCGCCGCCGCCGTGGCCAGGAATTCGTCCGCGCTGATCGACAGTGTCGTCCTCCGTAGCGCCCGCCTGAAAGACCAGCAGCACGCTCCGGCCGGCGAGGTCGAACGCGACGAGGCGAGGGCTGTCGACGAGCGTCTTCGCGCCGAGCAGATCGCGATAGAAGCCGGCCGTCCGCTTGAGATCGCGCGCGTAAAGCGACGTTTCGAGCAGTCCGCCGAGCGGCGGCGCAAGCGCTTCCGGCGCCTCAGCCATGCGCGCCTCCCTATCGACGCACGTCCACCCGCGGCTCGGGCGCGGCGCCGAACAGCGCCCGCAGACTGTCCAAAAGACCGCCGCGCTGGCGCACTTCGCCGAGCGTCGTCAGATAATCGTCGGCCCAGCGCTTGATGTCGTGCTCGAGCAGATATTCGAGCATCGGCGCGTGGCGCGTGCGGCGTTCCTCGCGCGGCATTTCGAGCGCGCGCTTCAACGCCGCCGCGACGCCTTCGATCTCGTGCGGATTGACGATCAGCGACTGATCGAGCTTGGCGGCGGCGCCGGCGAATTCGGAGAGGATGAGAACGCCGGGATCGTCCGGATCCTGCGCCGCGAGGAATTCCTTCGCGACGAGGTTCATGCCGTCGCGCAGCGGCGTCGCCATGGCGACGTCGGCAGCCCGATAGATGCCGGCGAGCGCGGTGCGCGAATAGGATTTGTTGATGTAGCGGATCGGAGTCCACGCCGCGTCGCCGAAGCGTCCGTTGATCCGGCCGATCAGGCTCGTCACCTCCGCTTCGATCTCGCCGTACTCCTTGATGTCGCCGCGGCTCTTGGGCGTGATCTGCAGCAAGGTCAAACGGCCGCGCCATTCCGGATTGTGCTCCAAGAAGCTCTCGAACGCGCGAATGCGCTGCGGGATGCCTTTGGAATAATCGAGGCGGTCGACGCCGAGCACCAGACGATGACCGTTGAGGCTCTCCTTCACGCGCGCGACGAGCGGCGAGCGCACCGCATTCCGGGCGAGGCGATGATAGACGGCCGTCTCGATGCCGACGGCGAACACGCCGAGCCTGACCTGCCGCCCGTCGACCTCGAAGGTGTCGTTGCGACCCTCGCGCGCGCCTTGCGCGATGAGGTATTGCGCATAATTGTCGCGGTCGTTGTCGGTCTGGAAGCCGACGAGATCGTAGTGGGAGAGACTGCCGAGAATCTCCTTATGCGCCGGCAGCGTCTGGAGAATATCGGGCGGCGCGCAGGGAATGTGCAGGAAGAAGCCGATCGGATTCTTGTGGCCGCGCGCGCGCAGCTCCCGCCCCAGCGGCATCAGATGGTAATCGTGGACCCAGAGGATGTCGTCCTCGCGGATCATCTGGTTCAGCTTGTCGGCGAAGATGCGGTTGACGCGCAGATAGCCCGTCGCGTCGGAGCGAGAATATTCCTGCAGATCGACGCGATAATGCAGGATCGGCCACAGCACGCGGTTGGCGAGGCCGTTGTAATATTCCTGGAAATCGTTTTCCGCCAGATCAATCAGCGCGTAGGTGACCTTGTTGATCGCGATCGTGCGCGGCTCTTCCTCCGGCTTCTCCTCGATGCGACCGCTCCAGCCGAACCAAAGGCCGTTCCGGTTCTTCAGCGCCGCTTTGACCGCGACCGCCAATCCGCCAGCCATCGGAGTCCGCGAGGAATCCGGCACCGCCACGCGGTTGGAGACTATGACGATGCGCGAGCCCATGCGTCCTCCCAACTCGACGACAGTCTCGTCGCCGTATTGATTATGCCCGCCATCGAATAGGTCTGAGGCAGATTGCCCCAGAGCTCGCCGGTGTCGGGGTGGATGTCCTCCGAGAGAAGTCCGTAGGCGTTGCGGCCAGCGAGGATCGCCTCGAACACCTCGCGCGCCTCGGCCTTGCGACCGATCTGGCACAGCGCGTCGAGGTACCAAAAGCTGCACGCGAGGAACGCGGTCTCCGGCATTCCGAAATCGTCGGCCGCGACGTACCGCATTACGCGGCCGTTGCGGATGAGATCCCGTCCGATCGCGTCACAGCTCTTGACGAATCGCGGATCGGTCGGCGGCAGCAGGCCGAGCTCCGAGATCAGCAGCACGCTGGCGTCGAAGTCGGGATGGCCGAGCGCCCCCGTGAAGGAGCCTCGCTTTTCGTTCCAGGCCTCGGCGAGGATGCGCGTGCGGAGCGCGTGCGCGTGCTCCTCCCAGTAGCGCACACGGTCGGAGAGGCCGAGGCGCCGCGCGATCTGGCCGAGGCGGTCGCAGGCCACCCAGCACATCGCCGCCGAATAGGTGTGCGCATGAGCGCGGCCTCGGAATTCCCAAAGGCCGGCGTCGGGATCGAACGCGCGCAAGCGCGCATGTTCGCCGAGTGGTTCGAGCAGGCGGAAGAGCGCCTCGTCGCCCATTTTCGGCAAGCGCTCGTCGACGAACATCTGCGTCGCGGCGAGCACCACGCTGCCATAGACGTCGTTCTGCACCTGTACCGACGCCTGGTTGCCGACGCGAACCGGCCCTTGGCCGAGATAGCCCTGCAGGTCGGGCGCGGTCCGCTCTTCCAGCGAGGAAAACGGGATGATGCCGTGCACCGGCTGGATATGCGCGGCGTCGGTGGCGATGGTCGTGATGTAGTTGATGTAGGCTTCCATCGTCTGCGTCGCGCCGAGGCGATTGAGCGCGTCGACGACGAAATAAGCGTCGCGCATCCAGCAGAAGCGATAGTCCCAATTGCGCGTCGAGGAGGGCGCTTCGGGAATCGACGTCGTGTGGGCTGCGACGATCGCGCCCGTCTCCTCGAAGCTGCAGAGCTTCAGGGTGATCGCCGCGCGCACGACGGCGGACTGCCACTCGAACGGCACAGCGAGGTGGCGCACGAAGCCGAGCCAGTGATCGCGCGTGCGTTCGAGAAATTCCTTGCCGGTCGCGTCGATCCCGCTGCGGAACGGATCGTCCTGCCCGAAAATCAGGGTGATCGGCTGCGTAAGCGCGAACGTCACCTCCTCGCAGATGTAGGAGAGCGGGCCGTCGCTGGTGAGGCGCATCACTTCGTCGCCGCCGATATAGCGGATATGGTTGGAGCCGACGACGAATTCCTTGACCGGGCGCCCATAGTGGTGCGTCGGCCGAACGCGGATGGCGATGCGCGGCAGGCCCGCGACGGGTTCGATGCGCCGGATGATCTGCGGCGGGCGGAAGGTGCGCTCATAGCGATCGAAGCGCGGCGCGAAATCGGTGATTCGCACCGAGCCGCCGCGAGTGTCGGTGAGCACCGTTTCGACGATCGCCGTGTTGCGTACGTAGCGCGACGAGCTGCTCGCGAATTCCGCCAGCACGACGTCGCAGAATCCTTTCTCCTCGTCGCCGGCGAGCAGACGCGAAAACACGGGGTCCGAATCGAAGCGCGGAAAACACCACCACACGATGCGGGCGCGGCTGTCGACCAGCGCCGCGACGCGGCAATTGCCGATCAGCGCCAGATCCAGACTTTGTTCGCGCGTCTGTCGGGTCGACCTCAAGCCGGCCTCCTTTCGTTTGCAAACGCCATCAGCCAGGCGCGCACCGCCTTCGGGTCTTCAAACACGCCATTCGCCCCGGGCCGCCATCCGCCCACCGCGTAAGCTCCGCCGCCGCGCGCCGCGACGACGGCGAAGCCGGCTTCATCCGTCGTGTCGTCGCCTACGAATATGGGAATGCGGCCAACAAAAGGCTCGTTCTTCAAAAAGGTGGTGATCGCGCCGCCTTTGTCGAATCCCGGCAGCCTCAATTCGAACGCGCAGTGCGCGTCGAAAATCGCAATCCCGCCATGGGGCTCGCTGTCGAGGACGCGCTGTAGAATTGCGCGCACTTGCGGACCCGTCTCGGGGGCGCCGCGGTAGTGGACGGCGAGACTGTAGGTCTTCTGCTCGACGAGGAGCCCTGGAAACGCTCGCAGCGAGTCCGCCACCAAGTCGGTCAGCGATTCCGGCAGGGCGTGAGCCGTCGGCGCCACGCGCGGCTCCTCCTCGGGATCCAACCGCATCTCGGCGCCATGCACGCCGCTCGCCCGCAGGCGCAAGGGTGAAAAGAGACGATCGATCTCATCGATCGTGCGGCCGCTGACCAGCGCGACCGCGCCACAGAGTCTTTCCTCGGCGCGCGCCAATGCGCTCACCAGGGGTGCGGGAATCGAAACGGAGCCCGGCCGCTCGGCGATATCGAGCAGCGTTCCATCGACATCGAGAAAAAGGGCCGTATCGGTCGTGAGGGCCGGGTCGACCGCTCGAACGCCCACTTCCCCCTCTGCGGCCGCCGGGACTCTCCGCGAGTCGTCGGGTTGGCCGTCGTCCTTAACATTCATAGACGACTTCTCCGCGTCCGCCGCGAGGCTGAGCCCCCGCCAACGAAGCGCCGTACCCCTCATCAGTCCGAACTCTGGAGGGGGCGCAATTGTTCCCTAGGGACCGTTCGCGGCAATGGCGTGGCGCCGAGGCAAAATTGTGCGGTCCGGAACTTTGACTGTCGCGGCGCGTTCCCCGGCATGACCCGGCGACGGCGCCGGCTTCGAGGAGAGGCATCATGGGCAGCACGACGGACAAGGTCAAAGGCGTGACAAATGAAGCGCTTGGCAAGGCCAAGGAAGCGGCCGGGAAGGCGCTGGACGACCGCGAGATGCAGGCCGAAGGCAAAATGCAACACGCCAAAGGGGAAACCCAGCATGCCGTCGGCAGGGCGAAGGATGCGGTGAAGAAAGCGGTGGACGGCGACTGACGCCGTCAGGCGGCTACCGGCGCAACGCGCAGGTCCTCACGAGCGCGAGACGTCGGGCGACGTCTCGCGCTCGATTTGCGCGTCGAGAATGGCGCCGATCAGCACGGCGCTGGCGGAGAGCCAGATCCAGGTGAGGAAGATCGCGACCGTCGCGAGCGATCCATAGACCGCCTGGTAATTGCCAAGGCGCGAGACGTACCATCCAAACGCCTCCGAAGAAACGCCCCACAGCGCCGCAGCGATCAGGGCGCCGGGCCAGAGCGGCGCGTGAGGCGGGCGGCTGCGGCTCGGCCCGACGCGATAGAGAACGGCGATGGATGTCGCGGCAAGAGTGAGGAAAATCGGCCAGCGCAGCCACGCCACCGCGAATGCGATCGCCCCGCCCAACCGGGGCGTGAGCCGGGTGACCAAGGCGGGCTCGGCGGCGACGAAAAGGATGGCGATCACCATCCAGACGACCGCTCCGATCGTCACCGTCAGCGCAATCGCGTTGAGCCGGATGAGCGATCGCTTTTCGCTCTCGCCGTAAATGGCGTTGAGGCTGTCGAAAAGGGCTTTCGCAGCGGCGGTGGCGCTCCACGCCGCGACGGCGAGGCCCGTGATCAGTCCGAACGAGAGTGAGCGACCCGAGGACGACGCGATGCGCTGCGCCTGATCGATGACGAGGTCGCGCGCGGCGTCTGGAAAGAACGTCGTGAAAGGCGCCAATTGCGACACCACGACGTGCGGGTCGGCGAGCAACCCGTAGACCGATACGAACACGGTGACCGCCGGAGCGAGCGCCAGAATCCCATAGAACGCAACGGCGGCCGCCAGCGAGAACAGCCGGGCGCTGTTGGCGGTGGAGATCGCGCGAGAAAAAATTCGCCGCCATCCCGACAGGCTTATGCGGCCCACAGACGGCGCAGGCGCCGATCTATCCCCCCACGCTCCTCCCTGGCGGGCGCGTTCGGCGATAAATCCGGCGAATGCGCTTGTCGCGGCAAGTGCGAGCAGTCGGCGAAACATAAGGCGATTGTCCTGAGTCGTTCCGAGGGATCAACAAGCGCCGCCGCGCGAGGTTCCCTGCGGCGGGGGAACTCTCTTGCCGTTTGCGCGTTTCCGTATACGCGCCTGGGCGTGTGGGCGGGCCTGGGGAGGAGGACTCCATGAATGAACAGAAGAGCGACGCGGGCGTCACGAAGCAAGCCGCGGACCGTGTCAACGATATCGGCATCGCCGTGGGACGCGACGCAGAGGCGTTTCGGAACTCCGTAACGCGCAGCGCGTCGGATTTGATGGACAGCGTGAGCGCCCGGCTGCGGTCAGTCGGCGTCGACCCGGACACGCTGGGCAATGCCGCGCGCGACCAAGCCGGTGAACTCCAACGCTACGTCGAGGGCGAAATTCGCCACCGGCCGCTGCGAGCAGTCGGCCTCGCGCTCGCGCTCGGCGCGATCGTCGGCTTTCTGACCGCGCGCTGACCATGCTGCGGTATCTGGCCTTGGCCGCCGCCGGCGAGGCGCGCGCGGCATTTCGGCGTCAGGCGATCGCAGCCATCTTCTTCGCAGTCGGCGCGATTCTCGTCATCATTGCGATCGTCTTCGCCGCTTTGGGAGCACGGGACTCGCTGGCGATTTACGCCGCCCTGACGCTAACGCAAGCGGACCTGGCGGTGGCATGCGCTTTGATCGTCATAGCGGCGATCCTCGTGGCGATCGGCGTTTACCAGCGCCGGCGCCGCATCGAGCGAACGCCGCTCGCCGCCAGCGCGATTCTGGCGGCGCCAGTCGCGGCCGGGGCGCTGGGCAGGCGGTTCAGCTTCGGAACCGTCATCGCCGTCGCCGCGGTGGTCGCCGGGGCCTACCTCGGCCGCCAGGCGGGGCGCCGCTGAACGCCTCGGCGAAAATTTTATCGAAATATTTTTCGCGCCGATGGAAACCAAACCCGTGTCCATGCGTTTGCAGGGTGTCGTGATCATGGACGTGTGTCGGAGATCACGCCGCTCGGAAGGGTCGCAAGATGGGCAACCTTCTTTATTACGCGATCGTGTTTCTGATCATCGCCGTCGTCGCCGCGTTCTTCGGCTTCGGTGGCGTAGCGGGAACGGCTATGAGCGGCGCGCAGATCTTGTTCTGGGTGGCGATCGTGTTGTTCATCGTCTCCGCAATCGCTGGAGTGGTCCGGCGAGTTTGAAGCGTCTTTGGCGCGTGTTTGACCCCCCGTTGACTACCCCGGCGCCGAAGAAGCGTCGGGGTTTTTCCTGTCCGGCTGAAACGTCAAAATTGACCGCGCCCCGGTGCCGTCGCTCTCCAACCGGAAATCGCCGCCCACCTGCCGCGCGAAGGCGCGGATCAGCGTAAGGCCGGTGCTCCTGGCGCTTTGCGCGTCGAAGCCTGGGGGCAAGCCCGCCCCATCGTCCCCGATCGTCAGACGCCTGCGGCCGGCGCCTTCGGCCTCCAGCCGGACCGTGATCGAGCCGGCCGCCTCGCCGGGAAAGCCATGCTCCAAAGCGTTGCTCAGGGATTCGCCCAGCGCCAGCGCCAGCGGCAGGACGAAGTCGGGGCGCATGTCGATCGGCTCGAAATAGACGGAACAGCGCACTCGCCCTTCGGCGCCATGAGCCTCAATGGACTTGCCGGCGAGGCGCTCGACGAAGGCCGCGTCGAAGGCGAATCCTTCCCTTTGCGAATCGTTCAGCATCCGGTTGACTTCCGCGATCAGCAGGACCCGCCGCCCCGCGTCGCGCAACGCCCGCCGCGTCGCCGGGTCGGACGATCTCCTGGCTTGCAGGTCGAGCGCCGAACAGATGACGGAGAGGCTGTTGCCGACCCGGTGCTGGGTTTCGGCGAAGATGGCCGCTTGCATGGCTTCGCCTCGGCGCGCTTCGCGCAGAGCGTCGGCTTTGAGCGAAAGCGCGCCGATGAGCGCGTTGACGACACCGATCTGCACCGTGGCCAACGCACAAATCAACGCGGTCCAATAACCGCCCGCGCCCAGAACGCCGCCAGCCGCCACCCCCGCCATCGCTGCGGCTGCAACAGCCGCCATGGGCCCGAACGCCAGGGCCTCCCAAGCGACCGCAGGAGCGAACAGCCCGACGGCCGCTCCGGTCGGAAACGCCCACAAGCCGACGCAGCCAAGACAAAACAGCGCGAGGCCGAAAATGGACGCGGCCAACGGCCTCGCGGACCAACGCCTTTCGCGCGCCCACAGCCTGGCGGACGACCCGTCTTCGGGCTTCATGCCACGAATTCCCTTCAAGAATCCCGTAAGGCTCCCATTGGAACCCCGTTTGCGAATCCGCATTCGTAGCCGCTTGGCGCCAAACGTCTGCTCCGTAGTGAACATAACGGACCACTCGGCGTTGAATCCCGCAGTGGAGGACGCGAGATGGGATTCGACGAAGCCATACAATCGGACCAGAAGGCGAGTTTCCCTGAAAACAACCTGTTACGAGCGCTGCGGCGCGACGATTACGAATTGATGCGGCCCCGTCTGACCATCTGCGAGCACCAAGCGGGCGAGACTCTTTATGAACCGGGCGATGTCGTGAACTACGCCTATTTTCCGTGTGGACGCTCCATGGTGTCATATCGGGTCGTCTTGCCGGACGGACGGGGCGTCGAGACGGCGCTGATCGGCCGAGAGGGGGCCCTAGGCGGCATTGTCAGCCAAGGAAAGCTGCCCGCTTATGCTCGCGCCCTCGTTCAGTACGAGGGCCAATTCCTGAAAATCCCCTCGCCCCAGCTCGAGAGCCTGAAGAAGCAATCGCCCAGCCTCAATCATCTCTTCGCCCGTTACGCCGATTGCCTGCTGGCGCAGATTTTCCAATCCACCGCTTGCAACGCCACGCATACGGTCGAGCAGCGCGCGGCGAAATGGATGCTGGCGACCCTCGACAGGATCGGTTCCGACGAGGTGCCTCTGACGCAAGAGCAACTCGGCGGCCTTTTGGGCGTCGGTCGCAGTTATGTCAGCCGCGTCCTGCTTGGGTTGCGCGACGAGGGAGTGGTGACGTCGCGGCGCGGCCGCATCCTCGTCGCCCGGCGCCAAGAGCTCCAAGCGCGCAGCTGCGAATGCAACGATTCCGTGCGAGCGCATTTCGACGAAGTGCTGTGCGGCGTCTATCCGCGCGAGGACGAGGCGATGTAACGGTTCGTCAACCGGCGCCCGGCGCCCGGCTCGCCTCGACCATGCCGTCCTCGCGCCAGGTCGTCTTGTCGAGCGCCGGCAGAATCGGGGGCGGGCCGCCTTGGAAGCGCCAGTGGATGATAACGCCTGGATCGCGGTGCTCGATCGTCGCGCCGAGTTGGACCGCGAGACCCATCATCAGCCGGTCGTCCGGCTTGTTCTTGGCGAGCTCTCCGTCGGTCGACACGCACAATTCGAGTTGCCGGCGCTCGCGCTCGACGATCAGGATCAGCACGCGACGCGCGCCCTCGGCCCTCATTCCCGCCATGACCGACTCGACGAGCGCCAGCCCCATCGGAATGGCGCGGTCGATCATCAGCGCGGTCGTAATCTCGGCCTCAAGCTCTAGCGTCAACCCCGTGCGGCGAAAGGATTGCGAGAGATGGCGCGTCAGCTCCTCGGCGAAGAGGCGGACTCGCAAGTCGCGCATCCGGCCTTGCGAGAACGCCTTGCGATAGGCGACGGCCAGAACCTGGACGCGCGCCTCCATCGCGGTGATGGCTTCGGAATCGTTCGAGGCGCCGTCGAGCCGACGTGACAACGAGAGATAGCTCTGGATGATCTGGAGACTGTTCTTGACCCGATGGTGCAATTCGCGAAGCAGGAATTCGTTTTCGGCGGCCGAGCGCTTCAACGAATCCTCGCGGATCGACGATTCGCGCGCCATTTCGTTGAAGGTCGCGGCGAAGTCTCGCAGTTCGGCCGGCATCCCGACGTCCATGGGCGCGAACGCCTTGGCGCTCTGGCCGCGCCGGCGGGCGAGGATCGCCAGCTTGATGCCTTCGATCCAGCGCAGCACTTCCGACTGGATCGCCCAGGAATAGACGACATAGAGAGCCGCCAAAGTCGCGAGCGGCGCCACCGACAGAACGAGGAAGCGGAACCAGGCCGCGCTGCGCGCCGAAGTGTCGAAGCGCCGCAGGATGTAATATTGCGGGCCGAGCACGGGTTGGGTCGCATAGCTCAGGGTTGAACCGGACCGCGACGGCGCTTGCGCGGACGCATAGGCTTCGCTGACCGTTTCCGTTTGAGGCAGCCAGCTCTCATCGGCAGGGTCGAGCCCGTCCGCGACAATTACCTTTCCGCCCCGCTCCATCAGCGCGACGCCGTCGTTCGGGCCGGGCTTAGGCTCGAACAACTGGTCGAGCAGCTTCCCGTCGACCAGGGCGAGGGCCGTCCACTTTTGCTCCGAAGACGGCGCCGCCTCGACCTGGAGGGCGAGCAGGCGCTCGCCGCCAGCGACGAATACGCCGAGCGCAATCCGTTGACCCTGGGAAAAGACGACCCGGGGTTTGTCGCTGAACGCGGCGAGCGCCTTGCCGGCGGCGTTGGCCAGATCGGGACTGCGCCCTCCGGCGCAAGTCCGCCCGTCGTCGAAACGCACGTCGAGCGCCTGGTAGCCTTCGATCACGCCGGCCATGTCGCTGAGCATTTGGGAGCAGTCGCCGCCGCGCTCGCCGGCCGCGGTCGCGGCGGCGTCGAGGGTTCGCGTCGCCCCCCTCAGCCAGACGCGGGTGCGGACCACATAGTCATCGGTCGATTGCCGCCAGGCGCGGTCGAGGTCGTTGGTGAACGACTCGTCCGTCGCCGCTCCGAGCGCAACCGTGAGGACCGCGACCGGAACGATGACGAACGCCATAAGCGCGAGAAGCCGCGTCTTCACGCTGCCGAAGGGAGCCAGCAATCTCATACGGGCGATACCGAATTGCCCCCGCGTTTCACCACCGCCTCGACATTGCGATCCGCCGCGTAGTCCTGCGGCCCGCTGATGCCCAGCAAATCCGCAAGCTTCGCGCGAGCGCGGTTGACCCGGCTCTTGATCGTTCCTACCGCCACGCCGCAGATGGCCGCGGTCTCCTCGTAGGAAAGCCCAGAAGCCCCCACCATGATGAGAACTTCGCGCTGTTCCTCGGGGAGCTTCGCGAGGGCGTTGCGGAAGTCGGCGAGATCGATCGCGGCTTCCTGCGAGCCGGGTACGGACAGCCGCTCCTCGATCAGGCCGTCGATATCCTGGAGCTCCCGCCCCTGCCTGCGGTAGCTGGAGAAATAGGTGTTGCGCAGGATAGTGAACAGCCACGCCCTGAGATTGCTGCCCATCTCGAAACTGGATGAGTGGCTCCAAGCCTTGAGCAAAGTGTCCTGGACGAGATCGTCGACCGGCTGCATGGAGCCGCATAGGGAGGCGGCGAACGCCCGCAGGCCAGGGATTTCCCGGATCAACTGATCCCGGAAGTTCGCCGGCGGTTCCGCTGGCCGCGAAGAATTGTCATTTGTCACGCCCGCCACCTTTCAGTTCCTGCGCTTCCAGCTGTGCCAGCAGGACCAGAAATCGGTCGGGTATCGGTTCTTTGGCGAAGTCGTCGTAATACGCCTTCAGGGATCGTCCGATCGTCTCCTGCACCGCTTCGCTGAGATGGACATCGGGAAAATCGCCCTCGTCCGTCTCCGCGCCGACCTTTCGCCCTGGTGATTCGCCCGAACCAGCTGATTTCATCTGCGCCTCAAGACTGTCGCGTTCGACCACTAGACTTTCACTCCGATGGATCAAGGGAGCCCTCGGGACGTCGCGCTTTATTCGGCGCTCGGATCAAGCCCAAAACGTTCATCCGAGCCTGTTGGTTCCCTTGAAAACAAAAAATAAATCGCTTGCCAAATTCCCCGGCGACCGCTGCTTTACGGGTTCTGGGCACGGGAGTCGCACGATGTCGATTGCTCGACAAATTACACCGCAATTGCCGTCGCTTCGCCGCTTCGCGCGCTTAATCGCGGGTTCGCAGGCCAGCGGCGACGCACACGTCGCGGCGACCCTCGAGGCGCTGATCGCCGATCCCGAGGCGTTTCCGAAGGATATGCCGCACCGGCAGGCCCTTTATCAGGTCTTCCTCAAGCTCTGGAGTTCCGCCGACCCCGACGCGAAGGGCGCCGCGCGCCCTGTCCTGCCCGGTCCGGAGCGCAACCTCAACGCGATTACGCCACTGGCGCGCCAAGCGTTCCTGCTGCGGACCGTCGAAGGCTTCACGTTCGACGAAGTCGCCGGGATTCTGAATATGCCCTCGGAAACGCTCGACGCCCTGCTCGAGCAGGCTGGCCGCGAGATCGCCGAACAAGTCGCCACCGATGTTCTCATCATCGAGGACGAGCCGATCATCGCCCTCGACATCGAGGCGATGGTGCAGGATCTCGGCCATACGGTGTCTGGCGTTGCGCGGACCCATAAGGAAGCGATCGAGAGCGTGAATCAGCGCCAGCCTGGCCTCGTGCTCGCCGACATCCATCTCGCCGACGGCAGCTCCGGCCTCGACGCCGTGAACGAAATCCTGAATTCCATCAACCTGCCGGTGATCTTCATCACGGCCTACCCCGAGCGATTGCTGACAGGGGAGAAGCCGGAGCCGGCGTTCCTGATCACCAAACCCTTTCAGGCCGACACGGTCCGGGCTACGATCAGCCAAGCGCTGTTTTTTGATCGCCGCGCCGGCCGGCGCACCGTCCATTAGGCGCGCGCTGGGTCGGCTGAATTCAGCGCTCGTCCGAAGGCGTCGCTTCGGCGATGGCGATGGCGTGGGACGCGTTGCGGTTCAAGACGACAGCCCGCGTCGGCGTAACGGTTCGCTCGAGCGTTCGCTGGGCCTCTCGGCTGGCGGCCTTTGGCATAGGGCAGAGGGCGGCTCCGTTGGCCGCGGCAAGATCGAGGTCGGAGGCAAGATCGGGGTTGGTCGTGCGGAAGCCCATCGGCGAAGGTGAATCTCGCAGGGCGGCCTGCGCCCGTTGCAGAGGCTGTGCGCACATGTGGCTCTCGCCGCTCGCCTCGATCGCCGCGAAGCACCCGACCGCCACCGCGCCGACCGCGAGTGCGCGCCAATGAATGCTCATCCGGGCTTCGCTCATAGCAGGTCTCCGTTCGTGGCCTGCAGCGTCCGCCGCAGGGTCGCCGGCGCTGGTCGCCGGGGGCTGCGAAACCCTTCGACAACGTGCGTATGGGGCGAACTTCCGAGCGACAACTTTGTTCCCCTGCCAGAAAGCTGTACCCCCAATTTGGGCGACCCGGTCGCGCATCCGATGCGCGCGGCGGCTCGCCCGGTTTCCGGAGTCGAGGCGCGTTCGCAACAGTGCACTGGAGATCACGATGGCGGCCTCGCGCATCGCTTTCCTTAGGGGCACGGTGCTTCTCCTGACGGCTGCGGTCGCCGCGCTCGTTCTGATCGTCGCCGTTTCGGTCAGGCTGACGCTGAGGACCGAGGAGAATTTCGAGGAAACGCAGAAGGCGCGCGCGGTCCGGACGGCGGCCGTCGATCTCCTGTCCTTGATGCAGGACGCCGAGATCGGCGAGCGCGGCTATTTGCTGTCCCGCGACGAGGCCTATTTGACGCCTTACGCGAGCGCGCAAGCTCACTTCCAGGAGCGTCTCGCCGCGCTTATCGCGGCCGTCGCCAAGGCGCCCGAGCTGACCGGATCGATCAACGGCTTCGCCGATCTGCTTCGCGCCAGGATGGCCGACGCGAAAACGACGATCGATCTGACGCGACGCGGCCAATATGAAGCCGCCGAGGCGAACTTCGACAGCGACCGCGGCAAGGCTTTGATGGACCGCGCCCGCGCCGATTTCGACCGCATCGTCTCCCGCTCGGAGGACGATCTGCAGGCGAGCATTGCCGTAGAGAGGGCGAACGTTCGCCTGCTCACC
Organism: Roseiarcus sp.; assembly: GCA_036488815.1. GTDB lineage: Bacteria > Pseudomonadota > Alphaproteobacteria > Rhizobiales > Beijerinckiaceae > Roseiarcus. The sequence goes on from DASXGX010000118.1 coordinate 71,015, forward strand.
CGTGTGACGATCCTCAGTGCAGCGGCCATTCTCGCAATGGCCGGCGTCGCCGTCGTGACCATCATGCGCCACACCGGCCAGTTGATGGACGCCCGCTCCGAACTCGAGGCGCTCAATCGCGATCTCGAAGAGCGCGTGCGAATACGCACCGACGCGCTCGCAAAGGCCAACGCCGAGATCCAGCGCTTCGCCTATGTGGTGACGCACGATCTGCGCTCGCCGCTGGTCAACATCATGGGTTTCACGAGCGAGCTCGAAGCGAGCTTGAAGCCCATCGAAGCGCTGGTTCGGGCGGAGCGATCGCCGAACGAGGCGGTCCGCGCCGAGGGCGAGCAGGCCTTGCAGGTCATCGCGCCGGAAGCGATCGGCTTCATCCGCACTTCGACCGACAAAATGGATCGATTGGTCAAAGCGATTCTGAAAATCTCACGCGAAGGGGCGCGCGCCTTGCGGCCGGAGACGATCGATCTCGAAGCGATTCTGGTCAGCGCCGCCGGCGCGGCGCGGCGCCAAGCGGCGCTCGACGGCGGATCCGTCGATGTCGCCTGTCTCGTCGGGCAGATCGTCACCGACCGGCTTTCCCTCGAGCAGATCATCGCCAACCTCGTCGACAACGCGCTCAAGTACCGCGCCCTCGACCGTCCGCCGCGGCTTGAAATTCGCGCGCGGCGATTGCCTTCGCGCCACGTCGCAATCGTCGTCAAGGACAACGGCCGCGGCATCGCCGAGGACGATTGCGAACGGATCTTCGACCTTTTCCGGCGCTCCGGCCCGCAAAACGTGCCGGGCGAAGGAATCGGACTTGCCCATGTGCGAACCATGGTGCGCAATCTGGGCGGCGAAATCGGGGTGCAGTCGCAGTTGGGAGGCGGCAGCACGTTCACCGTGATGTTGCCGCCCGAGCTTCGATCGGACGGAGGAACCACGCATGACGCCTGATGGAAATTCCGTTTCTATCGTGATGATCGAGGACGACGAAGGACACGCTCGCCTCATCGAACGGAACATCCGCCGCGCCGGCATTCAAAGCCCCGTTCTGCAATTTCGGACCGGCGCCGCCGCGCTCGACTACCTCCTCGGCGAGGACGGCTCCGGGCATGTCAATACCGGCCGCAGCCAGTTGATTCTGCTCGATCTCAATCTGCCCGACATGAGCGGCGTGACAATTCTTCAGCGTCTCAAGACGAATGCGCGCACGCGGCGTTCGCCTGTCGTCGTCTTGACGACGACCGACGAAGATAGTGAGATACGCCGGTGCTACGACATCGGCGCGAATGTGTACATAACGAAGCCTGTGGAATACGAAAGCTTCGCCAACGCGATCCGCCAACTCGGTCTGTTTTTCACAGTCATGGAGGTGCCCGAAGCGTCGTGACCGTGAGCCCCGAAACCGTCGCGGCGCCCTCCGGCGCGGCGAACGTCGTTCTTTATATCGACGACGACCCGATCATTGCGCGATTGGCCGAACGGCTTCTCGGCCGGCATGGCTATAGCGTCGAGCACGCGGTCGGTCGCGAGGCGGGGCTCGCCCGCGTCGAGCGGGGCGGCGTCGATGCGATCATCCTCGACCACGACCTCGGAACATCCTCAGGGATGGAAATGCTGGCCGCGTTGAAGGAGAGATCCGAAGCGCCGCCGGTCGTCTACGTCACCGCCTCCTCCGAGCTTTCGGTCGCCGTGGAGGCATTGAAGGCCGGCGCGACGGACTACGTCCAGAAGACTGTCGGGGCCGATTTCGAATATCTCCTTTTGGCCGCGCTCGATCAGTCGATTCACAAAGCGCGCTTCACCCACGAGAAGCAGCGGGCCGAACGTGAAGTGCGCGAAGCGAGGGATCGCGCCGTCGCACTGCTGGAAGAGGTGAATCACCGCATCGCCAACAGCCTCGCGCTGGTCGTCTCGCTCGTTCGGATGCAGGCGTCGGCGTTGCACGACCCCGCGGCGAAGACGGTGCTGGCGGAGACGCAAGCGCGCATAACGGCGATCGCCAGCTTGCACCGCTCGCTCTACACTTCCGAGGACGTCCGCAACGTCAACCTCTCGCCTTACCTCGGATCGCTGGTGGACGAGTTGCGCCAGTCGATCGCCTCGGAGCCGCGGCACGTCACTGTAACTTTCGCCGCGCCGCACGCCCGCATCCACACGGACAAGGCCATTTCGATTGGCATGATCCTGACCGAACTGATCACCAACGCCGTCAAATACGCTTATCCCCACGGCGTCGGCGAGGTGCGGGCCAGTCTCGCGCCGCATCCCCAGGGCGGCATGACGCTCAGCGTCGACGACGACGGCGTCGGCATCCAGCACGGCGCCGCGAAGGGCGCGGGCCTCGGGGGCCGTATCGTGAGCGCAATGGCGCGCACGCTCGACAGCGACCTCGTTTATGAGGCGGACGGCCCCGGCACCCACGCTCGCCTCCATCTGAAACCAGAGCTCTTCGCCTGAATTCGCGCAGAGCGCCTGGATTTAGCCTTTCGTGGCGAGGGAACTCCGATCAAGCGACGACGTTGACCTGGGCGGCCTGACGCGCGGGCGCTTCCCTGCGCGAAGGGCGGCGAATCGCCGGATGAGGGCCTTCAGATCCTCACGCTCGCCTTCTCTTTCGACGTGCCCGAACGCGAGGTCGCAATGAAGCTTTTCAAATGCCAGGCCTGCGGCAACGTCGTGCATTTCGAAAATACGCTGTGCGTCGAATGCGGGGCGAGGCTCGGTTACGTCCCCGACCGGTTCACGATGTCGACGTTGACGCGCGCCGGCGACGTCTGGGCTGCGGCCGCCGATCCGACGCGAACGTTTCGCTTGTGCGCCAACGCCGAGACGGGCGCCTGCAATTGGGTGAGGCCGGCGAGCGACGAAACGGGTCTGTGTCGCGCGTGCCGGCACAATCGAACCTTGCCCGACCTCAGCGTGGAATCGAACGTGGTCGCCTGGCGCAAGATCGAGCTCGCCAAGCGCCATCTCTTCTATTCCCTCACTCGGCTGCGTCTCCCGTTGCCGCTCAAGCGCGAGGGCGGGGCGGACGGGCTCGCCTTCGATTTCCTTTCCGGCGCCGCGACGGGCGGCGGCGCTGTGACGACCGGCCACGACAATGGACTGATCACGCTCGACATCGCAGAAGCGGACGACGCCCAGCGCGAAGCCCGGCGCACGGCGATGCGCGAGCCCTACCGCACTTTGCTCGGCCATTTCCGGCACGAGATCGGCCATTTCTATTGGGACCATCTGGTGCGCGACGGCGGCAAGCTCGATGCGTTTCGCGCGATGTTCGGCGACGAACGCGCCGACTATCAGGCGGCGCTTCAGGCGCACTACCAGAACGGTCCGCCGGCCGACTGGGCGACGCGCTGCATCAGCGCTTACGCCTCGACTCATCCTTGGGAGGACTTCGCGGAGACGTTTGCGCACTATCTTCACATCATCGACGCGGTGGAGACGGCGCAGTCGTTCGGCCTCAGCCTCTCGCCTCGCGGCCAGGCGCTGCAGACGCAGGTTGATTTCGACCCTTACCAGGGTGTGGCGTTCGATCAGATCGTGCCCGCCTTCGTTGCGATCACGGTGGCGGTCAACAGTCTCAACCGCAGTCTCGGGCAAGCGGACATCTATCCGTTCGTCCTTTCGGCGACGGTCGTCGACAAGCTCGCCTTCGTCCATGCGCTGGCGCATCCCGACGAGACGGCGTTGACCTCGCAAGGAGGATCGTGATCATCTCGGCGCCAGCAAGCCGAGAACGCCATGTCCGCGCCCCGTCCGCCCGCCTTCGACACGCTGAGCCTGCACGCCGGGCAGCGTCCCGACCCGGCGACGGGAGCGCGCGCGACGCCGATCTACGAGACGACCTCTTACGTCTTTCGCGACGCCGACCAGGCCGCCGCGCTGTTCAATCTGGAAACCGCCGGTCACCTCTATTCCCGCATCTCGAACCCGACGACCGCCGTGCTCGAGGAGCGCATCGCCGCGCTCGAGGGCGGGGTGGGGGCTGTCGCCACCGCGAGCGGCATGGCGGCGCTGCATCTGGCGGTGGCGACCCTCGCCGGCGCTGGCGATCACATCGTCGCCTCGGCCTCCCTCTATGGCGGCACGATCAATCTCCTAACCCAGACGCTGCCGCGCTTCGGCATTCGCACGACGCTCGTCAAGCCGCGCGACCTGGAGGGCTTCGCCGCCGCGATCCGCCCGGAAACGCGGCTCGTGATCGGCGAAACGATCGGCAATCCGGGCCTCGAAGTGCTCGACATTCCCGCTGTGGCCCGCATCGCTCATGCAGCGGGCGCGCCGCTCCTGATCGACAACACCTTCGCCACGCCCTACCTCAGCCGGCCGATCGAGCAGGGCGCGGACATCGTCATGCACTCGCTGACGAAGTGGATCGGCGGCCATGGTCTCGTGATCGGCGGCGCCCTCGTCGACGCGGGCCGGTTCGACTGGGTCGCCGCTGGACGCCATGCGACGATGATCGAGCCTTGCGCCGCCTACCACGGCCTCGTCTTCGCCGAGCACTTCGGTCCCGCCGCCTTCGTCATGCGGGCGCGCACCGAGGGCTTACGCGATTTCGGGGCGTGCCTTTCGCCGCACAATGCGGCGCGCCTCCTGACCGGGGTCGAGACGCTGTCGCTGCGGATGCAGCGGCATATGGAGAACACCCGCGCGGTGCTCGAGGCGCTCGGCGCCAATGAGGCGGTGAGCTGGGTCGCCCACCCCTCCCTGCCGAGCCATCCCGATCATGCGCTGGCGGCGCGTCTCATGCCGCGCGGCGCCGGCTCGATCGTCAGCTTCGGCGTCAGGGGCGGGCGCGCCGCCGGCCGCAAGTTCATCGAGGCGTTACGGCTGGCGAGCCATCTCGCCAATGTCGGCGACGCGAAGACGCTGGTCATTCACCCCGCGAGCACCACCCATCAGCAGATGACGGCCGAACAGCTCGCGGCCGCCGGCGTCGGCGAGGACATGGTGCGTCTGTCGGTCGGCCTCGAGGGGGTCGAGGACATCGTCGCCGATCTCGAACAGGCGCTGCGCGCGTCGCAGAAGGCTTGAAGTCGCCATGCGCCTCGACGTCGACCAGCGCTCGGTTTTCGCCGCCGGAGACAGCGCGGGCGAGTCCGGCTTGCCGCTCGCGCTTTTCCTGCATGGGGCCGGCATGGATCACAGCGTCTGGGCCCTGCAGAGCCGTTGGTTCGCCCATCACGGCCGGCGCGCGCTCGCAGTCGATCTTCCCGGTCATGGCCGCTCGGAGGGGCCGCCCCTGACCGAGATCGGCGCGCTCGCCGATTGGACCGCCCGTGTCATCGAGGCGGCCGGCGCGAAGAGCGCCGCGCTGGTCGGCCACAGCATGGGGGCGCTCATTGCGCTAGAGTCGGCGGCGCGGCGCCCGCGACTGGCCGCGCGTCTCGTCTTGGTCGGCGTCTCGGCGACAATGCCTGTTCACCCCGACTTGCTCGCCGCTGCGAAAGCCAATTCGCCTCTCGCCGTCGACATGGTGAGCCTGTGGAGCCTCGGCGCGGCGGCGACGCTGGGCGGCTCTCCGGCGCCCGGCCTCTGGATGCTCGGCGGCGCCGCGCGCTTATTGGAGAATGCCCCGCCCGGCGTGCTTCACGCCGATCTCGCCGCCTGCGACGCCTATCGGAGCGCGGCGGAAGCGGCCCCGAGGATCGCCTGTCCGACGACGCTGGTCTTGGGCGAGCGCGACCTCATGACGCCGTCGAAGGGCGGCAGGGCGCTCGCCGCGCTCATCCCGGGCGCGCGCACGGACGTCATTGCCGGCGCGGGACACATGTTGATGATCGAACGGCCGGCCGCCGTCTTGGAGGCCCTGAAGGCTGCGCTCGCGGCGATGTGAAGCGCGCAGCTCGTGAATTAACACTTCTGTAACCAATTGGCGGGAAAAAATTCGTTCAGGACTGGGCAAGCGTCGGGCTCTTCAGCCGGCCGCGAGGACGAACGTTGAGCACCACAACCTCCACCTATCTCTCGATCTCGCAGAATCTCGCCCGCTATCAGCAGGCGACCGCCGACCAGCCGGCGGTCAAGACGGCGAGCCAATATTACGCCGCCAATATCGGCAGCGTAACGTCGATCAGCCAATTCGTCGGCAACTACCGCCTGCTGTCCTACGCGCTGGACGCCTACGGGCTCGGTGATCAGGTCAACAACACCGCCCTGGTCACGCAGGTTCTGCAGGGCGGCGTCAGCAGTTCCAAGAGCCTCGCCAACACGCTGAGCAATCCGAACTGGGCCAAGTTCGCCGCCGCTTTCAACTTCACCGGCGAGGGCGCCTCCTCGATTTCCACGCCCACCGCCGTCCAGACTACGACAACCAATTACGTCGAGGAGCAACTGGAGACCCAGGAAGGCCAGCAAGACCCCGGCGTCCAGCTCGCGCTCTATTTTCAGCGCGTCGCGCCGACGATCTCCAATCCGCTGAGCATTTTGGGCGACACCAATCTGACGGACGTGGTGCAGACGATCTTCAACCTGCCGCCCGATACCGCCGCGACCAACGTCAACGCGGAGGCGTCGGAAATCAATCAGCTCATGCCGATGTCCGAATTGCAGAACCCAAAAGAGCTGACGCAGCTCACCGAGCGGTTCACGGCGATGTACGATCTCGACTACGGAGCGGGCGGGGCGGACGCGAGCTCGCCGCTCATCGTCAATTCGGACGGCAAGAGCTCGACGACAGCCAATGCGGCCTCGACGATCCTCTCCGGCGTGATCAGCGGCAATAGCAGCGCCACTTCGTCGTCGACAGCGTCCTTGTTCAACAACGTGCTGCTGGCGAGCATGCAGAGCCTCACCCTCGGCGGCTGAGACCGCCGCCCGTCCGGCAAGTTTCGAGCAAGCCTCACGCGGTTCTCTTATCGACAGGGCCCGGCGGGCGGGCCGCCGCATCCGGATCTATTGTCTTGGAACATTCCAACCCGGCGCCAATCCACCCCGCGGTACAGGGTCTCCCTGCGCCGCTGCCCGATCTGGCGCCCGAATCGCTGTACGCGGACGGCGTGGCGCTCTGGAACGCCGGACGCCGTCAGGAGGCGATCGCGCTGCTCGACGAAGCGATGCGCCGCAATCCGGAATTTCCCGAGGCGCTCTGCATGAGCGCCTTCGTGCTCGGTGAATTGGGGAAGGTCGACGCCGCCCTGCAATTCTATCGACGCGCGCTCGGCTTCAAGATCGACCTGCCGGTCGCCTGGTCGAACGCGGGCAAGATCCTTTTCGACTTTGAACGCTATGCCGAGGCGCTCGACGCCTTCAACGCCGCCCTCGCGCTTCAGCCGTCCAAAGCCGATCTCTGGAACAGCCGCGCGGGCGCGTTGCGCAAGCTTGGCCGCGTCGCCGAATCGGCCGATTCAGCGCGTGAAGCGCTCCGACTGCGCCCTGATTTCGCGGAGGCGGCGGTCAATCTCGGCAATGCGCTGCTGAAGCTCGACCGTTGTGAGGAGGCCCACGAGGCATATCGCTTTGCGGTCGCTTGCAAGCCCGATTTCGCCACCGCGTGGTGCGGCGTCGCGCTGACGCTGGAGTCGCTCGGGCGGATCGCAGAAGCGCGCGACGCCTACGGGGTGGCCGAGCGCCTGGGCAATCGGGAGGCGATCGGCAACAAGGGCTGCCTCGACCTCTCGCTCGGCGATTTCGAGCGAGGATGGATCGGCTACGAGGCGCGCTGGCTGTCGGGCAAGTCGCTCGCCCAAGCGCTGGGGGTGCGCTTTCCCAACTGGCGGGGGCCCGGAAAGGCGGCCGAGCGTATCCTGGTGATGAACGATCACGGGTTAGGCGACACGATCCAGTTCGCGCGCTACATCCCGATGATCGCCGCGGCCGGCTCCGTGCCCACCTTCCTGTGCCCCGCCAAGATGCAGCGGCTCATCTCGTCTCTGCGGTGCGATTTCCGCCTTGTCGAGACCGTCGATTCGGCAGAGACGTTCGACGCTCAGATCGCAATCAGCAGTTTGCCCGGCGCCTTCAAGACCCGCCTCGCGACCGTGCCGGCGTCGGTTCCCTATCTGGCCGCGGAGCCGGAGCGAGTGGCGAAATGGGCCGCCCGCCTCGGCGATTCGGGCTTCAAGGTCGGCGTCGTCTGGCAGGGCAACCCCAATCCGGAGGCGGACATGGCGCGCTCCGTCCCGCTTGCCGCTTTCGCCCCGCTCGCGGCGGCGCGCGGCGTGCGCCTGATCTCGTTGCAGAAAGGCTTCGGCGTCGAGCAACTCGACGTTTTGCCGCCCGGGATGTCGGTCGAAACCCTCGGCGAGGATTTCGACGCCGGGCCGGACGCGTTCATCGACACGGCGGCGGCGATGACGCATCTTGATCTCATCGTCACTTGCGACACCTCGACCGCCCATCTGGCCGGCGCGCTTGGGCGCCCGGTTTGGGTGGCGTTGAAGAAGAACGCGGAATGGCGCTGGCTGCGCGACCGCGACGACTCGCCCTGGTATCCGACGATGCGGCTCTTTCGCCAGAAAACGCATGGCGACTGGAGCGGCGTCTTCGCCCAGATGGCGGAAGCGCTCGCCGCAGAGACGCGCGCGAACGAGGGCGGCCGGCTGTTCGCCATCCCCGGCGGGGTGGGAGAACTTCTGGACAAGATCACCATCCTGGAGATCAAGGTCCGCCGCATCGCCGACGCCGACAAGTTGCGCAACGTGAGCCGCGAGCTTGCGCTGCTGGAGGACAGTCTGCGCGAAGCGGGCCTGGAGGGAGCGACGCTCGAAGCCAAGAAGGCCGAACTTGCGACCGTCAACGAACGCCTTTGGAACATCGAGGACGAGATTCGCATCTGCGAAAAGAACGGCGACTTCGGCGACGGGTTCATCGCGCTCGCGCGGGCCGTCTATACGACGAACGACCGGCGCGCCGCGATCAAGCGCGAGATCAACCGCAGGTTCGATTCGGCGATCGTCGAAGAGAAAGCCTACGCCTGATCGCCAAACCGCGGGTCACGCCCGCGATATGCGAACATGCGCCTTCGCGTATCGATCTCCGCGCAGGCGGATTTAATCCGGCACGGCGTAGTAGCGTCCGCGCAGCGCCGCGCGATCGCTGGGTTTGACGGAAACCGGATCGGACGCCCTGATATAGCGCACGCCGACAGTGGGGCCGCGGCGCCACACCGTCGCGACGACGTCGATTGCGCCCGTTTCGTCGTCGTGGACGTGGAATTGCGAGGGAAGCTCCGCGCCTCGCGGCAAGGCCAGCCGCAACCCGGTCGCCGAGCGGTCGTGGATCAGGCAGTCGCAGAGGAACTTGTTCGCCTGATCGAGAATCTTACCGGAACGTAACCGGGTGCGCCGGCGCCCGGCGCCGCGATTGTCCGCACGTCCGTTAATCGGAGGCTGCGGCTGCGGCTCCGTTTCGACGACCGAGTAGCTGACCTGGCCGCGGCGGGCGAGCCGGCGGAAATATTCGGGGTCGTCGCGCCGATCCGGGCCGAGAACGCCTTCGAACGTGTCTGTCATTTTCCAAAGCGCCGCGCAAAGTGTCGAAAACGGATCGAACTGCCTCAGAGGCAGCTCCCGCCGACAGCCTAGACGCCGTCGCCTTGCTAAATCCTTGCGGTTGGTCTGACGTAACGGCGTCAGCGGTGTCTCTTAAACATATCCAGAAAATACATGGTTAATAGGAAGCTAATTTTTTCGAACGAAAATTAACATCTTGTTAACCATCGCCTGTGTACTTTTTTGACACAAGAAACGGACGCCAGGACACGCGAATCGCGGGCGTACGAGAGGGGCGGCGGGCAGAGTAACGCTACGTAACATTATAGACATAAAACATTTAAATTTCAAGGTTCGCGGCGTGTCTCTCCGTCAGTCTGGGTGGCGGCAATTGTCCCTGAGTAACGTGCTTGCGTAACATCAAGTGCTGCACGTGTAATCGATTTAGCGCGTACATAACGTTTATGAAACGGGGCATAGGCAGATGTACATTATTGTGGACGAGCGCAACATTGTTGCGGGGGGATATGCGTCCAGCTTCGATCGAGAGGGAGTTACAACAGCCGGGATCGACCCCAAAGAATTCAAGGAATGGATCGGAAAAGTCAGCGACGTCGATGTAAAAGCCGTCGAAGCCTTCCTGATCGGCGATTGCAGCAACCGGGAGGTCTTTCCGCGCCTCATCCGGGAAAGGACCAGCGCGCCGGTCCTTTGCCTCAACGACCGCCAGTCGCTCGATGAAACGCTGGAGCTTTTCGCCGCCGGCGTCGACGACGTCGTCCGCAAGCCGGTTCATGTGCGCGAAATCCTTGCGCGCGTGGGCGCCATTCATCGGCGTTCGCTCGGCGAGAAGGGGCACGTGACGATCGGCGACCTGCGCATCTACCTCGATGGCCGCGAGCCGGAGGTGAAGGGCGTGCCGCTGCCGCTGCCGCGCCGCGAATGCCGTATCCTCGAGTACCTTGTCCGCAACCGCGGCCGCCGCGTCACCAAGACGCAGATCTTCAACGCGGTCTACGGCTTGTTCGACGAGAACGTCGACGAGAATGTGGTCGAGAGCCATATCAGCAAGCTGCGCAAGAAGCTCAAGCACCGGCTCGGCTACGATCCGATCGATTCCAAGCGGTATCTCGGCTATTGCATCGAGAAGCGCTGAAGACAGCGGCCTCTGACAAAGCGAAAAGAGCGCGCCTTCGGGCGCGCTCTTTTGTTTTTGCGACATCCCAGCAGGGATGGAGAGCGCGCCCAAGGGCGCGCTCCGTTTATCCTTTAGCCGTTGAACAGCTTCAGGATGAGCTGCGAGTTCTGGTTGGCGATCGACAGCGCCTGAATGCCGAGCTGCTCCTGCGTCTGCAGGGCCTGCAGCTGCGTGGAGGCCGTATTCATGTTCGCGTCGACGAGGCCGGCGACGCCGGTTTGGTAGTTGGTCGACAATTGGTTGTTGAGGTTGATCGCGTTGTTGACGCGGTCCAGCGTGGTGCCGATCGTCGCGGCGTAGGTCTGGATGCTGTTGAGCGTCGACATGGTGGCGGTCACCATGTCGGAGGCGTTGGTGCTGCTGACCGCATTGCCTCCAGTGCCGAGATTGCTGAGGTCGTAGGTCGCGGCGCCTGTCGACGTGGTGATCGTGCCAGTGTCTGCTGTGCTGTCGTACAAACTCGTGGCGGAGAGGGTGATCGTGGTCAGGGAGCCGCCGGACTGTGTCGCATTGAAGCCGGAGACGAAGCTGTACGACGCTTGCGAGCCATTGAGGAGGTTGACGCCGTCGAACGAGGCGCCGTTGATGGCGTCGGTGAGTTGCTGGCTGTACGAGGCGAGCGTGGAGTTCAGGGCGGCGGTGTTGGCGGTGGGGCTCTCCGCCTGGGTGAGCGTAGCCTGGATCGCCTGGATCGTGCTGATGACCGACGAGATCGCGTTCGTCGCGGTGGAGAGAATCGACTGCGTCTGGCTCATCGCCGAAGTCGCCGCGTTGACGACGCCGTTGTCCGAGGTCAGCTGGGTGGCGATCGACCAGTAGGAAGCGTTTTGCGACGCGTTCTGGACGGCGAGTCCGGTCGAAACCTGATTCTGCACGGTGTTGAGGTTGTTCTGCGTCTGCTGCAGCGACTGCAGCGCGCTGAGCGCCGACGGATTGGTAAGAATATAGCTCATAAGGGTGCTCCTGTCCGTGAAATCACGAGATTATTTGTGACATTTCGGATTTGCACCGAGACGACGAAGCGGCCTTATGCCTTTAGGCTCCGTTCTCCGAGCCTAATCATCGTGTGATTCCAGACCGAGCCTTGCGGCAAGGCGTCCTGGTTGGGGCGAACTTGCCGCATAGTCATTAAAAATGCGTAAAGCTTGCGAGGCTGGAACGCGCCCAGGGCGACTCGAATTGAGACACGGTCTCGCTCCATTGACCTAGCGGCACGCAATGTCCGCGCAAGCTCCGGCGTCAAGAGTGGCGTCGACGAGCCTGGAGTCCCGCAAATCAGCGGACTTCGACTCGGTTTGACGTGGCGGAGCGCGGACCCGAGTGACATGAACAACGCATTGGCGCAGGTCGAGCGGCTGTGGGCGAATTTGATGGCCTTGGGCCCGAAGCGCCTGGGAGCGCTTGCAGCGATTGGTCTGATCGTCTTCGCGGCGACAGGAGCGGTGGGCTATTACCTCAGCCGCCCGACGATGGAGACCCTTTATTCCGGCCTCGACCGCGACGACGTCGTCAGCATCGGCTCGACGCTCCAGGAGGCCGGCATCGCCTTCGACGTCACGGCGGACGGCGCCACAGTGATGGTTCCGGTGGGACAGGCTTCGCTCGCGCGCATGACGCTTGCTGAAAAGGGCCTGCCGCACAGCGGCAGCGTCGGCAACGAACTCTACGACAAGCTTGGTTCGCTCGGTCTGACCTCCTTCATGCAGGAGGTCACCCGCGTGCGCGCGCTCGAGGGCGAGCTCGCCCGCACGATTCAGATGATGCACGGCGTCAAGGCCGCCCGTGTCCATATCGTGATGGCCGACGCCGGCTCGTTCCGTCGCGAGCGTCAGCCGCCCTCCGCGTCCGTAATCGTGCGCACTGACGGCGGCGACGACCGTATGGTCGGTGAGGCGATACGCCATCTCGTCGCCTCTGCGATTCCCGACATGAAGGTGGACGAAGTGACGGTCCTCAACGTCGATGGCCGCTTGCTGGCGAGCGGCTCCGATTCGATGGAGAAGTCGCCCGACAACCTTCTCGGCCTCGAGAAGGAGGTGACGCAGGATCTTCGCCAAAAGATAACCATGACGCTCGCGCCTTACCTGAGCTTGCAGAATTTTCAGGTCAGCGTCGCAGCGCGCCTCAACGCAGACAAGACGCAGACCAACGAGACCATCTACAACCCCGACCAGCGCGTCGAACGGTCTGTGCGGATCACCAAGGAGCGCCAGAACTCGCAGAACGCGGACGGCACGCCGCCGACTGGCGTCAACGCCAACCTGCCCAAGACGAACAACCAGCCGACCTCGACCAAGCAGTCGACCGACGCGACCGACAAGCGTGAAGAGCTGACCAATTACGAGATTTCGTCCAAGCAAGTCACGACGACGAGCGCCGGCTATACGATCCAGGGGCTGTCGGTCGCCGTGCTGGTCAACCGGTCGGCGCTGCTGCGCGCCCTCGGCGACAAGGCGACTCCCGACGCCATGGACAAGCAGCTCAAGGATATCGAGGGGCTCGTCTCCACCGCCGCCGGCTTGCAGAAGGACCGGGGCGACACCGTGAAGGTCGCCGTGGTCGATTTCGTCGATGCGGACCGCGATCTTGCCCCGGTCGAAGCGCCGTCCTTCATGGAGCTCGCGTTGCGTCAGTCCGGCTCCTACGTCACTGCCGGCGCCGTGGTGCTGGCCGCCGTGCTGCTCATCTGGTTCGGCCTGCGGCCGGCGACGAAGGCGCTGCTCTCGCTCCCCTCCGAGCAGACGCAGGAGGCGCTGGAGGCCTTGCCAGGGCTCGGCGAGATGGCGACCGCCTTGCCTGCGCTCGACGGCACGCCGGGCGGCGAGCACAACTTCCTCATCGAGGCGAAGGACGAACGCGACGAATTTCTCGAGTCCCTGTTGGCGCGTAAGGACAAAAGTCCGCAGCGCCACCTCCAGAAGCTCGTCGAATTTGACGAAGACGTCGCCGCCGCGATCCTCAAGCAATGGATCCGTCAAGGAGCGAGCACATGAAGCCGGTGCCGATTTCCCAGTATCTCGATCACGTCGGACGAGCCGCCCGCTCCGAATCGCCCGAGCCGCCCGTCTTCAAGCCGCGAGTGATTCGCGCCGTCCAGGATGCGCCGCGCCCCGCGCCGGCCATGGCGCGGGTGCTGCGCGAGGCGGCGACCGGCGGCCGCTCGGCCCAGCCGCGTGAGGAACGCCGCGAACGCTCCAATCTCGAAGATGCGTGGGCGCCGCCGCCCGAGAGCGTCGTCCCGCCGCGGCCAGAGCCGCCCGCCGTCGATGTCGAGAAGCTCGTCGCCGAGGCCTACGAGCGCGGCCTGCGCGAGGGCGCGGCGACCGCGCGCGCCGAGGACGCGGAGACTTTGGCGCGCGAGCAGGCCGCCGTGCAGCAGCGCGGGCTCGAAAGCCAGATCGATTTCCAGGCCAATGAATATGCGCGTGTCGCCGAGGCGCTTTCGACCGGCCTCGCCGAGATGGAGGACCGGATCGCGGCGAGCGTGACCCGCATCCTCGCCCCTCTGCTGAGCGCGGAGATGACCAAGCGCGTCGTCGAGGAGTTGTGCGACGACATTGCCCGCCTCTGCTCGGGCGGCTCGCAGGAGATCGTGAAGATTCGCGGGCCCGAACGGTTGCTCAAGCTGCTGCGCGAGCGCGTCGCCGGGCTTCCGGCCGAGGTCGAGTTCGTCGGGGAAGACGCGGTCGAGGTGACCGTCGAGGCGCAACACACGCTGATCCGGTCGCAATTGCGCCCTTGGGAGGATCTCATCGCCTCCTTCGTCATCTGAGGCGCCGCGATGCCCGACCATCCCCCCGAAATCATCATCATCAAACGTCGCAGTTCCCACGAAGAGGAGCATCACGGCGGCGCTTGGAAGATCGCCTTCGCCGACTTCATGACGGCGATGATGGCGTTCTTCCTCGTGCTGTGGATCATCAACGCGACCGACAAGAACACGAAGATGGTGATCGCGCGGTACTTCAATCCGATGAAGTTGGAGCAGTCCTCCAAGACGCCGAAGAATATCCGCAGCGACGGTCCCGCGCCGTCGGTCAACGCGCCGGACTCCAAGGAGACGCGCCCGAGCGATTCGCCCCCCGAGCCCGACAGCACCCAAACCGCCGCCGCCAATCCGCCGCCGGCCAAGACGGGCGAGAAGTCGGAGCAGGGCCCGGGCGTGACGCAGCAGGCCGATCCCGCCAACCCGAAGCCGACCATGACCGAGGGCGCGCTGTTCGACGATCCTTACCGCAGCCTCGATTCGATCGCCGGGCCGGCGTCGCCCGATCTGCACGTCGTCGCCGAGGTCGGCCAGCCGAAAGAGCCCAACGACGCCGCGGACCCGGACGCGTTCCGCGATCCCTTCCGGCCGATCGGCCGGGACGTCCCGTCCGATTCGCTGACGGCGGCCGACAAGCCCGCGCCGCGGCCGGGGTCCGCCCCGACCGCGCCGCCGACGCCATCCGGCTCGCCGCCGAGAACGGGGACCGCAGCGCCGGTCGATCCCAAGACCGTGAACCCGCCCCCAGGCGACGCGAAGCCGACGCCGCCCACTGCCGCAGCGGCGCGCGCGGAGGAGGCCAAGGCCGCCACGCCGCAGGAGGCCAAGCCTGTGACGGCGCCGCCGGCGGCTAAGGCCGCGACGCCGCCGCCAGAGGCCAAGGCTACGGAGGCCGCCGCGCAAAAATCTCTTGCGACGACAGCCGCCCGCCTCGAAAGGGAACTGCAATTACAGGTCGCCCCGCCCGGGGCTCCGCATGTGGGGCCGGCGATCGACGTCAAGGCGACCAGTGAGGGCCTCCTCATCAGCCTGACCGACAATCTGAAGTTCAGCATGTTCCCGCTCGGCTCCGCGGAGCCGCAGCGCCAGGTGGTTCAGGCCATGGACGCGGTCGCTCGCATTCTGAAGGATCAGCCTGGCCCGATCGTCGTGCGCGGCCACACCGACGGACATCCCTACCGGTCGAAGACCTACGACAATTGGCGTCTCTCCTCGGCGCGCGCGCAGATGGCCTATTACATGCTGTCTCGAGCAGGAATTCCCGAGAGCCGGTTCGATCGGGTCGAAGGCGACGCTGATCGGCATCTGCGCGACGCCGCGCATCCGTTCGCGGCGGAAAACCGTCGCATCGAGATCCTCTTGAAGGCGCCGGCCCCATGATCGCGCGACGACTCGCCGGAGCGATCCTTCTGCTGGGGCTCGGGCTGTGTGCGCTGGGGCCGGCGCACGCGCAGTCGGTCGCTGCGATGACCAACGATTTGCAGGCGCTGCAAGTGAGGGTCGCGGCCGGCGATAAGGCCGCTTACGAGGCCCAGCGGGAGCGTCTGAAAGCGATCGGGGCCGCGATCCAGGCGGCGAAGCCGGAGACCTGGAAGGACAAGAACGAGACCGACGCGGCGGTGATCTATCTCCTGAGCGGCGGCCGCCCGCGCGAAATCATCCAATTGTTGCAAAGCGGCGCCGTGCCGGAGAGCGAGAGGCCGCTGATGCGCGGGGCGCTCGCTTACATCGTCGGCGACGAAAAGCAGGCGCGTTCGTTGCTCGACGGCATCGATCCGCGTTCGCTCGATCTGCGGCTCGCCGGCCAGTTCGCCTACGCCAAGTCCATCCTCGCCTCGTCGCAGGATCCGGAAAAGGCGATCGAGCTGCTCGACCTCGCTCGGCTGCTGGCGCCCGGCGGGTTGGTCGAAGAAGCCGCTCTCAGGCGCGAGATCGCGTTCCTCGCCCAAGAGCGCGACATCGATCGCTTCGCCATGCTTTGCCGCCAATATGCGACGCGATTCGGACATTCCGTTTACGCTGATCGCTTCCTCGGCGGGGTCGTCAACGCTGCGCTCAAGGACGATCTGATCAAAGATCTTCCGAGCTTTCAGAAGTTCCACAACTTCGTCTCCAGGCTCACCCCCGAGGAGCGTGGGCGCTTTCTTCTGACGGTCGCGCGCGAGGAGACGGTCAACGGTCAGTTCGCCGTCGCCGGCGTCGCGTCGGGCGAGGCCTTGCAGGAGGCGCCGGGCGACAGCGTCGAGGAGGCGCGCGGCAGGCTCTATGAAGCGAGCGCGCGGATCATGACGCCGGATTACGACAACGGCCTTGCGGAGTTGCAGAGCGTAGCGGAGGTGAAGCTCGACACGCGCGATCAGGCTCTGCTCGGCGCAGTGCGCGGCGTCGCGTCCTATTTACGCCAGCCGATGCCGTCGGACGCAAGTCCCCCTGCCGCATCGGCTCCAGGCGCCGACCCGGCGGCCGCGGCCATCGCCCTCGCCGAAGAAGCATTGAACCGCACTGCCGCCGAGGGCGGCGATGGCGGAAAGGGAAAGCCATGAGTCTACCAGCGCTTCAATCGTCGGCCGGCGCACAGCCGACAGCCCCCAGTCACCCGCACGACGCCGCCGCCAAATCCAGCGACGGCGAAGCCTTCTCCGCCATCGTCAGCGCTTTCGCCGGCGAACCGGCGCACGCGAGCGCGCCGGGTTCGTCCAGCAAGAACGCGCCAGAGGAAACCAACAAGCAGTCGCCGCAAGACGACGCGTCGAAGTCGCCCAAATCCCAATCGCTCGATTCGGATCTGGCCGGACTGGTCCAGGGCGCGCTTCCGACCAACGGGGAATTCGGTCAGCCGGCCTCCAATTCCGCCGGTTCCAAGAAGCGAGCGCCTAGCGACGCGGACGCCGCCCAGGCGGCGTTGGGTTCGGCTCTCGCCTCGGGGATTTTGCCGGGCAGCCCGATCTGGCGCGCGCAGGCGGACCTCGCAGCTTCGGCGATCCCGGGCGCCACGCCCCGGCCGGCTTCGGCCTCGATCGCCAGCGTCAGCGGGTCTGGCGCCGCATCGAGCCTCGCCGCGCTTGCTTCGGCGGCGGCGAAGCCGGCCGCGCCGATTTTCGCCAATGCCGGCGCGCTCGAGACTCTGCAGGAGGCTGCAACGCCGGTCAGCTTCACGGTCGAGCAAAGCCGCACGCATCTCGGCGTCGACGGGGCTGCTCAGACGCTGGCGAAGGACCCGATTCTGCGCGCTCAGGCAAGCGCGAGCCTCACATCGGCGGGTACGGCGGGGGTCGCGAGAACGCAGTTCGGGTCCGCCGCCACCGCGCCGTCCGGCGCGGCGCCAACGGCTTCGCCCGTCGCGGCGGTTGGCGCGGCAGCCGCCGCGGCGCTGGCCGCCGCCGGCGCGGCGTCTGCCGGATCGCCCGCCGCGAGCCCGCCCTCGCCGCGGGCCAAGGCGTCGCCCGATTCGCTCGCGGGCGCCAGCCGCTCCGCCGCCCAGACGGACGCGACAGCGCTCGCGGGCCAGGCGGACGGCGCCGCCTCTCGCGTCTCCACGTCCTCCAGCACGCAGAACGAGACCGGATCGCAGAAGCGATCGGCGCGCGACAATCCTGGCAAAGCCGCATCTGGCGCGCCCCAGGCGACGGCGCCGTCCGCATCGGCGAACCCGGCCGCCTCGGTCCTTGCGAGCGCGATGGTCGGCGGGGGCGTCTCGACGACCATCAGCCTCGGTCCTGTCTCGCTCGGCCGATTGGCTGAAACGCTCGCCAGCCAAGCGACCGGCCTCGTCTCCCAGGCGGCCGCCTCGGCGTCCGCACGGGCGGGCAGCGCCAGCGTCGCCGGCTCGCAGCCTGTCAAGGAACTCGAAATTCGGCTCGATCCGGCCGATCTCGGCGCGATGTCGGTCAAGATGCGCCTGAGCGACGGCAAGCTGTCCGTCGTGATGGAAGTGTCCAAGCCCAGCACGCTGAAGGCGGTCGAGAGCGACCGCGACTCCATCGCCCAGCGACTCGGGTTGAGCGTCCAATCGCTGGAGAGCCTCATCATCAAGCCGTCCGCGGCGAATGCCCAGACGGGGGCCGCCGCTTCCGGCCAGAAACCCGAGGGAAGGGAAAATGCACAGAGCGACGCCCGCAACAGCGGAGACTCGCAAGGCCGTCAGGACGCGTCGCGCCGCGATGGCTCGGCGGATCAAGGAAGCCGCCAGCAGCCGTCTTATCAGCCTGTGGCTGGCCGCGGCTTTGGCGATATGGTGGTCTGACGGCGCCTCTGCGCAGGGCGCGCAGCGGGAGCTTTGCGAAGAGCAAATGGCGCGCGCCGCCCAGCAGCACGACATCCCCCTCAACATTCTCTATTCGGTTGGCCTGACGGAGACCGGCCAGCGGGGAACGCTGCGGCCCTACGACATGAACGTCGACGGCAGGGCGGTGCATTCGGACACCCTGGAGGAGGCGCTGCAGCGCTTCGCCCTCGAGCGGGCGCGCGGCGCCAAGCTGATCGACATCGGCTGCATGCAGATCAACCACCGCTGGCACGGGTCGCATTTCAGCTCGCTGAGCGAGATGTTCGATCCTGCCCACAACGTCGAATACGCCGCGAATTTCCTGAAAACGCTCAAAGCGCAGGAGGGCAATTGGACATTCGCCGTGGCGCGCTACAACGCCGGCCCCGACAACCCGAAGGCGCAGAAGACTTACGTGTGCGCGGTCATCGCGCATATGGTGGCGAGCGGCATGGGCGAGTGGACGCCGAACGCGCGGGCGTTCTGCAAGTGACGCGCGCCTGGGTCGGCGCGCAACGCCGAATAACCAATCGGTAAGCTCTCTGCGGCAGGCTGCGGTTCCGTCCGAATGAATCGGACCCAGTCTGTCGCATCGGGCGTAAACGCGACGCCTTCGTCGCAGCCATGACGGCCGCCACGCGCTAGGAGCGAAGGGGTCGCGTCGTCATGTCGGGATTGGCAACACGCCTGCTTGTGGGCGCGCGTCGGCGTCAGCCGTCGCGCCGCTGTCGCGTGGCAGGCGTCCGATGACCGCCGCGGCGCTTCGCCATCCCGTCAAGCTGGGCGGCGGGCTCGTCTTCGTCCTGTTGAGCGCGCTCGCCGCGGCTCAGACGCGCGGCGACTGGCGGGCCGAAGCCTATGTGCTCGCCCTTAGCGCCGTCAGCATCATCGGCTTCTTGGTCGCCGGCGCGGAATCCGCTCGCAAAGCGGCGGCGCAAGAGGCGCGGGCCAATGCGCACGAGGCTGAACGCCGCGATTTCGCGCAAAGCGTCGACGCGACGCTGGCGCATGTCCTCGGGCTCATTCAGGACCATTCGGCGGAAGGCGCGAAGTTCGAGGACACGCTGGCCGGCGCCGATCGCCGGCTTGCGCGCAGCGACTCCTACGACACGATCCACGAGATCGTGCTGACCCTCATCAGCGACAATCGGGCGATGCAGGCGAAGGTGAACGTCCTGTCCGAAAAGCTCGAGCATTCGCGCCTCCAGGTGGTGCGCCTTCGCTCTAGCCTCACCAAGGCCGAAGAGATCGGCAATCGCGACGGCCTCACAGCCCTCGGCAACCGTCGCTATTTCGACCACGCGCTTGCCGAAGAGATCGCCAAGGCGCGCGACCACGGCGGCGAATTGTGCGTGGCGCTGGCCGACATCGATCATTTCAAGCGAATCAACGACAAGTTTGGCCATGTCGCCGGCGACATGGTGCTGAAACTCTTCGCCGAGACGTTGACCGCGAGCGTGCGCCGGCAGGACAAGGTCGCCCGGTTCGGCGGCGAGGAATTCGCAATTCTATTCCCCGATTCGCGGCTCGCGGACGCGACGGCCGCGGTCAACGCCATTCTGAGGCAGCTGGAGAACAAGCAGTGGGCCGTCGCGTCGACCGGAGAGCGGGTCGGCGCGATCACCGCCTCGTTCGGCTTGGCGAGATTGCTGCGCGATGAAACAGGCGAGGATCTGATTCGCCGCGCCGACGCCAAGCTCTACGAAGCCAAATCCGGCGGGAGAAACCGCGTGGTCGTCGACGCCGCCGGCCAGATCGAACACGAGCTCGAGTCGTGAAGGACCGTTCAGCCGATTCGAACGGTTGGGCGTCGTTCGAGAGCGTGCTCGACGAGTTCGAGCGCCCAGCGGATGAGGCGGAGGAGCTGGCGCTTGCGGAGAGCGCCCTCAGCGCGGCTTTCGCAGCCTTCGCGCCGCCGATCGACTTCGAGCCGCAGGCCCGCGCTGCGGCCGATCGCTGGGATCTGGCTCTCGATTGGATCGCCGATCCGCCGGAGCTCGCCGCGCGGCCCGCCGCCGCGCCGAGCGTCGATCCTGATGTGATCGCCGCCGAGCTTGGGCTCGCTTGGGCCATGAGCCGCGACGACCTCAAGCGCGCGCGTCGACGGTTCATGTGGGAAAATCATCCCGACCGGCGCCCCGACGCGCCGCCGGAACTCGCCAATCGACGGGTGGCGATCGCCAACATGCTCATCGACCGCGCCGACCAAGCTCTGCGCGCGCGGCGTCCGTGAGGTCTTAGGGCCGCCACAATGTGACAATCGCGCCGCCGAGCAAGATGAAGAGACCGCCGACCATGATCGGCGCGGTCGGCGCGGCTCGGAACGCGACAAGATTGATGATTTGTCCGACGACAAAGAACGTCGCGACATAGGCGCCCATCAGGCGACCCCAATCGAGCGGACCGAGATTGACGACCAAACCGTAGCAATAGAGCACGATCATTCCGGCCAGCATGAGCCCGATGCGGACCTGGACCGAATGCGTTCGCAGGCCGATGCGAATGATCGCGTCCCCGCTTGCTTCGAACGTGGTGGCGAGAACGAGCAGTGCGATCGGCGCAAGAAAGCGCATTGGGACCTCACACGCGCGGCCGAAGCGCCGCATCGGCCCTATTTCTCAGTCTTCGGACGCTGGATCAATCGCCGGTCCCAAAGATCATCCGCCGCGAGAACGGGTCGGAGCCTTTTTTCTGCGGCGATTCGCCCATCAGCATTGGCGCGCCCGAATCGTCGATCAGCGCCCAACGTCCGTCGCGCTTTTCGATCGAGGCGACCCGGCCGAGGCCCGGCGCCACGTCGCCGATCCTGATCGCCCGGATTTCGGCCCCGTTGGTGAGCCAGGCGACGCCCGGCTCGATCGCGAGGATCCGGAAGCCGTCCGACGTGGCGGACCCCGTTGCAGCCGGGTGCGGGATCGAGCCGGTCGGGGCCATGTCGAGGCCGTCGCCGCCGACCCTCGGCGCATTCGCGATGGGCGCCGCGACCGGGACGATCGCGGCCGAGGCGGCAGGCGCCGGCGAAGCCGAAGCGACGGGCGTGGGCGCCGCCTGGGTCGCCGGAGCCGGCGCGTCGATGACCATGGGATGGCTCGACCCGACCGGCGGACCATGCGGCTTGGCGAAGATCGCGAGATATTCCATGCCGTTGATCCGCGGCGCATGGTCCGGCTGGGTCAGCATGTAGCCGGCGAAGAGCGCCGCGCCGGCCGCCATCGAGACGCCGGCGCCGACGAGCGCGACATCGCCGAGCGACTTCGTCCCCATGAAACCAAGCAAGTTCATTGGCGCTGCCTTCTCTGCGATCGTCCGGGTCACGCGGCGGCCTGCTCGGCCTGTTCGTCCGACTTGCCGTCGCTGCGCAGAGCGGTGGCGAGTTCGATGAAGGGGTCCTGGCAAGCCGGAGACGACAGGCTTTGGGACATCGCCTCGTAGATGCGCGGCACCGACTTGACGGCCTGATCCAGCAGCGGATCAGCGCCGGGCGTGAAGCCGCCCATCAGGCGAAGGTCGCGCGTCTCCTCGTAGCGCGCCACGAGCGCACGCAGCTTGGCGACAAGCTTCCGCTGCTCGGGCGTGCGATTCGGCGGGTTGATGCGCGAGATCGACGAAAGGATGTTGACGGCGGGAAAGCGGCCTTGGTCTGCAATCGCGCGGTCGAGCACGATGTGGCCGTCGAGCGTGCCGCGGATGCTGTCGGCCACGGGATCGTTGTGATCGTCGCCGTCGACCAGCACCGAAAAGACGCCGGTGATCGAGCCCGAGCCCTCGACGCCGGGGCCCGCGCGCTCCAGCAGTCGCGGCAGGTCGCTGAAGACGCTCGGCGCGTAGCCGCGCGCGACGGCGGGCTCGCCGGCCGCCAGCGCGACATCGCGCGCCGCATGGGCGTAGCGCGTGACGGAATCGACGATCAGCAGCACCGAATCGCCGCGGTCGCGGAAGTATTCGGCGACCGCCATCGCGGTTCGCGGCGCGAGGCGGCGCATCATCGGGCTCTCATCGCCCGTGGAGACGACGGCGACCGCGGACTCCCGGTTGGCGGCGAGCGCGTCGTCGAGAAATTCGCGCACTTCGCGGCCGCGTTCGCCGACGAGCGCAATGACGACGGTGTCGAAATCCGGCGCGCGCGCCAGCATCGCCAGCAGCGTCGACTTGCCGACGCCGGAGCCCGCGAAGATGCCGATGCGCTGGCCGGCGCTGAGCGGGGTGAAGAAATCGATGACGCGAATGCCGGAGCGGATCGGCTTCTTTACGCGAGCGCGGCGCAGCGCCGGCGGCGGCTCCGCGTCGAGCGGCATCGCGCGGTCGCCCTGCGGCAGATCGCCTTCCCCATCGATCGGCCGCCCGAGCGCGTCGATGACGCGGCCTTTCCATTCGGGGCGCGGCCGCAACGACAGCGCGTCGGCCCGGAAGGCGCGGGCGCCGATCGCCGCGTCGCAGCGCGCGTCGAACGGCTTCAGCGTGACGGCGCCGTCGTCGATTCGGACGACTTCGCCGAGCTGGACGCGATCGCCGACATCGACGCTGACGCATTCCCCGAGGCGGAGAAACCTCGACAGGCCGGCGACGCGGTAGTGCGACATCGCGATCTCCGTCACGACGCCGCTCACACGCGTCCGCGGCAGCGACTTCGCGCCCCAGGCGAGTTTTCCTTCCAGCCGATCGAGCGCGTTGAAGCGCTGGCTAGACGTTCCGATGCTTACGTTCATCCGCCGTCCCCATTCTCAATAACGAAAAGCCAGTCCCATCAGGCGCCGAGTGTCTTGATGGCGTCTTGCATGGACATTTCTGTCTGCGACACTTGCGCGTTCACGCCGTCGAAGGCCCGCGTCACCTCGATGAGCCGCGACATCTCCTCGATCGGATTGACGTTGGAGCCCTCGGTGTAGCCCTGGACGACGCCGTTGTTCGTGAAGTCGAGGATAGGCGTCGGCGCCTTGTCGGGAATGACGCCGGAATTCTCGGTGCGAGTCAGATTCGCGGTGTCGTCGATCTCAAAGAGACCGATCGCGCCGATCTTCCTGCCGCTTTGCGCGATCATGCCGTCGCCGGAAATCACCGGAGCGCCGGCGTTCGGATCGAGCATGATCGGGGAGCCCCCAGCGTCGAGCACGGCGTTGCCCGTCAGCGTCTCGAGAGTTCCGGTTTCCGAAATCTTCATCCGCCCGTCGCGCGTGTAGGCGACGCCGTTGGCGGTGCTGATGCCGAGCCAGCCGTCGCCCTGGACGGCGACGTCGAAGGGATTGTCGGTCTTGAGCGAGGGGCCCGACGCCCGGGAGATGTACGTCTTTCCGGGCGAGACGTAAGCGACGTTGTGGTCGCCTGCTTTGGCCAGCTCGGTCTGGAAGGAGACGCCGTCCGCGCGAAAGCCGACCGTGTTCATGTTCGCGACGTTGTTGGCGATCGTCTCCAACCGCCGCTCCAGCGAAACCTGCCCCGACAAGGCGACATAAAGTCCGTTCTGCATTCCGACACCCATGACGGCGCGCCGCGTGGCTCGCCCTCGGGAACCATTGTCGAGCCGCCTTGCATGAAGCTGACGTCGCGGGAAACAGCCTCACGTAAGATTGCCGCTGCACGGTCTGCAGGCCGAGCGACGGGAGAGGCACGTGAATTTTATAATTGGACTCATCATCGCCGTGGGGAGCATCCTCGGCGGATATGGAGCGCTCGGCGGCCATATGGAAGTGCTGATGCAGCCGTTCGAGTTTCTGATCATCGGCGGCGCCGCACTAGGCATCTTCATCGTCGCCAATCCGTTCTCCACGATCAAGGATTGCGGCCGGGCGATCACCGAAGCGGTCATGGACAAGGCGCCGAAGCCGCGCGACTACCTCGACGTTCTGAGCGCTATGCACGCGCTGATGAGGGAGCTGCGCAGCAAGTCGCGCGGCGAGGTCGAAGGGCATTTCGACAACCCCACCGAATCGGAAGTGTTTAAGGGCTATCCGCGCCTGATCGCCAATCGCGATCTTCTCACCTTCATTTGCGACTACGGCCGGTTGATCATCATCGGCAATGCGAAGACGCATGAAATCGAGGCGCTGATCGACGAGGAGCTCGAGACCCTTGCCCACGATCGCTACAAGCCGGTGCATGCGCTCCAGGCAGTCTCCGACGGCCTGCCGGCGCTCGGCATCGTCGCCGCGGTGCTGGGTATCATCCATGCGATGGGCGCGCTCGACCAGTCGCCCGAGGCGCTCGGCGGCCTGATCGGCGCGGCGCTGGTCGGCACGTTCGCCGGCATTTTCTTCTCCTATGGTATCGTCGCGCCGGTCGCTGCGAAGATCAAAGCCGTCCGGCAGAAGCAGCTGCGCCTGTTCGCGCTCGTCAAGCAGAGTCTGCTCGCCTTCATGAACGGCGCGATGCCGCAGGTGGCGGTCGAGTTCGGCCGCAAGACCATTCCCTCCAAGGAGCGTCCGACCATCGACACCGTGGAAAACGAGACGATCGCCGGCCCCGCGCCGGCCGCCGAATCGTCGGTCAAGGAAGCGGCCTAACCCATGCCAACGGAAGACCATCACGTCGCGGCCCCAGCAGCCTGGCTGCAAGGCGCCTCCCCGGAGGGCGGGGGCCTCTCGATCGAGCGGATGCCCGGTCTCGGCTACGCGCTCGAGCAATTCTCGCTCAGCGCCACCGACGCGCTGGCCTCGTTCTGCAAGGCGTCCTCCGACGGCTCGGTCGACGAGATGCGATCGACTCAGGTGTTCGAGTTCCTCGGCGAATCCCAGGGCCTCGCGGCCGCGGTGTTGAACTGCGCCGCCTACGAGGCGCGCATGCTGATGGTGTTCGACGAGCGGATCGCCGAAACGATCGTCGCCGCGGTTTTCGGCGGCGATGCGCAGGGAACGGTTCCGCCGCGCTCGCGCCGGAGCATGACGAATGTCGAAACCGCGCTCGTGGGCGAATTCGCACGCCATCTGACCAAGGCGCTCACCAAGGGGTTCGCGCAAAACGGCGGCCTCGGCCTCGCCTTCGAGCGTTTGGAGACGCTGAGCGACGTCTATGCGCTCGGCCGGCGCGACTCGTCGGCGATCGCGGCGCGCGTGACGATCGACACCGCCGGCGGCGCCGCGCCTGTCACTTTCCTCTTCCCGCAGTCGCTCCTGTTGCCGGTTCGCAAGGATCTGACCTTCGACCCCGGCAGCGAAGCGCCGACGTCCGACCCCCGCTGGATCCGCGAGCTCGAGGCCGGCGTCACCAAGGCGCCGCTGGTCGTCACCGCCGTCCTCGAAGAGGTCGAGATGACGCTCGGCGACGTCGCCCGCTTCGCCGTCGGCGAGGTGCTGAGCCTGCAAGGGGTGGGCATGGGCCGCGTTCGCCTCGAATGCGCCGGCCATGAGATTTTCTGGTGCAAGCTCGGCGAAGCCGACGGGCGATACTCGCTCAAGGTCGAGGAGGCCATCGTGCAGGAAGACCACTTCGGGGCGCCGCCGGTCCACTGACCAGCGGCCTCCTTAGGGCAGCAACCCATCGAGCAAGGGAAGTTCCGACCATGGAAGACGAATACGAAACGCTGGACGGCGAGCACGAACCGGAAGCGGCGCCCGCCAGCGCGACGGCGCCGAGCGCGCACAGATACGACGCCATCCTTTCCATTCCTGTGACGGTGCAGGTGGTCCTCGGCACCACGACGATGCCGGTCGCCAGCTTGATGAAACTGGGGCGCGGCGCGGTCGTCTCGCTCGATCAGAAGGTCGGCGACCCCGTCAATGTCGTGGTGAACGGCAGAGTGGTGGCGCGCGGCGAAGTCGTCGTGGTCGACGAGGACAGCGCGCGCTACGGCGTCTCGCTGACCGAGATCGTCACCGCTCCGCGCGACGAACGCGCAGCTTGAAGACCGAGGCGTCATGACCATCGATACCGACGATTCGCTCGAGGGGGAGCGCGAGTTCGGCGGGGCCCAGAAGGCCGCGGCCATTCTGCTCGCCATGGGCAAGCCGCCGGCGGCGCTGCTCTTGAAGCATCTCGAACCGCACGAGCTGCGCGACGTCACGCGGGCGGCGGCGCAGCTCGGCACGGTCTCGATCGCCGAGCTCGAAGCGCTGGTGGAGGAGTTCACGTCGGACTTTTCCGCCGGCGCCAAGCTCCTCGGCGACGTCGGGCAGGCGCGCGAGATGCTGACCGGCGCGATGCCGCCGGAACAGGTCGCCAACATCATGGATGACGTGTTTGGCCCTGGCGGCAACGTCTGGGTTGACCTCGGCGCGATCTCGGAGGCGGTGCTGTCGGACTATCTCGTCGGCGAGCATTCGCTCACGACGACCTATATTCTCTCGAAGCTCGATCCGGGCCTGGCGGCGCAAATCATCGCCC
Source organism: Roseiarcus sp. (assembly GCA_036488815.1). GTDB lineage: Bacteria > Pseudomonadota > Alphaproteobacteria > Rhizobiales > Beijerinckiaceae > Roseiarcus. The sequence continues at coordinate 97,981 of DASXGX010000118.1, forward strand.
GTCTGCCGCGCGACACGCGCAACGACGTTCTCTGCGCGATGATCTCGCGGCCGAAAGTGTCGGAAGAGACTCAGCGCGTCATCGAAGAGGCGGTGCGGGCCGACATCGCGATGCTCGCCGCGCGCGCCTCGGGGCTCGACAATCACACCCGCATCGCGGAGATCATCAACAACCTCGAGCCTCTCGAGGCGCGAGAGGTGGTCAAGTCGCTCGTCGCGACGCGCCCGAAGGAGGCGCGCATCGTGATGAAGATGCTGTTCTCGTTCGACGACCTGCCGCGCCTTTCGCAGCGCGCCCGCTCGACCGTGTTCGACAAGGTGGCGACCGAAGTCGTCGTGCTGGCGCTCAGGGGAACCGACGCGCAATTCCGCGACTCGGTGCTTTCCGCGATGGCGTCGCGCTCGCGCCGCCTCGTCGAGGGCGAGCTCTCCACCGGCTCGAACGCGCCGCCACGCGAAGTGACCAAGGCGCGCAAGCAGATCGTCGATCTGGTGCTCAAGATGGCGCAGCGAAACGAAATTGAAATCGCGCCTCCCGAGGGCGTGGAAGCCGCCTAACTTTCGCCGGATGCAGGCATGGCAGACGAAGATTCGGACAGCAAGACAGAAGAAGCCACAGAAAAGAAGCTGAACGACGCAATCGAGCGCGGCTCCGTCCCGATGTCGCGCGAGGTCGCCGTTGTCGCGTCTTTGGCTGCGATCTTGATCGCCGTCGTTTACGTGATCCCGCCGCGCGCCGCCGAGTTCGTCGGCACGCTCATTCACTTCCTCGACGATCCAGCCGGGTGGAGGCTCGAGCAGGGGAGCGACGTGCTCGCTTTGGCGGGGATCCTCGTGATCGCGGCGGGACAATTTCTGCTGCCGACCGTACTTCTTCTGATGGTCGCCGGCGTCGTCGCCTCCATCGCGCAGAACCCGCCGCGCTTCGTGCTGAGTCGGATCATGCCCGATTTATCAAGAATCTCGATCACGGCCGGATTTTCGCGCGTGTTCGGGCTGCGCGGCCTGACCGAATTTCTCAAGAGCATCGCGAAAATCGGCGCGGTGATCGCGATCGTCGCGGGGGTGCTCAGCGGCCAGAAGTATCTGCTCACGTCGGCGATGTTCTTGGACGTCTCCGAGTTGCCGGAGCGCATCAGCCGCCTATGCGTCGACGTCGTCGGCGCCGTTCTCGTGGCGACCCTCGTCGTCGCGGCCGGCGACATCACCTGGGCGCGCATCCACTGGCGTCGCGATCAGCGCATGAGCCGGCACGAGATCAAGGAGGAGCTCAAGCAGGCCGAGGGCGACCGCATGGTGAAGGCGCGTCTGCGGTCGCTGCGCCTCGATCGTCATCGCCGGCGGATGCTCGCCTCGGTGCCGAAGGCGACGATGGTCGTGGTCAACCCGACGCACTACGCGGTTGCGATGCGCTACGTTCGTTCCGAAGGCGGCGCCCCGATGGTGCTCGCCAAGGGCGTCGATCTCGTCGCGCTCAAGATCCGCGAGATCGCGGAGCAGAATCAGATTCCGATCATCGAGGACAAACCCCTCGCGCGCGCGCTCTACGGCGCGGTCGTCGTCGACAGCGCGATTCCCCCCGAGTTCTATCGAGCGGTCGCGGAAATCGTTCATTTGGTCCAGGAGAAGAAGCGCTCCTGGCCCTTGATAAGGAACAGATGAGCCATGATCACGAGCCATGCCGAGCCTCGTCACCCGGCCCATGAGGAGATCATCGCCAACGCGATGGTCGACGTCGCGACGGAGTTGCGACTGGCCGATTTGTCCGAACTCGTCGTTTTGATTCGCAGCGAGCAGGCGGCGAACATCGCCGATCTCGTCAATTCGTCGAGCGAGCTGTTCTTCAGGAGCGGCACGCTGCGCTACGCGCTGTCGGCGGCGTGCGAGTTTCGCTGGGAATCGTCGCCGACGGTCCGGCTCGACATGGAGTTCCGCAACGCCGCCGTCTGCGCCTTCTTCAGCCTGATCATCGGGCGCAAGCGCGCGGGGGTCCATGTCGCCCAAATCCTGTTCGACGACGAGGCGCTCGACGAAATCGAGAAGAGCCGACGCCTTCTGGCCGCGATCGAGGAAGCGCGCCTGCAGCCGCTGGGACGCTCGCGGGGCGATGCGTTCGATCGCATCGCCGACTTGGCGGGCCCGACATGGCGCAAGCCTGGAGCAAGGCCGGCCGCCTAAGTTCGACCCATTGCTTACGAACGGGATTTTGACGGGTGGCTGAACCTTACGTCTTCAAGCTCGCCTCGCAAAGGTCGGAGTGGCTGTCGACTCGCGAGACCCTGATCGCCGGCAACGTCGCCAATGCGAACACGCCCGGCTATCGGGCCACCGATCTGCAGCCGTTTTCCTCCGTGCTCGACGCGACGCAGATGACGATGGCGACGACCAACCCGATGCACATGACGCCGACCGAGCAAGATCTGAATCCCGCCCGCGTCGTCGAAACCGATCCCTCCGACGAGACGATTTCCGGCAATTCGGTTCGACTCGAAAACGAGATGATCAAGCTCGGCGACGTGAACCGCGATTATACGATGGACACGAATCTCAAGCGCGTCATGCATCAAATGATGCTCTCAGTTTTGAAGTGAGCGGCTATGCCTGATCCCCTGGAATCTTCGTTGAAAATCGCCGGCGCGGGCCTCGAAGCTCAGTCGCTTCGCCTACGCATCATCTCCGAGAACGTCGCGAACTCGCAATCGACCGCGACGACGCCGGGGGGAGATCCCTATACGCGGCAAACCATCACGTTCGGCAACGAGCTCGACCGCGCCTCTGGCCTCAATTTGGTTCAGGTGAAGAGCATCGGCCTCGATCAGGCGCCGTTCAAAGTGGAGCACGATCCGGGTAATCCGGCCGCCGACGCCAGCGGCTTCGTCAAGCTGCCCAACGTCGACATGCTGACGGAGCTCGCCGACATGCGCGAGGCCAACCGCAGCTACGAGGCCAATTTGCAGGTCGCCAAGCAATCGGCGGACCTTGAAAGCCAAACTGTCAGTCTGCTCAAGGACGCGTGACGGCGTCGGCGGCGACTGGTTCTCGATTCGGTTCATCACTTTAAGAAGGGAGGCGCGCAGCGACCGGTCTAGGCCGGGTTCGGCGCGCAGAGCGACATGGCGGTTGACGCAGTATCCGCGATCAGCGGAAGCCTCGAAATGGATTCGCCGCGCCCGGCGGCCGGCACTTCGATGGCGAAGTCCACCTCGGGCCCTTCGTTCGGCGAGACGCTGATGCAGTCGATCAACGACGGCATCCATACCGTGCAGAACGGCGAAGCGGCGTCCATTCAAGGTCTGCAAGGGACCATGCCGCCGTTCAAAGTCGCCGAAGCGGTCATGTCGGCCCAGCGCACGCTCCAGCAGGCGGTTTCCATCCGCGACAAAGCGGTCAGCGCGTACCAAGAAATCTCGCGCATGACCATTTGACGCGGCCCCTCGATAGGACATTCAAAGCATGAAAGCGCTTGCGATCGCCGCCACTGGCATGAACGCTCAGGAACAAAACCTCGAGGTCATCGCCAACAACATCTCGAACCTCAACACGACCGGCTTCAAGCGCTCGCGCGCCGAATTCACTGACTTGATCTATCAGACCGAGCGCGTGATGGGCGTCAGCACGCGCGGCACCAACTCGACGGTGCCGGAGGGCGCCCAAGTCGGCCTCGGCGTCCGCACCGCGGCCATTCGCACGCTTCAGATCCAAGGCGCTCTGACCAACACCGGCAACTCGCTCGATCTCGCCATCAACGGGCGCGGCTGGTTCCAGGTCGCGACCCCAGCCGGCGAAACGGTCTATACGCGCGACGGCGCGTTCAACACCAACGCCCAGGGTCAGTTGGTGACGTCGGACGGTTACACCGTGACGCCGCCGATCCTCGTTCCGGCGACTGCGACCAGCGTCACAATCAGCCAGACCGGCTTGGTGACGGCGACCATTCCCGGCACGACGGCGCCGCAGACCCTCGGTCAGCTCACGATCGCCAATTTCATCAACGAGGCGGGCTTGCAGGCGCTGGGCAGCAACTTGTTTCAGCAGACGGCGGCCTCTGGACAGCCGACGGTCGGCGTGCCGGGCGACACCGCCTTCGGCATCCTCCAGCAGGGCTACCTCGAATCCTCGAACGTCGACCCGGTGTCGGAGATTACCAACCTGATCTCCGCCCAGCGCGCCTACGAGATGAATTCGAAGGTCATTCAGGCGGCCGACCAGATGGCGGGCACCATCTCGAACATGAAGTAAGGAGGCCGCGTCATGCGCGCGATTGGGATCGCCGTCCTGTTGACGTCGCTGGGGATATGGCTGGCGCCGAACACGTGCGCGCTTGCGCAGGAGGCCACTGCGCCGACGCCGAGAGTGGTGATCTATCCCGGCGACGTGATTCGCGACGACATGCTGACCGACTTGCCCTTCAACACGCCGCGGGGTCCGATCGCCATCGCCGAATCGCGGTCGGTGGTGGTCGGCAAGGTGTCGCATCGCACCTTGTTGCCGGGCGCCCCCATTCCGCTCGACGGTCTCGACAATCCGCGTCTGGTCACTGTCGGCGCTCAGGTGCAGCTCGTCTACGTCCAGGGCGGCCTCACGATCGTTACGATCGGCGCGGCGCTGCAGGACGGGAAAGCCGGCGACGTGATCAGGGTTCGCAACAGCGACAGCGGCATCACGGTTATAGGCGCCGTTCAATCGGACGGCACGGTGCGCGTGAGCGGTTGATGAAACGCTTCATTTTAACTCTCATCCTTTGCGCGCTGGCCGGCCATGCGTCGGCCGCCGTGCGCATCAAGGACATTACCTCCGTGCGAGGCGCGCAGGACAACCAGCTCATCGGCTACGGTCTGGTCGTCGGTCTCCAGGGGACCGGCGACACGCTGCAGAACGCGCCCTTCACGCGGCAGGCGCTGGAGTCGATGCTGGACCACATGGGCATCAACGTGCGTGGCGCTCAGGTGCGCAATCGCAACCTGGCGGCCGTGATCGTCACCGCCGACATGCCGGTGGGGCTCGACATCGGCTCGCGAATCGACGTCACCGTTTCGGCGCTCGGCGACGCGCCTTCGCTGATGGGCGGCACCCTCCTGATGACACAATTGACCGGCGGCGACGGTCAAACCTACGCGACCGCACAGGGCGCCGTGTCGGTCACGGGCTTCGACGTCGCCGGCCAGGCGGAGACGCTCAGCCAAGGCGTGCCGACCGCCGGCCACATTTCGAACGGGGCGATCGTCGCACGGCCGATCCCGTCGCCGCCGGACCAGCTCAGGATGATGCTCGAGCTCAGGAACCCCGACTACAACACCGCGGTGCGGATCGTCGACGCGATCAACGCCTATTCGCAGCAACGATTCGGGCGCCGCTCCGCCTTCGAGATGGACGGCCACGCGGTCGAGCTGTTCCGCCCCGCCAACATGAGCACGACGCGCTACATGGCGGAAATCGGCGAATTGTCGGTCGAGCCCGACACGCCCGCGCGCGTCGTGGTCGATTCGCGCACCGGCACCGTCGTGATCGGGCAGGACGTGCAGATTTCGACGGTCGGCGTGACCTACGGCACGCTTTCGGTGCGCGTCTCCGAGACGCCGGTCGCCTCGCAGCCGAACCCGATGTCGAGAGGCACGACCGTCGTCTTGCCGCGCACGCAGATCGACGTCGAACAGCCCAACGGGCAGGTGGCCGTCGTCAGCGGCTCCAGCTTGCGGACCCTCGTCAACGGTCTGAATCGCATCGGCGTCAAGCCGAGCGGCGTCATCGCGATCCTGCAAGCGATCAAGACCGCCGGCGCCCTGCAAGCCGATCTCGTCGTGCAATAGCCGCGTCAGCCCGGCGCAAGCCGGGCGCCGCATTTCTAACGACATCGATCCTCGATCTCAGCGCGCCAGTCATGCCCCTCCTCGTCAACCGCTTCGTCGCCATCGCCGCGATCATCGCCCTGGCCGGGATCTCGGCGAGCGGCGCGCTCGCGCAGAACGATGCGAAGGCGAAATCCGCGACGAGCGCGCCCGCGGCCGGGAGCGTCGATGGCGTTTCGCGCTATTGCGCCAATGTGGCTCCCGTTGCGGCGGAAGCGCGGATCGCGTGGCAGACCAAGCGGATGAGCGAACTGGAAGCCCAGCTCAAACAGCGTGTCGACGAGCTCGACGCCAAGGAGGCGGAGGCGCGCGACTGGGTCGCCAAGCGCGAGACGATGATGAACACCGCGACCGACGACGTCGTGGCGATCTACGCCAAAATGGATCCGCAAGCCGCCGCGGCGCAGATGGCGACCATGGACGAATCGATGGCCGCCGCCGTTCTCGGCAAGCTCAAGCCTAATGTGGCGGGCGCCATCCTCGACGAGATGGATCCGGACAAGGCTGGCCATTTGACGGGCATCATGTCCGGCGCGGTCTCGCCGACGCTCTCTCCCACCGACGAAAAGAAGTCGTAATGCGCGCAGCAGGATTGAGAGCTTTCGCCGCCGCGCTGCTCGCCTCGTCGCTTGCCGGCTGCGCGGCGCTTCCTCCCGACTATATGCGCGAGCCGAGCCTGTCGCCGGTTGGCAGCGGGCTCGTCGCGGCCAACCAGCGCGCGCTCGCCGACGCCTCCCAAAGCGCGTTCGATCCGCGCTGGCGACGCGGTCCGCCGCAGCCGGTCAACCTGTACTCCGACCAGCGCGTCGCCCAGATCGGCGACATCCTCACCGTCAACATCGCGATCAACGACAAGGCGAATTTCGACAATTCGACCGATCGCTCGAAGAGCGCAACCTCGAATGTCAACGTGGATTGGGGCGTCAGCTCCGGCAATGCGCAGACGCAGCCCTCGACGCTGACGGCTGGCGTGAACGCGACCTCCTCGACGCAAGGCCAAGGCAACATCGGACGGCAGGAGCAAATCCAGGTCTCGGTCGCCGCCGTCGTGACGGAAGTGCTGCCCAACGGCAATCTCGTCATCAGCGGTTCGCAGGAAGTGCGCGTCAACTACGAGATGCGCGATCTCACGATCGCGGGCATCGTGCATCCCGACGACATCTCGCCCAACAATACGATCTCCTACGACCGCGTCGCCGAAGCGCGCGTGTCTTACGGCGGGCGGGGCCGGCTGACCGAGGTTCAGCAGCCCAACTGGGGCCAGCAACTCACCGATATCCTCAAGCCGTTCTGAGCCGCCGAGAGTCCGAAGCCATGAGCACCGAAGCCGCTTCCATGCCCGCGGGCCCGTCGATGAAGCAGACGATCATCGCCGCGGCGGTGGTCACCGTGATCGCGGCCGCCATGGGGGCGCTGTTCGCGCTTCCCCTGCCGACCCAAGTCGAAAGCCAAAAGGACAAAGCCGCGATCGGAGAAGCGGCGCGCGCGCCGGCGGCTTCCGGCTTCTTCGATCTGCCGCCGATCGTCACCAATCTCGGCGGGTCGAGCGACATCTGGATCCGCCTCGAAGCCTCGATCGTCTACGACGCGAAAGCGCTGCCGCATCCCGAAGCCGTCGCCGGAGAGATCGCCGCGGACGAACTCGCCTATCTCCGCACGGCGACGCTCGCCCAGATAGAGGGGCCGATCGGCATGCAGGGCATCCGGCAGGATCTCACCGAACGCGCCAAGATCCGCTCCGCGGGCAAAGTCACCGATTTGATCATTCGTACGCTGGTGGTGCAATGAAACGCCTGACGATCGCGGCGCTCGCGCTCATTGTGACGGCTTCGGCGGCGAGCGCTCAGAACGTCGATCTGGGGACGCTCATTCCGAGCGGCGGCGCGTCGGTGACGGCGCGCATCATTCAGATGATCGCGATCCTGACGGTTCTGTCGGTCGCGCCCGGCCTCTTGATCATGGTGACCAGCTTCACGCGCTTCACCGTGGCGCTCTCCTTCCTGCGCTCGGGACTCGGCATGCAGTCGACCCCTGCCAATCTGGTGCTGATCAGCTTGTCGCTGTTCATGACGTTCTTCGTCATGGCGCCGACCTTCGACAAGGCCTGGCAGAACGGACTGCGGCCGTTGATGGACAACACGATCAACCAGCAGGAAGCCTACACGGCGATCGTAACGCCGTTTCGCGACTTCATGCTCGCGCAGGTGCGCGAGAAGGATATGGCGCTGTTCGAGGACCTTTCCAAAGGCAGGTTCGAGATCACGGACCGCTCGAACGTCGACCTCAGAATCCTCATTCCCGCGTTCATGATCTCGGAGCTGCGCCGCGGTTTTGAAATTGGGTTCCTCATCATTTTGCCGTTCCTCGTCATCGACATGATCGTCGCGGCGCTGACGATGTCGATGGGCATGATGATGTTGCCGCCGTCGGTGATCTCGCTGCCGGTGAAGGTTTTGTTCTTTGTGCTGGTCGACGGCTGGAATCTGCTCGTCGGCAGTCTCGTGCGTTCGGTCAACTGACCCCGTGGATAGAACAAGCTCCGCGCAAGGGTCGTGACCGCTAAGTGGAAATAAGGGAACTTCCGAAAGGACCGAACGATGAGCATTTTGAACACGTCCGTTTCCGGCATGTTGGCGGATTCGAACTGGCTTGCGACCATTTCCCAGAACGTCGCCAACGCCAACACCACCGCCTACAAGGATTCTGAGACGGAGTTCTCAACGGTCGTCGATCAGCTCGGCTCCGCCGCCGCCAGCGGCGGCGTCACCACGAGCACGCTCGCGCTGAACACGCAGCAGGGCAACGTCGTCGGCACGTCGACGACGACCGACCTCGCGGTCCAGGGCGACGGATATTTCGTGGTCAGCAATTCGAGCGGCGACCTCTTTCTGACTCGCAACGGCTCGTTCGTGCCCGATAGCAACGGCAATCTCGTGAATTCGGCGGGCTACTACCTGATGGGCCAAAACGTGCAGAACGGCGCGGCCGCCGGTTCGTCCAATTCGACGTCCGACTTGACTGTGGTCAACGTCACCACTTCGGGTGAACTGTCGACGCCGACGACGACCGGAACGCTGTCGACCAATCTCGACTCGACCGCCACCCCGGTGACAACCGCGGCGGACCTGCCCTCCGCGAACGGCGCGGGAGCCACCTACACCAGCGAGACGTCGCTCACCACCTACAACGATCTGGGCGGCAAACAGTCTGTCAACGTCTACTACACAAATCTCGGCTACAACTCGGTAACCGGCACCGACCAATGGGAGGTGACCGCCTACAACGCCGCCGACGCATCGACCTCGGCTGGATTCCCCTACACGGCCGGTGGGGTCGCGGGGGCCACGGCCGATAATCCTTTGGTGACGGCGACGCTCAATTTCAATCCGAACAACGGCCAGCTCAGCGGCATCACCGGGGAAAGCGTGAATGGGGTCGCGACGACCGTGACGGGTTCGAACCTCACGCTCACCGTGCCGAACGGTCAGCCGATGACCCTCGATCTCACCGGGACGACCCAGCTCTCCGCTGCCTTCGTCGTGAATTCGTCGGTGGTCAACGGCAATGCGGCGGGCACGCTGAGCGGCCTCTCGGTCGGCACGAACGGAACGCTCGACTTCCAATACAGCAACGGCGCAAGCAGCCCCGCATACGACATTCCGCTCGCCACCGTGCCGAGCGAGGACAATCTGACTGCGGTGAGCGGCAACGCGTATACGGTCAGTGAGGCCTCGGGCAACATTCGCTTGGGAACGCCGGGCGCCGCTGGCTTGGGCACGATCGCGTCCTCCTCGCTCGAGAGCTCGACGGTCGACCTCGCCACCGAACTCACCAACATGATCGAGGCGCAAAGCGCCTATCAGGCGAGCTCCAAGGCCTTCCAGGCCGGCGTGACCGTCCTGGACGTCCTCAACAACCTGAAGTCGTGAACTCAGCCAACTCGCACCAGAGGGCCGCGCGATGAGCCTTTCCTCCACCTACAACATCATCAGCTCGGCGTTCGCCTCGACCGCCGCGCAGACTTCCGTCATCTCGAACAACATCGCCAACGCCAACACGCCTGGATACAACCGGCAGGTGGCGAACGTGGTGACGACCTCCTACGGCGGCTCACAGGTCGTCTCGGTCACCCGCGAGGCGAACAACGCGTTGCTCGATCAGGTCAATGCGTCGACGTCGCTGGCGGCGGCGCAGCAGGCCGTCGCCTCGGGACTGACGACGCTCGCGGCGACTGTCGACGACAGCGCGTCGTCGACCTCCTCGGCGTCGCAAAACGGCAATTCGCCCTCGGCGACGCTGTCGAATCTCGAGAGCGCGCTCGCCACCTACCAATCCTCACCGAACAGCCAGGCGGCGGGGCAGGCGGTCGTGAGCGCCGCCTCGGAGCTCGCCTCGTCGCTGAACACGGGAACCTCCGCCGTCCAGCAAGTGCGAGAGCAGGCGGACTCCGGCATGGCGGCGTCGGTGACGACGATCAATTCGCTGCTCAACCAGTACGCGCAGGCCGACGCTGCGGTCGTCAATGGAACGGCGTCGGGTGCGAACGTCAGCACGGCCGAGAACACGCGGGATTCCCTGCTCACCCAATTGTCGCAGCAGATCGGCGTCTCCACGACCAACAATCCGAACGGCTCGGTGTCGATCTTCACCGACAGCGGCGTGCCCCTCTATCAGACCGGCGTCGTCAGCCAGCTCTCTTTCACCGCCTCGCCGACCTTGGTCGCGGGCACGAGCGGCAATCCGGTGACGGTGAACGGCGTCGCCATCACAGGTCCCTCGGCGCCGATGGCGATCCAGTCGGGAGCCTTGGCCGGCCTGTCGACGTTGCGCGATACGGTCGCCCCGCAATATCAGTCGCAGCTCGACCAAATCGCCAACGGCGTCATCAACGCTTTCGCGGAGACGGATCAGACGGGCGGAGGCAATCCGGCCATGCCGGGCCTGTTCACCTACCCTGGCGCCACGGGCGTGCCCTCGTCGACCACGGCGACCGGGCTCGCAGGTCTCATCGAGGTCAACCCGGCTGTCGATCCATCGCAGGGAGGCAATGTCAGCCTGCTGCAGAACGGCGGGATCAACGGCGCCAACTACGTCTACAACACCACGGGGGTCGCAGGTTACACCGGCCGCATTCAGGGCATGATCTCGTCGATCACGGCGACGCAGGCTTTCGATCCGTCGGCCGGCCTCGGCTCGTCCGCCTCGCTTTCCTCTTACGCCAGCTCTTCGGTCGGGTGGGTGCAGGGGCAGAATCAGCAGGCGTCCAACGCCGTCACCTATGAGAACTCGGTGGTGACTCAGGCGACGGCGGCGCTCAACAACGCGACCGGGGTCAATCTCGACACCGAGCTGACCAACATGCTCACCATCGAGAATACCTACACCACGACAGCGAAACTGCTCACGACAGTCGGCGCCATGTTCAATGCGCTGATCAGCGCGACCAACTAACCGGGCTTGATCACGATGACCACGACCAACATCTCCTCGAACTACCTCACAACGGCGATGCTGCCGTCGATCGCGCAGACCCAGGCCACCCTCGCCGCCGATGGCGTCGAGCTGTCGACAGGTCAGTACGCGAACCTCGGCCTGCAACTCGGCGATCAGTCCGGCTACGAACTGTCGCTCAAGAACGAGTATCAGCAGCTGCAGAGTCTCACCACCAGCAACACCGTCGTCACCACCGACATGACGACGGCTCAGGACGCGCTCAATGCGATCCTGTCCGACGCCCAAAGCGCGCAATCCAGCCTGACGACCTGGACTTCGAATGCGGCGACATCGAGCCCGACGCTGGAGACGATCGGCGCCGATGGTCTTCAGGCGCTGACCTCGATGGCCAACACCACGTCGAACGGGGCCTATGTGTTCGGCGGCGTGAATAACGGCGTTGCGCCGATGAACGACTATTTCTCGACGCCGGCCTCGGCGGCGTCGACGGCGGTCAGCAATGCGTTCACCAGCGCGCTCACCGCGGCCGGCGCAACGCCCTCGACCATTTCAGCCAGCGACATGCAGACGTTTCTCAACGGCCCGTTCGCCGCTCTGTTCACCGGGTCCAGTTGGACCAGCGATTGGTCGAACGCTTCGAGCACCAATACGACCGCGGAAATTGCGCCTGGCCAGACGAGCGTGACCTCGACCAACATCAACCAGCCGGGCTTCCAGGATATTACCGAGGGCTACACGATGTTGGCCGCATTCGGCAACGCCGGCTTGAGTCCAAGCGCGCAGCAGGCTGTCGCGTCGACGGCGCTCTCGTTGATCTCGCAAGGCGTCACGGCGCTCACGTCGCAGACGGCGAACCTCGGGTCGTCGATGGCGCAGGTCACCAACGCCACCAACTCCATGTCGTCGCAGATGACCATCCTGCAAACGCAGATCGGCAACCTCGACAACGTCAATTCGAGCGCCGTCGCCACGCAGCTCACGCAACTGTCGACACAGCTGGAGACCGCCTACCAGCTTACGTCCCAGATTACGAAGCTGAGTCTCGCTCAATACCTCCCCGTTGCGTAAACTGAGGTTCGCCCATGTACGAATTCTCCTACAATGAAGTGATCGAGGATTCGCCCCAGGTCATGCGCGCGCACGAGCGCCAAGCGATGGACCGGGTGGTCGAGTTGTTGCGGGTCGCGCGCGCGAAAAAACCTGGCGCTCGCGAGGTCATCGAAGCGCTGTACTACCTGGGCCGCTTGTGGGCGATCTTTCTCGACGATCTGAACAATCCCGAGAACGAGTTGCCGGACGAATTGCGCGCCGGGCTCATTTCCATTGGCATCTGGATGAACAAAGAGATCGATCGGGTGCGCACGGGGCAGACGACTGATCTGACGCCGATGATCGAGATCAACGAGATCATCCGGGATGGACTGAAATGAGGACTTTATGAATATTACTCTTCGCGCGGGCGAAAAGCTTTACATCAACGGCGCCGTTATTCGGGTCGATCGAAAGGCGACGATCGAGCTTCTCAATGATGTGACCTTCCTCCTGGAAAATCACGTCATGCAGGTCGACCAGGCGACGACCCCGCTTCGCCAGATCTATTTCGCGGTGCAGGTCGCGTTGATGGATCCCAGCGCGGTCGAGACTGCGACGACCTTGTCGCGTCGACTGATCGAGGGCGCGCTGCAGGTCTTTCAGAATCCTGCGCTTCTGGCCGGCCTGAAGACGATCGCCGCCCAAATCGAGCGTTCGCGTAACTTCGAGGCTCTGAAAACGCTGCGTGGTCTGTTCCCGCTCGAGGAGAGCGAAATGGCCCGCGCGGCGTCCTCCCCACCGCAGCACGCAGCCTGAGGAACGATCATGACCGTCTCCGCTCCTTCTCCCGTCAACAGCTCGACCAATTCCCAAAATTCATCGTCGACGACGGCCGCCGCTGCGACGAACAGCCTTAGTTACAACGACTTTCTCACGCTGCTGATGGCGGAGATGCAAAACCAGGATCCGACCCAGCCGATGGATCCGAGCCAGATGGTCACGCAGCTCGCGACGATCTCTCAGGTCGGGCAGTCGGTGCAGACAAACACCACGCTTTCCTCGCTGCTGACCGAGTCGTCGCTGACGCAGGCCGAGCTCGCCGTCGGCTCGCAGATGACCTCGAGCGACGGGACGTCGTCCGGCCAAGTGGAGGCGGTCAATGTCTCCTCGGCCGGCGCCGCGACTGCGGCGCTCACCAATGGAGATACAATTCCGTTCGCCAACGGCGCCATCGTGCAATGAGCGAGGGCGACGCGCTCGACGTCATCCAGGCGGCTATCTGGATGGTCATCATCGGCGCCGGCCCCGCTGTCGGCGCCGCGATGGCCGTCGGCATCGTCATCGCTCTGCTGCAGGCCTTGACGCAGGTCCAGGAAATGACCCTGACCTTCGTCCCCAAGATCCTCGTCGTCTTCCTGGTCGTCAGCCTGACCGCGTCGTTCATCGGCGGTCAGTTCTACATCTTCACCGAGACTATCTACGCTCGCATCGAGCACGGGTTCGCCAACTGATCCCGTCGCTCCGCGCACAATGCGCTTGCGTGACCGCACCTCTCACCCCCGGCTGTCAGGTTCGCGAAAGCGGCCGTTCGGCGTCGCAGGGCACGCGCTTTATAGCGAGAGGCTAGCCCCGCCCTCGCGCAACTGACAGAGCGCTCCGCCCCAGGCGAGACTCGCGCAAGCTTCGGGGGCCACTGTCCGGCCGACGCAACGCGGAGAGTACGCAATGTCACTGGCGACGGCCACGGCCGACCCGACAATCGGCCGAGGAGGCAAGGACGTCGGCTTCGCCATCGGCATCGTGCTGATCCTTTGCCTCTTCTTCCTGCCGGTCCCGGCGGCGTTGATCGACGTCGGCCTGGCGTTCTCGATCGCGCTTTCCGTCCTGATCCTGATGGTCGCCCTCTGGATCCAGAAGCCGCTCGAGTTTTCGTCTTTTCCCACCGTCCTCCTGGTCGCGACCATCCTTCGCCTCGCGCTCAGCATTTCGGCCACGCGATTGATTCTGGCGCAGGGCGCGCAGGGCGCGACCGCGGCGGGCCATATCATCGCCGGCTTCGCCAGCCTCCTCATGAGCGGCGACTTCGTCATCGGAATTATCGTCTTTCTCATTCTGGTGACGATCAACTTCCTCGTCATCACGAAGGGCGCCACGCGTATTGCGGAAGTCGGCGCCCGCTTCACCCTCGACGCCATCCCCGGCAAGCAGATGGCGATCGACGCGGATCTGTCCGCCGGTCTGATCGACGAAAAGGTCGCCCAACTGCGTCGCCGCGAGCTCGAGGAGGAGAGCACCTTCTTCGGCTCGATGGACGGCGCGTCGAAATTCGTGCGCGGCGACGCGATCGCGGGCATCATCATTCTGGCCGTCAACATCTTCGGCGGCATCGTGATCGGCGCCACCCGGCATGGGCTCAGCTTGTCGAGCGCCGCAGACGTCTTCACCAAGCTCTCGGTCGGCGAGGGCCTCGTTTCACAGATTCCCGCGCTGATCATCTCGCTTGCCGCCGGCATGCTTGTCGCCAAGGGCGGCACGCGCGGCTCCGCCAACAAGGCGATTCTCGATCAGCTCAGCCACTATCCCAACGCGTTGTTCATGGCGGCGCTGCTGATGATCCTGCTCGGCGTCATGCCTGGACTGCCGTTCGTTCCCTTCGCGGGGCTTGGCGGGCTGCTCGCGTTCGCCGGCTTTGCGATCCCCAATCGGTTGGCCCGCGAACGGGCGGTCGCCGCGGCCGAGAAGGCGAAGCAAGAAGAGAAAGTTCGTGCTGACGCGCGCACTTCGATCAAGGAGCAATTGAAGTCGGCCGAGATCGAACTGTGCTTCAGCAAGGAGCTTACGGCGACCTTGCTCGGCGCGCACGACGAGATCGCTTCGCGCGTCGCCAAGATGCGCCGCAAGTTTGCCCGCCAATACGGTTTCGTGGTGCCGGAGATCAAGCTGACCGACGACATCAAGACGCCGAGCAAGTGTTATCAGATCCGCGTTCACGGCACGGTCGTCGCGACGCAGGAACTCCGCGTCAGCGACGTTCTCGTCATCGTCGGCGACGGCCGGCGTCCCAACGTGCCAGGCGACGAAATTCGCGAGCCCGCCTTCGGCATGAAGGCGCTGTCGATTTCGCAAGCCTACATCAACGAGATCAAGCGGGAAGGCTTCAAGCCGATCGATCCCGTTTCGGTCCTGCTGACGCATCTGAGCGAGGTGATCAACAACAATCTCGCGCAGCTTCTCTCCTACAAGGACATGCGTTCGCTGCTCGACCGTCTGGAGCCCGAGTACAAGCGCTTGATCGACGATCTGTGCCCCTCGCAGATCTCCTATTCGGGGCTTCAGGCGGTGCTCAAGCTGTTGCTCGCGGAGCGAATCTCCATCCGCAATCTGCATCTGATCCTGGAGGCGATCGCGGAAATCGCGCCGCATGTGCGTCGCCCGGAGCAGATTGTGGAACATGTGCGCGTGCGGATGTCGCAGCAAATTTGCGGCGACGTCCAGGACAACGGCGCGATCAACGTGTTGCGGCTCGGCAATCGTTGGGATCTCGTGTTCCACCAGAGCCTCAAGCGCGACGCCAAGGGCGATATCGTCGAATTCGACATCGATCCGCGGCTGATGGAACAATTCGCCACCGAGGCCTCGGTCGCGATTCGCAAGCGCCTGGAGGAGAAGCGGGTGTTCGCGCTCGTCACGACGGCGGAAACGCGCCCTTACGTGCGCATGATCATCGAGCGCATGTTCCCGACGCTGCCCATCCTCTCGCAGCTCGAAATCGCCCGCGGGTTCGAGATCAAGTCGCTCGGAACGATTTCCTAGTGCACGGGTCCGACTTTCTTACCGGGCCTGGCGGTCTGCTCAACCCCAACGTCACCCTCGCGACCTTCATCCTGTTCTGCCGCATCGGCGCGTGCCTGATGTTCATGCCGGGCGTCTCGAGCGCGCCGATTCCGGTGCAGGTGCGCTTGTTCGTCGCCGTGGCGGCGACCCTGTCGCTCGCGCCGATCCTGCTCGACCAGGCGCCGCTGAAGTCGCTCAGCGACGACCCGATCCCGGCGTTGCGAATGATCGTGGTGGAATCGCTGATCGGGGCCGTGATCGGCTTGCTGGGGCGCATGTTCTATCTTGCGCTCGAAACGATGACGGTCGGCGCGTCGACCATGCTCGGCATGGCCAATCCTTTCGGCGTCGAATTGGAGCAGGGCGAGGTCATGCAGCCGCTCGCCCAGATTGTGACGTTGTCGGCGACGGCTCTGATTTTTGTGACCAATATGCACTGGGAAGTGCTCAGAGGCCTTGTGGCGTCTTATCATGCGATCCCACTCGGCTCTGATTTCGACACCGCCGATTCGCTGCGGCGCCTCGTCGACATCCTCGGCGACACCTTCCGGATCTCTTTGCGGGTGTGCTCGCCCTTCTTCATCTATGCGGTCATCGTCAACTTCGCGATGAGCATCATCAACCGATTGGCGCCGCAGGTCTCGATCTTCTACATCATCACGCCGTTCGTCGTCGCGGGCGGCCTGGTGTTGCTGTACTTCTCCATCCGATCCTTGCTCGGCGAATTCATCGCGAGCTTCGGCGCGTGGCTCTTATCGGGATAACGATGAAGAACAGGCTGGAAGCGCTCGAGAAGATCGAGCGCCTGTACAAGCAGATGCACGATCTGGCGGTTTGGCGCCTCACGGCGCTCGAACGCGAGCGTGACAATCTCGTCGAGGATCATCGCGCGATTCTCGCGGCTATGGAGAGCGACACGATCGCATTCGGCCCGCTGGCGATCGGGGCCGCGCGCCGCATCCGCGCTCTCGAGGTCAAAATCGCGGCCGCCAACGCCCAATGCGATGCGCAGGCGAAGAAAGCCTTGGAGCAGGGAAAGCGGGCCAAGCTCGCGGACCGCACGCTCGGCGACGTCGAAGCGCGCCATCGCGACCAGCAGCAGCGCAAAGATCTCGCCGAACTGATCGAGGCGTCCCTCCGCAATCCGAAATCAAGCCCGGCGTAAGCCTCGGGTCGGAAGGTTGGGAAAACCAACTCTCCACAGCGGTGACATGGCACTCGATCCTCCCTCGGACGTCGTCCTCGAAGTGGCCAAGGCGGCCGATCCGTCGCGCGCCGCCGCCGCGGCTCAGCGGCTCAACGCGCTCGCCGTCACGGCGGGCCAGAGCGGCAGTTTCGCGCAGACGCTCGCTCAGACGGCGCCAGGCTCGACGGGACCGGCGGCCGCCGGCCTCGCAAACGCCCGCACGGCGTTGGCCGATTCCGCCGCCGTCGCAGCCGGCAAAGAGGCCAAGGCGGAGGTCGAGTTCGAGGCGACGGTGCTCAACAGTTTCGTCAAGGAGATGATGCCGAAGGACGCCACGGCGACGTTCGGCGAGGGCTTGGCCGGCGACATGTGGAAGCAGATGATGGCCGACCAGTTGGCGCATCAGATCGCCAAATCCGGCGTCCTCGGCATTTCCCGCCGTCTGTTCGCGGCCCATCCGCTGTCTGCGGGGGCAACGCTCGAGCGCGCCGCGCGCGTCGCCGCCGCGCAGGCGCATGATGCGACGCAGACGAGCGCCAACGCGCTGTCGCTGCCGAGCGGCGCCGCGTTCGACCAGGGCTCCATCCTCTTTGCGGATCACAAGCGCTCATGAGCCGATCGATATTTCGTAATTTCACGCTTGGCGGCGCCAATGCGAGCCCTTCGTTGAGCCCCATGGCCATGATCCTGCCCGCGGTCGATCGGCTGCGGAAGACGCTCGAGGAGGAGAACGAGGACATCGCGCGGCGCGGCCGCGTCGACTATCACGCCTACAACATGCGGAAGAGCCAGGGCTTGCTGGAGCTCAAGCGGCTGGCGCCGGCGATCGCGGGCAATCCGATCGGCCCGGTGCTGCACGACGCCCTGGTCGATCTGCAGGCCAAGCTCGAAATCAACCGCGGTCTGTTGCGCACGCAGCTCGACGCCGCGCAGGCCGTCGCCGACATCATCGCGCGCGCGATCCGCGAAAGCCAGTCGGACGGCACCTATTCCCCGCGCTTGGTTATGGACGAGCAAGAATGATCAAGATCATCCTTGTCGGCTTCTGGGCCTGCTTGACGACCCTCGCCGCCGGCTACGCCGTCAACCATTTCCGCGAATCCGCCGCCAAGGCGCCGGTCGCGGCGACGGCAGGGCGCGAATCCAAAAAGACGAAAGAGATCAGCGTCCCGAAGATTCGCGACGGCGTGGTCAAAGGTTACATCGTCGTGCAGCTCTCGTACGTCGTCGATACGGAGGCCGCCAAGAAAAGCCCCGTTCCGCCGGAGGCGTTCGTCGTCGACGAAGCGTTTCGTTACATCTACGACGATACGACGATCGACTTCGACCATCTCGAGAAGTTCGATGTCAGCAAGATGACCAAGGCGCTCATCAAGAACGTCAACGCCCGCATGAACGCCGAAGTCGTCGTCGATGTCGGCATCCAGGAGCTGACCTTCCTCACCGCAGCCCAGGCCAAGCAGCATCTGTAGCGCGCGACAGGAAGCTCCCGAAGCGGGAGAGCGGAGTCGTCGGCGCGACGCTGGCGCGAAAAGTCATAAGACAAGCCATTTTCAGATGGGTTGACGCACACCGTCATGGCCGGGCTTGTCCCGGCCACCCACGCGGCGCCGTCGCGAAGACCTTATGACGCTAGAATCGTCGGCTCGGCGCGCGGACGATTGCTTTGCAATCGCCTTGGGATGCCCGGCACAAGGCCGGTCAGGACGAAAAGAGCGACGCGTCCAGCAGAATGCAGACGGCGCTAGACCGAATTGCTTCTGATCGACGAGTCAGCGCGGCGAGAAAGCAAAGCGCTGCTCCTCGTGCTTCGCCTCGCCTCTCACGCCAGTCGCAGCCGACGGTGAGGGAGGAGGCGCGCCGACCCAGAAGCAGAACGGCATATGGCGGCGGTCAATGGGGGCGAATTTCAGCCGTCGCGGCGGGAAGCCGCCGTCCGGAAAGCTGCGGGTCGACAATCTGCAAGGCGGCGGCCTGCGCGCCGCGATAGACTATCGCCATGGTGAACGCGTCGACGAAGCCTTCGCCGCGACGCACGAAGTCGCGGTGGCGTCCCTCGATCTCGAAGCCGAAGCGCCGATACAGTTTGATGGCGGGCTCGTTGTCGGCGAACACCGTCAGTTGCACCCGACGCAAGCCGATCGTGACGCTGGCGATCGCCATCAGCATCTGCAGCAACTTTGCGCCCACGCCCTGCGCCTGAAATTCCTCGTGGACGCCGAGCAGAATCCAGCCGGAATGGGAGAGGCCGTCGCCCATCACGTAGAGGGCGCCGAAGCCGATTGTCTTGTCGCCGATCGCGGCGACCACCTCGACGCGATTCGAGCAGGCGATATTGGCGAGCCAGCCTTGCAAATCGTCGGATGACGCGAACGGCCCGCGCGCGGAGGCGTAGCGCAGAAAGCGCTCCTGGTTGAACAATTCGAGTAGGGCGTCGTCGTCGCGCCTGTCGCGTAGTCTGATTGTCAACGCTTCCGCGGGAAATGCTTTATCGGCCATAGGCTTTCCAATGATATGGCGGCGCCGGGCGCCGTTCAAACGAGAGCCAACACACCAGCGCAAGCTTGCATAGGCCTTGCGCTTGGGCCTTGCGCTCGGCCCGGCTAATCGTCGCCGGGCGAGGGTTTGCGCCGCGCGGTGAAATTTGCGACTTTTGCGGCGACATTCCTCGGCGCCGCCGGGGAGCGCTTACGGGAGCAGGGTGGCCATGAAAGAGAAGGTCGGGTTCGTCGGCGTCGGGCTCATGGGCCACGGCATGGCCAAGAACATCGTCGAAAAAGGGTGGCCGCTGACCGTGCTGGGCCATCGCCGGCGGGAAGCGATCGAGGACCTCAAGTCGCGCGGAGCGTCGGAGGCCGCCAGCGCACGCGAACTCGCTCTCGCCAGCGACGTTGTGGTGCTCTGCGTGACCGGCTCGCCGCAGGTCGAGGCGGTCATCCACGGCGAGGACGGCCTCGCGGCGGCGGGCAAGCCGCTGCTGATCGTCGATTGCTCCACCTCGGATCCCGCTGCGACGACGCGTCTGGCGACCTCCCTCTCGCCGAAGGGCGTCACGCTAATCGACGCTCCGCTCAGCCGCACGCCGAAAGATGCTTGGGAAGGCACGCTCGACGTCATGGTCGGCGGCGACGGGGACAGCGTTGCGCGGGCTCGGCCCATCCTCGAAGCTTTCGCAGGCCGTGTTATTCCGACCGGCCCGGTCGGCACCGGCCACACGATGAAGCTGCTCAACAACTTCCTGTCGATGGGTTATGCCGCGCTCTATTCGGAAGCGCTGATGATCGGCGCCAAAGCGGGCCTGTCGGCTCAGGTGTTCGACAGTGTGATCCGCGGCGGGCGGATGGACTGCGGATTCTATCAGACGTTCTTCAAATATGTGCTGGAGCGGGACCGCAACGCGCATCGTTTCACGATCTCGAACGCTCACAAGGACGTGACGTATCTCGCCTCGTTCGCGCAGTCGCTCGGCGCCGCCAATCCGCTGGGCGCCGCTGTGCGCAACAGCTTCGCCCAGGCGCTCGGCGGCGGCCACGGCGAGGATTACGTCCCGATGCTGTCGGACTTCGTCGCGGAGTGGAACGGCGCGCCGCCGCACAAGCCTGCTGAATGAGGCCGGGCGGCGCTTTGCTTACGACGTGGAACCGTCTTTGCGAGCGGGGCGAAGCAATCTAGCGATCGAGGTCTCGCCAGCAGTCCCTCAACCGGCTGACGCCTCGATCTCTGGATCGCCACGCTACGCTCGCGATGACGACAGGGGTCCGGTTCACCTAAAGACATCGTGTTCTAGGCGGCGAATATTTCTATCGCGGCTTGATTGAACTGAGGAATGTCCTCCGGCTTGCGCGAGGTGACGAGGCGGCCGTCCTTGACGACCGGCTCGTCGGACCAGGAGGCGCCGGCGTTTGAAAGGTCCGTCTTCAGCGACGGCCACGACGTCATCCGCTTGCCTTTTACGGCGCCCGCCTCGATCAACGTCCACGGCCCGTGACAGATCGCCGCGATCGGCTTGCCCGCCGTCACAAAGCTCTTCACGAACGCGACCGCCTCGGGAACCATGCGCAGCGTGTCAGGATTGGCGACGCCGCCGGGGAGCAGCAAGGCGTCGAAATCATCCGGCTTGGCGTCGCCGAGGGCCATGTCGACCGGGATTTTGTCCGCTCGTTGGTCGTGGTTCATCCCCTGGATCGCGCCCTTTTTGAGCGAGACGACGGTGACCTTCGCGCCCGCCTTGCGCAGCGCGCTGGCGGGTTCCGTCAGTTCGACTTGCTCGACGCCGTCGGTGGCGAGAACGGCGATTTTGCGACCATTGAGGTTCGGCATGTGAATTTTCCTCTTGCGCCTATAGGGCCGACGAAGCCGCTCGGCCCGGCCGGGGACATCGCAAGGGAAACCGCGAGCCGCGGCGCCGGTTCCAATTTTTTGAAGCGTTCAGGCGGCAAGGCGGAATAGCGCGGTATTAGACTAAGTAGCAAACGCACCCGAGAATCAATCAAGCTCGAACAAACACTAGGCGTCCGGATTGCGCTCTAATGAGCATCCTTCAATGTCGTCTTCGTCGAGAACGACTTCCGCGACCGGGTAAGGCGGCCCTGAGAACCAGCCCTCCGCCTCGGCCTCTTGGCCAGTCAGCCGCCGATGAACGATCTCATCCCGGCGCTTCTCGACAATATCCGCAACGTCGATACGAATTGCGACCACGACCCGCGAGCCGATGTCTGTACAGCGCCAGCGATGGGCGCCGCACCAGAACTCTAATCCGATCGCGAAATCCGAGAACCTCATCGGCCTAACATTCCTCAAAAGGCATCATCCCGGATACATCGAGTTAGGTGAGTTTGCCACCGCATGCCGGAATTGCGCGCGAGCGTCCTCGCTTGCCCTTGCTCTCTCTCGCGGCTCTTTGCACACGATTGTCGCCGGGCGCATCGACAAGGAAAAAGGGCGCGCCCGCTTGCGCGCCCCAAAAGCTACTTTTTCATTTTGAGGGCGCCGGCGTCGAAGGTCGTGACCATCGCCTGCATGAGACCGTCCTTGGTGATGTAGGCGTCGGAGCCCTTATAGGGCTCAGCCAAAAACGGCGCCGTGGCGACCCACTGGGTTACCAGCGTATCCCCGATGGTCGCGCTGACGCCGGGATCAAAATGGATGCCCTTCAGGCCGCCGTCTTTCGTGTCTTTGCATAGGCCGGCGAAGAGGTCGCCGATCGCCACGCGACCCTTTGCAATCGCTCCGGCGGGCAGGTTGATTTGAGCGTCTTCCGGATATTGCGCAACAAGCCGATTCCAATCGCATTTGTTCAAGGCGTCGAGATGCTCGTCGAGCACGGCTTGTGGGCTCGACTGTTTCTTGATTTCGGGCAGCTTCATGTCGGCCAGAGCCGCGGAGCTTCCACCAATGAGCGCGAGACTGAGGAAAGTCGGCAGAATGGTTTTCATGCGTTCCTCCATTGTTGCGATTATTTTATAACCTTGATGAACCAATACGAATAACTGGTTCACATCGAATATGTTATTATGATAGAAGCCCAGCGGCAAGGTTATCCTGGAGGCTCGTCGCGGAATGATCTTTGTCGCGACGGTTCGTAATTGGCTCAAATAAAAAGCCCCGCAGGCTTTCGCCGGCGGGACTGCACTGTGCGAAGGAACTCGCGCATTTGGTTTAGGGGCCGGTCGATCCGGTCAAGCGAACGCTATTTCGCCGCCTCTGTGTAGGCCTTGAAGCCATAGCTCTCGAAGATCTTGAGCGCTTCGGGCGAGTGGATGAAGTCCAGCCAGCGTCTTGCGGCTTCCGGGTGGGGAGCGGCTTTCACCACTGCGGCCGCGTAGACGGCCGTCGTATTCTGCGCCGCGGGAATCTCCACCGCCTCGATCGGGTGGCCCGCCTGCTCCTGGAACCTGACCTCGGACTGCCAGGTCACGCCCGCTTGCACCTTGCCTTGCATGAGCCAGAGCGGCGTCTGGCGGTGGTGGATGTGCGTCAGTTCAGTCGTGCCGTCGCTCACTTTCGTCTGATAGACCGAGGTGACGAGCGCCTCGCCGCCTGCTTTCGCGAGCGACGTCTTGATCTGCCGCGCGATGCCTTCGAACTCGGGGTTGGGCATGGCCAGCTTCACGTCGGGACGGCCGAGATCCGCGAGGCCCGTGATATGCGCCGGGTTGCCCTTGGACGTCATGATCGCCAGCACATTGGTGACATAGGGAACCGCGGGGCCGGACAGCAGACCCGCCTCGATCTGCTTGTTCACCGCCGCGAGCCCGGCCAGATAGACGTCCGGCTTCACCGTCCAGGTCATATTGCCGACCGTGACCCTGCCGCCCGCCTGGATTTGGCGGACCAGCAGGCCCGGCGGGATCGTCTCCCAATAGAGATGGCCCTTATACTCCGGATATTTGGCCTCGAACGCCGCGACCAGGGGAGCCATCGCGAAGAAATAATTGCCGCCGACGTAGAGCGACAACGCCGGATTGGTCGGGTCGCCGTGAAAGTCGGCGAGATTGTCGGCGTCCGGAACGGTGAACTCGAAGCCCCGAGGCTCCGCGTCGTTGTTCCGGCCATTCTGCCAGGGCGGGAAGACGGAGGTCGCGTCCTGGCCGTGGGTCGGGGCTGCCGGCGTCTCGGCAAGCGCCGGCGTCACGGAAATCAGCACGGCGGCGGAGACGAGCATCCCGAGGCTGACGGAAAGTGAAGCGCGCATGGGCCTGTTTCCCTTCCGCTCAGAGCTGCAACAGGCTGTAGCCCTGGTGCTCCAGCGTGGTGACCGTGGTGAGGGCGGACAGGGCCAGCGTGACGCTCTTGTCGATCCAATCGTATTGGAACTCGTGCTCGGCGACCGCCTGGCCGCAGACGGCGACGTCCACCCCGGCCTTTTTCAGTTCGGCGATCAGCGCAAGGTTCGGATTGGCGACGCCGTAGGCGGTCCGATACTGCGCATCGTTCAGCGCCAGCGGGGTCGCGGGGCCCGAGACGACCGCGACGAACTTCAGGTGGTCGAGCGGCACGCCAGCGGCGGCATAGAGATTGACCGTGCGCGCGACGTGATCGAGCGCGCCATTCACCGTCGCCGGCGTTTTGGCGGCCTGAGTGATCGAGAACACGATTCGATACGTCTGGTCCGCTTGCGGGCGATAGGCCGCTTCGGGAAGATTGTGGATCTTGCCGTAGCCGTGCACGGTCGGTGTGGTCCAAAAGCCCGCCGGCGTGTCGGCCGCCTGCGCCGCCGACGCAAACGCCGCAATCGCGGCCACGGCAAGAAGTTTGGGAATGAAGCGCATGGTAATTCTCCAGAGAGAGCGAAGGATCGTGTCCTTGACCTTTAAGTAGATCGCGGCGTCGGGCGAAACCAACTCATCTTGCTGTCTGTTTCAATCGCGATTTCTGATTGGAGCGGGCGCTTCGACCCGGCCACTTAGAGTTCTCGCTATTAGGCTGGCGCCCGCCGTAATTGATCGTCATGCCCGGCCTTGCGCTGGAACGAGCCCGGCCATGACGCCAATCGAAGGGTTCCAGCAAACATGATTTCGCGATCCCGCCCCGGAGAGGCGAGATCGCAATCGACTTCGTGAGCCTGACGGCCGCGTCTATTGCCCCAGCGGAGCGGTGAAGGACTGGCCGTCGACGTCGGTCAGCCGCACATAGGCAGCGCCTTGCGCCGGCCCTGAAGCGGGAGGCGGCAAGGTGATCGTCGCGGCCGCGCCCATCGGGGCCCGGATGCCGAAGGGTCCAGGGCCGAACTTGTTATAGGCGTAGTCGTTGGCGAACGCGGTCTTCGGCATCGCGGAGAGCGCCGCCGTGTCCCAATGGGCGACGGGCTTCATCTGCGCGTCCAGCAGGCTCGCCGCCACCACATGGACCGGGGCCTCCGGCGTTCCGGCGTCGAGATAGACGTGGAAGGTCACGCCGCCGTCGGCGTGCACGGCCGCATGCCCCAGGCTCAGATGATGCTTGGTCGGGCTGACCGGGCCGCTGTGGAACGGGGTCACCACCGATCCGCGATAGTAGCTGTAGGTGCCGATGTCGAAGATAGCGACGAAGGCGAACAGCAGCAGGCCGAGCGTACGATAATTCGGCAAGGACAAATCGAGCGGCGAAGCTCCCGAGGCCCAGCGGAACCAGCCCTTCTGCGCCAGCGCCGGATGACGCTGGACGAGATAGCTGTCGACCGAATAGGCCCCGGCGCCGCCCATCACCAGGGTCGCGCCCATGGCGAGATTGCAGGCCGCCATCGTCCATTCGTCGATGCAGGTCGCGCCCTGCCAGCCGAACATCGCCATGAGCAAGACGGAAAAGCCCATCGAGACGAGTGCGGCGAAACGGGTCAGGAATCCCGTCATCAGCATGAGGCCGACGATGAGCTCGGCCGCGCTGAACAGGATGACGCCGGCATAGAGCAGCCAGAAGTGGGTCAGCATGTAGCTGATGATGTGGTCGGTGCCGAACAGGGCGCCCGGCATGGCCGTCTGGAACTTGTTCGCCATCCAGGTCGTCGCGTTCGGGTCGAGCTTCGACGGCCCGTAGATGAAACGGCGCGATCCGCCGCCCCAGTAGACGAAACCCTGAATGAAGCGCACCGACAGCAGCGCGAGCCCGGCCGCCCACCAGTCCCTCTGTCGTAGCGATGCGAGGCCTTCGGATGCGAGGCCTTCGGAAGCCGCGCGCTCCTTGTCGAGCCTAAAAGCGATGTTTGCCATGTGTCACTCCGATGCTTAGCCGTTGTGAGAGTTGCGCCCGTCGCAGCGGGCTCGTGGTGGTTTTTGGTCAGCCGACGAAGGCGCGCTCGATCACGAAGTCGGCCGGATCGGCGTTCGAGCCCTCCCGGAAGCCGCCGGCTTCGAGCATGGCCGCGACGTCGCGGATCATCCCCATCGAGCCGCACAGCATCACGCGGTCCTCAGCGGCGTCGAACGATGCGCGCGGCAGGCCAAGATCGCGGAACAGCCCGCCGTCCGCGATCAACTCGGTCAGACGCCCCTGATGCACGAACGGCTCGCGGGTGACGCACGGATAGTAAGTCAGCCCCCCGCGAACGAAATCGCCGAGAAATTCGTCCGCCTTGAGGCCATGCTCGAGGAGTTCGCGGTAAGCGAGGTCGTTTGTCATCCGCACGCCGTGCGCGACGAAGACGCGCTCGAACTGCTCGTAGGTCGCCGGGTCCCGGACGATCGAGAGCCAGGGCGCCAATCCCGTGCCGGTGCCGAGCAGGAACAGATTCCGGCCGGGACGCAGCGTGTCGAGCACCAGCGTTCCCGTCGGCTTCTTGCCGAGCAAGATCTGGTCGCCTGGCTGGATGAGCTGCAACTGGGTGGTCAGCAAGCCGCCGGGAGCCTTGATCGAGAAGAATTCCAACTCGTCCGCCCAGGCCGGGCTGGCGATCGAATAGGCCCGCATCACCGGCTTGCCGTCGATGGGCAGGCCGATCATGACGAATTCGCCGGAACGGAAGCGGAAGCTTTGAGGCCGCGTGATACCGAAGCTGAAATAGCCGTCGGTCCAATGCCGGACCCAGCGCACCGTCTCGACATGATGGACGCTGCTGGTCAGCGGTTGCGCAAGCAGACGCTCGGTGGCTCGGACGGATACATTCATGACATCACTCTTCGGGAATAGGGAAACGGGAGCGCCGGCGGTTGGCGCTCGGCTGTTCAGGCGACGCCGTCGACCTCAGCGGCGGTCATTCGGTGGACGTCGCGATCGTCGCTGTCGGGGCATCTCCAGGTCTCCATTGCGGGTGACCTAGAGATGCAACCGCGGACCAATCTTCTCCAACGAAGATTATGTGTCGTTTCAATCGGGAATCGGGATTAGAGCGGCGGCGAGGGGGAAGGGCGTCTTGGCCGGGCCTGTCCCGGCCATCCACGCGGCGCCCAAGGCCCCAACCCGCCAAGGTCGCGGCAATTGCGCGGCGTGGATGCCCGGCTCAAGGCCGGGCAAGACGCTGCTCGACAGCGCCAATGCCGGGTCCACTCAGCCGGTTTCGAGGGGCCCTGTCGCGGAATAAGGTCGAACGCTTCCGGCGCTCGCCCAGTCAACCGCCGCCCGCTAATGAGCTGGCTTTCGCAGTCTGAATTCCTTCAGGACATCGAGCAGGGCGTCGGCCGCCTTACTGCGATAACGCTCCTTCTGGCGCAGGCCGAAGAACGGCCTCGCCGGGAGCTCGAACGGCAAGGCGAACAGCGCCCGCGCTTCGATGGCGGGAGCGACGACGAGATGAGACAGGACGGCATAGCCGACGCCCGCGCGCACGGCCGCCAGCACCGCCTCGTTGGAGGGCAGGGTCAACACGATATCGAGCTGTTCAGGATCGAGCGAGCGAGCCCGGATGGCCTCCTCGAAGGTCGAGCGCGTTCCCGAGCCTCGCTCCCGCATGATCCAGGGTTCGGCCATGATCCAGTCGTTGTCGACGACATCGGCGGGGGACTTGCCCACCAGCAGCATCCGGTCGGTGTCCACGGACCAAACGGCGAGCGCGGGGTCGTCGATGGCGCCTTCGATGAAGCCCAGCTCCGCGTCGCCGTCACGAACCGATTTGGCGGCGCCTTCCGTGTTGCCGATTGCGACCGACAGCTCGATCTGGGGGTAGCGTTGATGGAAGGCCGCGAGCCGTTCCGGCAGCCAATAGGCCGCGATCGTCTGGCTCGAGACAATTCGGAGGCTGCCACGCTTCAGGCCGCCATATTCCGCAAGCGCCAGTTCGGCGCTCGCCGCCTTGGCGAGGACCCCGCGGGCCTCCTCCAGGAACATGGTTCCAGCGTCAGTGAGCTCGATGCGCCGCCCGACGCGGTGGAACAGGGGAACGTCGTGACGCGCCTCGAGCGCCGCAATCGCAGCGCTGGCGGCGGACTGCGTAACGTGAAGCGCCTCGGCGGCGCGCGTCACATGCTCGCGCTCGGCGACCGCCACAAAGATGCGTAGCTGCTCCAACGTCACTGGCGCCCTCGAAGGCTTCGATTCAATCTCGTCGATCGATCGATTGGCGACCAATCATGGCGCATTTTGGTCAGCCGCGCAGGACCCGGATAATGAGATACGCCGCCGTCGACATCAGCACCGCCGCGAACACCAGATTGAGCGCGCCCCTGTATCGGCTGAGCCAGAGCGCGGACCGGGAGCCGAGCATCCCTCCGACAATGCCGCCGGCCACGAAGGCGATGGCCAGAGGCCAATCGACCCAACCGGATATGGCGTAGTTGATGGCCGTGGTCAGCCCGAACGCGGTGACGGCCATCAGCGACGATCCGATCGCCTCGATGATGGGCATGCCCGTGGCCGCGACGAGCGCCGGCACGATCAGAAATCCGCCGCCGATGCCGAAGAAGCCTGCCAGCGCGCCCGTCGCCCCGCCGGCGATCGCAAGGCGCCATCTGGGGGACAAGCGGGCGCCGGTTTCGTCGGTTGGCGTCTTTTCACCGCGCCACAGCATGGAAAACGCCGCCGCCACCAGGGCGAGGGCGAAGAATATCAGGAGATTGCGTTCCCCGGTCGCCTTGCCGATGGTCGAGCCCGCCCAGGCGCCGATCACCCCTATCGCCGAGAACAGCGCGGCGGCGGACCATCGGACATGGCCGCGCCGCGCATGCCCGAACAAATTCGCCAATGCGCTAAGAGCGACGGCGCAGGCGCTGGTGCCAATCGCCAGATGCGTGTCGTGGAGCCCGACGCCGTAGATCAGCAGCGGAACCGCCAGGATCGAACCGCCTCCCCCGACCAGGCCGAGCGAGAAGCCTACGAGTGACCCCGCTCCGGCGCCAAACAGCAATTGGGCAGGCGACAACATGAAAGCCCGTGTTGGAGAAATGCGCGACTCAAGCGCGCAGGTGTTCGCTCATGCAGCGTGCACGTCCGTCAGGTCCAACGCAGCGTCGGAATGATTCCGACAAGCCGGATCAATCGATCGCACATCGAGATGGGAATGACCAGAACATGCGGTTGGATTGATGGAATGGACCGTGTGATCGTGAGCGCAACGGCGCGACCCTCGCGCCCAAAGGAGATCGGCCCATGAGCCTTCAGGCGCTCACCGCCAACCTGCTCGCCGACGGCGACGTCGCGTTCTGGTCGCGCGGGCGGTGGATGGCGCGGTTCGAAGAGGCGCAACTCTTCGAGGACCGCGACGCCGCCGCTTCGGCCCTGGAACTCGCGCGAGGCCAGCCGACGATCGTCGTTGAGCCCTATCTCATCGACGTGGAGCGGGTCGACGGCCTGGCGGTTCCCGCGAGCTATCGCGAGCGCGTGCGCGCTCTCGGGCCGGGCGTTCGTCCCGAGCTTGGCAAGCAGGCGCAGGGAGGCCCCGTCGTCGCGGCGATGCTGGCCGCCCACGGGACGTCCCGCTCGAAAGGCCGGCTCGGGCTCATCCAACGGAAATAGGAGCAGGTTCGGTGGCTTTCGGCATGTATCGTTACGATGCGATCGACAAGGCGATTGTGCAGGATCGCGCGGCGGAGTTTCGCGAGCAGGTGCAGCGGCGTCTCGCCGGCGAGATCAGCGAGGACGAGTTCAAGCCGCTTCGGCTGATGAACGGCCTCTATCTCCAGCTCCACGGTTATATGCTGCGCGTAGCCATCCCCTATGGCACGCTTTCCGGCGACCAGTTGCGCACTCTGGCCGAGATCGGCCGCCGCTTCGACAAGGGCTATGGCCATTTCACCACGCGCACGAACATCCAGTTCAACTGGATCCGGCTGCGCGATGCGCCTGACATCCTCGACATGCTGGCCAGCGCGGATCTGCATGCGATCCAGACCAGCGGCAACTGCATCCGCAACACCACGGCCGATCCCTTCGCAGGCGCCGCCGCCGATGAGGTGGACGACCCGCGGGTATGGTCGGAGGCGATTCGGCAGTGGTCGACCCTGCACCCGGAATTCTCCTTCCTGCCGCGCAAGTTCAAGATCGCCGTCACGGCGACCGGCGCCGATCGCACGGCGTCGCGCTTTCACGACATCGGGCTCAGGCTGCATCGGCGTGAGAACGGAGATCTGGCCTTCGAGGTGATGGTCGGCGGCGGCCTCGGCCGCACGCCCTATGTGGGGCAGACGATCCGCAGGGACCTGCCGCCCCGCCATCTGATGTCCTATCTCACCGCAATCCTGCGCACCTACAACCGGCTCGGACGGCGCGACAATCTGTACAAGGCGCGGATCAAGATCCTGGTCGCGAGCCTCGGCGCCGACGAGTTCGCTCGGCTGGTCGAAGAGGAATGGCGCGAGATCGACAAGGAGCAAGTCGACCTGCCGGCCGGGGAAGTGAAGCGCATCCGCGAGAGCTTCGGCATGCGGGCGTTCGCAGCCTTGCCCGCCGACTCGCAGCGGCTCGAACAGGCGAAGGCCGGGGCTCGCGGGCTGGCGGCTTTCGTGCGGACCAATGTCCTGCCGCATCGCCAGCCCGGCTATGCAGTCGTCAACGTTTCCCTCAAGGCGCCGGGCGAGGCGCCGGGAGACTGCTCGTCCGAGCAGATGGATCGGCTCGCCGGCCTCGCCGACCGCTTCAGCTTTTCCGAGATCCGCGTCACCCACGAGCAGAACCTCGTGCTGCCGCACGTCCGGCTGGACGACGTGCCCGACGTGTACGCGGAGCTCGAAGCGATCGGGCTCGCCACCGCCAATATCAATCTCGCGTCGGACATCATCGCCTGTCCCGGCCTCGACTATTGCGCCCTGGCCAACGCGCGCGCCATCCCTCTCGCGCAGGAGATTGGCCGCCGCCTCGCCGATCCCGATCTCGCCGCGGATGTCGGCGAGTTCAAGATCAACATCAGCGGCTGCATCAACGCTTGCGGCCACCATCATGTCGGCCATGTCGGCATCCTCGGCGTCGATAAGAAGGGCGAGGAATTCTACCAACTCACGCTCGGCGGCAGCCCGGGCCTCGACGACGCCGCGATCGGCGACGTCCTAGGTCCCGCGCTTCCCTTCGAGCAGGCGCCAGCGGCGGTCGAAGCGATTGTTCGGGCCTATCGGCGGGAGCGGCTTCCCCATGAGCGCTTCCTTCAAACCTATCGCAGGGTCGGCCTCACTCCTTTCAAAGCGGCGGTGTACGGCAATGCTCATTAAGCGCACGCCTCAGGGCGAGTTCGTTGCGAATAGGGACGACCCCTATCTCCCACTCGACGCCGAGCAGCCGATTCCGGTCGACGGCAAGGTGCTTCTGTCGGTCGACCGCTTGATTCGCGACGGCGAAGCGGTGGGACGGAGAACGGCGCCGACTGGCGTTCAACTGCAACCGGGCGACGACGTGGAAACCCTCCGTCCTTGGGCGTCGCGGTTGGGCCTCGTGGTCCTGAATTTCCCAAGCTTCCGCGATGGCCGTCCGTACACGGCGGCGGTCTTGCTGCGCGAGCGCCTCGGCTACGGCGGCGAACTGCGGGCGAGCGGCAATGTGCTGCGCGAACAAGCCGAGCTGCTTTGCCGCTCGGGCTTCGATTCCTTCGAGACTTCCGACGGCTCTTCGGCACAGGAATGGGCCGGCGCCGCTCGGCGTGTCCGCTATGCCTATCAGGGCCGCAGACCCGTCGCGCCCGATCCCCGCCCGGCAGGCGCAAATCGCGACCTGGCGGACGCCTCGTAACCGATCGGCGCGGAGCCGCCGCCTCTCACCCCAGCGCAGGTTGCCCGAGCAGCGCGTGCGCGGCGGGGAACAGCGCGTCGAAATGCGAGATCACCTGGTCTGGGCCGAGTTCGGCGACCGGCTTGTCCGTGTAGCCGAAGTCGACGGCGACGACCGGCGTTCCGGCGGCGCGTGCGGTCTCGATGTCGGTGCGCGAATCGCCGACCATCACGGTGCGCTCGGGCCGTCCGCCGACGCTGCGGATCGTCTCCAGGAGCGGTTTGGGATCGGGCTTGCCGACGCCGAACGTGTCTTGCCCGCAGATGAAGGCGAAGCGCTCCGCGACGCCGAGCTTGCCGAGCAACAGGTGTGAGGAGGCTTCCATCTTGTTGGTGCAGACGGCGAGCCGCCAGCCCGCCGCCGCGAAGCGGTCGAGGCTTTCGATGACGCCGGGGAACAGCGTGCTGTGGTCGGCGATGTGGCCGTTATAATAGTCGAGGAAACGGGCGAACAACGTCTCCAGCGTCGCGGGATCGAGCGGCCGCCCCGCCTGGGCGAAGCCGCGCGAAATCAGCGCCCGGCCGCCCGCGCCGAGCAGATAGCGGGCGCTGACGAGCGGCAACGGTTCGATCCCCTCGCTCGTCAGCACGAAATTCAGCGCCGCAATCAAATCGGGCGCGGTCTCGGCGAGCGTGCCGTCGAGGTCGAAAACGATCGTGGCGTCGGCTGTGACTGGCGTCGGATCGAACACGTCTGCTCCTTCAAGCGTTCCAGAAATCGGGCCCCGCCGGCGCGAGCGCGCCGCCGATGCGCACCGGCGCGACGCGGCGCGCGAGGCCGTCCGGCCCGGTCTCGACCGCGACGGCGCAGAGCGTCGCCGGTCCGAGCGCGGGCTCGAAGCGTGCGGAGGGGATGCGCCGCGTGAAGCGGCGCAGCGGCTCGTCCTTCTCCATGCCGATCACCGAATCGTAGTCGCCGGTCATGCCGACATCGGTCATGAAGGCCGTGCCTCCGGCGAGCACGCGCGCGTCGGCGGTCGGCGTATGAGTATGGGTGCCGACGACGAGGCTGGCGCGGCCGTCGACGAAATAGCCGAACGCCTGCTTCTCGCTCGACGCCTCGGCGTGGAAATCGATGATCGCCGCGTCGCAGCCGAGGCCGAGCGGACAGGCCCCAAGCTCCTCTTCGATGCGTGCGAAAGGATCGTCGAGCGGGTCCATGAAGACGCGGCCCATCATATTGACGACCAGCACCCGCGCCCCGTTGGCGGCCTCGATCAGATTGGCGCCGCGCCCCGGCGTCCCCTTAGGAAAATTCGCGGGCCGGATCAGGCGCGGTTGGCGCTCGATGAACACCAGCGCCTCGCGTTGATCGAACGCATGGTTGCCGAGCGTGATCGCATCGACGCCGGCGGCGAGAAATTCCTCGCACAGCGCCTCGGTGAGGCCGAAGCCGCCCGCCGCGTTCTCGGCGTTGACGACGATGAAATCGAGCGCCCAGCGCGAGCGCAGCGCCGCCGCCTGGGCCAGCACCGCGGCCCGGCCGGAGCGGCCGACCACATCGCCGATGAAGAGGAGCCGCATCAGCGAGCGCCTCGCGCGTCGATCCAGTCGCGCTCGGTGAGGATGAAGTCGAGTCGTTCGTCGTGCCCCTCGTCAGGCACCGCGTCGACTTCGCAGACGGAGTAGGCGACGCCGACCGCATGGATCGG